>JAEYYB010000118.1 GCA_023430975.1 Bacillota bacterium | reverse complement strand
CCTTTTAAAACCTTTGTATAAAAAGGATTGGGTGGTCTATAGTAAAAAGCCATTTGCCAGTTCTGATGAGGTTTTTAGATATATAGGAAATTACACACACAGGGTTGCAATAAGTAATAACAGAATATTTGGAGTTCAGTATTGCCCAATATCGCAATGGCTCCAAGGCAATATATAAAATCACACGCAAGCCGACGCGTCCTGCGTCGGGTTTTAGGAAAGGCTTCATGAGTTGTTTTAAAGTAAAATTTCTTAAAGGGAGGCGTAATACTTGAGTAAAATCACACAAGGTAGTAAACGAACAATTTTAATTACTTGTTTAGTTATATTTGCTATTTTACTACCTATTACCTATTTGGCAATACAACAGAATAGTAAATTAGATAACATTGGCGCTTTACAGGGTGAGCAATCAGATGGCTTCAATTTTCAATTAAATTTTAATACATTAGGAAGATATCAGATTGACACATACAAGGGAACATTTACTAAGGATTTGGTTATGGATGGTATTAAGACTATCGAATTTAAAATACCGGACAATGTAAAAAAGGACATATATAATCATATGATGGATATTGATATTATGTCGTTTCCTGACACATTAAAAGTTGAAGGAATGGGCGTTAAACCATCATGTGACTATAAATTGACGGTAACAATAAAAGGAAAAACAAAAACAATTGTATGGAAAGAAGGTTTATATCCTGATATGACTACTAATCTTCCTAATAACAATGCAGATTTCTTAAAGCTAGTAAAATATATAAGTGATTACATTTATAGTACAGATGAATACAAGAATATGCCTAAAGCTAATGGAGGATATTTGTAAAAGTATGTTTTTAAGGGGTCCACGTCCTGTGGACCTCTGAACAAGAAGACGTGCGACTTTACATATCAATACATGACTGTAAAGGTGCGGAATAGTAAGATCACGGAGTAAAGCCTCTGAAGATCGAGCATGAAGCAAGCCGCACCACACCGTTCCGCCGGGCAGACAAACTGCCACTCACGGGTCTTTCTAGAGGGTCCGGCTCAAACAGCGTCAGTCATGCCAACGTTCTCTGAAATGGGGGGCATCGCTCTTAGGGCTTTCATTACGGGAAATCCAAAAGTGCAAATAGCCAGTTTGCATAGGTTTGTAAGACCAACTACAGCTATATATTAAAGTTAATTGGATGAGGGAGGGTGCACGATGTCGCTATTTACTTACTGTGAGTGTAAAATATGCGATAAATATTCATGCAGATACTGCAAGCCAGATGTGCACTAATGGCTTGGTTGAGATACAATGAATATGTCTTTTCGGGGAAGCGGAAATCATTATAGCAAAATAGTATTCAGGATACTGCCTCATGCTCAGGTTGCAACAGATGAGTAAGGGATGACATGAAAGGAGTGTTTCTCTGCACGAACGAAAAACAAAAAAAGAGAAGTAGAAATCGAGCCGTTACTTGCTTTTTATATTATGCTATGTATAAGGTCATGCACCCATTTCTATCCAGATATCAACAGATAATTTGGTCAAAAAATCTATTTCAATACACAATTCTCAGGATGTTTTTGAAGTGTATGTTTAAGTTCTCCATAGAAGCTTCAAAATAGAAAGAAGCAGTAGTGTCAATGAATACTTGTTATATGTCTTTTATGGTAAAGCTACGCGGTGCCCCCCACATCAGAGAACAAATTAGAGATTTATGATGTTCTATAGAGGACAAAAAAACCTCAAAGTATTCAAAACAATGAGGTGGAATGCTATTTTCTAATTTATCTCCTGGATTTACTCCCAAAGTCTGTATTTCCACTGGTGCATCCGTAAACCTTATGCCGAAGTTAAAATTAAACTATAGAAAATGGAAGAACGAGACGATATACTAATGTATAATTTTATTGCAACAAACTATGATCAATTTTAATAAAAATAAATAAAGTAATGTTGGGAGAGGTTCATAATGCTTAGAAAATTTAATATTTCATTAAGAATGAAACTTTGCGGTAGCTTTATTATCCTTATATTGGTGTCGTCTATAGCTATAGGTTTTTGTGCCATTAATAACGCTAAATCTACAATTGTGGAAGCGGTAGGAAAAACGGCTCTGAATATATGTAATTCTATGGTAATTTCGATTGATATAGAAAAGATTAATGAGCTTAAGACCAAAGAAGATATGGAGAGCAGTTATTACAAGGAACTTCACGATAAGCTTCTTACAATGAAAGATTCTGTAGGGTTGAAATATCTTTATACACTTAGGAAGAATGAAAACGGTAAGTACATATATGTTGTTGATGGTACCCCTTATGACAGCGAAAACTTTTCGCAGTTAGGTTATGAGGAAGATGAAATTGATTCTTCTTTAGCGGCCAGCTTTGAAGGAACTGAGGGGTATGTATTACAGTATTCGGAGGAATGGGGTAATCTAATTTCTGCATATGTACCTATAAAAGACAAGAACGGTAAAATATCTACGATATTGGCAGCTGATTTTGAGGCTAAATCTGTGTTTGAAGCTATAAATATGGTAAAAACCCGTATTATGATAGTAGCTCTTTTAGTAGTGTTGATTGGAATACTTTTTAGTAGTATTCTATCACACTTTTTAGTTCGTTCTATAAAGGTGTTGGAACGTAAGGCAGAACTTGCCAAAGAAGGTGATTTAACCGTAGAAATTGAGTGTAAGAACAATGATGAAGTTGGTCGCCTGACTCAAACATTTAATGATGTAATAGCAAGTATGGGTGCTATAACAAAGAATATAAGATATAACACTAAAAAAATTTTAACACATACTGATGAGTTGAGCAGCAGTGCCAGTGATACAAGCAAAGCTACTGAAGAAATAACAAAAGCAGTAAATGATATAGCAGAGGGAACTTTAAAACAAGTTAAGAGTGTTGAAGAAGTTTCTAAATCTATTGATGAAA
Source organism: Bacillota bacterium (assembly GCA_023430975.1). GTDB lineage: Bacteria > Bacillota > Clostridia > Acetivibrionales > DSM-2933 > Pseudobacteroides. The sequence goes on along the minus strand of JAEYYB010000118.1, from coordinate 101,744 downwards.
CCTTTAGCCAGATTGAAAAGGTTATAAGTCAGGCAGATTTATTATCCAACTCCTCAAACAGTGCAATGAATGATATACAGCAGGTATCAGGCATATTCAAAGATGCAATGCAAATAGTAAGCCTTGTAAATAACACTGTTAACAATACCGCTGAAATTGTACAAAAGTTAGGAGAAAGATCAAAGGAAATCGAGTCTTTTAGTGAAGCTATTTCACAGATCGCTAAGCAGACCAATCTATTGGCTTTAAATGCGGCTATTGAAGCAGCGAGGGCAGGTGAAAACGGAAGGGGCTTTGCTGTTGTGTCGGATGAGGTTAAAATATTAGCTGAACAATCAAACCAGGCAAGTATGAAAATAAACAATATTATAAATATGATACAGGAAGAAATTGACGGTGCGGTCACATATATTCAAAAAGGTGTGGTTCAGGCACAGGAGGGAGTAAATTCTGTCTCGAAGGTTGAATCGGTCCTTGGTAATATAGAGGAATCAAGCAGACATGCTTATTCAGGAGTTGAAGATATTTTTAAGGCTATACAGGTAATAAAAGAATCAAGCAAGATAGTATTCGACAGAATTAACTATCTTGCAGATATTTCAAAAGGATTCAGTTCGATAAGTCAGCAGGTAGCTGCTTCAACGCAGGAACAGCTGGCAGTAATGCAGGATATGGAGTCGCATATCGATGGATTAAAGAACATGGCATTCGATCTGGAAAAGGAAGTTGACAAATTTAAGGTGGACTAGGAACGTTCTTGAAAGTGACCTTAATCATGATTGGCTAAAAAGGTACCGAATTGATGTAAAATCCAGTACCTTTTTAATAAGCAACTAATATCTTACTCACGGTGATAAGTATGTCACTTCTTTCTTCCCTCTACTCCAGTTTCATCATTTCTGGCAATAAAGTCTCTGTTAAATCTATTGCAAAATTGGAAAACATGTGATAAAATTTTGTTAATCATGAATAACATTTTTCGTGCTAAATATGGATTTACAGATGTTTTTAAAAAGCAGATGTGCTAGATTTATAATCTTAGGAGGGGATTTTTTATGAAAAAAGTGATTATGTGTGTAAGTGTACTTATTCTGTTCCTTTATGCAGGCATTTCCGTTTTTGCCGATGTAGGACCAAAACCTACCCTTGATATTGCAGTTAATGGTGTCCCGGAAGGCAAGTATTACCTAGACCTCTTATCTAAAAGCGATAATCTTACTTATGATGAGTTAAACAGTAATTATTCGGAAGAATACAAGAGTATGCCGTTATATAAATATAATGAAGACGGATGGCTTGCTACTCACATAAGAGAATATCTTTTATTTGCGACATTAGAAGGGCAATCTGATGGAGTCACCCAAAGGATACATAACTTTACATATTATGGGGTACCTAAACTGTTTAAGGTAATTATACAGCTTGAATCGGGAGAACTTTACGTAAGCAGCCAGAAATATGAATTTACAGAATTTAATCAGGTAACATATATTGATTTCAAAAAGGATATGATAAAAGTAGCTGTTCCTACAGAGCCAAATGTTACTTCCTATAAAATTAGCGGATATATCAGATCGGAATTGTGTGATAAAAACGTTATGGAATCTGATTTTAACAAGGATTTTAATATAACTGTTGATGGATTGTACTCTTACGCAACTACTGATAAATATGGTCATTTTGACATAAGAGTTCCTAAAAGTTTATCAGGATATAAGATGAGAATAAAAAAGCAGGGTTATTTAACAAGAACTGTTGAAATTAAAGAGGTTGCAAATGATACAAGCCTTAATACAATTAATAAAGCAATAGAGATGTGGGCAGGGAATACAGTTAAACTTCAAAACGGAAGCTATGAACAAGACAATGTAATAAATATGTCTGATATTGTTAACCTGGCTGTTTCATTTAACACAACATCCAATGATTCAGCTTATGTGGCCGGTAATGATTTTAATAATGATGGTGTTATTAACATGGCTGATGTTGTAATAGTTTCCAAGCACTTCAACAGTTTTTACGAGGATTTATCACTGCAAGGTACTGCACCTGTTACAATTACTGGTATTCTTGTTAAAAATACAATTGAAGGCGGTTTTTACGGGATCATTGCAGAAGATGGCAATTATGATATAGGTAGCGGTAAAGGTTTAACAGGTATTGAAAACTACATAAATCAGCTTGTAGCAGTAACAGGGTATATTTCTGAAAATTCTTATTCCACTCATCAGTGGGGTACAGGCTTTGATGCCAAGTCTATTAAGTCTGCAAATGCATTTTAAGCATTTACTCGAACATTGAAGCATAAAGTCCATTATTAGCAATAAGTTCATCATGGGTGCCAGATTCGGATATTCTGCCGTTTTCTAAAACAAATATCCTCTGGCACCTTTTTATTGTGGACAAGCGATGTGCTATAACAATCCTTGTAACCTTTCCCTCAAACAGGTCCAGGGTGTTTGAGATGGCTTCCTCGGTTATTGTGTCAAGGTTGCTTGTGGCTTCGTCCATGATAAGAACATCAGGGTGCAGCAAAAAAGCCCTCGCGATAGCAATTCGCTGTCTCTGACCACCTGAAAGGTTTGAACCGTTTTCTTCAATATGAGTCTCATATTTTAAATGTAATTTTTCAATAAATTCATGGCAGTTTGCATGCTTGGAAGCTTCAATGATTTCTTCCATAGTTGCATCAGCATTACCTAATGCTATATTTTCTTTTACAGTACCGCTTAGAAGAAAAACATCCTGTGAAATAAATGCTATTTTCTTTCTGATAAGTTCAAGGGGAATATTTCTAAGGTCGTTTCCACCAATTGTAATTGTGCCTTTCTCTGGAAGGTAGTAATTCATAATAAGCCTTGCAAGAGTAGTTTTTCCAGATCCGCTGCCGCCGACTATTGCTATCTTCTCACCAGCTTTAATTTGAAGAGAGAGGTTTTCAATTACAGGCCTTTTATAGCCATATCTGAAGGTTATGTTATCCATATTCAAATCACCGAATAGCTTGTCTGGAACAACATTTCTTTGAGGGTCAACATACTTTTCTCCTTCAATTTCAAGTATCTCACCAAGCCTGTTTGAAGCTGCCACAGCAGTCTGTATTTCCGAAGAAAGATCAATAAGGTTACGTACAGGCGTCAGGAAATACTGGAGCAGAGAATTGAATGCAAGAAGGTCACCGGTAGACATCTTTCCGGCAGATATCTCAATAATTCCAAACCACAGTATCAATATTGTTCCAAGGCCGTTGATTGCTGATGTAATGGATGTAAGGGCAGAATATAATATACTGCCTTTATAAACTTTTTTAATCAAATCATCAAAGTTTGTATCAGCAACAATATCGGTCTTTTTTAGGGCGTTAAAGGATTTCAAGGTTTCAACGCCGTTAAGGCTCTCAACCAAATGGGAGGTAAGGACTGCATTGCTTTCCATTTGTAGAGTGTTAATTTTTCTTAATGGCCTAATAAAGCATAATACTGTTATTGCGTATAGAACTAAAATACATAGCGTTATATAAAAAAGAAATCTGTTTGCCATAAATAAAAGAAACCCGCCGGCTATTGCAATGACAGTATCGATAGAAAGGGTGAGGGTAATGCCGGAAATGGCTTCGCGGATTTTGGACGCATCCATAAACCTGGATATGATCTCACCGTCTTTCCTTGATATAAAAAAACTCATGGGCAGCCTTAATACATGCTTGAAATAGCTCAGCATAAGTTCTTTGTCAATCTTAAGTGCCAATTTGGTTACCATAAGACTTCTTATAACACCTAAAAGAAGCTGTATTATGAAAATGCCTATAAAGAAAAGGGAGACATAAGTAAGCTCATTAAAAATTCCCTTTTCAATTACCGTATCAAAAAGGTACTTCATGTAGTATGTACTTAAGATTCCAAGGCCAGAGAAGATAAAAGATATCAAAACTATAATAAAAATAGGAAGTTTAAGCACTTTTACAATTGATATTATTAGATCAAAAAGTGCCTTATTGTTTTCTGTCTTTATATTAAGAAGCTCTCCGGGTTTAAATGAAAGTATTCTTCCTGTATAAATATCCTGAAAAAGGGACAGTTTAGATTTTACTATCCCTTTAGCAGGGTCCATATAGGTTATAATATCATTTTCAATTTTGTACACAACAACATAATGCTCAAGCTTTTTACCTGAATGATCGGCTATTACATGAGCTATTAGAGGGAATTCTTCTTTTTTAAGTTGTTCAATATCAATTTTAAGGCCTTTTGCAGTAAAACCAAGTCTTTGTAGAGCCTTCACAATTCCATAGCCGGTGGTGCCTTCCTTACCGGTACCTGAATAATCTCTTAGCTTGGCAATTGATATATTGCCGCCGTGATATTTGACTATCGAGGCAAGGCAAGCAGCACCGCAATCTGTTATATCATGTTGTCGTACTACCGGGTATCTTCCGGCAAAACTTAAAATCTTTTTTAGAATCATGCATGTTCTTCCTTAAGTAAATTATAAAATGCCTGATTATTATTCTTAAACTCTTCGGAAACCTTAAAACCCTCCTCAAGGGACTCAATTGCTTCCACAAGTCTTCCGTTCTCATAATAGACCACAGCAAGATCATAGTAGGGATCAAGATATGTTCCATTTGACAAATCTATTGCTTTTTTTAAATAACCGATGCCTTCATCAACCATTCCAAGTCTTGCAATGGAAAGACCGTATCCTTTGTTGGCATAGATATTGCTGCTGTCCTTCGAAAGGAGTTTTTTATTAGCCTGGGCAGCATCATTGTAATTTTCCAGCATGAAGGAAGTATAACCAAAGAGGGAAAGTGCTTCTTCATTTTCCGGGGCAATGGATAATGCCTTTTCAAGTAATATCCCTGTAAGCTGGTGCTGGTTTAGAGGTGCAAATTTATTGGCCTTTTTCATAAGCTCATCAATATCATTAATGCCTTCAAACTGCTTCTCAGCCTTTTGTACAGCAAGGTTATATGAGCAGTACCTGTTTTGCCCATAAATTGTTCCTTCCATTGTAAGCCTTGTGTTGCCGCATCCGCCGTGGCATCGATTGCCATGCTGACATTTTTTACATGTACCCTGAAGCATATCCTTTGTAATATTCCTGTTCCAAGCAAACTTTTCTGGATTGTTCCATAGCTCCAATATCGGAGTTTCCTTAATATTTCCTTCTATAAAGTTTCTGTCCCTTATAGATGTGCATCCAACTATATCACCATTATGGAGTACTCCCAAAACATATTTTCCAGCTCCGCAACCGTACCAGTCGTATCTGTCTGTTGAATCGGATTTATTCCTGACAGCTATTTCCTTTTTGTTGAAATATCCCATACAATCAGCAAGTTGTATATCAATATCGCTCTTTTGCATGACATTATAAGCAAAATTTATAACATCATCCATGTGGTGAGGCTGTGACACAAGATCACTGTTTTTTGCCATATTGCCCATAGGAAGGCCTAGCTGGAATTGCCAGCCGTAAATACCCTTACCTGATAGAATACTGTGCATTTCTTCCAGTTCACCAAGGTTCATTTTGTTTACAGTGGTTATAATTGAACAGTTTACACCATTTTCAACAAGAATGTCTATAGCCTTCATTATCCTTTTGAACGAACCCTCACGACGAATAAAATCATGAGTTTTTTCAAGACCATCAAGACTTATGGCCACTGTATTGATTCCAGCGGATTTGGCCCTCTTTGCAATTTCTTCATCCATAAGCCAACCGTTAGTGATCATGTTGGGAATAACGCCATTATCATTGAGCCTTTTTGCAATTATATCCCAATCTTTCCTTGTAGTCGGCTCACCGCCGGAAAGGGTAAGCCACTGGAATCCAAGCTTTGCCAAGTCATCACAAAGACTTAAGGCTTCATCTGTTGTCAGCTCTCCGCTTAACTGATTTTCACATGAAGATCCGCAGTGTTTGCACCTCATGTTGCATCCCATTGTTATCTCCCATACGCCTGTTATAGGCCTGAAATCTATACTCATAAAACTCCTCCTTGTGGAAAATGGATAATTATGCGGGGATGGTGAATGGAAAAATATTAATTTACGTTTAATAATGATTCTTCCATGCACCATTTTATCTAAATATACTGGACAATTTGTTTATGCCTAGAGAATTGCGGTATATACTATGCCGCAAGGGATTTTAATTTATGTATCTATGTCGCATTATTTTACATAATGTGCATTATTATTTAAAAATATGACAATTAGTATTTAATAGGATCAATTCCATACAGCGGTTGACTTTTGATCCCGTATAATGGCTTGATTCCATACAATGGCTGAACTTTGATGCCGTACAAAGGCTTAACAACAATCGGCGGTTCTATTCCGTATAATGGCTTAATGTCAATTGGTTCAACAATAATAGCTGAATCGATTTTAGCATTTTCAAAGCCACCAAACATGTCCATTAATTCTTCATCAGTCATTTCAACTGAAGATTTTATTTCTTTATTCATATAATATAAACCTCCTCGTATAAGAAGTTAATATCCAGTAATTTAGGTATCCCCATATTATTATATAATCTTTTTAAATTATATTAAATATATATTTCAAATAATGACAATTTTTGACCAACTCATTGAATTGTAGAGCATAATAAAATATGGTAAGATTATCTTAAGTTGTAGAGAAATTTTGAATAGGGGGTATTATATGTGAAGAAAAAGTGTATAATTATTGCTTTGCTTGTGATTTATGTCACAAGTATAATCCCAAAAACTGCATCCGCTGCTGCAGGTGACCTCAATTATGTTGATGCATTTGCAAAATCCATTCTTTTCTATGAGGCAAACTGGTGCGGACCTGATGCTGGTGAGAACAGGATCAAATGGCGTGGACCCTGCCATATAGAAGATGGTAAGGATGTGAATCTTGACCTTACAGGTGGATTTCACGACTGCGGTGACCATGTAAAATTCGGTTTACCTCAGTGTACATCTGCTTCTGCACTCGCGTGGGCGTATTATGAGTTCAAGGATACCTTTATTGAAAAGGGACAGGACAAGTACATGCTTAATATCGTGAAACATTTTGCTGATTATTTTATGAAATGTTTCCCAAACAAGACAACATTCTATTATCAATTGGGTGATGGTGATGAAGACCACAAATTCTGGGGACCTCCAGAGCTTCAAACTTATGACAGACCAGCATATTATGCTGCAACACCTTCAAACCCAGGTTCTGACGTAGCTGGCTCAGCTGCTGCTACACTGGCACTTACATATCTCAATATGAAGGATAGTGATCCTACATATGCTGCAAAATGCCTTACATATGCAAAAGATTTATATGCATTCGGTCAGGCTTATAGAGGAAACAGCAAAGGTCAGAGTTATTATCTTCCCAGAAGCTACTATGATGAACTCATGTGGGGTGGAATTTGGCTCTACATTGCTACAAATGAACAGAAATACATGGATGACATAGAAAAGCTCATGGCTGAAAAAGGTCTTGGTGGAGATAACACTTACCAGAACCATTGGACAAACTGCTGGGATGATATATTTGGCGGAGTTGCTTTAAAGATGGCAGAAATAACTAAGAAGCCCAAGTATATAACAATGGTTGAAGAAAATCTTGATTACTGGATGAATACCCTGTCAAAAGTTCCGGGCGGTTTAAGCTATCTTGACAGCTGGGGTGTTGCTAAATATCCAGCGGCAGAATCAATGCTCGCACTTACATACTATAAGATAAAACCGGATCAGAAATATCTTGATTATGCAAAAAGCCAGATAGACTTTATTCTCGGTAAAAACCCTGATAACATGTCATACATGGTAGGTTTTGGTAATAAATATCCCAAATTCCCGCATCACAGGGCAGCAAGCGGCATGCTTGAGGGACCGCCGGCAGACGAAAAGAAAGTGGCACCTGAAAGGCATATTTTATATGGTGCTTTGGTAGGCGGACCGGATAAATCGGGTAATTATTATGATGACATAGACCAATACGTTTATACCGAAACGGGCCTTGACTATAACGCAGGTCTTGTAGGTGCTCTTGCAGGTATGTCAAAGTATTATGGGGCAGGGCAGAAACCTGAACCGACACCTGGAATTGAGGGCGACCCTGATCTTTATTACGCTGAAGCAAAGATTTACAAGCAGGATGCTCAGAGTACAGTAATCGATTTAAATTTGTATAACATTTTGACAGCACCGCCAAGATTTGAAACAGGATTGTCTTTCAGATACTTCATGGATTTGTCGGAGCTGGTAAGTGCCAATGTTGATCCTACATCTACAAAGGCAGACATTTATTATTCACCGATAAAAGGGGTTAAGTATGGGGAAGTAAAAGTCTTTGACAAGGCAAAGAATATATATTACATAGAGTTTTCTTTCCCTAATGAAAAGCTGTATTCAAGAAGCTATGTTCAGTTCTGCCTGGCAAACTACAGCGGTAAATGGAATGCAGCAAACGACTACTCAATTGCTGATCTATCTACAACCAAGTATACTAAGACAGATAAAATAGCAATATACAAGGATGGTATCAAAGTGGCAGGTCTTGAACCTGGTGAAACACCTGTGCCAAGCACTACTAAGCCAACAAATACTCCGGTGCCATCAGGCACTGTTCCTAAAACAAAGGGTTATATTGCACCTGATTTCACATATTCAGCTGCAGTTGCTTCAAAAGTAAAGTCCGGATTTAAGATTGAGGTTTCCGGAGATGTTTCTATATCTGCAACAACAGATGAGAACGGTTACTTTGAAATAAGGAACCCAATACTTAATTCTGCTACATTTGATCTTAAGATTAGCAAACCAGGCTATCTTACAAGAATAATAAAAGACATTCCTATAAGTAAAAATGGTACTATCGGCACATCATCATCTCCAGTTGATGTTTGGGCTGGTGACATTACAAAAGGTGGGGTGCAGGATGGAGCAATAAACATGGCTGATGTTATTGAAATTGCAAAAGCTTTCGGCTCCACATCCGATACAGCCAAGTATGTAGCTGAGCAGGATTTTAATACAGACGGAACAATAAATATGAGCGATATACTCATAATTGCAAAACATTTTAGCATGACATCATCCAATTACCCTGAAGTAGTTATTTAAGTAACGGTTATTTAAGTAACAGTAGTATATTTGAATTTAAAAAAGACTGTGAGATGGCAAAATGCCTTCTTGCAGTCTTTTTATCTATGTATGGACTTTTAGATAATTTATTTGAAGCTATCCAGCCACTTTTGAAGCATTCCTATATTGCTAAAAAATGTTGGAGTTATACCCGACATTTGGAATATAAATTCGACAGAGGCTCTTAAAAGTTCGTTTTCATTAATGAGGACTACTGCTTTATCCATACCTGCCTCTAGCAATAAATTTTGTGCCTCAACATGAAGGTTGACTAATTGATTTATGCACCCTTTATACTGAGTAAAGTCATATATTATGTTAAATCCGGAACTGGAATGTGCAATCATTGTTTTAACATCATCTGTATAATAATCCAATTGTGACGTTTTATCCCACAGCCCAAAGAATGCTGCAAATAAACAGTTTGAAGACTCATCGTAGGATAATTCATAGGAATTATTCTTACTTACTTTGGTAAAACGCAACATATCCATATTTTTTACCCCTTCAAAAAATGTATATAATAATTATCGGCATACCATAATATAAAGTTTATTTTTATTTTTTTGAACACATTTGTAAAATCAGCATAATATGTTGGTAGAAAATCTATTTTTTGAGGTGGATTTATGGGCGTTTTGTTTTTTTTAGTAAATTTATTTGTAGGAGGCGTGTTTGCTGCAGCAACCTTTGAATTTGTCGGTAGCCATAAGCCAAAAGGCTGGCAAAGGTTCACTTTTACAGCTATAATGTTTTCATTATTTGTACTTCTTGCTAACTTATCATGGTTAAGACTTTTTCAGCTTAAATATAATTTTACTGAAGCAATGAATTATTTAAACTTCTTGAGCATTGCGGCAAAGACAGCATTAATAAGTTTTGCTTCCGGTGTTGTATTTGGACTTTTTACAGGCCTTGTTTACCGTTTGTTAAGACGCAAATTCCATTGTTTTAGAGACTAGTTTTTATTTATTAATGGGAAGGTAATATTAATTTTGTTCTTAAAATCTTACATCTGGCAGGGCAAAATATAACACAAACATCTGTTTATTTTGCCTTTCCAAATGTAAGGCTGATAATATTTATTATTATATATTAAAAGTGTTAATAATCTTACATTTATCACTTTTAAAATAGAATACATAAAGAAATGACGAGGGTGATATAAGTTGGACATAAAGCAAATAACATATATGCTTTTAAAAAAGATAAAATTCATTATCATAATACCAATTGTTATAGCAATCATAACATATGTTGTAAGCATAACAGTTCTTGAACCTGTATACCAGTCTTATACTACACTCTATGTAATAAATAAGCCTGAAGCGGATAAACCAATAAATTACAACGATTTACTGACAAATCAACAGTTGGTTAAAGACTATAGAGAGCTTATAGAGAGCAAAACTGTTACAAGATCGGTTCTAGACGAGCTAGGCATCAAGAATATGAGTGCTGATGATCTGGCAAGCAAAATAAGTGTTAAACTAAAGTCTGACACAAGAGTGCTGCAGATTGTTGTTAGTGACAGAAACCCCTATAGGGCTAGGGATTTAGCTAATAAGACAAGCGAAAAATTTATTGAGAAGTCTGTGGAATTAATGAGTGTAGAGAATATAAATATTGTTGATAAAGCAGAACTTCCGCTAAAGCCTGCTAAGCCAAAGCCAATTGTAAACTCTATATTGGCAGTGATGATTAGTTTGGTATTGACCACAGGAATAATATATTTAATTGAATATTTCAATGACACCATAAAAAGTAAGGAAGATATTGAAGAATACTTATCATTAAGCGTTCTCAGCACAATACCCCTGGTAAAAAACAAGTAAATCTTTATACTATTTGATCAAATTGATGTAAGCTGGTTCTTGGGGGGAGTTTATGGCAACAATAAATTATGAACATGAATTTATGATAAATGAATCTTTAGAGGAAGCTTTTAAAGTGTTAAGGGCTAATATCCATTTTTGTGATCCGGAAAACAAGCTAAGAACAATTGCAATTACCAGCTACAGCTCAGGAGATGGAAAAAGTTGTGTTTCAGCCAATCTTTCATATACAATTGCAAAATCAGGTATGAAAGTGCTTTTTGTAGATGCAGATTTAAGAAAGCCCATACTTTTTAAAAAGCTTGTGAGTAAGGATTTTAAAGGACTCTCCAATTTCTTATTGGGTAATTCAACTTTAGAACAGATAATAAATAAAACCCAGATTGAGGGTTTTGATTTTGTATCCTGCGGTATTAAAACATTGAGCCCTGGAGAGCTTATAAACTCTCCTCGATTAGGAGAATTTCTTGTAAAGACAAGAGAAATATATGATTTTGTTATTATAGATACACCACCGCTAGGCAGTGTTATTGACGGTGCACTTATAGCATCACAAACAGATGCTGCAATAATAGTAATATCACAAAACAAAACAAAGTGTAATAATGCCATCATGATGAAAGAACAATTGGTAAAGGCTAATGCCAATATTCTTGGAGTTGTATTTAACAAGGTGAATAAATTGGATTTTCGAAACTATTATGGCGGATATGATTATGATAAGGAAAAAATGAAATATTCCAGAAAATCACTGAAGGAAATTAAAAATGCAAAGAGGGATAATGTATGATTGATATTCACAGCCATCTAATTTTTGATACAGACGATGGCCCTTCTACCATTAAAGAGTCAATGAGAATGGCTCTTGAAGCAGAAAAAATCGGTATAAAGACAATCATCGCAACTCCTCATTATAAAAAAAATGTCTTTAACATTGATAATGTCGAAAAAAACTTTAAGGAATTATTGATTAGACTTGCAGATTGCGATATTGAACTTAGATTGGGGTATGAGGTTTTTGTGGAATCATTGTTATTGGATTGTATGGCTGATAAACGTATGTATACATTAAGTGATTCCCAGTATCTTCTGTTTGAGCTTCCATTTGATGTATATCCGGCTAATACCATAGATATTATTTTGAATCTTCATTTAGAAAATATTATTCCTATAATTGCTCACCCTGAGAGGTATGTGTATTTCCAAAGAGATTTTGGAAAGTTTTTAAGCATTGTAGAAGCAGGATGTATGGTCCAGCTTGATGCAGGAAGCATAATGGGAATACATGGCAGGAAGTCCAAAGCATTTTGTAAAAAAGCATTACAACTTGGATTAGCTCATTTCATTGCATCTGATGCACACTGTACAAGTGACTATACCAATCTGTTTCTGCCTTCCTACCACAAGGTAGTAAAGTGGGTAGGAATCGATTATGCAGAAGCATTATACCGCAGAAACCAAGAACTGATATTTAGGCATGATTGAAATATTACTTCCCGTTCGTTATTTGCTCCGCCAAATGTAAGATTATTAACACTTTTAATATAGAAAGTGAAATTATACTGGAAGTTATATTTTCAAAATGATATAGATGAAAATATGCAAAATATCGGGATTAGAATCGATGGATTAAGGTTCTACATACGGAATGACTAAAATATTTCTTGCGATTTTAGTTATTTCCAATATGGTTTGGTGGGGGAGAGTTTAAAATGAAATGGAATGGTAAAAAAGTATTATTATTTTTAGGTGATCTCATTATTTTAAATATAGGAATATGTGCTACATTTTTTATAAGATTTGAAGGTCCGATTCCAGCAAATTATATAGATTTGCTACCAAAATTAATGCTTATCATTTCTTTAGCAAATATAAGCTGTTTTTATATTTTTGAATTGTATAAGAAGCTTTGGAGATATGCAAGCATAGGAGAACTTGTTCAAATCCTGCTTGCAACTGTAACAGGTGCCTTTTTGTCCTTACTTATTGAATTGGTTTTGGATATATATCTACCTAAATCGGTATTATTGATCTTCTGGTTGATAACCTTTGTTTTTGTCGGGGGCTTGAGGATAAGCATTCGTTTTAAAAACGACATAAAGAAATATTTGCTTGAAGATCATTACATAAAGAACACCATGATTATTGGTGCAGGAGAAGCGGGTTCAATTATTATTAAGGAGATGAAGAGGAATACCAATTGTAAATACAAGCCTGTTGCAGCAATTGATGATGACAATAAAAAGCATAAAACCAAAATTAACGGTGTTCCAGTCATTGGCGGTAGAGATAAGATACTGTGGGCAGTAAAAAGATTTGGGATTGAAGAGATAATTGTAACTATGCCATCTGTACAAAAAAAGGAAATGGAAATTATTATTGATGTCTGTAAGAATTCTCGATGTAAAGTTAAAGTGCTTCCTGAGGTATTCGGACTAATGGGAGAATCTGTTAGTTTTAAAAAGCTGAGAGACTTTGATATAGAAGATTTGCTTTCAAGAAATGAAATATGTATTAACACTGAAGAAATAAGCCACTATCTTGAAAATGAAGTAGTAATGGTGAGTGGGGGCGGCGGGTCAATAGGTTCGGAGCTTTCCAGACAAATAGCAAGGTTTAAACCGGCACAATTATTGATACTTGATTTTTACGAAAACAGTGCTTTTGACATAAATAACGAACTTTTAAAAAAATATGATAAAGATCTGAATATAAAGATAATAATAGCTTCCATAAGAGAGAAGGAAAAGATGGAATATATTTTTGACACATATAGACCAGCCGTCGTTTTCCACGCAGCCGCACACAAGCATGTGCCCTTAATGGAAGAAAACCCTGATGAGGCTGTAAAAAACAACATATTCGGTACCCTGAACCTACTTGAATGTGCCGATAAATATAATTGCAAAAAATTTGTGTCCATATCAACGGATAAAGCTGTTAATCCTGCTTGTATAATGGGTGCTACTAAAAGAGTTTCAGAAATTCTGGTTCGATATATGAATAAAAAAAGCAGTACAATTTTTTCTGCTGTAAGGTTCGGAAATGTATTGGGAAGTAATGGAAGTGTTGTTCCTATATTTAAGAAACAGATTGAAGAGGGTGGCCCGGTAACAGTAACCCATCCTGATGCAACAAGGTACTTTATGACGATATCCGAAGCCGCAAGACTGGTTATACAAGCAGGTGCTATGGCTATAGGAGGCGAAATATTTGTTCTTGACATGGGTAAGCCTGTAAAGATACTTGATCTTGCCAATATCATGATTTCACAGTCAGGCATGAGGCCTGGGGAAGATATTGAAATAGAGTTTATCGGTCTTCGGCCTGGTGAAAAACTGCATGAGGAGCTTTTAATGTTTAAGGATGGGATCAATATAACAAAAAACAATAATATATTTGTTGAAAAGCAATATGATTTGGATTTCGAGGCGATAATTGAAGAGATAAATAAAGCAAGAAACAATAGCTTGAGGGGAATAGATGAGGTAAAGGATTTCTTAAAAAAGATTATTCCTGATTATAAATAGTGATTAGTCATTTACAAAGCAGGTAAATTTCATGAAAACCTGCAGGTAGAATTGTTGTGGCAAGTAGAGTTTATTGCCATAATCAGGTTCTGTGTGATAAAATATGGTGTAAGATGTGATAAAACTATTGCATTTGTATATCGCAAAACTAATAAAAATCACTTGTTTTATCATTTGTCTATCACAAAATAACGTTAAAACCATTGTTTATTTGCTCCGCCAAATGCAAGATTATTAACACTTTAAATATGGATAGGATCTGATTTAGTCGAAAACAAGGTAAGGACAAGATCTTTAATCTTTCATTGAAGGACTTTGGACAGGCTAAACAATAAGCTCGTTGGGTAAAGGAGGAAAAATAATATGGATGAACAATATACAGTTATGTATGAGGGAGAAAACTATTTTAGTCATATAATGTCTGATTATGAAAAGGAATTAGCAGCTAAGCTAATTTCTAAACTGGAAATAGCACTTTCAAGTGACTGGGGCCTTGATGGAGTATTCATTAAATACAGTAGCAAAATAGGATATTACGCAATAGACGATAGAGATAGAGGATATTATTCCATGCATTCAGGATTTCCAACTACAGATGAGAACGAAGCATTTGTAACATTATTAGCTGATGGAACCAATTGGCAAGGATTTCGTTTTGAACCTAAAAATAGGACACAATTAAAAGAAGAGTGGGAAAAGTGCTATAAATCAGAATATGATGGGCGTAAATTCGCATTTGAGTATTCCCTAAGAAGGATGGATGAAGTTTTAGGGTATATACCTGATAAATATATAGTCAAGTATGGGGATTATTTAAACATTTGCGAACAGAAGTGGAAATTTGATAAAACCTTAAAATGTTTTGTTGAAATATGAGATGTATATGAAAAGTGAATAATCTTTTACATTTGTCTATCGCAAATCCCGTAAAAGCGTTCGTTATTTGCTCTGCCAAATGTAAGATTATAAACACTTTTCATATAGAAAAGGAATTTCAAAGATAGATATTCTTGAGAGCATGGACTAAATGGGGGGTATCTGACATGGATGAATACCAAAGCATTCTAACCAGGTTGATTGAGCTTGGTAAATCAACAGATCAGATAAAAGCAGGTATTATTATAGGTTCAAGAGCAAGAACAGATCATCCGGCTGATGAATACTCAGATATGGATATTATACTGCTGGTTGATGATATTGAGTTTTTCATACAATCAGATGAATGGCTTAATAGGTTAGGTAAATTCCATATTTCCTTTAGCGAAAATACAATTGCTAATGGAAAAGAGCGGCGTGTATTTTTTGATAATGTATTAGATGCTGATTTTCTCTTTTTTAAGGCAAATGCCATTGACAAAATTGTAAAAGACAAAGACTTTAAGGACATAATATCTAGATCCTATAGAATTTTGTTTGATAAAATAGGGTTTGATGATGTTTTGCAGAAGCTGGTATTATCACCTGAACCGTATTCATTAATATCGGAGAGTGAGTTTGTAAATATTGTAAGTAACTTTTGGTTTCATTCAATTTGGGCTGCAAAAAAAGTACAACGTAGTGAACTTTGGGTTGCAAAAAACTGTGTGGACGGCTATATGAAAAATTTGCTCTTACAAATGATAGAACTTTATACTCGTGCTGTCAAAGGTTCTTCATATGACACTTGGTATTGCGGGCGTTTCATAGATAAGTGGGCAGAACCTTGGATAGTTGCGGAATTCCCCAATATATATGCTGATTATTCAGCCGATGATATTTTTCGTGCACTATCTAAAACCATGATTTTGTTTCGCAAATTAGCTATCAAAACAGCTGAGAGACTAAATTATATATATCCCAATGAAACAGACCTATATGCTTCAAATTATTTGTCTATTTGCTTTACCAAATATAAGATTATTAACACCTTTAAATAGATATCATGTGGTGAATTAAGAAATAAAAGTTCAAAATTTGATTAAGGAGTGATTTTATGGGCCAGTTTAAATCATTAAGGATAAAAGCATTGTTTATCGGAGTTTTATTTATTACCCAGTCTATGGTATTAACAGGCTGCGACCAAAAAATGGCGGGGGACATAGAAACCTCATATACCCCTCAGGTCACAGCAGCAAGGGATATTCAAGTGAAAATAGGGGAGAAGGATGAATACGGGGGAACTGTAATTGCCGTTGACAAGTTCGACAATAATTTTAACATTGGCACCCTAACAAGCGTATCAAAGGATGGAAGATATCATTTATATCAACTAGAGACATATGACTTAAAAACCCATGAACCCAGTGATAAGGCCAAACTTGTACTGTGGGACAGTGTTGACAAAAAGGCTATCGACAGCATTGAAGGTAAAATTGCCGCCGCTTATATGAGAAATTCTGTGCTGGATATGGAAAACAAAAGAGTATATTATGGCGACATGCAGAGCATCAATTATATTGATTTTAAACAAAAAGAGAAAGTTGATATTTTGCGAAAATATAATATCCAGCCCGGCAACGAATTTATGGACAAGTCTGGAAATCCACAATACAATGTTGGATTTTTAGCCTTTGATAAGGGAACTTTATTTGTGAACATCAGAACTCAAAAAGATCCGGACAATACAGATTACAACCTGTATCAGATTAAGAATGAGAAATGTAAAAAGGTAGATATAAATATCAAAGAAAAAATAAGTCATATGGAAGTTCTAGGGACTATAGAAGGAAATAGATTGATGTCACAGATAAACTCCAAATTCTATATAACCGATTTTGAAGGAAATGTAATTGAAGAAAGGCCGTTAATTGAGAACAAGGATATTAAGGTGTTGGGCTCATTTAACATGCACCCCTCATATGACGGTAAAAAACTGCTTTACGGTCTTGGGCAAACTCCAACGGATTTATACATGTACGACTTTGAAACCAAAGAAGTTAAAGTGCTTTGCCCAAGCGGGTTAAATGATATGGGGATGAATATTTCTTCCATTAGAGAAAAGTATGGTGATTGTGAAGGCTACTTTTGGGCCGGAAACGATAGGGTAATTGCAAAAATCGGATTGGGCGAAATGTTATATCCCGGTCCGAGAACAGTTATTTTGAAGGAGTATAAAATTGAGTAAGACAATTATTGAATAGAGTGTGTAAAAATTAATAGTTTTATATACACAATCTACTGGCATAAAAAATAAACCCTCAAGATTATAACTTGATGGTTTATTTTTTACCTAGAAAATTATAGTGTATTCAATACAAGGTAAATATGCGTTCTAGAAATATGCTGTAAATAGAATACCTCCAATATTTACAGGATTGCCATTTAAGGTGATGTACATGCCTCTATAGCTCATATAATTTTCGTATACAATAACTTTTTCGCTGCTTCCATCCTTAAACGTGAATTTAAACTCAATTACCTTGTTTTCATCTCTTTGAACCTTACCAATTACTTTCTCTCCGGCAAAAGCATTCAGTACTCTTGCCGCTTTGTACACCTGCTGGGGTTGATCTCCCTGTTCGCCGTTAACTTCTACCTTTACTGCGTTAAGGAGATGGTTCAAGCTGCTCTTATCACTGTTAACCGTTACCGGAATCAATTTTTTCAAGTGTTTGATGAATTCCTTATTTACCTGTATAAATTTAACAGGTGGCCCTTCACGTTCCAGACCATATGAAGCAAGCTTTTCATCGGGAATTTGTATCAAAAGTGTATCATCTCCGGTAACTACGAAGTTAAATTTGCAGAATGAAGCCCTGTAATATTTGTAAGGTGGTTCAGCATTGTCTTCATCCATATAGTAATCGTTGTTTCCGTCTAAAAACTGCAGTGTATAAAAAGGATATACCGCTTCCCTGAAAGTTGTGAGTCCACCACCATAGACTTGATAACCTGTTACTGCGTTAAGTTTATCGGCAAGCTCTTTTCTTTGCCTTGAAGTAAGCTTTGTCTGTTTACCTAAGTCCAATGCACAAAGATTCAAATCTTCCCATTCTTCTATTTCCTTTTTTATTTTTTGTGTCAGCTTTTTCAGATCAATCTCTGGGTTTGCCAACTTCTGAGCTTCCTCAGAAGTAAAAGAGAATTTTATGTCATTTAACTTAACCCAACCAATAAACCCGTTAAATCCTCCTGATACCTTGGTCCAGTCAAATGTGCCTGCGGTATGGTCTAGAAGAATGGTAACCGGTGCAATATTACTCTTTAATATATTGTCTAAAGGCGGATAATCTGAGTTTGGATTGGTTGTGTTATATATCCTGAAAGGTCTGGTAATAAATCCCTGATTTATTTTTATTCCAGGTTTATAAGCCGCATAATATTCATTTTTGATCCATCCGACATCCGAATAGTCTGTCATTGCTCTTCCTGAAATAATCTTTATAAGGCTCCATTGTCCATCTTTCCGTATAACACTTATTAAATTTCCTTGTGCTGCTATTGAAACAGTAGGGCTATTATCAAAAGGCAGCTGTTTTAGGTGGAATGTACCATCACTTTTGTTCTCTCCTGTTATTACACAGTTAAAACGAACTGCATCATTAACTGTACATTCATCGAAATTAACAGCATGATCAAATCCTGTTGAAATTGAATTGAAGTTCAGCCAGAATTCCGTTTGATTTTCGGGAAGCAGAACTTCCGAACGCTCATCTGAAAGTGTAGGTGTCAACTTTGCCAGATACCAACCTGCATCTTTATTATATCTTCCAATTATGCTTATGACCCTCCCGTATGGTATTTTTACTACATTATCATAGTTTTCACCAGGCCCTTGCTTTCCCCAAACCTCTTTTGTAACACAGGTGTTGAAACCTGCACTCATTGTATTATTTTTCTCGTACACAATTTTATCGGTTTGTTCTTCTATTAATTCACCGTTTTTATATGAATAGAAGTGTTTGCTGTTTTTATTTCCACTTTCAAATACTATATTGCCAGTTCCTCTGTTTATAAGGTTTGCGTACTCATTTCCTGTAGCCTCTGCAACATCCAGCTTTTCATAATGGTCGCCGTACCACATGTATATGAAGACAAACGGCGGCAAGCTGCCAACGGATGTGGTGACCAATTCCATATAACCATCCGCATCAAGATCTATCACTTCGGTATGGTTTGTATCTAAAAGCTGCACCCATTTACCGGATGTCGCTTCCAAACCGATTACTTTAAACAATGATGAGGATGCACCCAATTGGCCTTTTATTACAATTTCATTAATTCCGTCTTTATTTAAATCCTGGGATATAATTTCTGTTTTTATTATTCCATAGTTGCTTATATTACCTATTTCATATAAATCCTTTCCGTCCTCAAGAAAGGCAAGAACTTCCCCGGTTAAAGGCTTCGAAGATGAGGTAGGGGTAGTGCCGATATTTAAATATAGTTTAATAATAATTTGCTCCCTGTTTCCAGCATCCTTTACAACCACATCTTCTGATAAACTCCAGCCCTCAGGAGGTGTAGCTTTTTTTAATCCTACTGTTGGTTCGGCTTTGAAGAATTTGCTCTTTATAACTACTTTTTTATTATCATCTTCTTTTTTATTATCATCTTTATCCGGTTCATCATGCTTTAATACCATTTGTTCAAGAGATGACAATACATCTGAAATCTGCTCCCTATAATTTAAAGCCGTAGCAGCAATAATTATTATAAGAACAACTGCAGCCATTGGCTTTAATATAGGTGCCAGCTTAAATAGTACCGCTCCCACTTTATATTTTAATTTTTTACCTTGATATCTACTCTTATCAATTGATTCCATTATCTTTAAATATGTGGTACCGTCATTTTTAACATCTTCTTTTATATACCCATCTGTTAATTTTAGTGCTGCAATATGATTCCGGCAGTCCTCGCATATTTCAAGGTGCTTTTGAAGCTCTTCTTTTTCCTGATCACACATGCGACCATCTAAATATCCTATCAGTTCTTCCAAACTATATGTGCACTTCATTATAAACACCCCTTCCTTTCTGCTCATTGTACTTCTTGCAAATAATCTGTTTGGCACGCTGAACCTTCATTTTTGCAGCTTCAGGTGTAACCTCCAAAATATCAGCAATCTCCTTATAGGAAAAACCCTGTACATGTTTTAATACAAGTGCGATTTTCTGGTCATCTTTCAACCCGTTTATCAGCTTTATGATAAGAAGTCTCTGTTCTTTGACCTCGTAAGCAACATCGGGATAATCCAAAATACTGCAAGAAATATCGTCAATCGATTCATTATTAACATTTTCCGGGTCTTTCTTTTTCTTCTTATAATGCGTTTTAAAGACATTTACCGCAATATTATAAAGCCATGTAGAGAAATTCCACTTACTGCTATATCTATAGAGGTTGTTATAAACCCGAATAAAAACTTCCTGCAAAATATCCTCTGTATCTTCCCTTGATACTGTGAGTTTATATATGAACTTGTATAACTGATCCTGATAACACTGAATCAGTATAGAAAAAGAGTCGGTATTACCATTGAGAACATTTTCTATCAATACATTGTCCCTGTTCAAAATTCATCCCCACCATCCTATTAAAATCTTAATTCCATAACCGGTTATTTTTGCTTTCAACTAATTATACTTAAAATAATTAAATAAGTAACAAAAATTTAGCAGGATGCATTATAGGCTTGTTTAGTTTAAATTGAGGTAAAGTATGGTAAAATTGTAGTGGATAGTTATATTTTAGGCATTAATATGTTATTAAAAATTAATTTTAATTGGGGGGAGAATGAGAAGGCTGATTTGTTATGTTTATTCTTTGAAACAAATTATATTTTAGTAGATAAGGAAGGTTTGCTATGTTTAGTGTAGTTAAGGATTGGAATCCAAAGCAATCATTACTTAGGAGTATAATACAAAAAGAAGATAAATTTGATGAATGTATCAAGTTAATATATGAATTACATTCTATGGTACACACATGTGAGGTGTATAATAAAGGAGAAGAGACCCTGGAAGATGATCTTTGGGATGTTGACGTTATGGATACTGGTAATGCCATGAGTGTTAATGAAATAATTGACTTTAGTTCAAAGATTGATATACATGAGTTAAGGAATTATAGGATTGCTGTTGGTAAAAGGAGAAGAGATATTTTAAAAAAACTAAATTCAAAAGACTTTAAAAGCAAGGTACAGCCTAATAGATTAAACCGTATACTTGATGAAGGTGGAGTCTTAGATGTAGAAGAATCAAAATGGTTATTAGATTTTTGGGTACACTTGAATGATTCAATGAAAATTAAGGAAAAATGTATTAAAATGAAGTTGTAATTGTATTAAAAGTGTTAATGATCTTACAATTGACAGATTATGGTTGATCTATCACAAATGGAACACATATAGGATTATCATGTATAGAGGAAAAATATTAACGGAGGGTAAAACTATGTATGGTCTTGCTTTAGAAGGCGGGGGAGCAAAGGGAGCATACCACATGGGTGTATTAAAAGCTTTTTTTGAATGTGGATACGAATTCGGAGGAATTACAGGTACTTCAATAGGTGCATTAAATGCTGCTATAGTTGCTCAAGGTGATTTTGAAACAGGCTATAAGTTGTGGGAAAATTTAGATCCTACTCAACTTTTTGATATCAGCAAAGAAGAATATGATAAGCTATCAAATAAAGAGATAAGTAAAGAAGTTATTACAAAGCTGTTTTCAAAATTCAGAAACGTTATAAAAAATAAAGGTATCAATAGAAGTAAAATGAGGCAGGTAATATCTAATACTATCGATGAAGAAAAGCTAAGAAAATCAATGACAGACTTTGGTTTGGTTACTGTTTCCCTCACGGATAGAAAGCCTGTAGAAGTTTATAAAGAGGATATTCCAAATGGTAAATTAGTGGATTACCTTATGGCTAGTTCCGGTTTGCCGGTGTTTAAATTAGAACCCTTGGAAGGTAAATATTATATTGACGGTGCTTTTTACGATAACTGTCCGATAAACTTGTTGGCAGGGAAGGGGTATACCGATATAATTGCTGTAAGGACAGGGGCCATTGGATTAACTCAAAAAATAAAATATAATAATCTTAATGTCATTGAAATAATTCCATCTGAAAACCTGGGAAGCATGATGAATTTCAATAATAAGTTGATACGACGCAACCTTAAAATGGGATATTTTGATGCAATGAGATATATTAAATCATTGTGTGGCAAAAAGTATTATATAATTCCTACAAAGGATGACATAGTTTTCAAGATGCTTTCTCAGATATCTGATGATTTAATTATTCACATTGGAGAATTGTGGGGTATTTCTGATATTTCACCAAAAAGGATGCTCTTTGAAAGAATTATTCCTACTGTGGCTAATCGACTCAAAATTCAGCCCTGTGAATCATATCAGGATATTTTGATAAAACTTCTGGAAGTAACAGCACAAAAATATGAAGTAGAACGGTTTAAGATTTATTCATTTGAAGATTTTTTGAATCAGGTAAGTAATGTCTCTATTACAAACAGTACAAATAGACGAAAGTTTTCAAAAACTGAAATAATAAATGAATTGGGGAAGATAAACTTACTTACTGAAACTGCTGTAAAAGTCATTAATTCAATAAAGAGTAATGCAAATAATTGATTAAGAAAGATAAATAAGAGGCAAAAAGGGTTATGGTTAAGTCCTTTTTTGCCTCTTATCTTTTGATACTTTAATGAACTAACTATTTAATTTAGGGACAAACTGGAAAATGATTGATAATGTTTTGTGCATGTTGATTAATTAATGCCAAGTCAATAGCATTAACAACATCGTCTCCATTAACATCTGCTGCTGCAAATTCTCTGGCTGTTAAGTAAACTGAACCAAGTATGTAGTTTTGAACCTTTGTAGTATCAGCAGATGTAACTAACTGATCTCCGGTAACATCACCATAATATACTGTATATGAAGAACCAGCAGGGAAAGAAGTTCTGATTCCCAGTATATAGTCCTTAAGCATATTATAGTCGGCCATTGTTATTGCAGCATTATAATCTACATCAGCAGCTATACTCTGCAAGTTGTCGAAATATATCAAACAATCTATTTCCTGCTTTAATGCTAGTAGGTCTATTGAGTCTACTGAGCCATCAAGATTTACATCACCAATTTTTACTGTTTCACTGCATGAATGTGCTGCAAAAGCAGGTAAACTAGCACCCATTACAGTTACAAATAAACTAAGTCCTACGAGCAATGATCCAATTCTTTTTTTCATAATTCTTCTCCTCCTGAAATTAACAATTTGGAATTATTATTGAAGCTGGCCAGCTAACAATCTAAAACCTGATCTAATATTACCTAAAATACCTATTAATGTAAATGTATCATTTGTAATATTTTTTTGTTATATATGTAAATGACAATTGTAATTTATACAAATAATATTATGTCTACAAACAATATGCAAAAAAAGATTTTTATGATATAATATCCTAAAAATACCTATAATATGGTTATATATAACATTATAATTAATTATCTATATTAAAAGTGATAAATCTATTGCATTTGTCTGTCGCAAATCCCGTTGAACCGTTCGTTATTTGCTCCGCCAAATGTAAGATTATTAACACTTTTAATATACAATATGGAGTAACTTGTTATGTTAATGTTTTTACAGCAATATAAAGAGCAAATATTTAATATAGTTGAGTCTGTCTATATGCTTTTGTTTTTTACAATTTTTGTAGGGCAAAGAGAGTTTTTTCACAAAAATAAAGTTGATACATTTATTTTTATTTCTTTATATTCTTTTTGTGGATATTGGATAGACACATATATTCCAAAGGGGTATAGTACTTTATTATATAATTTATTCCTTTGCATCATATTTCATTGGTTGGTTAAAACAAAACTTCTTCAGACCTTGTATGCATTATTTTTATGTTTCTCAATATTTCTTTCAACTGAATTTTTTGTTGCCATGTTTTATTCATTATTTATATTTGAAAATAATGTGTTATCAGTTAGAGAGGATTTCAATAGCTTTATAGCTGTTGGAGTCACTGTTTCAGTATTGAGACTATTTCTTGCTTATTTTCTTTATAGATACAAAATTAGTATAAGCAACTTTAATTTTTTCAAAAAGTTAAACCTATTTTTTGTTGCAATTATTGTTCAGTTTTTTACATTATTTATATTTTTTAATTATACAATTTTAGGGGAGAACCGAAAAACGCCAATTATGTATGAGTATTTTTGCTATATTATCCTTGTAACCAGTCTTTTATTGAGTTTATTTCTATTCAGATTAAAAGAAAAGCAATTAAAATTGCAATATGAATTGGAATATAAGGAAAAGCTGGCAATAGTCAATGAAAGAAACCGTATCTCCAGAGAACTTCATGACACATTAGGGCATACTTTAACATTGCTCATTTCATTGATTAAATCAAGCAGAATTAATATAAAAAAAGATCCTGAGGTAGCTGAGAAGAAGTTAGTTCAAGCTGCTGATATTGCTTCTGATGGTTTGAAACAAATAAGAACTTCTATTTCAGGGTGGTTACCTGAAAAATTAAATTCATTCCAAATCACCTCAGAAATTAGTAAACTAATTGAATTTGCTAAAGGTACTGGAATTGACATTGAATTTAGTGTTTATGGGAGAGAAAGAATAAATGCTCCAGGTTATTCTGAAGTTTTATATAAAATATGCAGGGAGGCCATAACCAACTCTCTTCGTCATAGCAAAGCCACAAAAATAATAATAATGCTAAAGTTTACGCAAAAAGATACACAGCTGTTTATCACTGACAATGGAATTGGGTGTAAAAATATTAAAAAGGGCTTTGGTTTGATTGGGCTTGAAGAAAGCATCGGAGATATAAACGGAACTCTATCTTATGGGACAAGTGGTAATAAAGGATTTAATATTCATGCTAAAATTCCAAATAAGGTGGTTTCTAAAATATAACCAGTCGATAAAAGATTACAAAATAATTGTTTTACTGCTATCCATCATAAAAATTGATCAAGGAAGTCTTTAGAACATGCTAAGTAAGGAGGTTTTAAAATGATTAAAGTTATTATAGCAGATGACAGCGTGATTGTAAGAAGCGGATTAAAGGATATTATTGAACAAGATAATGATATAGAGGTTATTGGACTTGCATCAAACGGTAACGAGGCTTTGGAGCTATGTGAAAAAAGTAAACCCGATCTCATTCTTATGGATATAAAAATGCCGGAATGTGATGGTGTTGAGGGAACTAAACTTATAAAAGATAAGTATTCCTCTGTAAAGGTTATAATAGTTACTACCTTTGACGATGATTCATATGTTAATGATGCTTTTAAAAACGGTGCTGATGGATATGTTTTAAAGGATATCAGCGATGAGGACCTTATAAGGACAATAAAAAATGCTGTAAATGGATTTAGTACAGTTCCTGAAAAGATATTTCATAATTTCATTGTTAAAAATTTAACAAAATTCAAAGAGTCAAGCTCAATAGGCTGCCCATACACAGGGAACCTTACAATGAGAGAAAAGGAAATTATCAAATTAATAGTAGATGGCAAAGACAATAAGGAAATTGCTAAAAACCTTTATCTTGTTGAGGGAACAGTCAGAAATATGGTTCATACAATCTTAAGTAAGCTTAACCTCAAAGACCGTACACAATTGGCGGTCTATGCAATTAAAAACGACATCGCTTAAAGAAAGCAATTAACAAGAAAATAACTTCTTTTCATTTTCAGTATTTTTTGATAGAATGTTCATAGGAATATCAGCTTTTCATTATATTTTTATTATTTTGTTTGTTAATTTCCTTTCAAAATTTACTGGGATATAATTTTAAGATTTTTAGTTTAAACATTGCTTTCATTGATGTCTAGCAAATTATGGTGTATGATTCACCACAATTTCTCACGACAACATCAAGACAATTTGTGTTACAATCAAACTGGAAAGGGGGAGTAATATGGGTAACATTCCAATAGCTGTTTGGTGGTTGATACTTGCTGTAGTACTTGGTATTATTGAAGCAGCATCCTTTAATCTTATAACATTATGGTTTTCAATAGGTGCGGTAGCTGCAATGATTTCTTCATTTTTTGGTATTCCTTTTATATATCAGGTTGTAATATTTATCTTGATATCGGCTCTATTATTATATTTTACAAAACCCTTAATTAAAAAGTTTCTTTATATAAAAAAAGAAAAAACGAATGCAGATAGGATAATCGGAGAAAAGGGTATTGTTGTGGAGAAAATTGATCCTGTAAACGGCACCGGTCAGGTAAAGATTGGAGGCCAGATCTGGACTGCACGTTCAACAAACGATGAAACAATAGAGTTGAATGAATTAGTTGAAGTACAAGAAATATTAGGTGTTAAAGTATTTGTAAAAAAGTCATAAAATGGAATTACTAATAATATTATTAAGTTAGTTATCTAAAAAATACGAGGGGGATTTTAAAATGGAATGGGTAATTATTGCTTTTGCCATTATTTTATTGATACTTGTGGTTTCAAATGTTAGAATTGTACCTCAAGCTAATGCTTATGTTATAGAAAGATTAGGAGCATATATGACTACCTGGCAGGTTGGTCTACATGTAAAAATTCCTTTAATAGACAAAGTTGCAAAAGCAGTTTCTTTAAAGGAAAATGTTGTTGACTTTGCACCACAACCTGTAATTACAAAGGATAATGTAACTATGCAAATTGATACTGTAGTATATTTTCAGATTACAGACCCTAAAATGTATGCTTATGGTGTAAACAATCCGATGTCAGCAATAGAAAACCTTACTGCTACTTCATTAAGAAATATTATCGGTGATCTTGAACTTGACCAGACATTGACATCACGTGATACAATCAACACTAAGATGAGAGCTATTCTCGATGAAGCCACTGACCCTTGGGGTATAAAAATCAATCGTGTTGAATTAAAAAATATTATTCCTCCAAGAGAAATACAGGATGCAATGGAAAAGCAGATGAAGGCTGAAAGAGAAAGAAGAGAAGCAATACTTCGTGCAGAGGGTGAAAAAAGGTCTGCAGTACTTGTTGCTGAAGGGCAAAAGGAATCTACAATTTTAAATGCTGAAGCTGCTAAGCAATCTGCGATCCTAAAAGCTGAAGCCCAGAGGGAAGCACAAATCAGAGAAGCGGAAGGTGAAGCTGAAGCAATATTAAAAGTCCAAAAGGCGACAGCAGAAGGCTTGAAAATGTTAAACGAAGCAAACCCGATTCAAACAGTTATAGCATTAAAAAGCCTTGAAGCTTTTGCAAAAGCCGCAGATGGCAAAGCTACCAAGATTATTATCCCTTCAGAAATACAGGGCTTGGCCGGGTTGGCTGCTTCCTTAACTGAATTATTAAGCAAAAAGGATATTAGCGATGCCCAGTAAAAATAATTAGTGATATTTGGCAGGTTTTAAGAACCGGTACAGACTTGAGTTGCAATTTGTACCGGTTCTTTTATGGATTTAAAGCTTAATAGTATTTATAGAATTTATAGTATTTATTGTTTTTATAGTATTTGATTATTGATCCATCTCTATAGATTCGTCTGCAACCTGCATCGGATGTGCCTTAAAATACTCAAGCACATTGTAGATTTGTGATGCGGCTTCTGCACGGGTCATTTTAACTTTTGGATTGAATTTTTCTTTTTCGTCAAGCTTTTCAATACCGTATACAATTGCCCTTTGAATTGCTCCTTCATATTCCGGTGTAATTTTATCGCCGTCAGTAATATTAGCAGGAATAATTTTGATCATTGGCATATTTCTATTTGCTTCCATTGCTGTAATCAGATAATATGTAAATTCTTCTCTTGACCATGTCTTTTTAGGATCGGTATCGGCAGGGATGTTAAGTCCTTTTACAGAAGCTATGATAAGGGCATTGGAATACCAGGCATCATTTTTCGCTTTTGGAAAATAGTCTGTGGCTTTTGGTTCCTTGATAAATCTTACATTATCAATATTAAGGCCCAGTACATTAACAATCATCTGTATGCCTTCTGCTGCTGTAATTATGCCCTTTGGAGAAAATAGTCCTTTACCCATACCGCTAATGTAGCCTTTCTCATGAAGTGTTACTATTTTTTCTTTTTGGGCGACGTTAGAAATGTCTGTAAATGGACTTGCTGCAAAACTATATCCTGTTAATGTAAATGTAAGTATGGCAGTTGTAGAAATACAAATCAATTTTGATTTTATATTCATTTTATTCACCTTCCTGTTTTTTGTATGTTTATTGTTTAGACGTGCCTCTTAAATATAAGTTCCATATATAAAAATTCCATATATAAAAATAAAGGAAAGTAAGCCATATGCCAACTTTCCTTTATTTTTATATATGTCTTGGAAATTAAGGAAATGAGTTTATTTATCGTGGTACTTCCAAATATATAGCATTTCCTGGTATTTTCTCATTTCCATACACATTGGTAACACTAAAATAATACTTTTTACCGGGTACCAGATAACCGCCAATATCTCCACCATTACAACCTTATAATAGTTAAAGTCTGAAGAGTTGGTAGCCTGCCACTTCAAAGTGATTTTACCATTTGCCACGCTTGCTGTCACTTTAGGTTTAACATGATTAGAACCACTGTAGGTTTCAGTTTCCTTTTTCGGCACTGTAAGCAGTACCGCATTACCGGCTACTTTTTCATCGGAATAAACACTTGTTATGCTAAAGTAATATTTTTGTCCTGCCGTAAGTTTTCCTCCGAAATCCCCGCCATTGTATCCGTTTGAAACATCAATGGTTTGCGAAGTTTGGTTCCTGTCAGATATGACAAACATGTATCCATCCTGAGGGTATCTTGGATAGGGATTGCTTTTTGAAACAACAACTTTATAATATGTAAATCCATTGCTGTCTGCCGGAGTCCAGTTTAAAACTATTCTGTTCCCATCAACCTTACCTGTTACTACCGGCTTTTTATGTGCTGTTACAGTTTCAGTCTCATTCATCTCAGGTTTTTCCGGTTCAATACTTGCTTTATCTTCAGAACTTGAGTCATCGTATGTAATTTTCTTTTCTTTTACAATGTTATATAAAAGCACTGCAGCTTCAGCCCTTGTAAGAGGATTTTGAGGTCTGAATGCTTTTTTATCACTGTTTGATACAGGATTACCCTTCATAATTCCGTTTTTAACTGCTATGGCAACATATTTCTTGAGTGCGGGGGAGATGCTGTCGCTGTCATTGAAAGTATTCAATACGTTTTCATCAACATTATCACTTGAAAGTTTTAATGCTTTTACCAGTGCAACCGCCATGTCTTCCCTTACTGCTTCATTACCTGATTTAAAATAATCTCCTTTTGATGTTCTGGAGCCTGTAAGATAATATTTTGCTGTCTCAACATAATCAAATTCCCAGCTGTCCTTTGATATGTCTACAAAAGTAGGTTCATCGGTGTCTTTTAGCGGAAGCTCAAGGGTTAGAACCATAATTTTCGCAAATTCAGCTCTGGTAATAGTCTTAGACGGCTTAAACGGCCCATCATTATAGCCTGCAGTATTTTTTTATCAACCATCCATGAAATAGCTTCATAAGCCCAATTATCACTGTCCACATCTGAAAACGCCTGTGTTACTTTGGTTTCAGTTGTGCTTTCTTCTGATAGTGCATTAAATGGCACTTGGATTATCAGCATCAGCAACATTAAAAATACTATGGCCTTTTTTGTTACCTTCATAATTTTTTCCTCCTCATGATAAGAAATGACAAAAATAATAGAATATTTTATATAAATTATTCGACACAATAATTTTTTTCATAAGGTGGAAGAGGAAAGAATTTAATAATTTACAGCAGAATAGTCATAAATATTGCAGCTGTAAGGGTAAACAGTGCTGCATAGTCTGCCTTCCTCATAACTATCTTCCTATAATATGACCTGGGCCCTGAAGCAAATCCTCTTGCTTCCATCGAAATTGCCATCTTTTCAGTCTTTTTTATAGATGAAACCAGAAGTGGTATGGCAAGTGGGATAACTATAATTATTTTTTTGAATGGGTTTTTAGTGTCTGAATGATAACCTCTGGACATCTGTGCCTGCATAATTTGCTCGATTTCACTCAAAAGAGTCGGTATAAACCTTAGGGCAGTAATAAACATGAAAGCATACTTAAATGGTATCTTAAGCTTTTCAACAAGTACTACAACCAGGTCTGTCATGGGAGTTGTCATCATAAGTATTGGGATTGTCGACACTGTAGCCACCATCCTGAAGGACATTACCAGGCTAAGGTTAAGACCGATATCTGTAACCCTTCCAATGTTGGTAAAAGGTATTATATAAAATAAAGTATTACCTTCAGATACAAAGAATATCTGGAAGGCTATTAAAAGCAGGGAAAATAAGAATAATGCCCTGATAGCAGGGAATACCTCTTTAATAATTCTGCTGGCGGCAGCTATAAGTATATTTGACAGCAAAATAATAAAAATGGGTAGGGGACTTGTAAAAAGGAAGCTTATGATGAGTACACCAAAAGTCCACATTATTTTAGTAATTGGATGGAGTTTGTGAAAAAAGGAGTCTTTTTTTATATATTCAATCATTGCAGGCATTTTGTTCACCCCTTAAATAAGAAATAATTTCGTCAAACATATCCTCTACAGTATAGGTAGCCTTAAAGAAGCCCTGCTTGTGGAACTTCCTTGCTAATAGATATGCTTGAGGCGGCTTAAGGTTTGAAAGTGCCAGGCTTTCTTCCTTGCTTAGAACATCTTCTGTGGAACCGTCCTCAAGAACCGTTCCCTTCATTAAAACAATAACTCTGTTTGCATATTGGGCAACCAACTCCATATCGTGGGTAACCATGACAATAGTTTTGCCCTTTTTATTGAGTTCCTTAACTATATCCATAATTTCCAGACCCTCACTGTAATCCTGTCCTGTAGTGGGTTCATCCAGAACAAGTATATCTGTTTCCATAGCCAGAACAGAGGCGAGTGCAACCCTTTGACGCTGACCCTTGCTCAAGGAAAAGGGATCATGCTTTAAGTACTCTTCCAAACCCACCTTCATTGCTGCATTGTAAACCAAATTGTCTATTTCATTAGAGGGTATACCTATGTTTTTTAAACCAAAAGCAATTTCATCGAAAACTGTAGAACAAAAAATCTGATGATCTGGATTCTGAAATAAAAATCCGATTTTCTTAGCCAGAACACTGGTTTTTGTTTTTGCGGTATTAAGTCCGCATATTGTGATATTACCATCAGTAGGCTTAAGAAGTCCGTTCAGGTTTTTCAATAGAGTAGTTTTTCCAGCACCGTTTTGACCGATTATTGCTGTAAATTCACCGCTCTTTATATTAATATTAAGGTTTTTTAACACTTCATTACCGTTTTTGTACCGATAAATTAAATTATTAATCCTGATCATATGTTTCCCGCCTTTTTATTTACACTTTTCATGTAATACTTTACTTACTATCAAATGTGCTTCCTCAACATTTATGGGGAATTCACCCTGATATAATCCCTGCTTTTTCAACATATACGCAAGCCTCGTTACAGGTGGTGCACTAACTCCAATTTTCTGCAAGGTTTCCTGATCGGCTAGCACAGATCTTGTAGAACCGTCCAGGAGTATATTGCCTTTTTCCATAATAACAAGCCTCGAACAATATTCGGATAACAGCTGAATTTTTTGCTCAACAACTACTACAGTGATATTGTATTCCTGATTAAGCCTTCTTAAGGTATTAAATATATCCAGGCTGCCCTTTGGGTCCAATTCTGAAGTCGGTTCGTCCAGAACAAGTATTTTGGGGCGAAGTGCAATGGCGGATGCAATAGCAACTCTTTGTTTCTGACCCCCGGAAAGCTGCGATGTAGAGTAGTGCCTTAGTTCGGAAATCCCGGTCATTTCCAGGCTTTCTTTTATCCTTTCGCCAATTTCTATTCTCGGTATATTTAAATTCTCAAGACCAAATGCGATTTCATCTTCTACACCGGTTGAAACTATCTGTGCTTCAGGGTCCTGAAAAACGCTTCCTACTGAATAGGCAATCTTGGCACAACCGTTATCAATAGTATCTTTACCATCCACCATAACCTCACCATAAAAGTCTCCATGTAAAAAGTGGGGGATAACACCGTTAAGGCATAAGGTAAGGGTGGACTTGCCCGCTCCTGTAGGGCCGGCAATACCAACAAACTCGCCTTCATTTATTTGAATGTTTATATTGTTTAGAGCTGGTTCCTTTGTGTCGTTGTATATGAATGACAACCCTTTTATATTGATCATTCCAGTTCCTTCTTTCCTATAGCCATTTTTACCGGGTAATAGATTAGCTGTGCAATTATTGTGTTTGCAACAGCTGTTACGATAACAACCGAAAGAAGCATCATAAAGGCGGGATTCTTAGGAGTTTCTACAAACAGTATGAGGAATTTTAAGATTGCCACATAAACCAAACCGCTGGTCAGAGTGCCAAATAAGGCAACTATAGCAGGCTTTAACGAGATTTTGTTGATCATAGCCTTAAAGGGAAGCTTAATCATTCCAAAAACAACTAATGCTGCAACAGGTTCGCTTATAAAGTTAATGTAGGGAATCATTGATTTTGTAGTGAAGTGACATACGGCAGCAGCAACAAGACCGATAAAGACTACTTCAATAAATTTTGGCCTTATGAGAAATATAGCCATGCAATACATACCGATTATAAAGTTTGGTGTTATACCGAAAATGGGCGGTGTAAAAAGCCTTAATACCGCACCTGCTGCAAGTAATACAGCGACTAAAACTACATCTGTTGCACTTAAACCTTTTTTAACTACCTCTCTTTTAATAGCAGTTTCCATAAAAAACAACCTCCATTAGATTTAATTGAAGGTTGAGTATAGAGAACGACGCAAAACACTTAATCTTGATAATTTCTGTAAATTAAAAATAGCCAGGGATTAACCTGGCTATGTAATATACACTTTTCAGGCTCATCTCATCTCGTCTCGTCTATTTATTCTCTTCTCAACTCATCTATTATTAATATTAACATGCAAATAACCCAAAGTCAATGATGTGCTTTTTGGAATTAGTCATTTTTCATTCATGCATTTATTATGGCTAATCTGGTCACTATCACATCACCTACTGGTATCTGAAATCTATAATTCTTTTGCTCTTCTTTTCACTTCTTGGCAATTCACCTAAATCTACAACTTCAGCTTCTATATGTATGCCAACCTTTTTCTTAAATTGGTCCACAATTTTCTCTCTAACGGCCTTGTTATCGGAGTTTTGTTCCTTTTCAACCCTTAAGGTCATTTCATCCTTGCCGTTTATGTGTTTTATCACAACTTGGTATTCGCTGCTTGCACCCTCAATATTTCTAAGGAGTTCATCAATCTGGCCGGGATAAATATTTACACCTTTCACCTTTACCATGTCATCTGTTCTTCCAATGATAACATCATGTCTCGGATATGGAGAACCGCAAGGACAATTACCTGGGATAAGGCGGGTAAGATCTCGGGTTCTGTACCTTAAAAGCGGAGCACCTTCTTTTTTCAATGTGGTAATAACAAGTTCACCGTATTCTCCTTCGTGAAGCGGCTGGCATGTTACCGGATCTATTATTTCAAAATAGAGGAAATCATCCCAATAATGAAGCCCTGTATGGTAATCACAATCTAAGGATATACCAGGACCATAAATCTCTGTCAGACCGTAAATATCATAAATATCTACGCCAAGCTCATTTTTAATTCTGTTTCGCATTTTTTCTCCCCAGCGTTCAGAGCCGATTATGCCTTTTTTTAAGTGAATCTGGGAGCGAATACCTCTTTTCTCCACCTCTTCGGCTAATACCAATGCATAGGAAGATGTTGAAGCAAATACCGTAGATTTCAAATCAATCATCATCTGAAGCTGTTTGTCGGTGTTTCCAGGTCCCATGGGAATAGCCATGGCACCAACCTTTTCAACTCCAGCCTGAAAGCCTATTCCTGCTGTCCAAAGCCCGTATCCAGGGGTGATCTGCACCCTGTCCAAAGGAGTGACTCCTGCAAGTTTGAAGCATCTAGCCATCATAGTTGCCCAATCATCAACATCATTACTGGTGTAGGGTATTATTACCGGCTTACCTGTAGTGCCCGAGGAAGAATGGATTCTAACGACCTTATCATCAGGAACAGCTTGAAGTCCTAACGGGTAAGCATCCCTCAATTCCTCCTTTGTAGTAAATGGCAGCTGACTTATGTCTTCAGGTGACTTTATGTCACTTATGTTTACTCCTGATGCACTGAATTTGCTTTTGTAGAAAGGACTATCCTGAGACAACCTTTCCAATAGTTCCTTAAAAGACTCAAACTGTTCTCTTCTCATCTTATCTGACTCCCTGTGTTAATATTTCTAAAATATATAAAATTTAATATTTATATTAAAAGTGATAAATCTATTACATTTGTCTTAAGCAAATCCCGTTGAACCGTTCGTTATTTACTCCGCCAAATGTAAGATTATTAACACTTTTAATTTATACAAATTGTACGCCTATATTAAACGCATTTTTATTCAGCTCTAAATATTTTTGTGACACATTTTCACTGATTGCACTTAAGAGATCCTCATTGGAAAATGGAAGGAACCCAGAAGCTGCGGTTACACCAAGAAGTACAGTGTTTAAAGCCTTTACAGAGCCTGATTTCTCGGCTAAAGCATATCCATCCACCATTATTCTGTTGGATGAATTCTGGTTAATGTATTCTAAAATTGGTTCAACCTCATAGGATACAGTGTTAAGTGAAGCGGTAACAGGCTTGATCACTCTTGTATTCACTACACATTTACCCTCAGGGCTTAGCCTTGCAATATTTCTGGCCGCTTCCGCCGGTTCAAAGCCTATTAACAAATCAGCAGCACCAAAAGGGATTACAGGACTTAATATTTCATCACCAATCCTTACATGGCTTACAACACAGCCTCCTCTTTGTGCCATTCCGATTGTCTCGGAGGTTCGTACAAAATAACCTGCTTTTATGGCTGATGCTGCAAGCAGTCTAGACGCAAGAACTGTTCCCTGACCGCCGACACCAGCAATTAATATATCAAATTTCATTTGTTAGCACCTCCTATAGCACCTACGGGGCATATTTGAGAACATAGTGTACAGCCATAGCATAAGGACTGTTCAATTACTACCTTGCCGTCAATAATGCTCATACCGGGGCAGCCTGCCTCACGGATACACTTTTTACACAAGGTGCATTTTTCATTCACAGCCTGTATGTTGGATTGTTTTTGCAGTGCAATGCATGGAGCTTCAAAAATAACTACGGAAGGTCCGTTATAGGAAACATTTTCTCTTACAGCATCAATGGCCTCTTTTTGATTAAGAGGGTTTGCTTTAGTAATTTTCTTTACCCCACAAGCTTTTACCATACCATAGATATCAACCTTTTCCGAAATGCTTCTCATCATTGTTTTACCTGTCCCGGGATGGGGTTGGTTACCGGTCATGGCTGTGGTGCTGTTATCTAAAATTACTACTGTAATATCTGTATTATTATAAACTGCATTTATTATTCCCGGAATTCCTGTATGGAAGAAGGTGGAGTCTCCTATAAATGCTATATGTTTAACATCGGGCTCTACTCTTTGCAAACCTTGAGCAATTGTTATGCCGGCACCCATACAGAGGCATGTGTCAACCATATCAAGAGGTTTTGCATTTCCAAGGGTATAACAACCTATGTCGCCTGAAAAAACAGCCTTCTGTTTTTTTAATGCAGTTTTAACAGCATAAAATGATGCTCTGTGGGGACATCCTGCACATAATACAGGCGGTCTTACCGGAAGCTCGGGAGGGGAGAGAGGTTTCACTTCGTCAGCATCCATTCCAAGGAATTTTGTTACAGCAGTTTTTACCAGTTCATAGCTGTATTCACCGGCATAGGGAAGATGACCTGTCTTTTTTCCTAATACCGAGATTTGATATCCATTTGATGCTTTGAGCTCAAGAAGGCTTTCTTCTATAACAGGATCAAGCTCTTCAAATACCAGTATTTCATCAAGCCCATCAATGAACTCCGTACCAAGCTTTTGAGGGAATGGATAGGGAGTACCGATTTTCATTAACTTTATATCCTTATTTAAGGATGAAAGAGCATCCTTTATATATGCATAGGCAATGCCTGAAGCGGCTATGCCTTTATTTCCTTGACCTGTTATTTTATTGTATTTTAGGTTTGAAAAGATATCACTAATCTTTTTCTGGGTTTCTTCAAGCTGGACGTGCTTTCTATATGATAGGCTGGGGAATATGACCCAGCGTGGATCTTTTACAAAACCGTCCGTCTTGTGCCTTTCTCCTATATCAGGGATTTCCAATGTGCTGCAGGAATGACATATTCTTGTGGTGGGTCTGAAAAAAACCGGAAGCCCTACCTGCTCAGAGTGTTCAAAAGCCTCTTGTATCATCTCGAAAGCCTCTTCAGGGGAGGAAGGATCGAAAACCGGCAGGTTTGAAAAACGGGCAAAGTGCCGTGTGTCCTGCTCTGTTTGCGAAGAAAAAGGACCTGGATCATCCGCTACAAGGACAACCATTCCTCCTTTTATGCCAATATATGAAAGGCTCATCAACGGGTCCGAAGCTACATTAAGCCCAACCTGCTTCATTGTTACAAGAGACCTTGCTCCTGCATATGCTGCTCCCGCTGCTACTTCCAATGCAACCTTCTCATTAACAGACCATTCTACATAAATATCTCCTGGATTGCTCTCTGCAATACTCTCAAGCACTTCGGTGGAAGGCGTTCCTGGATAACCTGAAACAAGATTTACACCGGCTTTTATTGCACCAAGGGCAATGGCTTCATTACCCATAATCACTTTTTTATACATGTTGATGACCTCCAAAATGCTTATAAATAGCTCAATATAAAAATTATAAGCCAAATTTTTAAGGAAGTAAAGCTTGGTTTAGATTTATGTCAATTGAATTAATGAGATTAATACAAAAATCCTGGCAGGGAAGATCCCCACCAGGATTTTATCAACCTGGATATGTACTTCAAAAGCTACCGATTGTAAAATTGGTTATTAAAAATAAGTAAATGTAAATATTGCTTTTATTAGACTTGATTGATAAACTAAAGTACTTTTGCACATAGTTTATTTATGTTTCCAAACTCATAACCATTCTCTCTCGCACCTTTAATAATGCTATCAAGGGCATCTGCATTATCCTTTGACACGGCATGCAATAATATTATTGCACCATTATGAATATTTCTAAGTACAATATTTTTTGCATATTCCGGTCCCCTTATTCTATCTCTGTACCAATCCTCATAAGCAAAGCTCCAAAAAAGGTTAGTATAGCCAAGTTTTTGACTTATTGAAAGAGTTCTTTCATTGAATTCACCCTTTGGAGGTCTTAAATATGTCATATGCTTTCCGAATATTTCATTGAAAGTCTTATCAAGGCCAGATATTTCATCTTCAATCCTTTTATCATCAATTTCCGGTAAACTGGGATGATTAATAGTATGATTTCCCACTTCATGGCCTTCTTCGACCATTCTCCTGACAAGGTCCTGTTGATCTTTTAAATAGGGCCCTGTAATAAAGAATACTGCTTTTACATTATTAGCTCTTAATACATCAAGAATTTTTGAGGTATAACCGTTTTCATAACCTTCATCAAATGTCAGGTATATTTCCGTTTTGCTTGTATCACCAAGGTAAAAACCTCCATATTTAGAAAGCATCTCAGGTGCTCCTGGATCTGCCTTTGGCGTTTTGTTATCTGGACTTCTTGCTATTCCCCATCTAAGTGTTTTATTATTAAGTGCAAAAATAGCTTCTTTCTCAGACGGGTTGATTGCCAAATCTTTATTATCATAGCTAAAATCCTCCGATAGCCTTCCGGTTATCTCGTTATCAAAGCTAATGCTTCCTTTGCTTTCTTCCATGCCTGTAAACTTCGCACATCCTCCTAGCACATTTGTTAATATTACCGAAATTATACACCATAACAAAATACTTCTAAATTTATAATTCGAACTCATTCACAACACCTCCTACAAAAATAATGCCTTAAGAAAGATTTATTAAAATTTTTTTGCTTACTGTTACTGTTGGATTGGTTCGAATCATCAAATTGCATTTTGGTTCACTCCCATCAGAAATTTCACATTTCATTATCTTGTTAATACATTGTAATCCAGGCAGTTCAAGCTCTATCAAAACACAAAGCCTTATACTTCAATCAGATCATTACCAAATATATTCAACAATATGCTAACTTATTATTCTGGTTTAAAAATAAATATTAAAAATGAGATGCTTTAGCTATACTTAGTGTCATCATATTTTTAATTTCAAAGAATAAAATATATATAGTGATAAAAATCAAGGAATATAGTGTGAAGATTAAAATAATAACTTTTAGTAAAAAAGTTTTTCTTAAACTAGTTTTGATTATGTTTTTAATGATTCTTATACTATCTATTAGCTATTTTAAACTTTCTAATATTAAAACAGATTCATTCAATGACCCCCATAATAGAGTTATCGTTATAGATCCTGGACATGGTGGAATTGATGGAGGAGCTTCCATACCAGGAGTACTAGTTGAAACTGCATTTCTTTCGAATAAAAGAGAAAGAGAGCTGTTGCTTGGAAGTGAATTTAAGGAAGATATAGCCAACTCTATTGTTATAGGTGTCGAAAAATACTTAAAAATAGATGAAAGGGTATCTAGCCCATAAGTATATAAAGCTTGAATAAAAAATAATTTATAGAAAGTGAGATTATATAGAATGAACAAATTCAATATATTAATTATCGTTACAAAAAGGACTTTTTCAATGTTTCTTATGCTTGCAATTATACCAGTTTTCGCTATTGTATTTATCTGCAATTTTATGGAAAATGATGCTCAAAAGCAAGAACTTGTTACGTCTGTTAATTCTGTTGAACATGATAAATCCAATTTACTGATTCAAAAAGCTAAATTAGCAATTATAATAGATGATTTCGGGCAAAATCGTAAAGGTGTTGATGAGATGATGTTAATAAACAGACATCTAACATTTGCTGTAATGCCGTTTCTTACATATACCAAGACAGATGCTTTAAATGCACATACAAAAGGATATGAAGTAATTGTTCACCTTCCGCTAGAAGCTAACAATGCTCCTTTAAAATGGGTAGGGCCTAAACCAATATTAGCAAATATGCACATTAATGAAATAAAAGAGATTACATTAGATGCTCTTGAGGATGTTCCGTATGCGGTGGGGGCCAATATTCATATGGGCTCTAAAGCAGGAAATGAAAAACATGTAATATCAAGTATATTGGATATTGTCAAAAAGAAAAATATGTTTTTTGTAGACAGTCGATCGGAAGATCATCCAATTGCAAAAAAACTAGCCGATAATATAGGTATTCTTTGTCATGATAGAGATGTTTTTTTAGATGGTAACAAATCAAAATCCTATATAATTGAGCAACTACGGAAGGCTGGAGATATAGCTTTAAAAAATGGTAAAGCAATTGCAATCGGCCATGTTGGAACAGAAGGTGGGAAAGTCACAGCAGAAGCTATTTCCGAAATTATACCTGTGTTAGAGAACAATAATGTACAACTTGTATTTGTTTCCGAGCTATGATTTAAATGTTTTGCAAATTTAAAATTATTTCAAAATATTTTCCTTCATTCATATATTGCATATGTTACGAAAAGTTCAACTTGATATTGATTTCCATAGTTTCACCTTAAATCTACAAAATCACAGCATAATCAGTGTTATATACGGAAAGAATAATGAGGAATTTAAATTATGGAGGTTAATAATACAATGAAAAATAGTAGAAAATGTTCAATTTTTCTTGGTGCAGCTCTGTTTACTTTGTGTTTAGGTTGTCAATCCGTAAACCAACCGACTCCATCACCACAAAGTTATAATGTTAAGACATCACCTGGAAACCTTAATATTAAACCCCAAAATGTAGTGCAAAATATTGAAAAGAGTATTAATGCTCCAAAACAACTAGAAATAATCCAAATAAATGCTGAAGGAATTTTCGTGGATTCTTCTAAGAAAGACTGGAATAAAGTGGATAGCAGAATGAACTTGATAAAAACAAACTATAATGAATTAAAACCGCTTATGCAGATGGCTACATCATCTAAAGACCTTATAAAGAATATGGGAGTAGCAATTGATAATTTGGACAAGCAAATAAAAGCAAAAAAAGTATACGAAACAAGATTTGATTCCAATCAATTAACAAAATATATCCCAGATGCATATGGTCATTTCAAATCATCTGTGAATACTGACATCCTAAGAATGAGCTACCACGTACGCGAAATAGAGCTTAATGCAGATCAGGCACAATGGAAATCGGCTAAAACTAATTTAGATTCAATAGAACGTATTTGGCCAAGTACCAAAGCGAAAATAAATAGCACCTATAGTAAGGACATCGCTGCCCTTGAAACAATATTTCATGATACGAACAAATCAATTACAGCTAAAAATGCTGATATGACAAGAAATAATGCTAAAAAAATGCTTGATGGAATAATCGTTATTAAGTCAAACCTAGATAAGCAAAGCATTTAATAAGGTGAACTTATAAAATTGATTTTTTCATAACCAAACATCAATCTATCTGCAATCGGAGGTCAGTTGCTCACAAGCTGGGTAGCTGACCTTCTCCAAACCTTGATAATTGCTTTTTGTTTCTGGTTTAAAAGAGTAATTTTTTGTTGATAATTTAATTAAGGTATGAATGAAAAATTATTTCCGCTTTTGAGCGGGTGTTTACGAGCTAGGTCAATATATGAGCGAAATTTATAGCGAAAAGTATTTTTTTGATCATGACTAAGTAACGCCTTAGAAATAACTTCGTATTCTTAAGGACAAAATCCTGACGATTTAACAGGGTTTTGGACGATGAGAATGGGATGTTATTTCTTAGCCATTACTAAGCATCGTTTATTTATAAAAGTCAGCCTAAATTGATTATATAGTGAATTTATGGAGGAAAAATGTTCAGACGCTTGAAAAGAATTTTTACATATACAAAACTAAAAGCTATTAATGATAATTTGAATAACGAGAAGAAAAATAACAAAAAAGATAATACAATACCCAAATCGATAAATAAAACTAAGGATATGCTGGGAGATAGATTTTCCGAGTGCAGCGATTTTGTTATCAGGGAACTCTTTATTGGTAAAGATGGCTCAACCCAGGTAATTATAGCATATATTGACGGTATGGTTAATAGGCAATTGATTAACTCAGACATATTGAAACCAATAATGATTGAGAGTGAATCAATAAATCTGAGTCAGAGTTTTAAAGGCAAATCAACATTAAATCTGTTTAAAGAAAAGCTTATTTGTTCCAGTGCTATTCAGGAAGTAAACGACTTGGATGAGAGTATTTCATTCATACTTTCGGGAGATACTATGATTTTCATGGACGAGTGTGATTCAGCTTTAAAAGTGTCACTTCGAAGCTGGGATAAAAGAAGTGTTGAGGAACCGTCTACTGATGCAGTAATTCGCGGCCCGAGAGAAGGATTTACAGAAACTCTTCGTACAAATACTACTTTATTAAGAAGAAAAATTAAAAACACAAATTTAAAATTTGAGACAATGAAAGTCGGAGAACGTACCAATACAGATATCTGTATATGCTATATCAAGGGAATAGCAAATAATGAAGTAGTTAAAACGGTCAAAGAAAGGATTGGAAGAATTAAAACTGATGCCATACTTGAGTCAGGATATATTGAAGAATTTATTCAAGACTCCAAATTAGGGTTATTCCCTACGGTTGGAAACAGCGAGAAGCCTGATATCGTGGCTGGAAAGTTATTGGAGGGCCGTGTAGCTATATTGTGCGATGGAACTCCTTTTGTCCTTACTGTCCCATACCTTTTTGTTGAAGCTATACAATCAAGTGAGGATTATTATACCAGATCCATTTATGCAACAATGAGTAGATTTGTTAGATTAATAGCAATTGTAATTACTATCTTTTTACCAGCAATTTATGTAGCACTGGTTACATTTCATCAGGATATTATCCCCTATAAGCTTTTGTTAACTATGACAGCTGCCCGGGAGGGAATTCCATTTAGTGCACTGACAGAGGCATTAATAATGGTAATCACATTTGAGCTTCTCCGTGAAGCTGGAATCAGGATGCCCAGGGCAATTGGACAGGCAGTAAGTATAGTAGGGGCATTGGTTATAGGAGATGCTGCTGTAAAAGCAGGGCTTGTAAGTACACCTATGGTCATAGTAATAGCTTTAACTGCTATATCAAGTTTTATAGTATCATCAATAGCAGGTACTCTTTTGTTCATGCGAATAGTATTAATGTTGGCTGCCAACATTGTGGGAATTCTTGGTATCTTGCTGGTGTCCGTTGCGTTTTTTATTCATATGTGCAAGTTAAAGTCTTTTGGTGTAAACTATTTATCCCCTTTTACACCATTAAGCAGTTCGGATTTGAAGGATACTTTTGTCCGTGTTCCTCTATGGGCTATGTTCACAAGGCCAAAGGAGTTAACATGGGAACATGGGGGGAATGCAAAATTCAGAAACAGGCATAAGAAGGAAAGCAGGTAGAATTTATGAAATGCTACAGCAAATTACTTTTTATATTAAGTATCATATTAATACTGACAGGCTGCTGGAATAATAGGGATTTGACAGATTTAGGTATCATAACAGGGAT
Source organism: Bacillota bacterium (assembly GCA_023430975.1). GTDB lineage: Bacteria > Bacillota > Clostridia > Acetivibrionales > DSM-2933 > Pseudobacteroides. The sequence continues at coordinate 58,560 of JAEYYB010000118.1, read as the reverse complement.
TGCCTTTGATAAGGGAGAGAATGGGAAATTTGAAATTACTGTTCAGATTGTAAAACCTGAAGCAATGAAAACTTCTGGAGAAGGCGGGGGAAATGAAAAAAATGCTTTTAATAATGTTAGCAGTACGGGAGAAACTGTTTTTGAGTGTGCCAGAAATTTAATAGCAAAAATAAATAAAAGGGTATATTTTGGGCAGGTACAATTAATGGTGATTTCGGAGGACTTTGCAAGAGATGGTATAAGTAGGATATTTGATTTGTTTGAAAGAGATACTGAAACAAGAAGACGTGCAGATTTATTAATAGCAAAAGGAATGGAAGCTAAAACTGTTTTGCAAAGTGAAAGCCGCATGTCCAGGCTTCCAGCAACTCACGAGATAGAGGCTTTGGAGGCCAGCCGATATTTTGGTAAAACCATAAAGGTAACTTTGATTGATGCACTAAAAGTTCTTAATAAGGAAGAATATAGCTTTGTACTGCCAACAATATATAAAGGCAATAAGACAGGCAAAGTATTTCAGGAAGACCTTTTAACAGAAGGCTCTGCTGTTATTAAAAAGGATAAATTGATAGGCTTTCTTGATCCTTTACAGACAAGAGGTTATTTACTTGCAGATGATAAAATAGAAAGCACAATTATTAACGTACCAAGCCCGCTACATTCCCAAAAAATTATTTCAATAGAGGTTGTTCGTACTAAAGGAAAAACCATTTCAAAAATTGTTGATGGAAAGCCTGTTTTAAGCATTGAAGTCACAGCAGAAGGGAATATTGGTGAGCAGCAGGAAAAAGCAGACTTAACAAAACCTGATATGGTTAAAGCTTTGGAAGATGCAGTGGAAAAAGAAATGAAAGACGAAATCGACAATGCTGTTAAAATTACACAAAAAGAATTTAAAAGTGATGTTTTCGGTTTTATTGATGAAATTTATAGAAATTATTACTCTGATTGGACAAAATCATTTCATAATTGGAGCAATATTTACAGCCAAACACCAGTTAATATAGAAGTGATATTCAAAATAAGAAGGTCGGGTCTTATAAGAGAGCCTGCTGAACCAAAATAAAGGATGGATTTGCATGGACATATTGGGTATAATTGCAACATTTATCATTATAACTCTGGTTGATATACCAAGTATTATAAAAAAATCAAAGCACAGAGTAAAATATATCGGATTTTATGCATTTATTATTGGAATTGGTCTTACTATAAGCCTCATACAAGTAATGGATAAAGCTCCTGCAAGTCCTACAAAGGTCATAGAATCAATAATTAAAGGGATATTAGGTGAAGCATAATGTATAAAAATTCGAGGATATCAAATTATCAATTATTTACTCTCTTGTGCGGCTTTATGATAGGAAGTTCGCTGATAGTAAGTCCTGCAGCAGGGGCAAAGCAAGAAGCGTGGCTGGCATTTCTTATTGGCTGTATCATTGGTACAATTTTAATAGCAATGTATGCATCAATTTACAGATTGAACCCCTCATGTACACTGATAGAAGCATTGGAAAAAAATTTCGGCAAGATATTGGGTAAAGGATTCGCCATATTATATATCTGGTATTTTATTCACCTGGCATCTTTGGTATTACGGAATTTTGGCGAATATTCTGTTATAACAGGCTATCCTGAAACACCCATTCTGTTTATAATTGTAAGTTTTTCTCTCATCGTTGCCTTTTCAGTAAGGTCAGGTATAGAAGTTATGGGTAGGATCAGTGAAATATTTCTTGTAATATTGATTGTAATTCTTGTCTTTGTGTTTTTTTCCCTGATCACTGCATATGATTTAGAAAATCTGAAACCCTTTATGTCACAAGGTATAAAACCAATAATAAAAACCGCATTCGGGACTGTAACTTTCCCGTTCGGGGAGGCAATTGCATTTTTAATGGTTTTTCCCTACGTTAATAAACAAGAGAAGATTGTGAAAACATCAATATTTTCTTCGCTGTTTGTGGGTTTGGTTCTTGTTGAAGTTATATTAAGAAATATTTTAGTTTTAGGCAGCGATATGGCCTCACGGGATATATTTCCGTCACATATAGTATTCAGACTTATTCCTAATCTGGATGTAGATCCGCTTCTTGATGTTAACCTTACAGTAGCAGGAATTATTAAAGCAGGGATTTGTATCTATGCAGCGTCTGCAGGTATAGTACAACTCTTAAACCTTGATGATTATAAGCCGTTTGTACTTCCTGTAACTGCTTTGGTCGTTTCATTATCTATTTGGGTATTTGAAAGTATTATGGAGATGCTGCAATGGGCAGCAGATTTTTGGCAATATTATTCTATTCCATTTCAGATTATAATACCATGTATATTGCTCATTATATCATTTGTCAGGCACAAGAGGGCTGGGAAAGTGAAAAATGCTAAAGCTGCCAGGACAATATAAGCGTTTACATGCAAATACTAAACAATTTTTGATAATTATAGCATATGAGTTGTTAGTAATGTCATATTATAAAGTTTTTTAAAAACTATAGATTTATTTTGAAAAGGGTGGTATAATTAATTGTAGTTAATAATATGATATTACAAAGTTGATAAAACGGTATGGGGAGGGGTTATTCTTGTCATTTTTATTGGGAATTGACATTGGAACGTCCGGTACAAAAACGGTGTTATTTGATGAAATGGGTAATACCATAGCAAGCAGTGTTGGAGAATATCCGCTATACCAGCCTAATATAGGTTGGGCAGAGCAGGACCCTGAAGATTGGTGGATGGCAACATGCACGACAATCAAAGAAGTTATTTACAAAAGCGGTATCGATGTATCTGAAATCAAGGGCGTAGGCTTGTCCGGACAAATGCATGGTGCAGTTCTTTTGGACAAGGACTATAAAGTGTTAAGAAAATCCATCATATGGTGCGACCAGAGAAGCTCCGCAGAATGCGATCAGATCACATCAATCATAGGTAAGGAAAGACTCATAGAAATTACTGCAAACCCGGCATTGACTGGTTTTACAGCATCTAAAATTCTTTGGGTTAAGAATAACGAGCCTGAAGTTTACGCTAAAGTAACCAAGATACTTCTTCCTAAAGACTATATAAGATTTAGACTAACAGGGGAATTTGCTACCGAAGTTTCCGATGCCAGTGGAATGCAGCTTATGGATATACCTGGCCGCAAATGGAGTGATGAAGTATTAAATAAGCTTGGTATAGAAAAAAGCATGCTAGGAAAACTTTATGAGTCCCAGGAGGTTACTGGTAAAGTAAATAATGAAGCTTCATCACTTACAGGCCTTAAAGAAGGAACTATAGTGGTAGGCGGAGCAGGGGATCAGGCTGCAGGTGCTATTGGAAATGGAATAGTAAAATCCGGGGTAGTATCTTCCACAATAGGCACATCAGGAGTAGTTTTTGCATTCTCGGAAAATGTAAGCATAGATCCAAAGGGAAGAGTACATACTTTCTGTCATGCGGTTCCAAACACATGGCACATAATGGGTGTAACTCAGGGTGCCGGACTTTCATTAAAGTGGTTCCGTGATAACTTCTGTATAGAAGAAAAGAGAACTGCCGAGCTTATGGATGTTGATCCATACATGCTTATGGATAAGGAAGCAGAAAGAGTTGCTGCAGGATGCAGCGGTTTGATATATTTACCATATCTTATGGGTGAAAGAACACCACATCTTGACCCTAATGCAAAAGGGGTATTCTTCGGATTATCTGCAAAGCATGAAAAGCCTGATATGGTAAGAGCAGTAATGGAAGGTGTAGTTTATAGCCTTAAGGACTGCCTGGAAATTATCAAGGAAATGGGAGTAAACGTTTCTGAGGTAAGAGCATCGGGAGGCGGCGGAAAGAGCCCTCTATGGAGACAAATGCAGGCAGATGTATTCGGCACTGAGATAACTACCATAAACTCAAGTGAAGGCCCGGCTCTTGGCGTAGCAATTCTTGCAGGCGTTGGTGCAGGCATTTACAGCAGCGTTATGGAAGCATGCGATAAGGTAATAAGCGTAAAGACAAAACAGCAGGCGGATATGGCAGTAAATAGCAAATACAATAAATATTATGATATATATAAACGCCTTTACACCTCATTGAAAAAGGATTTTGCAGATGTTTCGTCCATTCTGTAAGATATTGTTTATTCAATGATTTTAAAAGGAGCAGATAATGACAGGGAAGATAGTGGGTAATAATAGATTTCTTAAGGAGTTTAACCAAACAGCAATTTTGGACATGATAAGAGTTCATAAAGCAATTTCAAGAGCTGAATTGTCTAAACTCACGGGATTGTCACCTACAGCAATCGGAAGTATCGTATCTGAGCTTTTGGAAATTGGTTATATTTCCGAAACTGGTATCGGAGAATCCAAGGGTGGAAGGAGACCGGTTTTAATAGAACTTAAACCGGAATCTTTGTACACCATTGGAATAGACATGGATATAAATTATATAAGCTTTATTTTAATGGATACAACCAGCCGGATTATTGAAGAAAAGACTCTGGCAATGCCTAAGACCATGATCTTTGAAAATGTTATGAAAGTCATTCAAAAAGAAATAAAAAGGATTTTAAAAGACCATTCCATAGCACTTGAAAGACTTTTAGGAATTGGGATGTCAGTACCGGGGATGGTAGATAGCCTAGAGGGCAAAGTTATATTTGCTCCTAATATGGGATGGGAGAATGTTGATATAAGAGGTCAATTCCCAGAACTTAAAGGTGTTAATGTATACGTTGAAAACGAAGCAATGGCTTCAGCGATAAGTGAAAATTGGATAGGTACCTGTCAAGGAATAAGTAATTTCGTTTGTGTAAATATTAAATCAGGTATAGGTTCCGGTATTTTTATAGATGGAAAGCCATACCGTGGATCAAGCGGCATTACCGGAGAAGTCGGCCATATGGTTGTCGATTCAAACGGTTCTAAATGCAGGTGTGGAAATTACGGATGCCTTGAAACAATAGCATCAACTACTCATATGGTGGAGCAGGCAAAGAGGCTTGTAAAGTCGGGTATTGCTTCAAAGCTTAATGATGTAGAAGATGTTGAGGAAATAGATGCCAAATCAATTATAGACTGTGCAAGAGATGGGGACGAGGTAGCAAGGAATATACTACTTGAAGCAGCAAGGTTTCTTGGACTGGCAGTCTCAAGTATTGTCAATATATTAAGTCCTCAAAAAATAGTCTTGGGAAAAGATTTTGTAAATTATTCCGATATTGTTCTGGATAGTTTGAAAGAAATTGTTATGTGCAAGGCATTAAAACAAACTTCAAAAGATATCGAAATAATTGAATCAAAGCTGGGAGAAAGGGCTTCAGTGCTCGGCTCAGCCATAATACCATTAAAAGTTTTCTTTGGGAAATAAACATTAGTGTTTAATTCAATAAATTTTAAGGAGGAAAAAAGATGTCAGAATTTTTTAGTAATGTTTCAAAGATTCAATACGAAGGCAAAAACTCTGATAATCCTTTGGCTTTTAAGTACTATAACCCAGATGAAGTTATAGGCGGAAAGACAATGAAGGATCATTTGAGATTCGCAGTTGCTTACTGGCATACATTCCAGGGAACAGGCGGAGATCCATTCGGACCTGGAACAGCTGTAAGACCATGGGACAACATAACAGATCCGATGGAGCTTGCAAAGGCAAAAGTTGCTGCAAACTTCGAGTTCTGCGAAAAGTTAGGTGTTCCATACTACTGTTTCCATGACAGGGATATAGCACCTGAAGCTTCAACTCTTAGAGAAACAAATAAGAGACTTGATGAAATAGTAGCTCTTATGAAGGAATATATGAAAACCAGCAGTGTTAAGCTCCTATGGGGAACTACAAATGCATTCAGTAACCCAAGATTTGTTCATGGTGCTTCAACATCACCAAATGCAGATGTTTTTGCATTCGCAGCAGCTCAGGTTAAAAAAGCAATGGAAATAACATTAGAGCTTGGCGGACAGAACTATGTATTCTGGGGTGGAAGAGAAGGCTATGAAACACTCTTAAATACAGACATGAAGCTTGAGCTTGACAACATGGGAAGATTCTTAAGAATGGCTGTTAATTATGCAAAGGAAATAGGCTTTAAAGGACAATTCCTCATTGAGCCAAAGCCAAAGGAACCTACAAAACACCAGTATGATTTCGATACAGCTACAGTTGTCGGTTTCTTAAGGGCTCACGGTCTTGAAAACGATTTCAAGATGAACATAGAAGCAAACCATGCTACACTTGCTGCTCATACCTTCCAGCATGAAGTATATACTGCAAGAGTAAACAATGTATTCGGAAGTATTGATGCAAATCAGGGAGACTTACTCTTAGGATGGGATACAGACCAATTCCCAACTAATATTTACGATACAACACTCTGCATGTATGAAATTCTTAAAGCAGGCGGTTTCACAACCGGCGGATTGAACTTCGACTCCAAGGTAAGAAGAGGTTCATTTGAGCCAATCGATCTTTTCTATGCACATATTGCAGGAATGGATGCTTTTGCTAAAGGTCTTAAGATTGCTCACAAGATGGTTTCAGAAGGCAAGTTTGATAAAGTTATTGAAGACCGTTATGCAAGCTACAAAAGCGGCATTGGAAGCGATATAGTTAACGGAAAAGTTGGTTTTAAAGAGTTGGAAAAATATGCGTTGGAGCATGACCAGGTTAAAAACGTATCAGGAAGACAGGAAGTTCTTGAAAGCGTGCTGAACAAGTATATTTTAGAAGATTAATTTTTTAAGAAGGTACATCCAATGAGTATTATAAGAGAGAAATTTATTGATGGATATGACCGAAATGATATAGAGATTTTTACCCTGTCCAACAGTGACGGAATAAAAGCGAAAATTACCAACTTTGGTGGAATCATAATTTCCATTTTTGCACCAGACAAGAATGGAAATTATGAGGATGTTGTACTGGGATATGATAAGCTAATAGATTATTTGGAAGACGATCTGTATTTTGGTGCCCTCGTTGGAAGGCATGCAAATAGGATCGAGGATTCGTGTTTTGAAATTAATGGTGTAGAATATCAGGTTGAAAAAAATGATGGAGAGAACCATATTCATGGTGGAATCAAGGGATTTAACAAAGTTATCTGGGATGCTGATATAGTTAAGGACAGCAATCAAGAGTGCTTGAAGCTGACGTATTTGAGTAAAGACGGTGAGGAAAATTACCCTGGTAACTTAAAGGTTACGGTAATTTATTCCCTTACAGATGATAACGCACTTAAGATTGATTATCATGCAGTTTCGGACAAGGACACTGTTATAAACCTTACAAACCATGCGTACTTCAATCTGTCAGGACATGGTGCAGGAGATATTTCAAAACATCATGTCAAGATTTACGCTGATAAGTTTACTCCCATAAACGAAGAGTGTCTAACTACCGGAGAAATCATGGACGTTTTTGGCACTCCAATGAATTTTACCACAATGAAGCCCATTGGTGCAGGGATAGATGTTGATGATCCCCAGATCATAAACGGTGAAGGATATGATCACAACTTTATATTAAATGAACCAGGGGCAAAGCTCAAGATGGCGGCTGAGGTATATGATCCTGCGAGCGGAAGGTTTATGGAAGTTTATACTACTAAACCTGGGATTCAATTATACACAGGAAACCATATTGAAGGCTCCTATAAAGGAAAAGGTAATGTGCAATACACGAGAAGAAGCGGGTTTTGTCTTGAAACTCAATATTTCCCAAATTCGTTAAAGCACAAGAATTTTCCGTCACCGATATTTAAGGCCGGTGAGGAGTACATACATACAACAGTTTATAAATTTAAAAAAAATAAAAATATAAAAATATAAAAATATAGAGATAAAAAATCATTAATTTAATTTTATTATTTAATAGATTATCAAATTCTAAGGCGCTTAAGAAAAATAGCAGGCTACGAAATATAATAGCCTGCTATTTTTATTTGCTCTGACAAATGTAAGATTATTAACACTTTTCATATAGTTGGTACTTCAATATTGGACAATGCAAAACCCTCGAAAAAACTTGTAACAATCCAGTAACAAAACATGTCTTTACAAGTCGAATATTGATAGTATAAAATGAATCTATGAATTATAGGAAGAATTTTGCCTTAAATGAAGCAAGGGGGATCATACAAATGACAGGTTGGACAAAAAATGCACTGAAGATAAGACTGCTGTTTCTGGCAATAGGGTTTGTTTTAGGGATCGGAGCGTTTTTTCTTATAAGCAGCTTAACAGCACCAAAGGAAAATATTGTAGCTGTTGTTGACGGAAAAAATATAATGGAGTCGGAAATTAATGATTTGTTAGTCAAAAAATCAGGTGTTTATAATCTTGAAAAATACATTGACAATATGGTAATTGAAAATGCAGCAAAAAGTTATGGTATTGCTGTAACTACTGATGAAGTTGATAAAGAATTGAAAAGAAAAATATCAATGGAGTATAATTCTGAAAGTGCATACCTAGAGAGTCTTTCTCTTATAAAAAAGACTATTGAAGAGGCAAAGGAAGATTTAAGGCTTTCCATGCTTTTTGATAAGGTTGCTTCAAAAGATGTAAAAGTAAGCAGCGATGAGGTTAACAAATACTATAAAGCCAATAAGGATAAATTCACTGTGCCAGAGAAAAGAAGATTCAGCGAGATAGTTCTTAAAACTGAATCGGATGCTACTTTGATAAGGGAGCAATTATTAAACGGTGCCGACTTTAAAAGTCTTGCTGTGGAGAGGTCAGTTGGTGCAGGCAAGGAAAAAGGCGGTGACAGAGGGTTTTTAATAAAGGGCTCATTAAGTTCCATCCAACCTGATGTTGAGAGGGTGGTTTTTCAGTCAAATCAAGGTGATATAAGCCCGGTAATTAAAGCATCTGACGGATTTCATATCGTAATGGTAAACGAGATTATACCAAAGTATGAACCTGATTTTGAGACAATAAAAGATGCTGTTACTCTAAAAACAAAGCTTGAAAAGTGTAAACCTTTTTCAGAAATATTAAATGACCTGAGAAAAGCAGGTAAAATTGAAATTAAGGATCAAAGGTTTAACAAGAAGTAATGAAGTGATTTTTTAAGAAGTAATAATGTTATAATTAAGAAGAATGAAGTGATTTTTTATAAATTAGTGTTTTTTAACTTTAGGCATGCCTCAAATATAACTTCCCGTATAATTTCGCTTTCTAAGTTAACTTAACTTAAGAACACACGCTCAAAACGGGAAGAAATATTGGGTCATGCCTTTAGTAGTGAAAGGCACCATAATCTCTATAATCGGAATTTTTATCTCGAAAGGATTTATAACCTTTGCACCTTAGATAATCATCCAGATCTGATTCTCTTATGGGCTCGCTTAAATGGAACCCTTGAGCGAAATCACAATTGAATTTTCTAACGCTAAACAGCTGATCTCTTGTCTCAACACCCTCGGCAATAACATCTAGACCAAGTTTGTGTGCTAAAATTATTATAGATTCAAGCATTGTTTCCTTGAAAATTCCCTTGGAAACATCGCTTACAAAAGTGCGGTCAATCTTTAATGAGTCAATGGGCAGATTATTCAGGTATGAAAGAGAAGAATAGCCTGTACCGAAATCATCAAGAGAAATTTTGATTCCCATTTTCTTTATTTTCTCAAGATTCTTTCGTGCCTGATCATATGACTCTATAAAAACGCTTTCGGTAATTTCAAACTCAAGCATTTCAGGCAATATACTGTACTGTGAGATTATTGATTCTACCAATTCGATAAAGTTATGCTGCATAAGCTGCACTGCCGAAATATTAACGGAAATAATGAAATCATCAAAATAATTGTTCCAGAGGTATTCTAACTTCTCACAAGCAGACCTCATGACCCATTCACCGATTTCATTAATAAACCCGCAGCCCTCAGCAATCCTTACAAACTCAACAGGCTCTACATTTCCGCCTAATTCCTCTTTGTTCCACCTCAACAAGACCTCAAATCCCCTCATTTTGTTTGTAACAGTATGATACTGAGGCTGATATGACAGTGAAAACTCTTTGCGGTCAATTGCCTGCCTTAAATATCTTTCGATATTCAGATTCCTTTCAACAGTTTCTTTCATTTTTTTATCAAACATCTGCCACTTGTTTTTTCCGTTTTCCTTTGCAAAGTACATCGCCATGTCTGCACATTTCAATAATTCCTCAACAGTCTGAGCATCCTTTGGGTATGCGGATATTCCTATACTTGCACCTATAAAAAGCTGGTTATCTTCAAATATAAAAGGCTCTCCCAATGCTTTAAGTATCTCATTTGAAAACTCCACCATATCACCCATATCATCCATATCGGAGTTTATTACAACAAACTCATCTCCACCAATTCTGGCTATAACATAAGAATCTTTATTGATATAATTCAACCTTTTTGATACTTCGCCAAGCAGCATGTCTCCATAACTATGCCCGTAGGTATCGTTTATAGTTTTAAAATTATCAAGATCAAAATAAATTATACCGACATTATTATTACTATCCAATAAATGCTCCAAATGGTTTAACAAAAAGCTTCTGTTTTTAAGGCCGGTTAGTGTATCGTTATAGGCTATCCACTTAAGCTTTTGTTCTCGGGATTGCAGTTTTTCTATCATCAAATTGAACTTCTCTTCGAGATTACTGAATTCGGAAAAACTGTCAATCTTTATCTTGCCACTGAAGCTGCCGTTGGCAATTGCCTGTGTCTGTTTATCAAACTTTTCGAATAGCCTTGACATGCTGTTTGCCCTTAATAAGGATACTATAAAAAACAGTATAATGGAAACTATGGCACTGATTATAAATATCATATTTGCCTTGCTTTTAGCCTCAAATGCAGAAGCATATGACTGATAAACAAGGACATACCACCCTGTTAAAGGAATAATTGACGTGCTTACAATCTTCTTTTCATTATTGCATTGTACTATATCTATAGGATTCTTTGACGTTGACAAAGTTTTGATCTTATTGAAGTTAGGATCAATTTCTCGCTTATATAGCTGTTTTAAATCGCTATTTGATACATAAGTTCCATTTTCGTCCAGCACAACTACATTAAAGTCTTTTCCGTAAGCTTCACTTATCATGTATGAGATATTGCTGAAGTTTTTAAGGTTAATATAAGCTGTAATAATATATTTATACCCTGAAACAGCTGTGGTTATTGTCAATTGCCCGGTTTTTTTGCTTAAATAAGGAAGAGACCAATAGGTTTTAAGATCTACAGCTTCTTTAAAGAAGTCTTCTTTTGATACATCTTTTCCAATTATACTTCTGTCATATGGATATGAGTTCTTTATCTTTCCGTCCATACTTATAAGCTCAACATAATCAAACAAATCGTATTGCTTTAAAAGGATTGAAACCTTCCTATTGAAGTCATAATTTTCATCTTGTTCTGCCTCTGCTACAACATGCTTTAAAATATTTGACGGTGCAATAAGTAACTGGTTCAACTGATTGGATATAGTTGAAGCGATTATATGGTTTTTCTTAGTTATCTCATTTTCCAGATAGCCATTTATTATGTTATTGATTATAAATCCGGTTAAACACACAGGTATTAGTATTGTAAATATATTAGTGACAACAATATAAATACGAAGACTTTTCTTGGCAAACTTTGCAAGCATAATTGGTTTCCTTTGTGATCTTTTTATTGGATTGCAAATAATTAATAATTATAATAAACATAAAAAATTGAATCATATTAAGAAATTCAATACATAAATATAATAATAATACATTAGTAGCAAGAAGTCGATATAAAAGAATATTATTCCATTTTATTTTATTCTACAAAAAATTGAAAATTCCTTTACAGTTAAATTAATTTTACTTGATTAGAAATAATATATATATTAAAAGTGAAAAATCTATTACATTTGTCTTTAGCAAATCCCGTTGAACCGTTCGTTATTTGCTCCGCCAAATGTAAGATTATTAACACTTTAATATAATCATTTTTGGTGTCTTTAAATAATACCAGCAATTTTAATATTATACAATAGCATCATGTTTTACAGTTCAGTATTTATAATAACACTTTTAATTCAATCGATGATATTATAGAATATTATATAAACCTGTGTTATTTAGAGAATGGAAAAGCGATTAATCATTAACGCTTTTCATAAAGATTAGGAGGATATAAGTGTATGAGACAGACAAAAAAGAAAGCAAAAAGACTATTTTCATTGCTCCTTGTTTTAGTGATGGCAGCAGCTGGAGTTATCCCGATTCATAATTCTACAGCTTTTGTTTCAGCTGCAGGGAGCTACAACTATGGAGAGGCCTTACAAAAGGCAATCATGTTTTATGAATTCCAGTTGGCAGGAAAGCAGCCCGACTGGATCAGAAACAACTGGAGGGGAGATGCTGTTTTAAACGACGGCAAAGATGTTGGTGCGGATCTAAGTAAAGGCTGGTTTGATGCAGGTGATCATGTCAAATTCAACCTACCCATGTCTTATTCAGTTGCAATGCTGGCCTGGTCAATATATGAGTATAAGGATGCATTTAAGAAGAGCGGTCAGCTGGATTATTTGCTAAGGGAAATGAAATGGGCAACAGACTATTTCATAAACTGTCATCCTGAACCAAATGTTTATTACTTTGAGGTGGGACACGGGGGAGGCATGTATGATCACAAGTATTGGGGAGCTGCCGAGACTGTTGAGCAGGCTATGAAAGACCTCAAACTGGAAAGGGTTACATACAAGGCTGATCTTAAAAATACTGCAACAACTTGCGTTGCTTCAACCTCAGCAGCCATGGCTGCAGCATCTATAGTATTTAAAGAAAGTGACCCACAATATGCAGCTACACTTCTAAAGCATGCAAAGGAACTATTAGACTTTGCAGATCAGACAAAGAGCACTGATCAAACAAAATCAGAATCAGCTTATGCCCCTGTGGCAAATGATTTTTATAAATCATGGAGCGGCTGTTACGATCAGCTTTCATGGGCATCAACATGGTTATATCTGGCTACAGGTGACCAGAGCTACATAGAAAAAGCTGAGTCGTATGTACCGAACTGGGAAAAAACACAGGACGGGACAATAGCATATAAATGGGGACATAACTGGGATAACGTTCTTTTCGGAACACAGATCCTTCTTGCAAGAATAACAAATAAAGATATTTATAAAGAGTCCACTGAAAGAAACCTTGACTGGTGGACAGTAGGATATAAGGGAGATAGGATACAATATACCCCTAAGGGTCTGGCGTGGCTTGATACATGGGGATGTTTAAGGTATGCAACAACTACAGCCTTCCTTGCAGAGGTTTATTCCGACTGGACCGAGTGCTCCACTGAAAAAGCCAAAATATACAGGGACTTTGCTAAAACCCAGGTGGATTATTGCCTTGGCAGCTCCGGAAGAAGCTATGTAATAGGCTATGGTACAGATTACCCCGAACACCCGCACCACAGGACAGCACAAGGATCATGGTCTGATGACAAGACTGTTCCAGGATACACACGTCACACAATAGTAGGTGCCCTTATTGGAGGACCTGACAAGACAGATAAGTTTACAGATGACGCGGGCAAATATGAGTTTACAGAGGTTGCCTGCGATTATAACGCAGGATTTGTCGGTGTTCTTGCAAAGATGTACCAGAAGTATGGTGGAGATCCGATACCCAATTTTAAAGCCATAGAAGAGGTAAAGGAAGATGAATATTTTGTTGAAGCTTCTGTTACATCAGGATCAAATTTTGTAGCAGTCAAGTCCACATTGAGAAATAGGAGTGCCTGGCCGGCAAAGGTATTGTATGATGCTTCCTTCAGGTATTTTGTGGACCTTACTGAACTTGTTGAAAAGGGCATAAAACCTGAAGATGTTAAAGTAACATTAGGCTATAGTGAGGGTGCACAGATCTCAGGATTATTGCCATGGGATTCATCCAAAAATATTTATTATGCCAACATATCATTTGTACCTGGTTCAGCAGTATATCCAGGAGGTCAGTCGGCACACAGGAGAGAGGTACAGTTCAGGATTGAAGCCCCAACTGGCACTACTGGCTGGGATAATACAAACGACTTTTCATTCAAAGGAATTTCATCTTCCGATACAACCCTTTCAAAAGCACTCAATATTCCTGTTTATAATGAAGGTAAGCTTTTGGCAGGTAATGAGCCTCCTGGCAATTCAACAGCTACACCAACGCCAAAAGTTACGGTTCCACCGGTATCCGGGTATATTGATGTGGATTTTTCATATTTGCCTGCAAACTCATCAAAAATAAAGTCTGGATTTAAGGTTGAGATAAAAGGAAGTGGTTTATCTGCTATAACCGATGAAAATGGATATTTTAAAATAGATAATATACCATTGGATGTTTATAACAACGGAACTCACGAACTTGTCATAAGTAAAAAGAATTATTTAACTCGAACATATAGTCTACCATTAGTTGATCAACCTATTGGTTCTGATGATAGTATTAAAAAAATAATTGATATAATAGAACTAGAGGTTAAAATTTGGGCAGGTGATATGGAGAAGAACGGGGTACAGGATGGAGCTATAAATATGTCTGATATTATAGAAATTGCAAAGGTTTTCAATTCAATATCGGGTGACAGTAAATATGATGAGGATAGTGATTTTACAAAGGACGGTTCAATCAACATGGCTGATGTCATAGTTGTAGCAAAGCATTTTAATGCAACATCTTCAAGCTACCCTCAGTAATTTTTCATTAATGAAAAAAGCGGAAGTAATTTTTCAATCATGCCTTAGTACAAATTGCAAAATAAAGAAAATTACCATAAATATAATTATGGTAATTTTCTTTATAAGCGAGTGAGCGTTTATGGCACTAAAAGTTGTTTTTGACTACATACCATTAGGCCATCCCAACAGGCCCGGTAGAAAACTTATATCCCAAAACGCTAGAATATGGCATGGTACTGCAAACACTTCACCTACTGCTACTGATGAGATGCATAGAAAATATACAGGAAGGTCATATGTGAAAAAATGGGACTCTCAAAAGAACGGATATTTATTCTACGAAAGTGATGGGGTGACTCCTTTTGTATATGGTGCGACCCATAATTATACCCCATGATGAATATGCACCTAGGGCAGGGGACAAGGGACAGGATATAAATAACGGATACAACGGCCAAACTAAGTAAGCGAAGGAAGTATTCAACTACCAGCAAAACTACAGAACCATCCAGACTGAACTTTGTATAAAAGTTGTATGGATACCTAGTGAAAACATCGTTGATATTTATTAATAGTTTTATTACAAAATAAAAACCACCTGAATATAGATTTAGTTATATTCAGGTGGTTTTTTATTCATGAAAAATTACTATAATTAGTCACTTTTACATAAGAACTATTATAATATACTGAATTTAATCTCCATTAACTATTGCATCATAGAAATTGGTATAATCCGAGCGGTTGTTTGATATAAAGCTTATTGCAGTCCTTGGATGCTGATTAAGTTGGCCTGTCAGCATATATGGTATGTCAAATCCCCAGCTGCATGACTTCCTTAGCTCGGGAATACTAGCTTGAATACACTCAAGTATCGGCCTTAAATGAAACTTGGGATTCTTTAAAAATCCGAGTATTAATTCCATTGGGCAATTACCGGCACCACGGCCAAGTCCGGCTATTGTAGCATCTACGAAACTGGTTCCTCTTATGATAGCTTCAATTGTGTTTGCATATGCCAATTGCTGATTGTTATGGGCGTGTATTCCTACTTTTTTCCCGGCTGCCTCAGCATAGCCAAGATACTTGGCGGTGAGGTCCTGTATATCTTCGGAGTACAGGGAACCAAAGCTGTCCACTACATATATAACATCAACTTCAGTCTGTGAAAGAATCTCTAATGCCTCATCCAAGTCACTTTCCTTAAGTTGGGATGCTGCCATAATATTGATGGTTGTTTCATAACCTTTATCATGAGCATCCTTGATCATATCAACAGCTGTGGGAATTTGGTGGACATAGGTGGCAACACGTACCATATCAACAACACTCTGGCTCTTTGGCAGAATATCTTCATGGTAATCCGTTCTTTCAGCATCAGCCATAACAGATATTTTCAATTCGGTTTCATTATCACCCACAATTTTTCGTATGTCCTCTTCATCACAGAATTTCCAGGAACCTAATCCGTCCCTTGCAAAAATCTTTTTAGAAGCCTTATAGCCCATTTCCATATAATCAACGCCTGCTTCAACACAAGCATTATAAACTGCCTTTACAAATCCGTCTTCAAAGTTAAAATTATTGACCAGACCTCCATCTCTAATTGTACAGTCCAGCACCTTGATGTCCGGACGATATGTCATCCATGTTCCTTTTTTCCCTTCCGTCCTAATTCTTTCCTTACTCATTTAAAAAACACCCTTTCCATTAATATTATCGAGATAAATTAATTAAGATTTTTATAAAAATCTATTAATTTTTACATTTGCCTATCGCAAATCCCGTTGAAACGTTTGTTATTTGCTCTGTCAAATGCAAAATTAATTAAGATTTTTATTTGTATAACAATTAGAAGGCTTTATGGATGACTCAAATAAGCCTCCGCTATAAATCCGGGTCACAAAATGACATAACTTGTCAATACTACCCAAAATCGGAAGTGATATTATGGTCGATCCTAAAGCATGCATAAGACAAAAATGCAAACTAAAAGTTATACTAATTTAATTTTGGTTTGTATCGTTGGAAACGGAGAATTGTAATAAAAAGAATAAGGAATGTTTTCCTTTTGAATCTGCCGTCCCTACCATACTTCCATTCTACAATTTCAATAATATCAAAATTTTTGCCAAATTTCAAATAAAAAATAGTATTTTGCAATATATTTTTAATCGTATATAATCCTTAATATAAGAATATTAGTATTTATTAACTTTTAGTCCAAATTAACGATATACAGTTATATACATTTCTACAAAAGGAGAAACTTTATGATAAGAGATAAAATCGAAGTAATGGATATAATAAAAAAGAATAAAATAATTTCAATAATCAGAACCGATAATTTTGAAAAAGCATTGAAATCAGCCGTTGCAATTATTGATGGGGGAATAAGGGTATTGGAATTTTCATATACCATGAGCTTTGCGGGAGAGCTAATAACAGAACTTACCCAAAAGTACAAAAACACCGATGTACTTATAGGTGCAGGAACTGTTCTCGATCCTGAGACAGCTAAAATAGCCTTAGCCATGGGTTCTCAATTCATAATAAGTCCCTGCCTTAATAGTGAAACAGCTAAAATGTGCCTTCGTTATCAAATACCCTACATGCCTGGAGCAATGACAATAAAAGAGACTGTTGAATGCATGGAGGCAGGTGCGGATATCGTAAAGATATTTCCGTCAGAACTGTTTGGACCTTCCATCATCAGAGCAATTAAAGGCCCGATTCCCCAAGCACCATTGATGCCTACAGGAGGCGTTAATATCGACAACATACATACATGGTTTGAAGCAGGATCAATGGCTGTTGGAATCGGCAGGAATCTATATGTGTCAGCAGATTCCGGCGACTATGAATCTGTGACATCATTAGCAAAAAGTTATGTAAACAAAATCACCAGCATATAATTGGTGTTTTAAAATTTGTACATGATAATTTTGTTCTCTATTTACATAATCTTGTTACCAAACTTCAATATATGACATTAGATCAACATAATTTCACTTTTAATACTGAGTTAGATAGGTTGATTGCATATTTGTATACGTATTTTAATCCTATGTTCAAAATTATGTCATTTGCAGAAGCAAACGGATATGCCATATTGAACAAGAATTTGGGGTTGGTATATAAATGGAATGACACTAATATGAAAATTATGCCATGGGAGAAAACCCCGGAATTCAAAAATTCAATTAATACAATTATAAACTGGTTTGGCAAAGGATATGTTCAGCCGGGAGATTTTGTAGATATATCAACTCCCATCGGAGAAGGCAGGTTTTCATCAATTATAGGTGCTACAGGATCAGATATTACATATAATAGACTTTTACAATCTAAAGGTATTAACTTAAGATACAAATCTTATTCTTTATATAAAGACAAACCCTCCGAAAGATCATCGCCTTTAATAAATTCTCTTGTACTGAACTCTCGAACTAAAAATGCCGAGCGTATTTTTAAGTTTATTGAATGGCTGGAGTCCAGTCAAGAGACCTATGACCTATTTATGTATGGGATTGAAGGTAAAGACTATGTATTAAATGCAGATAAAGAACCTATGAGTATAAATTCAGCCAATGATTATGAGAATTGGATAGGCCAAAGTGTATTTAACATTATGGAATATGAACGTACAATTCAAAGTTCTTCTGATCATACAGCAAATTATTATATGGATGAAATAGAAAATACAACGAAATATCCACCTCATGCAAAAACAAAATGCTATTGATAAAATGGTGAACGATTTACAGAGTCAGTTGAATAATTGGAAAGCATTAAATACAAAACAGATGCTATTATCAGAATTATCTGATATAATAATAAATAACAAATGTTGTTATGGATACCGAGCAGTAAAGCTAGCTTTACTGTTATTCAATTATTATTTTTATGAGGAGGGAAGCAATTGCTTTGTGTACATTTGTGACAGTAAGTACTCTAGCAGCTCCTATCCTAGGGAGCAATTCATATGCAGCTTATGTTGCTTCAGGTATGTCATATGAAGATGCATTCATTGATTTGCATGAAAAATTAAATGATTCAGTAAATGGATACTTTAGTCCGGAAGGCATTCCATACCATTCAATTGAAACAATGATGGTTGAAGCGCCTGACTATGGCCATGAAACTGTTTCCGAAACTGCCAGCTATTACGTATGGTTTGAAGCTATGTACGGCATGCTCACAGGGGACTGGTCCGGATACAACAAAGCTTGGGATACCTGGCTATGATGAAAAATATGATTTAAATAAAGATGGAACTATAAATATGGCTGATGTTATGATAATTGCTCTAAACTTTGGTAAAACAAAATGATCAGATTTGATTATTGATGGTTCTTTAGGGGGAGCAAGAGGCTTTAGAGACTCTTGCTCCCCCTGCTAAGTGCCATGACAATCATCTTTAAAAGAACTTCATATATCCAACTACAAAAATGAGTTTTGTTGGAGTAATTTAAAGAGTTTATTTACAGGAGATTTTTTCAGTATAGTTATCTTTTTAGAAATAAAAATTAGGGACTTCGGCATATTGACGTTAATGACTAAAAAATGCTAAAATTTAATGATGAATACATTTATTTCTGGAAGGAATAAAAAAATGTTATGTCCTAATTGCAATTCAGAAGTTAGTAATAATTACAGTAAGTGTAATTATTGTGGCTGTGATTTAAGCTCCAGCCTTGAAAATGATAATTCCTACGACCACGATACATCTAGCAACGAATCTTACTATTCCAAATATTATGCAAATACACAGCAAATAAAAACAGTATCACCAAAATCAAAAAAAATGGTAGTGGCAATAGTGTCTATTGTTTTGTTTATCTTAGCTGCAGTTCCGTTGACATACTACTTGTATAATTATGTTTACCTATACAACAAGCAAGTTTCTTCAGTTACAGATAAGCTTGAGGCTAAAAACTTCAATGCTGTAAAAACATCTTACGACAAAATTAAAAACAGTAAACCTTATGTTGTTAAAGCTAAGGTATTATCCACTGTTGAAAAGAATTTAAAGGATAAGGTTGAGGTAATAAGTAAAAGCTTTATTGATGATAAAGTTAATTATGATGAGCTTAAAAAGTGGTTTGAAGGCCTTTCCAAATTAGCTTTTTTAAAACCTATAATAACTGAAAAGGAAAAGAGCCTTGCAAAAATTAAAGATTCAAAGGACAATATGACTGCTGCAGAAGAAGCATTTAAAGAAAAAGAGTATTTAGAGGCTATTTCAAAATATAAGCTTGTAATAAAGGATGACAGCAATAATTATAAAAAGTCACAGAACAATATAAAGACCTGTATAAAGGACATGTATGACTACTATATTGATGAAGCGGAAAAGATGAGCAGTGACGGCAAATATGAGGATGCATACAAGACTGTTCACTCAATAGAGAGCTATTATAAGGAAGATACTAATTTAAAGTCAATAGAAGACGGTTATTTAAAAAAGCTTTTGGATGATACTTTAAAGAAAGCTGATGCTTTAAACTCAAAGAAGAAGTTTGATGATGCAATTAGTGAATTGGAAAAAGTAAGCAGCTATTTCCCCAATAACGCTACAATAACTAAAAAAGTCAATACATATAGAAAAAATAAAATCGATGCAAAAGTTGCAGAACAAGAGCTGCAGGAAAAAAGAAAAAAGGATATTATTTCAAAACTTACCAGGGGATCTGACAGTAAATATGGTTTCAATATTTATTCTCCAAAGGGCTATAGCACAAAAAGTGTAAATATAACTGAAACAATAAACATAGAACCCAGGCTATATGTTGGAGCGGATGATTATGCTGCACTTATGCTGATTGCAGGGTTTGTCAGAGGCTCACACATTAATTTCGACAAAATAAATTTTGATGTAGATGGAGAAATTATAGAATGGCCGATTGATAAGGAATATAAAAAATCTCAGACTGGTTATAATGAGGTGGCCGAGTGGTGTTTGTTATATTATATTCATAATACTGAAATGTTAGATACAGTGAAGAAAATATCAAAAGGTAAAAAAGTCACAATGATTTTTGAAGGCAAAAAGGTGCACAAACATGTTCTTACTGCTAAAGAGATGGAAGACCTTAGGCTGTTTGTGGAATTGTTCGGTTATTACAACCATGTAGGTGATATAGATCAAAATGAAAATTATGATGTTACTGAAGCAATATGATGATTTGATTTTGCAGTGTAGATTTATTGTTGTGATAAATTATTGCCGCGATAGATTATTATCCTGATAGATTATTGCCGTGATTAACTATGGTAGTTATTACCCCAATCACGGCATTTGATTTGTAAATATTTAGGCTGTAAAATTGCTTTTCTATAATGTCTCACACCATACTCCCTGTATATTCCAAACTTAGTAAATAAGCCGTTTGTAGTATATTTATAGCTTGACAAAAGCATCTAATTACCTTATTATAAATTAGATGTTGCAATCTCAAAATTCCAGTTAATTTAATATATTAATATAAATAAAAGACATGATTTATCATACATTTGACAACATTTAATCAAAAAAATTTTCAGGAGGTAAAATTATGAAGTATGGTTATTTTGATCGTCAAGCACGTGAGTATGTTATTGTAAGACCGGATACACCAACACCGTGGATTAATTATATAGGAAGCGGTAAATATGGAGGTATTGTTTCGAACACCGCAGGAGGTTACAGTTTTCATAAGGATCCTCAAAATAGAAGGGTTCTTAGGTATAGGTATAACAATATACCAATGGACAGGCCTGGAAGATACATATATGTGAGGGATTCGGTTACCTGTGAGTACTGGAATCCTGGATTCCAGCCTACAATGAAGAAGCTCGATTCATACTGCTGCAGGCACGGTATGGGTTATACCACAATTGAAGGTGAGTATAAGGGTATAAATGCAGATGTAACATACTTTGTACCCGATGACAGAGACTTTGAAATATGGATTGTAAAGGTTAAAAACAATCTTAATATAACCAAAAAGATGCAAATCTTCACATATGCAGAGTTCTGTTTCTGGGATGCAATTGCAGACCAGCAAAATGTTGACTGGGTTCAGCAGATAAATCAGGGCCGCTATAATGACGGAATAATTACCTGGCACCCACACCACGTAGCAAAAAGTGCCGCTTTTATAGCTACAGGTGAAAAGGTTTCCAGTTTCGATACAAATCTTGAATCATTCATTGGAAAGTATAGATCTGAAGCAAATCCTATAGCTGTTGAACAGGGAGCATGCTCCAATTCAATTTCACTTCGCCAGAACGGTGTAGGTGCCTTCTGTATTGATGTTGAACTTCAAAAAGGCGAAGAAAAGGAAATTGTTTTTGTGTTGGGTTATGCTGAAGACAAAACTGTTTTAAAAGATGAACTTAAAGAGTACCTTGATCCGAAGGGTGCACATGCGGCACTTGAAAGACTCAATCAGTATTGGAAAAAATACACTGAAAATCTCTTTGTTGAAACTCCTGATGAGGAAATGAATTTATTCCTTAACACATGGAACCAATACCAGTGCAAAACAACCTTCAACTGGTCAAGGTTTGTATCATTGTATCAGCTTGGTCTTGCAAGGGGTATGGGTATCAGGGACAGTGCACAGGATACATTGGGCGTTATGCACACAATTCCTGAAGAAGCAAAAGGGCTTATAGTTAAGCTTTTGAAATGCCAATACACAGACGGAAGGGCATATCACTTATTCTTCCCTCTTACAGGCGAAGGCGGATCGGGTGATGCTCCAGTTAAGAAATTTGACTGGTACTCCGATGACCACTTATGGCTTATATTGGCTGTTAATGCATATATCAAGGAAACTGGCGATTATGCATTCTTAAATGAAAAAGTATTGTACAATGACAAAAAAACAGAAGCAACTGTTCTTGAGCATTTAAATATGGCACTTGATTTTACAGCAAACAATTTAGGACCTCATAAAATAGCACTTGCAGGCCGTGCAGACTGGAATGACACCCTTAACCTTGATGTAGGTCTGGGAGTTGCAGAGAGCGTATTTACATCAATGCTTTACTGCAGGGCTGCAATGGAAATGAAGGAAATAGCTGAATTCCTCGGTAAAAAGGAAGATGCAGCAAATTATATAAAGTTGTTCGAAACAATGAAAAATGCCATTAACGAAACCTGCTGGGATGGAGAATGGTATAAGAGAGCATTCGATGATTACGGCAATGCTCTTGGAACCAAGGATGCTCCATTCGGCAAGATATTTATTAATTCTCAGTCATGGGCAGTTTTAGGAGGAGTAGCAGAAGGTGAATATGCCAGAAAATGCCTTGATTCCGTTGAAACTCACCTCAACACAAAATACGGTATAGTTGCAATGTACCCTTCATATACCGAGTATGATGAAACTAAGGGAGGTATAACAACATATCCTCCAGGAGCAAAGGAAAACGGTGGTATATTCCTCCACACAAACCCATGGGTAATGATTGCAGAAATAATGATGGGCAATGGGGATAAGGCATACCAGTACTATAAGCAGATTATGCCTGCTGCACGTAACAATGAAGCAGATCACCTTGAGGTTGAACCGTATGTATACCCACAGAACATACTTGGTAAAGAGCATCCTCAGTTCGGTATAGGTAGAAACTCATGGCTAAGCGGTACAGCAGCATGGAATCTGGTTGCAGCAAGCCAGTATATACTTGGTGTAAGGGCAGGCTATGACTGTCTCATTGTGGATCCATGCATACCTGCTTCATGGGAAACTTACAAAGTTAAGAGAGTATTCAGGGGTGCAACATACCTAATCGAAGTACAAAACCCTGATAAAGTAAATAAAGGTGTCAAGAAGATTGTAGTAGACGGCAAAGCTGTTGATAAGATACCTGTATTTGAAAGCGGTTCAACACATACTGTACAGGTTATAATGGGGTAATTTATATGAATAAGAATTGGGTTATTGAAACATTAAGCAGTATGAGCCTTGAAGAAAAAGTTGGACAGCTTTTGATGGTGTTTTTTCCTGAAATCGATTCTGCTGAAAGTCATAATAATATAATAAGCGAAGTCCAAAAGTATAATTTAGGAGGAGTGTTTCACTCCTCCCTTACTAAAGAGGACCTTGTGAGCTTTTCAGGAAGTGTTCAAAAAGCCGCAAATATCCCGGTTTTAATAGCCGGCGATTATGAATGCGGTCCAGGCTGGGTTGTGGATGGGGCCTTAAGGGTTTCACGTCCAATGACCAGGGGAAATGCAGGAGACACCGAACTTGAGTATAGCATTGGAAAACTCATTGCAAAGCAGGGAAGGGCTATAGGTTCAACAGTGACCTTCAGTCCTGTAATTGATTTAAACACCAACAGGATGAACCCGGATGTTAATATAAGAGCATACGGAGAAGATGTTGATACTGTTTGCAAATTAGCAGTACCATATATAAAAGGAATCCAGGAAAACGGTATGTTGGGCTGCGTAAAGCATTTTCCAGGTAATGGTGCTACCGATATGGATCAGCATATTTGTACGGCAATCATAAACTGCAGCAGGGAAGAGATGTACGAAAACTACCTTGAGGCTTACAAAAGGACTTTTAAGGAAGCTGATCCTGCTTTTGTTATGGTTGCACATCTTGAAGTGCCGTCTCTTACAACAGAAATCAATCCTAAGAATGGCAGGATTGTGCCTTCGTCAGTATCAAAGGAAATAGTTACAGATATTCTAAAAAAAGAGCTGGGATTTAAAGGGGTAGCCATATCGGATGCTTTAAACATGGGTGGCATAACTACTCATTATTCAAGGCAGGAGGTTGCTGTTAAGTCTATTTTAGCAGGTATTGATATGCTGCTGATTTTCAATTCGACTAATTTCCATTTGGAGTACGACGCCATATTAAATGCCGCTAAAGAAGGAATAATTCCAATTGAACGTATAGACGATGCAGTTACCAATATTTTGAATGCAAAAGTTAAAGCGGGTCTTAATGCTGATATGGGACTTCCCTTTGAGGATAATGTTATAAATGAACTTTTTACACCGGGAAAGTACGACAAATTAAGCGTTGACGCTATTTCCAGGGGAATAACATTATTAAGAAACAGGGATGATGTTTTACCAATTAAAGATATAAAAGGCAAGAAGGTAATTGTATTATCAACCTTCAATCCTGATGAAGAGACTTATATTATTCAAAATCAGGAGCTTATAATCATGAGGGATAAAACCCCTGAACTTTTAAGGCAAAGGGGAGCAGAGGTCCAGGAATACAACATTCCTCTTCATATGACTGTAGCAGATATCTATGATATAATTGGCAAGGCAAAAGAGGCTGATTATGTGTTCTTTAATTTCTTCATAGCTCCAAGCTGGGGAATTGGAACACTGATACCAAATAAAAGCTCACTTAGGTTTTTTATGTTCGGACTTTTAAGCATAGATACACCTGTTATAATAACGGCCTTTGGAGATCCTTATGTTATGTATCACTGCCCAAATGCAGGTGTTTACATGTGCACTTATGATGAAACTCCACCTGCTCAACAGGCCGCTGTCAAGGCTTGGCTTGGTGAAGAAAAGGTTACAGGTAAATCACCTGTAGGATTAAAGGGGATTTTTGATAGAGGCGACGGCATAATATTATAGAGTCTAATTAATTGAATGAAATTACAAATTGAAATTAATTGAAAAAATAATTATTATGTTGCGACTTAAAACGTCTTTTATTTTTGTTATTTATAGCATGCAAGACTAATTCCCTAAGTTATAATTTTTGAGGCTTAATAAAGCCTTCTTTTTTTGCCTTTTTTTAGTTTGTAGTATAAAATAGAGACAACAACAAATATTGAAAACAGAGGATAAGTTTATGAAGAAGATACTATTTATGTTTTTTTGTCTTTTAGCTCTATTGCCACCAACCATCAATTATGCAACTGATATAAAGGTAGATGGAAATCTTATTGCATTTCCTGATGCAAAACCGTTTATCAATAAGGAAAACAGAACACTGGTGCCGGTAAGGTTTATAACCGAGTCAATAGGAGCACAGGTAGTTTGGGACGAATCAACTCAAATTGTAAAAATACAAAAAGACAATAAAATAATTGTAATGAAAAGCGGTGAAAGTCAAGCATCTATTGATGGGATAGTGAAGAAACTTGACACTCGCATTTTAATTAAGGATAACAGATGTTTTGTTCCATTAAGGTTTATCTTGGAGGAGACTGGACTTAAAGTGTATTGGAATTATAATACATCTTCAGTTGACTTGATAACAAATAGTACTGCAGAAAACCATATATCTGGTTTGATACTTGGACTTAGCAAAAAAGGGGACAACAAGTACGATTACAGAACCTTATGGATTACTCAAGATAAAGGGAATGTAGATTTCATGGAGAGAAAAGATTCTATTATTATGCCATATAAGGATTCATTTTTTAAGATCATTAATAAAAAGTATTATAAAGAATATGAAAATTTTGCAACTTCAAATAATAAACTATCTGTAAATTATGTTATGAGTATTCCTGTAGATGCTAATGCAAACAAAACTGATCCTATTAGTTCAAGTAATGGCAACATGTTATTTGATGAAGATAGAGCTGGAGATCAATATCACAACTCAAGCAATGTTTTGTATGCAGGTAATACATTATGCTGTATAAATGAGTCATATATATGGACTGGCCGTCAGGGAAGCGGGTGGGAACGCTATTCAAATAAAACTTACAGCTCCAATAGTATAATTGATAACAATAAAACGATAAATTTGTTATCTCTATTGGATAATAAAACAAAAGAAACAATAGATGACTACTCTAAGAAGTATAATAAAAAGGTTAGAAATAATGGTTGGACGTATAAACAATCCATATCACCTAATGATATTTGCCTAGCAAGAAACAAAGGTAAATGGAATTTGGCACTGCCTGTTTTATGGCAAATGATAGAAATGAATTTGTGCAACAATTACCAAATCAATGAATATGTGATGTTAGAAGAAGAAATACCTAGTGAATTTAATCAATATAATGAATTAGGCCTAGAATGGGATACAATAAAAGAGGCAATCCCAGAAGCAGTTGATGCAGTCACATCGCCAAGCAATGATGTGTTAATAGTTCAGACGGATAATGAATTAAAAGTATTTATAAATCCTCTTCAAGGCATTAATGAACCCATAAAAACTATTCCATGTTCCAGCAATGAAAAAATTGTTTTAAATCAATGGGTAACAGGTAAAAGTGATGTTAGTAAGTGGGATAATAATTTAAGGAAGTAAGATTATGTCAATCACTTCCTAGTGAAATTGGAAAGCGGATTCTTTTCAACGGCATCTTTTAGCTGCTCCTTATCAAGATGGGTATATATTTCTGTTGTGGCTATGCTTTCATGGCCCAACAGTTCTTGAAGAGCTCTAATATCAACATTTCCGTATTTGTACATAAGTGTTGCAGCTGTATGTCTTAGTTTGTGGGTAGAGTACCTGTTTGGGTCAAGGCCGGACATTCTAATAAATTTTTTAACAATATGCTGCACAGTTACCTTGCTTATACGCTGTTTTCTTTCGCTTAAAAACAGGGCATTTTTATCCTTAACACCATCTACCTTACGTACATACATGTAAGAATCAATGGCATCTTGACATGCCTTATTTAATGGAATCATACGTTCTTTATCGCCCTTTCCTATTACAGTAAGGGTTTCATTTTTTATGTTATTTATGTTTATGCCCACAAGCTCTGAGAGTCTTAGTCCACAGTTTAAAAATAGTGTTATTATGGCAAAATCACGCTCGGAATACTCACCGCTGACAGAGTCTAAAAGCTGCTTACTCTCCTGGACATTCAAATAGCGGGGTAGACGCTTTACTATTTTGGGTGACTCCAACTCGCTGGCAGGATTTACTTCCAATAGCTTGGCTTTGTTTGTCAGGTAATTAAAAAACGACTTAAGGCTTGCCACCTTCCTGGCCCTTGCATGGGCAGAATTATCCCTGCTGTTGCTTACAAAGGACATAAAGGAATACAAATCACTTAATGTGACAGTCTTAATAATATCAATATCAATGTCTGTAATAATTATTTTATCAAACTCATCCTTATTTTTTTCAATATTCCTATGAACCTTCAAAAATCGGAAAAAGACCCTTAAGTCATAAAAGTACACTTGGATGGTATTGACGGATTTTCCTTTGATTGTCTGCATGTAATTTAAAAAATCGCGAAGGATATTTGGCATTTCATAATCGTTAATATTTTTCATTTGTATACCTCTAAAGTTTAGTAGTTATATTCTATATTAAAAGTGTTAATAATCTTACATTTGGCGGAGCAAATAACGAATGGTTCAACGGGATTTGCGACAGACAAATGTAATAGATTTATCACTTTTAATAAAATTATTATATACTACAATTTTATAATTTTTTTAACATAAAAGCAAAGTCAATTTAATCTTTGTAGTTTTTTACTCAAAACAAATTATTGGACGAATACGGATAGCTTCTGATAAAATAAATTAAGCAGCATAGATATTATTCATAAATTATATAAATTCTTTTAAAGTTTGGGAGATATTCTTATGAAATGCTATTGGGGATTAATTCTGGTATTAGCCGTTTTATCGCTTAATGGATGTACTGGAAAACAAGAATATGAAAGTCAGTTAAAAAGTGCAAATATAAAAATCAGCGAGTTACAAAAACAGGTTGATTTATTAAAGCGGGATTTGGAAAATCAAAAACTAACATCAACAACTAAAAATGAAAGTTTATCTGTAAGAGTTGTCGGAGTAGATGAAAAAAATTTAAAGTATATTTTAACTTCCCCGAAGCGTAATGCTCAGTCAGTATCTATAATCGGAAGCAATATCAATGGTCTTGTTGAAGATTATGAAGAGATTGTATGGAAGGTTGATAATAGCGGATCATTTTTTAAAGCTGAAGTAACCGGAAGCATATTTGACTTTCAACTGATTAATGTAAAATGGGATGAAAAATCAAGTAAGTTTGTTGAAGGTGAGGTTATTAAAGAGCTGAAAGAACTGAGAAACACGACTTTGTACATTGAAGAAGATTTGCCCTGTGGTTTACCTTTAAATAAAATTAAGTGGAAAGATGAAAATAAAAAAGAACATGAAGTTTATTTAGGAAATGATGGGTATGGATTTAGCGGTACTGTTATTTGGGATAGGTAAAATACATAAGGATTGGAGAATGATTAATGCCATCGACTATGATTCATCTGCTTGCAGCATATGAAGTGAGCCCGAAAGCACCGGATTTATTCTGGGTTGGGAATTTTGCACCTGATTATACAAATGATAGACAGTTTAAAGATGAAATTCACTTTAGAAATACTTCAAACCGTATGAAAGCACTTGGACAATTAAGAAAAAAGATCGATAATAGCAATCCATTTGAATGTGGGTGGCTGTTACATTTATTTGTAGATGCTTGTTGGGATGAAATAATGATACCGGCATTTAAGGAGAAATATTTAAATAACAGTACCTGTCAGGATTGGTTTGTTAAATATAGAGAAGAAACAGGTCTTGCAAGTTATTACCTGTATAATCATATTGATTGGGCACCTCGAATATGGGCTCAAATAGTAAATGCGGATTTGTCAGTTATTAAGACAGAGCTGCCGATAACCCAATATGATATTGAAGCCTTTAGAGACAGGGTTTATAGAAGACACTCAGAAAGCAACATTAATTCAGTATCCCTAGAGTATACAGAAGAACAAGTATTTGATTTTTGCAAAAAAACCGCCCATAAATATATGGGGTGGCTATAAAAAATGAAGTGACTATAAAAATTGATTAATTTAAAAAGGCTACTGGAGAGCATCCAATAGCCTTATCATCAGGAAAAATTAATATTTGCCGAAATCATTCAGACTAATAGAAGGCCTTCCTGAAGATGATGAATTGTTAGACCTTTTGGAATTTCTCTTTGATGCTTTTGTATTATTTATATTTTGAAGTCGGTTTTCCAAAGCATTCAGTAGATCTTCATCCAATTCCAAATCACCGGATGATGCAGAGTGTTCTTTAAGCTTCAGTTTGGAAATCATATCCCTCATACTTTCAGCCTGGCTTGAGAGTTCCTCGCTGGAAGCAGCTTGTTCCTGTGCAGTTGCAGAATTTGTCTGAATAACCTGGGAAACCTGGATGATTGACTGGTTTATCTGGGATATGGAGGTTGCCTGTTCGTTGGATGACGTAGCAATATTTCCTACCAAATTGGCAGCATCTGATACACTTTCAACTATTTTATCAAGGGCTCCTGCAGTTTCAATTGCAATATTTGAGCCGTTTTTGATTTTGCTGATAGAGCTTTCAATCATGTCGGTAGTTTCCTTTGCTGCATTAGAACTCCTAGCTGCCAGGTTTCTAACTTCTTCAGCAACAACGGCAAAACCTTTTCCGTAAACGCCTGCTCTTGCTGCTTCTACAGCTGCATTTAAGGAAAGAATATTTGTTTGAAAGGCAATTTCCTCAATAACCTTAACTATCTTTGAGATACTATTGGAAGATTGGTTTATGTCTTCCATGGCTTTAAGCATTTCCATCATGCGAATATTACCCTGGCTTGCATACTCTTTAACCATTAAAGACTTATCATTGGCCATACCGGCACTTTGTGCATTAATTTTGGTTTGTTCAGCAATTTCATTTATTGCTGAAGTTACTTCCTCAATGGCACTGGCTTGTTCTGTAGCTCCTTGAGCAAGAAGCTGACTTGAATTTGCTACCTGTCTTGAACCTACAAGAACTTGTTCTGATGCATTATTTATGTTAATTAATAAAGTATTCATAGACTTAACAATCTTATTAATTGATTCTTTAATTTTAATAAAACTTCCTTCATAGTCTGAAGATATTTCCATATCCAGGTTGCCATTGGACATTTCGTTTAAAACGGTGGTAATATCGTGAATATATTTCTTTAATGATTTTATTGTATTGTTTAGTGCATTCTTTATTTCTGCATGATCTCCTTTATAGTCTCCTTTTATTTCAACTTCAAGATTGCCTTTTGACATTTCCTGAAGAACCAAAG
Source organism: Bacillota bacterium (assembly GCA_023430975.1). Taxonomy (GTDB): domain Bacteria; phylum Bacillota; class Clostridia; order Acetivibrionales; family DSM-2933; genus Pseudobacteroides. The sequence goes on along the minus strand of JAEYYB010000118.1, from coordinate 27,839 downwards.
ATGCTTCCTTGATTGGTTCAATAGCCGCATTCAGTGTATTGTTGATTCCAATGACTATCTTTTTGAAGTCTCCGCTGTGATTTGAGGTGTCAATTCTTACACCAAGCCTTCCGTCAATGGCTGCCTGTGCAAGGGAATCAATATCTGATATAACATGCTTTATTGAGCTTGCTTGCATGTAAATAGCCTTTGACAAGTCTCCTTCAGTGCTGCTAAAACCTGATAATCTACTGTTTTCAATAATATTTCCTTCAGCTATTTCTGTTACTGCCAATGCCATATTTTTAAGATTTGAATGCATCTTATAGAAGGACTTTGACAAATTTCCTATTTCATCGTTTGATTCTATTACCTTGATATCCTTTGAAAGATTATCTTGAGAAATTGATTCAGCTATTTCTGTTAAATCACTTATAGGTTTAACTATTCGCTTCATTAAAAATAGATAAAGGGATACAAGCAAAACAAGGAGAACAACAATACATATTATAGTAACAGGAGCAATAACACTATTTTTAGTTTTCTCAATGCTCTGTGAAATCATTAATTTTGATTGTTCAATCATTGGAAGATATGTTCCTGTACCAATGGCAATTTCAACATTTCCTAACTTTATCGGTGCAGCATAGGAAAGCTTTTTCTCATCTTGCTCAGTATTAGGATTGAGCCACATATACTCAAAAAAACCACCGTTGTTTTTAGAGGCGTTAATAAGTTCCTGAACTACTTTAACACCATCCTTGTCCGACAAATCCCATAAATTCTTTCCTTCCATGGCCTTGTTTTCAGGTGCAATCAGGCGAACACCATCATAAAAATACCCAAAGAAGTATCCGGATTCACCATACCTTACACCGTCAAACTCACTTTTTATAATCTGATGTATTTGTTCATCTGTAAGGCCGTTTGTTTTGTCCTTATATTTAGCTTCAACATTAGATATAACAGAATCTACAGTGTTTTTAATTCCATCTTTTACTTCTTTTAAAACCTGATCGGCTATAACTGTTTGTGAAGAGTTACTTATATGTTCAGCTGAAAACAATAAACTGACAAACAAGACTATCGCTGGTATCAACATGCCAGCAAGCATCATAAGCAAAAGCTTTGAGCCAATACTGTTTCGTAATTTCATTCGCATTTACATTCTCCTTTTTCAATAAATATAAATATCAATAAATATATCGGAGAGAAACCAAAAGAAGTTTATGGTACAATTGCTACATAAGAAATGATAAATTTACTATCGCTATTAATTATGGCAAAATAAGGTAGAATACATATACTGTATCACCTAATAAGATAAACGAATTGACATTAGTTTGTGGAATTATTAACGTGTACAACGGAAGAAACAGAATTTTTTATTCTGCTATTGTATTCTAATTGTTTATCATCTAAAATTGTCATATAGGTTCTCCTTTGTTTTATATTGGTTTCGTCACTATATCTTAACAAATTCGAGCCCTATTTTCTATCCATATCTTTCATTTTTTAAGTGATTAGTAAAATGCAGCAAATATTTATGATTGCCAACCTTTGTATTATTTTTTTAATAGCTCATGAATAAATCAGGTTTATATATGATTACAAAAGAAAAATATAATGAAGAAGGTGACATTTTACATGGCTAAACAGAAAAACAACGAGTTATACTACTTCCCTGAGCGGCTGACAAAGCGGCTGCACAGGATTTTAGACTATCCCTTGACCCTTGTGGAAGCACCCTCTGGGGCAGGAAAGACAACGGCTGTCCGCGAATATATGGCGGAAAAGCTTCCACGCCGGGTGAACCAATATTGGTACACGGCCATTGGTGAAACAGCAGTAAGGGCATGGGAGCATATCTGTGCACTTATAGCCCATGTTGATAATAACACAGCGTCTGCCCTGAGACGGCTCGGAGTGCCATCCTATGACACGCTTGGAGATATAGCACGCCTGATGCAGAATTGCCGCTGCGATGTGGAAACGGTTCTGGTAATCGATAACTATCAAATGATTGACAGCAGCATTCCTCGGGAAATCATCAGTGCTTTGTCCTACAGTGGAAGTTCCTTTTTTCACATTGTTATCATTACTCAGGAGTTGTACATAGGATCTTTTTACAGCACCCATAATCATAGAATTTTGACTGTCGGAAAAGGGGAATTGTTTTTTGAACGGGCAGATATTGATGAGTTTTTCCGCCAAGCTGGATTCCTTCTTTCCCCCACAGATCTTGAAAGCATCACTCGCTATACGGAGGGCTGGGTGGCAGCACTCCAGCTTCAGATGATTACTTATCGCGATACAGGCGGTTTTGAGAGTGCTACCAACATAATGCCCTTAGTCCGGTCGGCCATCTGGAACCGTCTGGATGGGGATGAGCAGCTTTTTTTACTGTCGCTGTCCCTGCTGGACAGCTTTACGGCACATCAGGCCTGTTTGATGCTTGACACGGATAAGCTGCCGCCTTACGCTGAAGCACTTCTTGAAACCGGCAGCTTCCTGCGATATAACCAGTTGATGGGCGAATATATGATCCACAGCTTATTGCAGGAGTTTTTACGAGTTCAGTTTGAAAAAGAGCCTATTGAGCTGAAAAAAAAGCTGTGGCAGAGAGCGGGTACAGCTGTGGGGCAGCGAGGATTAAATTACAAGGCTGCACGCTTTTACTACCTTTCAGGTGATTTTGAAGCTCTTCTGTCCTTGCCTCTTAAGGGCAACGACCTTACAGGATATCTGGAAACGGACATCAGCCGGTTCTTTACCAATATTCTGGATGAATGTCCTCCCGGCACACTGCTACGCTATCCTGTCCGACTGTTGGTCTTTGCATTTCATTTATTCCTTGTGGGTGATTATATCAGCTTCGGACGAATCTGTCAGATGCTGAGTAACCTTTTGACCCAGAGGGAAACATCGGGGCTGAGCGAAGAGGAATTTTGTGAGATCAGCGGGGAGTTTGCCCTGCTTACATCCTTTACCAAGTTTAACGATATTGAAAAAATGAGCGAGGATCACCGAACGGCTTGGAAACTTTTGGGGGGGCCTACTACGCTCTATAACTGGGATGATTCGTGGACGTTCCGTCAACCATCTGTCATGTATCTGTTCTGGAGCAAAAAAGGAGAGCTTTCCCGTGAGCTCGACTGTATGGACGAGTGCATGCCAATTTACACAAAACTTACCATGGGTCACGGTACTGCGGCGGAGTATGTCATGCGGGCAGAAGCACTACTTATGCGAGGTGATGATGTAGCTGCCGAGACGCTATGCCACAAGGCATTGTTTCTTGCGTCTGCGAAAAAGCAGGGCAGCATTTGCTGTGCCGCAGAGTTTATTCTGGCACGAATCTTTCTGCTGCGAGGCAGTTTGGAGGAGTATAAGGCTGCCGTGACCAGCATGGAGGGCCGTGTCTATGCCGGTATGAAATACGACAACAGGCCGACCATGGAGCTTGCTGTAGCCTTTTTAGAGACGACACTTTGCAGTACAGAAGGGGTTGCCGACTGGTTGCGTAATCCGGATACGATGTGGAAAAAAGTGTTTAAGGTGGCAATTCCATTTGGTCAGATGATATTCATAAAAATATTGCTGCTGGAAGGCAAAAATGCAGCTGCCATGGGAATTTCGGATGCTCTCCTTCCGGTGGTGGAGGAGCTCCATTTCCTGCTGCCACAAGTGTACCTCCTTATTTTTAAATCTATTGCCTTGATGAAACTAGGCCATGATGCAGATGCTAGGGTAGCATTGGACAGGGCTTTAGATATCGCATTACCCGACAGGGTTTATCTGCCTTTTGCCGAATGCGAAGAACTTCTGCCCATTTTGGAGAGAGCTCGCCGTACATACTCAGACATAGAAGGGATCGAAGCAATTTTGACACTCTGTAAAAGGCAGGCAGACGGTGTGTCAGCTGTTAATCGTGTGCTGACCCTGATGACGCTGCCACTGACCGTGCGGGAGCGGGATGTAGCCCTGCTGGCCCAACAAGGATTCAGCAATAGAGAGATTGCCGACAGAATGTTCATCACCGATGATACCGTCAAGGCCCACCTTAAAAGCATTTACAGGAAGCTCGGCATACGCTCCCGGGTGCAGCTTGAGGGCCTTTCATTGTAAAAGGAGAGAATTATCGGTAAAAATATCACCCGTTGGGTAATATACAAACTATAAAGCACTACTGTAAACTAATTTATAGCAGTTTTTTTATGAGTAAAAACAGCCTGCGGAACCAGGACCTGGTTACAGATAATCTGGTGCACCGCAATTAAGGAGAAATGAGGGAGATGGTCTATGGTAAACGAACGTAAAGTATTTGTGAAGGTCACACCACTACCGGATTATTGCATTGACATAGAAACACAGACGGGAAGCCGTATTCATTTCGACTTCAACACAAGACTCCAGTCGGTACGATTCGGACTGCTGCGGGATGAGGAAGTCTTCAACAGCGTTCATACTGACGGTTTTTATTTGCTTTTCGGAGAAGTTGGACGGGAAGCAGTGAAAATTGCCGCATCCGATTTTATTGACATGGTTATGGTGGACAGGACGCGAGGATAATCAGGGAAACGGCGAAGTATGGTATTTAAATAAAAAAATATTATTTAGGGGGGCACTATGTACAAAATTAAAAAAGCAGCAACAAAAAGCATAGCGATGATTATTGCTGTGTTGGTACTTTTTACCTCAATGCCATTTGATGCTATGGCATACTACAAGGAAAAAGGAGAAGGTATTTCTTTCCGGGACAAAAATGGGAATTCCGTATTTACAGATTCCAGTTGGGAAACAAAATTTCCTTACGGAACCTTTGCCTTTAGCAACAGTGAATTAAAAGTTACAGAAGGACAGGAAGGTAAAATTACCGTATATAGGCTTGGGGGTACAAAGGGCAGGGCAATTGCCCATTTAACCTATGTGCCGGCAGTAACCGATATTTCCAAGGGGGTAAAAAGCTATACCAACGCAGCAGGTTCAGATGACATTGCAATCAGAGTTGAAAATCCGCTTCCAATTGCAAAATACCAGCCGTTGGGAAAAGATCCTGATCCGCTGAAGCCTTCTTTAGCAGTGGGTGTTACAGTTGGAGATGCAGATGCAAAAGGCGATCTTCACCTTGAAATTGACACTGATGCAGATGCTTTTAAGTGGTACATTTTGAAGGATGGAGACTGGAAGAATGTTAGCGGTGCAGAGGACAAAGAATTTATTATTGCTCAAAAAGATTATGCCGATTACGATGTGCGTTGCGTTTACACGCAAAAGGGTACTTCGTACTGCTCCGATTCAGCCAAAGGAGTAGCTTATGAGTATCCGCAGCAGGAAGTTCTCAATACACCTCCTGCCGATATCGAGCTTAATCCTTCAACCACCTATTCAGAACTTCCTATGAATGATGCTGACAAATATGCCGGTTATGCTTTTGAGCTTACCTTTGCAGAAGATGAATGGGTGAAGGATATTTATGTTAAATCAAGGGATAACAGTGAAGCGGAGCCTGATAAATTCGGAATGTTTACTATTACCGGATGTGAAGGCGGATCTCTTTATGATGCAGCCAACACGCTTATGTACCATATCAAGGATAATGAAGCTCCAACTTCATGCCGGATCGGCTTTACCGTAACCGATATTACTGCCGACAAATCATCCGGGACTGCAAGCCTCACTGTTAAGCGTACCGGGGGAAAACAGAATGTCCTGTCGGTGGATTACAGCACGAAGGGTGCTACAGCTATAGCAGGAAAAGACTACAGTGAAGTTACAGGCACATTGAATTTTTATTCGGATGTAGATGAGCAGACCATCGAAATTCCACTGATCAATGACAAAAAGGCAACAAATGATAAAGTCAGCCTGACGGTTACCCTTTCAAACCTTAAAGGTGACACAAATAAAATATGCACGCTATCTGACACTGTTGCGACGGTATACTTGTACAATACGGCAGCCGAAGGGAAAAATAACCTGGCTACAATGCTTTATGATACCGGAGCGTCAGATATTTCTGAAAAGGTATCAGAGGCATCTAAACCTATAGCACACACCCAATTAGGCACTGTTGGGGGCACGGAGATAAAAGGAAAAGGCAATTTAGCCGAAGCTTCCATAATTTATCCTGATAAAAACGGCAATAGTGGCGAGATAAGTGTTTTTACATATGAATATCCTTTGGGTGCCATTAAATTTTCAAATCCTGCAAACGCATGGAAGGATCGTACCCTTATTGCCAACAAAAACAACAGATATAGTGGTGATACTCTGAGCGGGCTGTACAAAAGCGGTTGGACAAACGGTACTGCAAATGGTTCGGGCTGGAAACTTGAGTCCAAAGGGAATGCGTCAGGGGATCTGGCTTTACCCTATGGCTCATCTATGTATTCGGATTTTTACGGTTTATTCTCATGGACGGCTTCACTGGCCAGCGATGGGGATTTATTCTGGTATGGACTGGAATACGTTTATCCATATTTTCAAATTTTGAAGTCAAACGGTAATGAATTTGCATATGCAAATTCTAGCCACAAGTCTTCAGGGAGCTGGGCAAGCGGTTATAAACTGGAATGGTACACTTCCGGTTCACTTATGAAGTCATGGAATGTCAGTGACGATATTGGGAAATTACGCCTTGGGACAAGGATATACGATGCCCACAACGGCAAAAATAATGCAGTTGCCGGCCTGGACGATGCATATATGACACGCCGCAAATTCAGCAATAACATGGGGCTTCGCATATTTACCGCAAATGATAGTGACAGCTCGCCTTCAGGCTGTACAAAGCTTACATTGGCTTCTGGAGTTTATGACTCCATACAGCCGTCAATCAGCATCATAGACAAACAGGGTGGTGTAGACGGCAATGGAAGGCTCTATGTCGGCTCAAACATACAGGTGGAATTGAAAGAAACACCGGCTTATAAGCCTGCGACGGAAGATTCAAAGCTTAATTACGCGGTATACCTCACCAATTCCAAGGGCCAGATTGTGGCTACAGGCACTAAGGAAGCCAACAGCAGCAAATACAATATTAAAATGGTATGGAACGGATTTTCCGAGTCATCCATTTCAGATACCTATACCATTAATGTTATAATGACAAGGAAACAGGAGCTTAAGCTGGACCTGCGTCCATCGGTGCAGCGATTGAAGGATTCGAACGGCAATGTTCTCAGCAGCATTGACCCAACAAAGATCAATGATGCCTTCAGTGAATTTAAATCCAGCGGAACACAATCCTACATAACCATAGGATATTCAGAAACAGACAAGACATCAAGCACGTGTTTTACATATAAAACTAAAAACATCAATAAAAGCAGTTTAATAAGCAGTGATACGGCAGGTGTTTTAAAGTATTCCTCCGATTTGGAAAATCTTCAATGGATAAATTTCAACATGCCGGCTGAGGACATCATTCTTTTAGGCGGCAAATCCTATTACGGAAATGAAAATATCTATCTTGGTATGGAAAACCTGGCCACTGCAACTTTAGATTTCCGTTACTATGATAAAAATTACATAACTGCAGAAAACAGTATGACCACCAGTATTGCTCAAACGGCACTTTACCTTGACGCAAACGGAAACGGAAAAATTGACGGGTATTTTAACAAGCAGACAGGATATTTTGTACTGGAAAAAGACGCTGGCGGCAATAATATTGACCAGTTTATCCTATTTCTTGATCCTGATACCGACTATGACGAAAGCATATTTGCACCGATACCGTTATACGATTCAAAGGGTCAAATTGTCGGATACAGGCAATACTTTTTTAAAACCTTCTACACTATGACGCCGCGTTGCCTTACAATACCTCCGGGTGCAAGTCAGGATGATTGTGTACAGGTTATGCCGGCATTTATCGCAGACGTAACAAACCCCAGTTCAGCGGTAGCTCTCACTAAGGAACAAAAGGCTTACCGTTATATTGTCAGCGGTATGAGCAGAAGTTATGCAAACAGCAGCGTTCCGCAAAGTGAAAGCGATTACGGATTATCTTCTGCCAACCATCTTATGTATGGGGCTGAAGCCAGTACTGTTTCAACAGTTGACATTCCTCTAGGCGGCGACCATAATCCGCCAAAGTTGACCGGCAGTTCGTTTACATGGTCTCCGGATTACCACGGCAATCTGCTTTATGATTTTACAAATCCAAGCCCGGTTTTTATTCCCCACAGCCTTGCAGGTGATAATATTCCTGTTGCTGACATAAAAAGCATTGACCAGAATACCGGTGCTGTTACATATAAGGATGGTGACACTATAGCGGTAGCTAAAATCAATAATTATCTGGGGTCATTTACCAGCAATGACACCTTCGCTCTTGGTGTGGAGGAGCAGAAAATAACTACAAAATCAGCTTCTTTGCCTGTTCCCGAAACTATCAGCCACAGCACAAGCGGTGCATATCCAAACTCTGATTATTTAAAGGTACAGAAGGGTTCCTCAACGCCAAACACAGATGTTGATATGTCAAAATCCGGCAGTGAATTTCCTGAGTTCAATTTTGATATGGGTACAAAGCTGCCCGTCGCGGAAATAGGTGTTTCTGACTATATAACCATTACAATGGATGGGTATGAAGTCGGCTTCTCTATCGGTATACCCCTTGGAGGATATAATTCAAATGGTGATGCCGGGACAGCGGGTATTGGTTCAGGCGGATCTGGTGGCTCAGGTGGCTCAGGTGGATCAGGAGGTACAGGAGGCTCAGGCGGTTCGGGTGGTTCAGGTGGATCAAGCAACTGGTTCGGGCCGAAAAAGGCAAACACTGCCAAGGCAAAGGATATGGGCTTGTTGAAAGACTTTATTAAAAACCCGGGTATGGATACTGCCAAGGCTGCAGATGATTCCTATGGCAATGCCAAGGATAGCGGACAATTGAATTCCAGTGCCTTTAAAGTAGATTTCTCAGTATCCCTTGCGTTCCTGTTTAAATATAATCCCATTGACAACGCATTTTATTTTAACCAGTTTTCTGCAGCAATAGCGGCTGAGCTTCAATATAAGTATCAATACAGGCTTTCTCCGTGTCCTATTGTCTATGTTTACGTCACAGTGGGTATAAGCCTTGAAATAGGTACCGGAATGACGGTGGACAGAGATCCGAAGGAAGAGCCGAATGCTGTTTTAAAGACGGAAAAAAAGCTTAAGCCTGGTGAGACCTATACCTTTGATACGGACTATAAGGCATTCAATGTTGTTTTCTCCGGTAAGCTGGGTTTAAAAAGTACCGTTCCGGATTTTAAAGAGGGTTTTATAAAATCTGAAGGAGGCGATCCGGTTACTGTCACTATGGTGCAGCAGGACAGCAATAAGCTTAGTGAAAAACGTTCGGTGACTTTGGTGGCACTTGAGGAAACTACCATAAAACGTGTTGCAAGAGTAGTTGATGCAAACAGTAATGTCTACTGGAACGGTATGACCATTTCTCCCGAAGCCTTTGTGGAGGCAGGAGCCGGTATCGGGATAGAAATTATGAAGTTTGAGGTATTTATTAAAATAAGTGTAGGGTGCTCTATGACTCTGGGGGCTTATGAAAAGAAATATGACACTAAAACCGGTCTTTATTCAGGAAGCTATAAAGGATTCAGCTTTGACAGCTTTGACTTCTCCATGGGAATTGGATTCAGAGTTGTGTTGCTTTTGTTCAGTTATGAAATGGATTTTATAAAGTATAGTATCACATATGATAAAGACGACGGATGGAAGCACAGCTGGTCGGCACTTGGAGGTGCGTTCGGCGGTGATATCGGTTCTCTGTCAACGACCGACAGCAGCGGCAATACTACCAGCTCTTCAGTACGGATATGCCTGCCCGGCAGCACACAGAACAGCCAGAAGATTTACCAGCCGGAGCGTGACGGCGAACTTTCAACGTATTCATATAATCCTTCGGATAAAAATGTTCCGTTCCAACTTTCGGGCTACGGCAGCTCAGGAGATGCCTTCAAGCTTGCCGACGGACTTTTAACAGGTTATGACTACAAGGTTGTAACTGTTGGTAAGGATAACTATGTTATTTATACATACGGCCGTAAAGATGCCCTAAATGAAGTAGACAACAGTATGCTTGTAATGTCAAAGCTGCGTGTTACCTCTGCAAACGGTAAGGAAAGCTATGGACTTGTGAACCCGGTAAATGAATTGAGCTCAACACCGTATATCCTTGTGGATACTACCGACGGCACCAAGGATGACGGTACGGGAGACCTTGGCTTTAAAGCGTGGACAGACGGCAGTACAATACATGCGGCTTGGATCAGCTATGCTGGTGTTTCTGCCGCTGCACCGACAGTATTGGCAAAACCGGCATCTCAGATTCCCCAACTGGCTGACAGTACCAAGATGGATTTGACAAACTATAAAAATACGGGATTTATGCCGACAGCACCTGGTGTTGTGGCAGACCCGGGTGCCAAACCTGCACAGCCTGTTCAGACGGATTATTATGTGTCTCAAACTGATTACTCATCCAAGTACAGTACATATGAAGAAGCAAAAAGTGCTTATGATGCTGCTTTAGCCCAATACAACGGGTACGATGCGAAGAAGAAGGCATATGACGATTACCTGGCGGCTAAGAATGCATATGATGCTGTGCTGAAGACTTATAATGATTGGTATGACTACTATGCATCCATGGATGATTATAATACCTATATACAAAGCCGGGCAACCAAAGCTGCCAGAAATACGGTTATCAGGAAAGCCTCTTTCAATGTAAAAACATCCTATGCCGGAACGGAGGGATTTACTGCGGCACAAACCGTAAGCGGAGCGGCAGGTGCCACTGTCTATGTTCCTGATGCATCAGGAGACGGAGCGGCTGTTTTCTATGCTCAAGGTATTTTGGATGACAGCTGGAAGGCAAAGCAGGTTGCCGATTATACCGCTTACCTCAATACGGCATATCCCGGAGGTGATGCTTCAAAGTCCATACGCGACTATCGTTTGCTTTATCAGACAGGACTTTGGGAAACTTATGGCAAAGGCACCAAGCTGTGTGCCAATGTAAACGGAGTCATTACCGGCATTGATTTGGCTTCAGGCCAGGTGCTGGATAATATTGAAACAAAGAAAATGAAAAACGGGGATTACTGTATTGTATACACAACCAGCCAGCAGGATTACCAGTCCGGAGATTTTGTAACCACCCGCAGGCTTTACGTCAGAAGTGCAAAAGTCAATGCAGATAAAACTGTTAACTTCAAGACGCCTTACCTTATCCGTACATTGGTGGATTATGACCTGAATAAGGGAGGAAAAGACGGAGTATACACAAAAACAAGCCTATCTAAGGCTTATAGCGATCCTTATTTTACAAACCTGCAATTTTTAAGCGGCAAGCTGGGCTTTCTTACAAATGGCGAGAGCATCAGCCAGCTTTCCGATACGGCTGAAGACTTCCTGCTTTTTGAAATGAACGGCTCAACCTACATAATTCCTGAGGCACAGCTTACAAGCATTATCACATCAGGAACCGGGACACTTTATCCGTTTTTTACACCTGAAAACATGACGGGTAGTGACGATAATCTTAAGCAGCAGTCAACTACAGGCCGTGGAGAGGTTACAATCGGCTCTGACGGTGCAGGCAATATCTCTGCCGTTTATACGGCCACAGTTGCCAATACAGGAAATAATGCCGTATACCTGTCCAAATACGACCCCAATACAAATACCTGGGGCATCGGTATCATGCTGGCAATGCACAATATGCAGGTATATGAGGATGGAATTTCAAGGGGCTTTACCAAGGATGAATACGAAAAAGCTTATTTGGGTCAGCTTAAGAGCTATAGCGGCGGTTCCATGGATATGCTGAAATTCTCCAATCTTCAGATTGCTTTGGGACTCACGGCAGAGCCTGCTGCTTCGGAATCACTTTCCACACTTTCAACAGACGAAACTGCATCTCAGTCAACATCATCCGAATATAAAACTCTGGCAGCAAAGTTCGGTATAACAAAAGAACCTTCGGGATTATCACTTTTTGGCTCAAGTGATGCAAATGAAATTGCAGCCGGCGATATCCCGTCAGCAAACAGAGATACGCTCCTTGTACTGACGCAGGCAAGCTTTACTAAACTAAAGCAGGTTGAAATTAACGGAGAAAACGTGCTGGGGCCTGACGGTGCTTCAAAGGTGGGAGTTTATGCCCTTAGTTACGGTGTAGGGGGCCAGTGCATAGGTGAGGACAGCGTTAAATTCCCGATTTATGACTTTGCTGCCGGTTCCGTGCTAAGGCCTATAGTGAATTTTACCAATACCGGTGATGTTTCAATACGCGGAAGTGCTGCCAACCCCATTACCGTTAATTTGAACGTAAAGACGCCCGACGGTGTATCAAACGTTCTTAATACATGGCAGATTACTCAAAATATAGCATCCGGACAGAAGGTTGAGCTAAGCGGAACCAGCATGCCTCTTACCGTGGATCTGCCTGCCGGAAGTGTTTTCTATATCACTGTAGCGGAGGATAAAACCTATGCGGCCGGTTCATTTAATGCGACAACACTTTCAGCCGACGGTAATAACGGTACTTTGGTAGTGGCACAAAAGCCTGAACTTGGTTTTGAAAATTTTTCAATCGAAAATGAAAGTATTGATTCAAACGGCAATGCTGTGCTTAAGGTGAACTTCCAGGTTGGAAACCGCGGAAACAAAGTTGCAAATAATGCTTATGTGCAATTCAGCTATGAGACCGGGAAGGACAAAAACGGTAAACTTACTTATGAAACTGTTGATTTAACCTTGGCCGGAACTGATCTTTCGGTTTCAAAAGAACAGACTCTGGTACTTTACGGAGCTTCTACCAATACAGACAAGAAAAATGGCATCCTTTATCTTTACAACTCCGAAGACGGCGGCAATATGAGCGTCGGAAAGGGGAGGACCGTATCCGGTACTCTGGTGGTTCCTTCTGCTTATTATAAAGGAAGTGCTACGGGAAGCCTGAACCTTAATGTTGAGATCTTCAGCGACGCAGATACGGTTAAAACATCTCAGGCAGGTGTCATTAGTGCTGAGCATGGTGAATACAACAGTGAAAATAACGTAGCTACCAGACAAATTGAACATGCAACATTTTTTGAAGCTGCCGACAGGCTGACACTTGCCATGGGCAACACAATGCGTCTACCGGTGAACATAGATACAACCAGAGGGACTGCACCCGTTGTTATGGTTGAAGAGATTTCAGATGCCGCTGACGGTAATCAGAATCTTGGAATCCTTTATTATAAGGACAATGAAAATTTCTCAAAAGGCCATTCAACAGGAATGCTGGTTATTACGCCTACCAGAGAGGGGACAGGTGTGATTCATATCAAGGATATTGCAACTAATACCATCCGTGCTATTACTTATACTGTGACCGGATACGGAGAAGGCATCAACATTTTTAACGACAATAACATGTTCAGCTTTAAAAATGCAGACGGAAAACCATACAATAAGGATTCAACAAATTCCCAGAGCTGGAGCTTTAAAGACAATATTCCAACATGGGGTCTGAATCAGGCAGAAAGTGTGCCGTATCTTGCGAATCTTTCATACGGTGATAAAAACGCTTCCTTTACTTTTACCACCGTAGCAGAGTCAGTTGACTTGTATTTTAATGGTGAAGTGACGGTCGAAAGTACATTTTCCGGATTCAAGCCTGTAAATTTGACTGCCTCCGGAGGAAGCAGCCGTGCTTCAGCCAGCTTCGGTGCTAATCCTGCCAATCACGCACATACCGTAACTGTAACTGTTAAATCGGAAAATGCCCAGTTTGACAAGCTTGTAGAGCATTACTCAAATGGCCAGGTACCGGTGCCGGCTGAGGATAAGAATTCACCTCAGGTATTCTGGAACAGGAGCTTCCCGCAGACTGCTTCCATAAAGAGCGGTTCTGATGCTGTAAGCCTTACCTGCTATGTAATTGATGATTCCGGGCTTTCTTCAGTTACCGTAAATGGTTCCGTTCCGTCCAGTCTTGTTAAAAACGACAGCGGATTCTGGCAGTTTAGCCTGCCGATAAACGAAAACGGGGCAATAGCTGTTGCAGCCATAGACAGTTCGGGCAACCGTACTGCACAAAAAGTCACAGTTGACTGGTTCAACAGCACCTTAACCCATGGAGCAATTGCAGATGCACCGTCATTGACAGCCAAATTCCAGATTGGAAGTCAGGATATGTTAAGCAGCCAGTATGTTAAACAGGGCGAAAGGGCCTACATAAGTGCTTTGGCTGTACCTGGTGCTGCGACCGGTTCAGTTGTTTCTAATGTCGATGTTAAATATATTTCCACAAAAAAGGATCCTGTTTTAAATAAAACAACATTGGAGATTTCCGATCTCACGGCTGAAAGCGATGGAAGATTCCTTATTTCAAATAACGGATATTATCAGGCCACCGCTTTAGCAGCAAACGGCACATGGAGTTCAGCAATCCTTTTAATGAACCGCATGGATACTGCTCAGCCTTCTGTACAGATTAGCGTAATCGGAGACGAAAGTACACCAAGGGAGCTTTCCTGGAACGTTTCAAAAGGTGATGAAAGCCTTTCATCCATCAAAGCGGCAAGTATAAACGGCTTCCCTCTGACCTTAGAGCAAGGGCTGACACGTATAGAAGGAACTCTGCCCATTGCATTTGGCGGCAAGTATACCATTTATGCAGAGGACGGTGCCGGCAACCACAATACCGGGTCAGTGACCGTTGATGGTTTAAAAATAGATATTTCCGATAATAATGTTTTCAGAATTGAAAATTCATGGAACAAGGATAAAAACAACGGAAGTATAATCATTGACAGTAATAGTATTTCCGGAGGGCTTTATGACAGCTCAAAATCCATGCCTGCAAGCAATATTTATCATGGTGCATATCAGTATACTTTAGTTCCTTCAAAAAATGATCTGATATTTGATCCCGCAGCAGCAACTCCTGAAGATAAGGCGAATTATACCGCATGGATCAATAATCTTAATTGGCAGGGCAGTTCCATAATATCAGGTCTGGCACCGGGAAATTATACTGTCTATGTGCGTGATGCACAGGATACGGGCAATACAGACATAATTGCCAAAAAGCCTATAAAGGTGAACGATGACTATACTACCTTTAAAGCAGTTTCGGCATCTGCCGGCAGCTATTCTTCAGACAATGGCGCTATCACAGTGACCGCTGCAGGCGGAAAGGGCGGGACAGGATTGTACCAGTTTGCACTCTTAAAAATTGATGATTCCAACAAACCGCTTACGGCTTTCACAGATATGGCAGGAAAAGGTGTTGTATGGCAAATTGCCGATGTTCCTTTGAAAGCAATGAACATAAAAACATTTAATCAATTAAAGTACGGTGATTATCAAATAGCTGTACGGCCTATGCAGGGGATTACTACAGCGGATATTGACGGCCTGCGTTTACTATACGACGGTGTTGTTTCAGGAGAGGTACGCGTAAAGGCTGCAAACGGAGGAAAAACAGCAGCTCGATTGAATGAAGCTGCCAATGCATATATAATAAGTATTGACACTGCCCTTCAAAACTGGAATGCAGCAACTGGTGACAAGACAGCAGAAGAAGCGGCATACAAGGCTGCTATTGACAACGATGCCGATATTCTGGCTGAATTGCAACTCTGGAATGATGCCAAAGCCGCAGTTCAAAACGGAACAGGCACACAGGAAGATGTTAAGAAGGCCAAGGATGCCTATAGCAATGCAGTTAAGGCATTTGCCTTAACCAAGGCAGTTCAAGCTGCCGACAATGAGCTTATTGAAGCAATTGCAGCCCTTGCACTTTCAAAACAGGCATACAGTGAAGCTGAAAAGAAGTTGAATGAAAAAGTGGATGCAGCTTTCACTGCTGACCCGACCTTGTGGGATGGAGCGGCAACAGCAAAACAGCATGTAGATTATAACAGGGGAAACAATGCCAATTCCGGAGATCAGAAAGCTACTCCTACTGTAACTCCTGTTCCTAGTGTAACTCCTGTTACTAGTGTTACTCCTATTCCCGCTGTAATACCATCCGTTGAATTCAGCACATCTGAAGGCACAGTAACGGTTACAATACAGGAAGGTATCACAACTATTGACGGTGAAACATCAGCAAGGATTATTTCCGATAACAAAGACAAGAACATCATTATCATAGCAAAAGGACTTTTAGTCCAAATTCCTAAAGGGACATTATATACCGGAAGCGACCTTAAGGCTATGATACTTCTGAATCAGCAGATACCCGCAAATCCGGAAGCTTATGCGGTAGCCTGCTTAGGAAAAGAAGGCAAAGCCGTTGTACTGCCGTGGAGCTCGGTGACCTCGGATAAGATCATGTATATTGCTCCTGTTGCCGGCAAATATTTCATTGTCAAGAATGATGCGGTTTTCAGCGATGTCCCTTCGGATTTCTGGGGTGTTGATGAGATTGCTTTTACCTTCTCACATGGACTTTTCAAGGGAATTGACAGCAGCACCTTTGCTCCTAATTCTCCTATGACCCGAGGTATGTTTGTAACAGCTTTGGGACGCCTTGAAGGAATAGATACAAAAAATTATGCTTCATCTCAATTCCAAGATGTATCGCCTGATGACTGGTTCGGTCCATACGTCAAGTGGGCTTCGGATGTTGGAATTGTCAATGGATATTCCGACAGCAAATTTGGTCCTAAAGATTTGATAACCCGTGAGCAGATGTGCACAATATTTAGCCGTTTTATGAAATACAAGGGAATTACTCTTGGAGAAAAACCGGTTTCCAATACATTTGCGGACAGCAGCCAAATAAGCCCATGGGCAAGTGAAGCGGTAAATTTGTGCCAGAAGGCCGGATTAATTCAAGGCAAGGGAGACAACCTTTTTGATCCTAAGGGAAATGCAAGCCGTGCAGAGGTTGCGACCATGTTTATGAAACTTATCAATATGAAATTAAGCAAAATAGATGGAAGTACCAATTAATATTGGTGCTTCCTCATCTGGGACATTTCCTCAGAACTTTTACTGCAGTATGAATATTGCAAGCTTAAATGTATTCTGTGGAGACACCTATGATTATGGAGGAATTGCATGAAGTGCGTGAAGCGTATTCTGATTAGGATGAGGTTAATATATCATATCTGGGGGAAAATTCAGATAATGTCTCAACAAAAAAGAAATACAGGATTCACAACTGCTGTGTCCATATTGCTAGCCGTACTATTGATTAGTGCGGCTGTCACGCCCGGAGTATATGCAAATGCTGCCGATTTAGACCAAAATAGAAATAAAAGTAATGGTTATATTGTAAAATTGAAAAAAGGAAAGTCCAGAGCATTTTTAGTATCCGGCCTTAAGAATATTCCATATACGGATGGACTATTTACAGCAGATAACCTGGAAGATATTAGAGGTTTGATGAATGCAGGTATGGTGGAATATGTAGAACAAAATGACGATGTCTGCCTGTTGGATTCCGGAACACTTTTGACATCAGATCCTATGATTTCAGATGAGTGGTATTTAGATACCCTTGAAATTGCAGAGGCCTGGAATAAAGGACTTGACGGCAGCGGCGTGACAATTGCGGTAATAGACTCTGGAATCAATGCATCACATGAAGATCTGGCAGGTACTGCCATTAGCGGTTACAGTTTTGTAGGTAATGATACTGCTGCTTACAATATAGATAATACCGGGCACGGTACATTTGTGAGCGGTATTATTGCGGCTGTGAAAAATAATGGAAAAGGCCTAGCCGGGCTTGCAGACAGGGTCAATCTCCTGGAGCTTCGCTGCTTTGACTCTAAGACTACAAGCACTTCCAACATTGTAAGTGCCATTGCCTATGCCATACAGCAAAAGGTGGATATCATAAACATGAGCTTTGGGGGGACAAAACAGAGCCTTGCCGAGTCTTTGCGAGAGCAAATCTACAAGGCTGCAGAACAGGGAATTATCATGGTAAGTGCTGTAGGAAACGGGGATTACGGAGATACTGTATCGCTGAATTATCCTGCTGCATTCGACAGTGTTGTGGGTGTAGGTATGGTAGATAAAACAGGAGTTGTGGCTCCTCATTCACAGAAAAATTCGAGTGTATATGTAACTGCACCAGGTGTGGAAATTCCGGGTTTAGGGAATACCTCGATAGATGCATATGTGAGTTCCGGAACAGGAACTTCCTATGCAGCACCTATTGTGACTTCCTTGGCAGCGATGGCAAAGCAAACCAACAAGGCAATTAACGGGGAAGGCTTTAAAAAATTGCTTCGGGATTGTGCCGTAGATGATGCTTCTTCAAACGGTTATGACACAGCTTACGGATATGGTGTTGTCAATGCGAGGTTACTGGCAGAGGCACTTACAAAAGATTACAATATTATTTATAATTGCAATGGAGGTGTCTTAAGTGGCACAGCAGGCATCGACTATCCTGTCAGTTTTAAGATTGGTGGAAATAGCGAAGTTTACCTTCCAATTCCGGTAAGGTCCGGTTATAAATTTGCAGGATGGTATGATAATGCATCTCTGACGGGAAGCAGCATTTCAAAGGTTGCCGGCAGTAGTACGGGAGACGTTGAATATTATGCAAAATGGTATGATGAGGCGGATACAGCGTTAAGCTCTGTCACTGTTCAGGGAGTGCCAGCAGCAATTGATGAGCAAAACAGCCATGCATACCATGTTGTGCTGCCCTCCAATCATGCTCCGGTTTCATCAACGGATATAGAAATTGTTCCTTTGGACAGTGGTGCTTGGACCAGTACACCGATTGCAGCAGATGATGGAAAGGCCTGGACCTTTGAAGTTTCTAAGGGGGAAGACAACATCACAATATATACTGTTTTTCTTTCGGATTCTTCCTTTGCCCGCCCCCGGGCCATAGGCACTTCTCCTTCAGGAGAGGCAGTTCCTGCCTCCTATGACTTAAAAACAGCGGCTGTGCCATATGTGTGCCGAGATATATCGGCATGGTTTAAAGATATAAACGATGAAACGTCTTATAGTATTATTTCCTGTAGCGGCAAAGGTATAGCTGACATTGCAGAAACTAAATTGACGTACATACCGGCCCATGAGGATGCTGGAAAAACAATACAACTTGTAATTGGTGCCAAAAACGGACCATTTGCCAGTACTGACAATGAAACACTTTCAATAGATGTAATGGCTGTCCCTGTGAGCAACCCGGCAATAGAACCTTCCACAGTGTTTTTTGACAGGAATTTGAGCAGCGGTGATGTGGCTGTTAAAATTAACCTTTATGGAAATTCTCTTGTGTCAGTTGCAAACGATGTTTATTCACTTAAAGAAGGTGCCGATTACAGCATAAGTCTGGAGCAATTGCAAGGGGAAAACCAGACTGCAGTACTTACAATTAAGGAAGCTTATTTAAAGGGATTGCTGCAGGGCAATTATAAATTGACATTGCTTTTTAGCAATGGAGGCTCGGATGTGAATGTAAAGGGTTATCTGTACATTAATGTCAGTGCTGCTACATATACAATAACATTTATGAACGACGGAGCCGTTTATACACAAATACTCAATGTGAATCCTGATACTGCAATAGCAATGCCAGCTGATCCAAAAAAGAGCGGCTACACCTTTGGAGGCTGGTTTACCCAAGCAGACGGCAAGGGGATTGCCTTCACAGCATCAATCAAAGTTGATGGCAACCTGACTGTTTATGCAAAGTGGGACTCTAAAGCCTCCAGCGGAGGTTCAGGAGGAGGTTCAAGCGTAGGAATAGACGTAGATTCAGACGTAGGGTCAAGCGTAGGGTCAGGCGGAAGCGGCATCAACTTTGAGGATAATAAATCAGCTGCTGCCATTTTGAGCACTCCAATTGTTTCAATTGTCCAAACGCCTAATCCATTAAGTGCTGGGAAAGGACCTCTTAAATCCGGAGTGGATGCTGATATGGAGAAGCCCTCAGTGCTTTCTGATACATACAATGAGCCGGAGGCAAAGGACTGGAAAAACCAGTTTTTAGATGTAGGAATAAAAGATTGGTATTTTGATGCGGTTGCTTTTGTTTGCGAAAAAGGGTTTTTCAGCGGTTTGTCCCAAAATACGTTTGCACCTAATGCTACAATGACTCGTGGGATGTTGGTCACAGTACTGTACCGGATGGCTGGTGAGCCGCCGGTAAACACAGCAGGAGACTTTTTAGATGTAGCTAAAGGCAGCTGGTACGAAAAAGCGGTGAGTTGGGCATTAGCCAATAATATTGTTTCAGGCTTGGGCGGCAATAGATTTTTGCCTGATGCACCCGTCACTCGGGAACAAATGGCCGTGATTCTTTATAATTATAACATGAGACTACAAAAAGTTTATACTTCAACTGCTTCAAAAAGTGCGTTGGATAGATTTCAGGACAAGGATAAGGTTTCAAAATGGGCTGTCGAAGGCATAAGCTGGGCAGTAGAGGCTAATCTTGTCAGAGGTAAGGCCGGAAACATGCTTGATGCTGTAAATACTGCAACGCGAGCAGAGGTTGCAGAAATTCTCCGGCGGTTTTTAAAGGAGCAGTGAGATTTATCCTAAATTCCCGAATTTTTATCACATACACCCCGGATGGCTTGAAAATAGAGCGTCGTAAATTTATGTATGTTACAAAAATATCACATACAAGTGAAAGCTTATATTCAGAAACATGCTTAAATTAAAGCTTTTTATCTGAATGTGCTATTTTCAACGGGAATTTAGGATTTATTGAACTCAAATGTAATAACTTATAGCATACTTAGCAATAATATAAAAAAACGAGTGCTGCACAAATGGTTTTGCAGCACTCGTTTTACATATGCACTATTTTACAATACCGCTCTTAAGAATAACCATAACAAGTGCTGAAGAAATTGTTGTAAGAATGAGTGCAAACACAAAAGCAGTCCTTATAACCTTGGTTTCTTCTCCCATTCTGTCAATGGAAGCTGCAGCATTCTGAAGTTTGGCAGGGGATATGACACTGGCAAGTCCGCCTCCAAAAGCAAGGCCTGCTCCGATTATAAGAAGACTGTTTAAATCCATGTTAAGGCCTTGAGCTGTTTTTAATGCATAGTTACCGAACATTCCGATTGTAGAGGCCTCACTGCCTGTTATAAACCCGCCTAATAGGCCGACAAATCCTACAATTCCGCCATATATGCTTTCAAAGGTTTTAGCCGAGAAATTGGCAAGAACCTGAACCATGCTTTCAGTCTCAAACTTTTTTGTAACCATACTAAACCCTGCTGTATTCATGATTTCACCGATAACAAAAAATATGGCTGCTGCAAAAACTGGCCTTGGTGCTCTTTTCTTCCATACAACAAAGGCCTCCTTAACCTGCGATGCCTTTGGCCTTAAAATCAGCATTGAAAGGAATATACTCACAAATATCCATGTGTATGCATTCCAAAGTGCCCTGGTAAGTATTGGCTTTCCATTGGCAGCAATTCCTTCGATGGGCACCGGATGAGTTTTATAAAGGAATTCAAAAGATTCTTTAGGCATGTTTAATGCAAGTATTAATATGATGAGCAGCCCCCAGGGTGCTAGGGCCTTCCACAGGGGGAATGACTTTTCATAATCAAGCTCATCTTTTGTCAATTTGCTTTTATCGATAACTTTTTTGCCGGTTGCAACAAGATATATTACCATTGCTATGATAACTGCAACTCCGCAGAATATACCGGTAAGTACAACAAGCCTGTCAACCTTGTTTGTAAAATAGGATACAATTGTAATAACTAATCCCGATATGGCACATGGCAGCCAGCCTTCCTTTATTGCTTTCCATTTGCCGACAATCCAGAGCATTGAAAAACCGATGAGAGTGGACACTACAGGAAGGAACATAAAAAATATGCTGCCTACCTGGGACAAACTTACTTCATTGCCTTTTCCAAGGAACTGGTTAACAGTATCCACAAAAACAACCAAAGGTGCTCCTAACAACGCATAGGTGCATAATGAGTCATAGCCTATGGAAGGAAGAGCAATAGATACGAATGCGGAGTAACCTATAGCCATCATTATAGGAGGTAATACCGATCCGGGGGTTGCACCTACTGCAACCATCAAGGTACCGAATCCAATGTTAATAATCATGATCTGCACTGCTTTGTTATCGGCGGCTATGGTTTTTAGAAATATGACAACTCTTTTTAATGCACCTGTCTTTTCCATATAAGCCATCTGAAGCATTGATGCAGCAACAACAAGTGAAACTGTAAATGACCTTATAAATCCTGCAGCTGTTGATCTTAATATAACTTCAAAGCTTGTTTTAAAAAACAAAACAGCTACAGCCGATACAACTGCCCATCCAACAATACCGCTAATATCTGCCGGCTTTTTTAGTCCAACCAGCATAACCAATAAGACAACAATAGGTAATAACGTTAATAAAAGTTCAGACACAAAAACACTCCCCTTTAATTTTTAGTGAACATAAAAGATAATACATTCAATTTGTTATTTGGGAAGCATTGGCTAAAAAATTAATTTGCTTTATAAATAATGATTTATATTATACTTAACCATATGAAAAGTGTTAATAGTCTTACATTTGTCAGAGCAAATAACGAACGCTGTTACGGGATTTGCGATAGACAAATGTAAAAGATTATTCACTTTTCATACAGATAAATCGTATAACCTTTATTAGTATTTATGCTGAAAAATAGTGAGAAATTTGATTGTAAAATACCTTGCTCCCAAATAAGTATTAAAAATTAATACATTGACCATTATGAAGCAAGTTATTTCCGAAACAGACAACCTTTTGTCCGTCTCAAACTACATGACCTGGAATGGCTATGAATTGTGGATTTTGAATATAATTTGACTTATAAATTTAAAAATAAAGTAATTTTTAATTATACTATAAATAACCAACCCCCTCAATTGATTATAACACCGATAATTTACGCAAACCCCGTTCTCCAAAGTTTGAAAATTACATATGTAACAATATTTTATTCGAATTCAAAATTGTTGGCAATATGAATATTTTGCTATTTTATGACAAATTGAAAGTGTAAAGTGTTAATAAATCTGTTGCATTTATTAACACTTTTAATAATTTTTTGTTTATTTATTTTTAAAAGATTCTTCCTCAAAAGACTCTTCCTCAACAGCACTTTCCTTAACATCATCAGGTACATTAATTTCAAATTCTTTATTGTAATCAGAGTATTGGGCTGAAATATCAATACTTGCAGGAACTTTAGCCTTGCCTAAATCCCGTAAAAGCGTTCGTTATTTGCTCTGGCAAATGTAAGATTATTAACACTTTTCATATAGATCTATTAATATATGTTACATAAAATGTTATAATTTATTTTAATCAATAAGGAATGACAAAAATATAGACATTCCTTAAAACAGGAGGAACCTATGAAATTCCATAAAGTTAAATCAAATTTAAAACTCTTACTTTACATAGCTGTTATATGTTCAGTTCTAGCACTTCCAGCTAGCTTTGCATACTGTGAGCAGCCGAATAATGCCCAATATATCGCCCAATTTGCATCTGCCAGCCCAATAATAGACGGTATAGCATCGGACAAGTGCTGGGAAAAGGCAGAATGGGCACCTATTGAAAGCCTTTGGCTGGGTGAGCAGCCTTCTGAAACAGATTTTAACGGACGCTATAAAATATTGTGGTCAAAGGAAAGATTGTATTTCTTAATAGAAATTGTTGATGATGTGGCTTCCGATACCCATGAATATCCATTAAAAGACTATTATAAGGATGATACTTTGGAGATATTTATTGATGAAGATCGCTCAGGCGGTGATCACAGATATAATTATAATGCTTTTGCATATCATATATCAGTTAAGGATTTTAATGCCGTTGATCTTAACAAAAACCAGTCACCCATGCTGTATAATGATCACTTAAATATAAAGAGGACTAATATAGGTAATACGTATACATGGGAAATTGAGTTAAAGGTGTTTTCCGATAAATATGAAGAAAATTATGAGGGTAATGAAACAGTATCCTTATCTAAAGATAAAGTCATGGGGTTTGGAATAGCTTATTGCGATAATGACGGCGGGGAAGACAGGGAGAGCTTTATTGGCTCCTTTGATATTCCCGGCAGCGATAAAAACCTGGCATGGCAGGATGCAAGTGTATTTTCGCAGCTAAAGCTTGTTGATGAAGCAAAAATTATACAAAAATATTATATTGATAAACCATATTATTATGTAAACGACGATAAAAAGATGCTGGATACCCTTCCGGTAATTAAAAACGCTCGCACTTTTCTTCCCATAAGATACATTACTGAGGCAATAGGAGCAAAGGTTGATTGGAATAGCAGGGAGAGAAAGACTACGATAGATTTAGGGGATAAAAAAGTTGAGCTTTGGGTTGGGAAGAACTTGGCACTTGTGAACGGCAATAGTATAACCATCGATTCAACCAGCAGGGAAGTGACACCGTTTATTTCCAATAACAGGACATACCTTCCAATCAGGTTTGTAAGCGAGTGTCTTGGTCTTAAAGTAAACTGGAAGCCGGAATTAAAAGAAATTGAAATCTATTAATTTTAATAAAAATCAATATAAATAAAGAAGCTGCATTCTGTTTATAATACATGTATATATTAAAAGTGTTAATAATCTTATATTTGGCGGAGCAAATAACGAACGGTTTAACATAATTAAAATCAGTATTAATCTTGCATTTGACAGAGCAAAATAACGAACGGTTTATTAAATTTGTATGAAAAGTGAATAAACTTTTACATTTATCTATCGCAAATCCCGTAAAAGCGTTCGTTATTTGCTCTGACAAATGTAAGATTAGCACTTTTCATATAGTATGGAATTTTAATTCTACTTGGGATTGGTGTATAAAAATTGTATACCTAAAATGGCGGTTCATCTACAGTTATCCTTTGATTATATCTGGATTGATTATGGTAAGTGTATTAACAAACAAGCTTTCTTTAGTGCATAGTCATCCTAATAAATCTTGATATTAACTTAATAACAGGCATTTGTATTTTCCCTTGGCTTTGGTCACTTGCTGCTGTCAAGTGCAGTGTCTATGCGTATCAAATCTTTTACCTCTAAGTCAAAAAAATGTATTTGCTGAAGATACATCTGGATTGTTAGTACACTTTTTAGCAACATCCCCTTACTTGAAAAAATTATAGACTTTTAATAAGTTTGTATCCAATTAATTCCGTCACTTGATTTAAATACAATTGCTGCATTCTAATAAGCCATAAAGATGGAATATATTCAATTTTACACTCGCAAGACGGAGGGCATAATTTTAGACAGACTATTTTCCAACAAGGTGGCTTTGACTACATCTACTTTGTCGATTCAAAAAATATGTTTGCAGTAAGTAGCGGTAAGCTATTCCGAAGTACAGACGGCGGAACAACCTTTGAAAGCGTCAATTAGCTCAAAATTTTTTGCCGATAGAAATACGATCTTAAATCAAAATTAGTTGAATTGGAATCATTATCATTAAATTCGGACGAATAATCATTATGAAAGTTGGTTTTCCTTAGTTTCCAAAAACTTTACATAGAGTTCTCTACTATTCTCTGTTAAAATAAAACACCGGGACGTCTAGTCCCTCTGTTTCAGCCTCTTTCACTTGGTTCGAAAGAGGCTAAAATATCAAGTAAATGCCGAATCTCCAAAAGGAGTACGGGGGATGAAATACCGGGGTGAATCTCATTATTTGAGTAGGGTGCCTCAACCCAAACCCGTCAACTAACCTCGAAGGCTAAAAGGGGGAAATTAATATGTATTTTACTAAAAAGGCAGCAGTATTTCTTGCTACTACAGCCTTAACTTTGGTATTGGCTATACCCGTTAGTGCAAGCAGCTATACTGTTGTAAGCAATGATTCTATTTACTCGATAAGCCAAACTTTCAACACAAGTATGGCAAAAATTAAGACAGATAACAACCTAGTTGGCAATACAATCTATCCGGGACAGTTACTAAAGGTTCCGGCTGTAGATTATACGGTAAAAAGTGGTGACTCACTCTATCTGATTGCCAAAAGGGCTGGTATTTCGCTTTCATCCTTACGAAAAGCAAATAATAAATGGGATGATGCTACTTATATAGGTCAGAAGCTTATATTACCTATTGCTAATAGTGGAAATACTACAACCGGAGCAGTTTCCTACTCCTCATACGAACTAGATCTTCTTGCACGATTGATCAATGCCGAAGCTGCAAGCGAGCCTTATAAGGCAATGGTTGCTGTTGGTGCAGTTGTGGTAAACAGAGTACAGGATTCCAACTTTCCAAACACCATAAGTGGTGTCATTTATCAGAAGGACAGCAGATTCTATCAGTTTACTCCTGTTGAAAATGGTTGGATAACCAAGCCTGCAACAGCTTCCTCAAAAGCTGCAGCACTAGAAGCACTTAAAGGGGTTGACCCAACAAACGGTGCCTTGTATTATTTTGACGACAGTACAACAAATAAATGGTTGTGGTCAAAACCAATTGCACTGAGAGTTGGTAACATGGTATACGTCTATTAAAAATCAGTTTTTCATTAAAAACGCTGCAAACCGCACTTTTTACTAAGCTTGCAGCGTTTTTTGTATATTCCACAATATAGTTTACTACCCAAATTCGTTTTATTCACTAATCTTCGCAGCAGATAATTGATTGGAATCTACCAGGTAGGCTTCGCGGAAGTATTAATCTCTGAAGTATCCTGCCCCATAAATATTTGTTTAAGATGATTATAAATTAATCCTCCCTGTGCATTTCCATATTCCTTAATCAAAGCAGTGTGTAATTCCTGTTTAGTTTTTGCTCTTAACATAAACGTAAGCTTCAAACATTCTTCAATGCAATCTTTCAGTGCAATCTCCTTAAAGAATTTAGTGAAAAGTTTCCTAATTACAAAGCTAAAATTGATAATGTTGATACTTGGGTATGGGATGATAGGAATTTTACTTGTTTTCAAGATCCATATCAAAAACTTGGAATGCTATGTGGGGGTTGACTTTTTTACAATCTTTTTTTCAAAATATTTATTTAGTGTCCATCATGCGTAAAGGTGGTATGGATTTTTTATGGATCAAAGTATACAATATGAAATGCGTAAAATTTGTAAGTCATTAGGTGATGATTTCGGTAATGCAATATATTTACCAGATTCTTATAGTGCACATGATCTTTTGGATGAAAATAAAACAATGGGTGAGTTGAAGGAGTATCTTTATATAAATTATGGTGACCCAGTAATTATTAGTAATGGGTTAAAAAATAACAAAAATAATAATTCATATTATATTGACGATTTTAAAGATATAAGAAATTGCTGTGATTAATGATGTTTTACGGGTAGCTGACATCCATGGCCATAAAAAAAGATATAGAGGATGGAAATTTAAGGTCTTTGCTCATATCCCCTATTTTTGAAGATACGCCATTATATGTTATCTATGTTCATGAAGATATTTATTTTACATTACATAAAGGACAAAACGTATAAAGGTTAACATAGTTATTTGAGGCTCGGATAGGCCTTATACAAGAGTTTCATAAAAAACTGAATGATCTCAATACCTCTATTTTGTCACGCAATAAAATATTTTATGATTATAAATATCCAAAATCCTTTGAAAAACAATATAAATGGAAGATATATCAAGTGTGATTAATTGGTGTAATATTGAAAATTATTGATAAAATGATACAATTGTAGTTGTAAGTGGAAAATAATCAGATAAATGAAAATACTTCTTTAATTAATACAGAAAACAGGAAAAAGTCAAAAACCTAATCGGTAATGCGTGGTTACAGCTTAGTCCAACGAAAGCCATTACGACATTGGGCAATTTGAATGGAGAGCATGTTTTGGGGTTCAG
>JAEYYB010000127.1 GCA_023430975.1 Bacillota bacterium | reverse complement strand
AGTGCTCAGCCTTAAGAGATCACTCTCTTTTTCTCTTGCACTACCCATTATTTTCTTATGGGTGCAAGCTATACCAGTAATGAATTTACATTGACTTTTTGTTGAAAATTTTTTGCAACACTAATGTGTTCATGTAATACTCAAAATTATTTAAGCTCTTTTCATCACATTTGAACAGTTCTACATCCTCATAAATTGGAGGGCGGGCGAGTGGTGACTGCTTTGTTCCATTCTTCTCTATTATATAAAGTTTTCTTCCTTCTTCACTATACGGTGTCATTTTCTGATTGTAATTGTATTTATCCCATTGACTATGCGTTATATATGCTTTGGTTAGTCCTATCCATTTTTCGTCATATCTTACTGCAAACGTTTTATCTTTCCTTTTCTCATGTCTATGTGGTCTATTGTTTAGTTCTGCGAGTTCTACAAGGTGTTCTTTATATTTCTTTCCGTATATCTTTCGGAAGGTTCTATATGCCGTCTGCATTATTCTATGGTCCATAAATTTGTATGTATTACTGCATATAGCTACTTTATAATATTCCGCTGCTCCTGTAATAATCGAGTTTATTTTCTCTATTTGAGCTGCCATCGCCTTGCTATCCCTCATTGATTTCAATTTCAGGATTTCTTTGCAGATGTTATCTACCTTTGCTATAACTTTCTTTTTGTTGGGATAAAATTTCCCAACAATTCCTTTATAACCTTTATTATCAGGTCGTGCCCTTGGTGGGGCTGCTAGCAGTTCATATCCGAGAAATTTAACTCTGTTTTCTTCAAGGTTTGTTATCAACGTCTTTTCTTTGGAAAGGTTTAGTTTCAACCGATATTTGTAGTACTTTTGTAAGTATTTCAAAATTCGTGTTGCTTTATTTATCATCGTGGTCATTATTAACCAATCATCACAATAACGGATTAAATACTTTGGAACTATGCCTTTTCTTTTAAGGCTTGCTCTGGCACTACACTCATTTTTGTATTTGGATTTCGGATGATGATACATCCTTCCAAGCATCCAATCAAAATCATTCAGGTATACATTTGCAAGCAAGGGAGATATACAACCTCCTTGGACTGTTCCTTTTTCTGTTTGGAACTTCTCTTTATCATATACATAACCGGCAATTAGCATTTTCTTTATCATTTCAATAATTCTTTTATCCTTTACACCTATCCTATATAGCTTTCTTAGAAGTATCCTGTGATTGATGTTGTCAAAATACCCTTCTATGTCTCCTTCTATGACTATTATCGGCTTTTGTGGTGTATTGAGATTTATGAGTGTTTTTGCAAATGTCATTGCATGATTCGTTGCTCTGTATGGTCTGAATCCAAAATTTTGAGGATAGAATTTTGCTTCGCATATTGGTTCGATTATTATTCTTATGCACTCTTGAATTATCTTATCAATGACAGTTGTAATTCCTAATGGTCTTAGTTTTCCATTTGCCTTCTTTATATATGTTCTTCTGACAGGTTTCGGTTTGTAGTCCTTTATTGATTTTTGTATCAATCCTATCAGCTTGTTTTTGTCCATTTGCAGGTACTTGTCCATCCTGCTGCCATCTATGCCTGGAGTGTTTGCTCCTTTGTTGCTTTTTATATTGTGTATTGCTGTTGTTATTGTTACTTCGTTAAATGCAGCTTCTAGTATTCCGTTAAAACCTTTACCTGTTTTACTTTTCTCATAAATGAAATCGAGTGTATCTTTTAATTCCTGTTCGCTCGTGAAGCTGTGCTTAATGTTCATAGTCTTCGCTATGGCTCACAACCCATATTTCAGGGAGTTAGACTTCACTTCGTTTTAAATCTGTAATCAGCCTGTCTGGTACCCTTCGCCATGTAAACGGCTTTCCCGTTCTCAGACTACTACGATACCTGTGTACAACAATTACCTTCTATGCAACTGCCATGCTCCAGTTATTGTTGCATCCCTTGTTCCATTTCGTCTATCCTTTTCATTGAGAGGTTTAGGTCCTGCTGTGCTCCGGAAGGTTCTTTATATTGTTTGAGTTACAGTTACACAATTAAGTTAGCAGTCATTTCAGGCTGCAACGAGCAATACCACCGTGCCCTAAGTTATGCCCGACCTCCAAATTTCCGACTTTCATCGGCTCGGACTTACGGAGCTTTACGACACATGTTCAGTTTTAATTAACCATGCCTCTCGGATACCCGCACCATTATTATGCCATGCCTTACGGTTTAGGCTCTTCAGGTTACGACTTCACTACACTTTATACCCCTTAAAATGGCAGGTCTAAGACGCATAGTAGAGGATTAGTACTTGCCTCATCTCCCACTTATCAGGTGGTATTCGCGATGTTAACTCTAGGCAGCAAGGGGAGTTTCACCCCTTGAATTCGACGAAACAGTTTGGTACAATTTCTAAACAAATTGCCCGAAGGCCTTATTCCCGCTTGTTACACGGGGGTTATAGCCCAACAAGGCGTACCCAAGGATGCGGCGGCCTCAAACAGAAGCTCCATCCTATTACTTGAAAGTTTATGGAATAATACCAGCATCTTTAGAATTTGTTGTAACTCTTCCTTCAATTAATTCAATAAATGCTTTCCCTATTTCTATTAAATTATTAGGATCAAGATCTCCATATTCGCTAATTCCGAGTAAGTTAAGCGTGGGACCATCAATCTTTTTAGAAATTTTACTAAGTGAATCTAATAGTGAATTTATTGCAACAAGTACTACTTTTTTGCCATTATCAGTTGATACAGCCTCTTCAAGCATATCGGGCATGCAGCCTCCAAAATGTACATAAGAAGCGTACAACCAACTATTTCTTATTGTATAAGCTACAGAGTTAGTTTCATCTGGCGATGGTTCTTCAATATGCAAAGCTAGTAACCGAAGCCATAGTTCTAGTAAATAATCGTTTATCCAAAACCCTTATTTTCAATGCTTACAAATGAACTTGCCATATTATACCTCCCTTAATATGCTCTCAACCACTCGTACCTACTTTTAATATAAGTAAATTGTCCAATAATAAAGCCTAGCCCTTAAACCACCTTATAGTGCTGGCAGTTTTGTAATCATCTCACGATTAATACATCCTATCTCGGAAAGGTACATTGTCATAACAGCTTAATACAAGATCGTTTCCGTTCTTGCATCTGTCACTAGGCTACTGTTGACGGAACAACAGGTTGTACTATAATATATTCATAATAGTCAAACATTCATCTATGCGACAGCGTTTCGCACAGCCCCGCAAAGCAAGAGCACTATGGACGGTGCGGTCTTAAATTATTCCCAAGTCTCTGTAAAATCTTCAACCTTATGTAAAAAACTTTTAATAAAGTTTAGCTCAGATTTAGACTTATCATTTAAACTGATGAAACTTGCTTTATAGTTACTCTCTTCTCCCATAAACAACTCATATTTAAAGTCATCACAGCCAATGTTATTTTCATTGGTATCATTAGTTAAATGATTTGAAGATAGCAATTCTTCTCTAAACTCCTCAAATAAATTTTCTTTAAGCAATTGACACTTATATGTAATAGATGGTTCAAGTAATTTGGGATACTTCAGTCTTTCACTAGGATTTCGAAATTTATTCCAATCTGTCTCATAAAACCATTTCAACCTGCAAATATAATATTTATCATTATGATTGAATATTTCCCAGTGTATATACGGGTGAATATATGAATACTTTATTATTCTAAATTCCCTATTTTGAAATTTAAAAGTATTAGAATAACTCCTGCTTCCATTTAAAATAATATTCTGAGCTTTATCCTCTAAAACTTTTCCTTCGTAAAATTCTGGATAATCAGTAGCCATAAATATCCTTCCTTTGGTAAGAGCAATAATCTACAAAGAAATACCCTATAAACCGTGCGAGGATGCACGGCCATTGCACCGGGCTTTCACAAAACGTCGCCCGTATCCGACGTCCTCGAACGGTCCCGTGAGGATGACCCACGTCAGCGTGCAACCGCACCCGTGAGAGGACTTTTGTTTCCAACTGCATAATATCCTGAAAACTCTTTACCCAATATGTTTTCAAGATTCTTTACAACATCATCACTATAACCAACATACTCAATTATTAGATTCCACTTCTGATAAAAATGTGGATAGCCTGCCCATGAAATTTTATTATTGCCTATGGTACAACCACCTATATCGAATTTACTTTTATATTCTTCAGCATCTTTAAAACTTGAAAATCTATATACTATAACTCTTTCACCATCAATAATGAATGATGCTCTTTTCTCTGGAATAACAGCAAACTCGCTTTGTTCCTCAATTTCTTCTGTATTGAAGAGGATATTGTTTTCTTTTAATGCTTTTTTAAACTCATTAATACCATCAACACTATTATATGAGCTTTGAATATCGTCAACAGAGTTATCTTTTTGGCATGAAGTAAAAACAAGTGCGAAACATAACAATGTAAAAAAAACTATCAACTTTTTCATACTTACCTCCAACAAAATCATAATTAGTTCTTATGACGAATTTTAAACCAAAATGTTCCGTATATTGGAAATATAAAATTAAATTTCTTTAAAAATTCATCCTTTACTAAACGAAATCTCCAGAGCCCCTTCTCATAAAACCCGCATCAGGACGATGCGGCCTTGCCTCATCTTTCCGATCGTGTGTATCTGAGACGCCAATGAATCGGACTTACAGAGCCCTGCTTCTTGGCGTGCTCCGCACCGATGAATCGATGTGGGCGGGATGACCCGTAAGTATGCCCTTTACTCAGATACGTTGATTGGTGAAGTTGGTCGCTCCGTAATTCAGAGACTCACAGGACGTGAGTCCCTTAAATACAAAATAATTTATTGGATCATTAATTGCTTAAACTCATAGTAAAATCTTTGCAGACTACTTCAAAAACATCATCATATGTTTGAACTACAAAATGTCGCAAATCTACTTTCCTTATTTTCTTTGCAGTTTTAACAAGGTTAGAATCTTTAACTTCAAGAAAGCTTGATTCATTAAAATCAAATTCCAAAACTTCAAAACTCAAGTCTAATTCTACCATATTGAATATGTATACACCGCTAAATTCCAATGTATAATTTGTTTGACAATTGTCCTTATCATATCTACTGGCTAAATCACCTTTTAACCGAACTAAATTTCTATTATAATCAAACTCAATGTTACTAAGAAAAATCGCATCTCTTCCCCAAAGGATACCTATATCTGTTTCAATCGGTATCATTTTATTCATAATAATTCTCCTTAATCGTTTGAAATCACTGTATATATTTAACTTATTATTCCTCTTTAATCCATTCTTCATATCCGTGTTTTAAAAGCATACTTTTGACCTCATTTAACTCCTCTTTTGTAACTGGATTTGACACTGATCCAACTAATAATGCGTCATTGTAAGTAATACCCCAATCTTTACCTGTACAAATAGGCATTATATCCGCCAAATTCCTATTAGACATATAGTCATATAGTAATGTCATTAAAGGATAGTAGTATTTTTGAATGATTCCTTCCGGAAAACAACTTCTTATCATCTTATATGTACTTAGTAAATGTTTTGGAATTTCAATTTTGTTATCCATAAGTGCCTCTTCATTTTATAAAATTATTCTCCAAAAAATACCCCTGACAAACCCGCACCATGGAGGGTGTGGCAAACGACCAATTTCACCAATCGGCCCGCACTCACGACGCTCCTGAACCGTAGTGACACCTCGACTCGGTGAAGGAGTGTGGCGCTGGTTTCCTGGTCTGCTCGCACTCCGTAGGTTTGACCACTTCATTAAAGCCAGCAGCCCTTGTTTGAGTGCTTTGTTATTTGAAGTGCGGTGGGCCCTCGAAGCCAGAGCAGCATGGACGCTACGCCTCAATTTAGAGTCATACTGCTTACAATCCTATCAATGTCTGTATACCTTTTGACTTTAGGATCAGATATTATATGCCCATCTATTATAACCATTTGTGGTTTAGACAAATTGCTAATATCTTGTACTGGATCCCCATCCAACACTAGAAAATCAGCTCTTTTTCCCAAATCAATACTTCCAGTACACGTCTCAATACCAAGTATCTCAGCATTCGCATAAGTCGCTTGGTATAAAGCTTCTATTGCACTAATTCCAGCTAACTTTATTCTTACATCAATTTCATGCCACAAATCATAATGAGTCACAAATGGCACGGAAGCATCGTTCCCAAGACCTACTTTTATTCCTTCTTCTATAGCTCTACGAAAACCTTTAATAATCCTCTGTAATACATTTCTTGCTTTTTCCCTTTGTCTTTCACTAATTTTTGTATAATCAGTGCTCAATTCAGAAAGGACTACTGCTGGATATATGGTTGGTACTAGCGATGAATAACCCCGTAATGTTCTAGGGTTATTTTTAAAAAGTTCAACAATCTCATCATCCATTTCTGCACCATGCTCAATTGTATCAACCCCCGCCAAAAGAGCTTCCTTTATTCCTTTTTTACATACTACATGTGAAGCTACCATCAATCCAGCAGCATGTGCTTCTTCGCATATAGCCTTCACTTCCTCAAACCTCATCTTAACTTGTCCAATTTCCTCATATTCCCCTGTTTCAAGAACTCCACCTGTACTAAAAATTTTAATTACATCTACACCATTTGTTATGCATTGCTTTACACAATCCTTCGCTTCCCCAAGTGATTTATAACTAAGAGCATATTCAGAGGCATGGCCATTAATAATTGTAATGCCTTTACTAGCTGTAACCAATTGAGGTCCTATCATTTTTCTGTTTGCTATATCATTTCTTATTTTTATATCGAGATTGTGAAAATCCCCAAGTGCCCTTATTGTAGTTACTCCAGATGAAAGCTCTGTTACTACATTACTCTTCATTATTTTAAGAAGCATCACTTTTGTTAAAGGAAAATTCAAAAATTTCACAAGTAGATTCTTACTAAATTCGTTTGAAATACTTTTTATTGGCTTTCCGCTTCCGAATAAATGGCAATGTGCGTTAATTAGCCCTGGGAAAACATAATTTCCCTTTAAATCAACTATATTATAGTCATTGGGTATAGGTATGGAATCCCTACTTCCTATATACCCGATCTTACTAGTACCCTCATGATTGTTTACCATTATAACTGCATCTTTAATAAGGCCACAATTACTCTTAGGATTTCTAATGTTACAATTGATAAGTATAAAATTCCTTCTCATAGAATCTCTCCTTTTTCCCACGGCACGGATGCCGTAAACGCGACCACGGAAGGGAGCATAAAAAATAACCGCCGCATGTCACATAATGCCTTGGAGCCATTGCGATATTGGGCAATGCTGAACCCCAAAACATGCTCTCCATTCAAATTGCCCAATGTCGTAATGGCTTTCGTTGGACTAAGCTGTAACCACTCATTACGGATTAGGTTTTTGACTTTTTCCTGTTTTCTGTATTAATTAAAGATGTATTTTCATTTATCTGATCATTTTCCACTTACAACTACAATTGTATCATTTTATCAATAACTTTCAATATTACACCAATTAATCATACTTAATATGTCTACCAATTATATTGTTTTTCACAGGATTTTGGCTAATTTATAATCATAAAATATTTTATTGCATGACAAAATAGAGGTATTGAGATCATTCAGTTTTTTATGAAACTCTTGTATAAGGCCTATC
>JAEYYB010000060.1 GCA_023430975.1 Bacillota bacterium | reverse complement strand
TGCTAAGAATCGTATACCAATACGGCCTGACAGGAAGATCGAGAGAAAGCTCCCAAGAAAGAAACGGTTTTACATGAACAAGAAAGATGTCCTGTAATTTTATGGAACGTTAGCTTGATGACATTGAATAATAAATTACTAAAGGCTCCCTAATTTTAGTTAACTGATTGACCATAGCTCAAACTTAGGTATAATATTGTTATAGATATAAAAGTCAATTCTATAATAATAATTTAGGAGAGCTGAACATGCTAGGCATCTTATTTTTAATTCTTAGTTCTTTTGTTGGATATAACTTTACAAAGAAATTCATCCCCAGAATATTTAATGTATCGAAGGAAATAAGCCTTTTAGGGAAGAAAATAACCCTAAGTACCTGGATGGTTACACTGCCTGCCGCATTTCTTACAGGAACCTTGTTTGTAACATGGTTTACCTACTTATTAACATACGGAATAGCTTCTTTGTTTCCTGGCATTGAAAGACCGCTAATCTATGGTAATATAATTACATTTATTATTCTGACCCTACTTACAGTAATATTTTCAATTAAAAATAAAGAAGATTACAGGCTGTTTTTCGGCAATCTTAAAAAAATAGGCGTTCCAGAATTTAATGAATTTGTTCTATCACATAAAACCGAGTTAATTTATGTATTAGTGTGCCTGACATTGTGGAGTGTTTTTATGATACGCTCTTTCACTGTAAACAATAACAATGAGATGATATTGGGGATGTCTGTTTTCAGCGATTTTGGAGGTCACATTCCCATGATCCGCTCCTTTTCGGAAGGCTCTAATTTTCCTACTGAATATCCCCATTACGGTTCAAGTGGATCCGGCAGTATCACAGGTAACAATGTTATGTACCATTTCATGTTTCATTTTCTATCAGGTAATCTTGAGTTTCTTGGATTACGTATTGATTGGGCATTCAACCTGCCAAGCATCCTATCCATGCTTGCCTTCTTGATGCTTTTGTATTCCCTTGTGGTCTTGATATTCGGCAACAAGCTTACTGCCGTAATTGCCGCAGTATTATTCATGTTCCGAAGTTCATTTGCGGTGTTCACATACTCAGCAGATCTTAAATTGAAAAGTTCATCTGAAGAAGGAGTTATGAAGTATCTTTCAACGATTAAAGAATATCTGACAACTATTTTTAATAATACCGCCAATATTGGAAAAACAGCACATGAAGACTGGGGCTTTTACGCACAGAAGGTTTTTGTCAACAAACGCCATTATGTATTTGCTCTTGGCATAGCCATGCTGGTCTTAATTATTGTATTTCCTCTTTTCAAAAATATGATTTCAAAGCTAAGGAAGACCCATAAAAAAGCTATTGAGGAAATAAACAAATTTAGTTCAACTTCAAGTACTGAAGAAGATCAAATTCAAGCTGAAAATTCAGTCGCTGAACCTTCTCTGGTCTCATTAAAAAGGAAATTGTGGTTTGATGAGTTTATAAGAAGTAAAGATGCATGGATACCTGCTAATATTAAACGTTCTGTTTTTGCAGGCTTACTTCTTGGCTTGATCAGCTTCTGGAATGGTGCCGTAGTAATTTCCATGCTGCCTGTGCTTTTCTTTATGGCAATATTTTCTAAACATAGATTGGAATACCTGAATATTGCCGCAATATCCATTTTAATGGTGTTCGCTCAGACCTTATTTTTCACGGGCGGGCAAATATCAGCAAGCAGCGTTAATTTATGCATAGGCTACCTTGCCGAATTTCCAAACGGTATAAATACTACAGCGAAAGCTTTTCTAGAGCAGGGAAATTATAGCGAGTTTATAAAATTGATACCCGATTTATCCTACAATATGCTTTTATTCTACCTGCAGCTTCTTGGTTTTATGCTTTTACTTCTTGTAACAAGCATCCCATTTTCAAAAAGAGGCGGAAGATGGCTGACTCTGGCCTTCCTGTCGCCTATGGTTATGGCAACGCTATTTTCCTTCTCATCTGATGTAGGTGCCAACCATGTTATAATTATTTTCTCAGTCATACTTTTAAATATAATAATTGCAAACATGTTATCCAGGCTGTTGGTTTCAAAAAGCTTTTCAACTCCGGTTGTTATAATGGGACTTTCAGAAATTGTATTTTATATAGCATCTGTTCTATTTAAATTTGAAAAGCTCTTTGTCCCTGCAAATATTTTGGCCTTAGGTGTAACAATTGTTATATTCATTATTGTAATCATAATAAAGCGTAAATTTGATTTCATCAGAGCATTATCGGTTTCCGTTGCTGCCGTTCTTATATTAGCACTTACCTCTTCAGGGATCATTGATGGTTTAGTGCTTTATAATATGGATAATCCAACAGTTCCCGGAAGGCTATACAGTATGGAAGACCCCACTATAAATTGGGTTGAAGACAATACCGGTCGCAAAGATGTATTTCTCATCAATCCTGAATTTATACATGTAGTATTGTTGGGAGGAAGAAATGTATTCTTGGGCGGTGCTTATTTTGTAAGTACTGCCGGCTATGATTGGGACAAAAGAATGGGAATTGTAAAAAATATATATGGTGCTACAGATGCTAATACTTTAAAAGAACTTGTAAAAGAGAATAAGATTGATTATATTGTTATTGATAATTCTAACAGGGAAACTAAGGATTATCGATTAAATGAAGAACTGATAAAGAACACCTTCAAGCCAGTGTACAGTGATCCTTCCAGTAATACACAAATATATAAGGTAAAATAACCCTTATTAATAAGAGCTACTCTTTTTTTCAATATATTTTTATAAACATGTATTTATAAATAATTAATTATCCGATATATTTATCAATTATAAAATACAGAGGAGGATAATTATGATCTATTGGAAAGAAGAATATAGCTGCTTTGACTTAGAAATAGACACACAGCATAAAAAGCTTATTGAACTATTGAAATCAATGGAAGAAATTGTAGAGCTTCAGGATGGTTATGATCACTATGATGAAATTGTCTCCGTTTTTAATGAGCTAAAAAACTATACAGTATATCATTTTTCTTACGAGGAAAAGCTTTTTGAAAAGTATCAATATGATCCAATAAGCACTAAGTTACATAAACTAGAACATAAAAGCTTTATTAATAAAGTTTCTGAAATAAATTTTGATGATATCGATAGAGATCAAATTAAATCTGTTAAGAATATTTTAGAATTTGTGGAAAAATGGATAGACCAACATATTCTTTCCACGGATATCAAATTCGGAGACCATTTGAGTAAAAATTCTAAATCCTTAATCCCTTGAAGAGTAAATAAGTCTGTCCTTTAGATAGTTTCTTTAGGATAAATGAGTGATTTAAGTATTTGAATAAATCACATACTTGATTTAGATGCAAACAGAGCCTCATGCTATTCGCATAAGGCTCTGATATAAATCTGGCGACTACCTATTTTACCAAGACGCAACCGTCTAAGTATCGTCGGCACTAAGAAGCTTAACTGCCGTGTTCGGGATGGGAACGGGTGTGACCTTC
>JAEYYB010000052.1 GCA_023430975.1 Bacillota bacterium | reverse complement strand
AGTGCTCAGCCTTAAGAGATCACTCTCTTTTTCTCTTGCACTACCCATTATTTTCTTATGGGTGCAAGCTATACCAGTAATGAATTTACATTGACT
The DNA here is from genome assembly GCA_023430975.1 of Bacillota bacterium. GTDB lineage: Bacteria > Bacillota > Clostridia > Acetivibrionales > DSM-2933 > Pseudobacteroides. Next base: position 16,675 of record JAEYYB010000052.1, on the reverse strand, counting down.
TTTTGTTGAAAATTTTTTGCAACACTAATGTATCATATAAACACCATAGTTTCTATAAAAATAAATTATAAAAATAAATAACGAACTGCATAATTCATTTAAACCAGTTCGTTATTTCCTGTTAATTATTTATTTTTCTTTTTATTCCCTACTTCACGGTATTTACCAGCCACATCCTTGTCAATTTCGTTTTCACCAAGCTGATCATTTGCTACACTTGGCTCAACGCCCTTATTTTTTTTGCCTTTTTTATTATTATCCACGTTTCTCCTCCTTTGATCTCTACTGTTATTTTACAGCCATTGTCCATACAGCATATTATAATCAATTAATCTTGCTATTTGTCTATCACAAAATAACGTTATACCGTTCGATATTTTGCTCTGCCAAATGCAAGATTAATACTGATTTTAATTATGTTGAACCGTTCGTTATTTGCTCCGCCAAATGTAAGATTATTAACACTTTTAATATAGTATAACCTTATTATTTGCTTCTTGGATCGTTTTCATCCCAAAACAGCCTTATAACTTTTGTTGAATTCCCATTTTTTATGTCCTCCTTTGTTGCATTCTCCCCAAGTTGTTCATCGTTAATTCCTGGTGCTACGGTAGGACCAATACCGGATTGTCTACCTCTTACATTCTTTTTATTCCTCAATTACCATCTCCTCCAATCCACTATTAAGGGCATTTCAAATTTGTTAATACCTAATCTTTTGCAACATATAAATAACGAATTTTAGAGATAACAAAGCATTAATTCATTCTGATAAAAATTCCATAACTATAAATATAACGAACTACTTTATAAATAGTTCGTTATATTTAACATATCCAATATTAATTAATTTATTCAATATATATTAAAAGTGTTATATTTATAATGTTAGCGATTTCCTTCCAACCATTTAAGTGCTGCACTAACCATATTCTGGTGATTTTTATCAACTTTATTGGTACCATGGGTTTTGCTATTATAAAAATGAATATCAAAATGACCGTCCATAGCATTACCTTTGACTTTATCCAAATTAGTTCCGGCACCATACCCACCGCTTCTGTATCCTACATAGGCACTTTCATCTGCACTATCCAATCCAGCATGAGGCATACCTGCCATAGATGCAGGTATTTTAATTCCGTTAACCGTTACAACAACTGCTCTTCTGCTCCAACTCCACTGACCATTATATATTTTTTTCATAATCTCTGTGTCCCTTGCGGTAAGGGGCTCACAGTCCGCATGGTTATAGCCGTAACTTCTTTTAACGTTAAAACTCATGCCTGTTTCAATATCAAACACAGTCGCATTAGAGTCACGTGCAAAAATTTCCTCAACACCGCCAAACCATGGAATTAAGTAATCAGTCCTATCTTCCCCGGCCCTTGATGTAATCTTTTGTGCAGCCTGGACATCACTTTGAGTGCTGGTTAATAGTTTTGCTGTTGCCGAAGAGCTGCTTGTTGCCGTAGAACTTACCTTTGACAAAGCACTGTTAATGGCTTTATACGTTTTTGTTCCGACAATTCCATCAGCCTTTAGGCCATATTTCTTTTGAAGCTTTAATACTGAGTTTTTAGTAATAGATCCAAAGTAGCCTGTACTCTTGGCACTAAAAAACCCTGCTTTCCGTAAATCGTTCTGAAGATTGACCACTGCTGTTCCCCTTGAGCCTGTCTGCAGATTTGAAGATGAGGCTGAAGCATTGACAGGTACTGCATAGATTGCTGCAGACATCCCAATAACTGTAACTGACATAAACAAAGATTTTCTACTTAACATAAATTATACCCCTCTCAAGTTTACATAATATAATTTCACGCTGCAGCAAATCCTCCTGGAACTAACAGAACGAAATTGCTTACTGTTTTACAACATTAATTGTTGTTATGAGAAATTATATTTTTGGAAACTTTCTGCCTACGAGGTTAGTTGACGGGTTAGGTAGAAGAGACACCCCTTACGCTATGCGTAATTTACCCCAAAAATTAGGTCCCCCGCTTCTTATATAAGATTTAAGAATTAGGCAATTTAATTTTAACACTATCGGTTTACATAATAAAGACGTAATTGGTGGGTATAAAACCAAACTTTTGTATATATATCAAAACATCAATTTGAGATTTTTATTCCATGATATGAAGGATTTTTCCCATTTATATTGAATATACATAATTGAAGACTATTTTCACAAGCAAAAGTCCTTTCATACAAACTTAAGATTAAATATTTCTACTGTATAGATACCGAACTGTTATAACTAGTTTTACAGTTCGGTATCTATAATAGCATCTTTATATGAATAATTGGGCAAGTTTAACGACACTATAGTTTATACCTCTTATAAGTCTACTTATTTTAGGGCATAATATTTTACACTGGTGAAAGGGTGGTCCGAATGAAAGCAATAATTATGGCTGGAGGAGAAGGCTCAAGGTTACGCCCGCTGACGTGCGATTTGCCTAAACCAATGGTCAATGTTGCCAACAAACCTATAATGGAGCATATTATTAACTTATTAAAGCTTTATGGCATAACTGAAATAGGTATTACACTAATGTATTTGCCACAAAAGATACGTGACTACTTTGGTAACGGCTCCAACTGGGGAGTAAATCTTCACTACTTTACGGAAGATACTCCACTCGGGACTGCCGGCAGCGTTAAAAATGCCGGTGATTTTCTTGATGAAACTTTTGTTGTGATAAGCGGGGACTCTCTCACTAATATCAACCTCAAAAATGCTATTGATTATCATTATGCAAAAAAATCCAAAGCTACTTTAATTCTGACAAAAGTTGATGTGCCTCTTGAGTATGGCGTGGTGTTAGCAGGTAAGGAAGGACGAATAGAAGGCTTTTTGGAAAAGCCAAGCTGGGGAGAAGTTTTCAGTGATACGGTAAATACAGGTACATATATATTAGAACCGGATGTTTTAGACAATTTCTCTAAAGGGAAAAGATATGATTTCAGTCAGGATTTATTTCCACTCATGCTCAAGAAAAAAGATCCCATTTATGGATATGTTACTCGTGACTATTGGTGTGACATTGGAGATCTGCAAGCATATTTACAAGCACATTATGATATTTTCCAAGGAAAAATAAATCTTTTAAATGATTATACAGAAATAAAAAAAGGCATTTGGGTAGGCTCAGGCACTCTTATTGAACCCAATGCCTTAATAAGCGGCCCCTGTATAATAGGAAATAATTGCCGTATTTCCAACAGCACCGTTATAGAAGATATGTGTGTAATAGGGGACAACAATGTGATAGAGGGTGAAACCTCAATAAAACGAAGCATCATATGGGATAATAATTATATAGAGTATGGTTCTCAAATCAGGGGTGCCATAATCTGTAACAAGGTTAATTTCAAGCACTATGTTTCCATATTTGAAAATGCTGTAATAGGAGACAAATGCATCGTTAATGAAAGGGCTATTATTAAGCCCGGTATAAAAATTTGGCCTCAGAAAACAATTGATCCCCTCGCAATAGTGGATAGAAACATAGTTTGGGGCTCCAAACACAACAAAACCATATTTGGAGAGAATGGACTTTCAGGTATTATAAATGTCGATATATCACCTGAGTTTGCTGCACGTCTTGGTGCCGCCTACGGATCTATTTTTAAAAAAGGTTCCAAGGTTGTAGTAAGTTCTACTACATCCAATTCAGCCAGAATGTTCAAACATGCCTTTGCATCAGGCATTCTCTCAGTTGGTGTGGAGGTTTTTAATCTTAGCAGCCTCTTAACTCCCATATCACGGCATGCAATTAATTTTTTGTCTGTAGAGGGTGGAATACATGTAAAGCTTAGTAACGACAATCCCAATAAGCTGCGTGTAGATTTTATGGATTCCAAGGGAGCCAGCATAAGCCGTGTTACTGAAAGAAAAATTGAAAACGCATTTTTCAGAGAAGATTTCAGACGCTGCTCCGGCGAAGAAATAAGCAGACTAAATAATATTACTGATTTTAAAAATTATTATGTACGCTCTATATTAAACGATGTAAATATTGATGCAATCAGGACTTTTCCTCAAAAAATATGCATCATTTCGCCTTCTGATTTTGTAATTTCCTTAGTAGTTCCAATGCTTCAGGATATAGGCTGCAAGGTCGTAAGCTTTTCTTCAAGCTTTAATGCACATGACAAAATAATTGAAGAAATAGAAAAGAACGATGCGGATTTTGCCGCATTTATTGATAGCAATGGAGAAACACTTTCTCTTATAGATAAAACCGGAAACATTATAAGTGATGACTTGTTTCTTTCACTGACATCCCTTATAATGTTTAAGAATATAGCAAATTCGAAGGTTGTTGTGCCAATAACAGCACCATCGGTCATAGAGTCATTGGCAAAAAAATACAATGGTAATGTGTTAAGGACTAAGACTTCACCCCACGCTGTTATGGAGCAAATGTTAAATCATAATTTATTAAAAAACAAGGAAAATGCATACCAATTTTCGCTGAATTTTGATGCATTAGCCGGGTTGGTTAAAATCATAGAATATTTATGCAAAAATAAAACACCCCTAACAGAAATCATGGAAGAAATACCTGCCTTTCACGTAAGTAAAAAAAAGATATTTTGTCCATGGGAATTAAAGGGTAAAGTTATGAGAACTTTGATCACAGAAAAAAGTGATGAAAAGGTAGAGCTTTTGGATGGTGTTAAATTTATAATGGAAAACGGATGGGTTCTTGTTTTGCCTGACGCAGATATGCCTCTTTGCAGGGTATATTCAGAAGGCGATACACCTCAGATAGCCGAATCAATCTCGGAAAAGTATCTAACTAAAATAAGGACTATAATTAATACAAGATGAAAAGTGAATAATCTTTTACATTTGTCTATCGCAAATTCCGTAAAAACCGTTCGTTATTTGCTCTGACAAATGTAAGATCATTAACACTTTTCATTTAGATAAAAATGTTATATTAATAATGATTTTTATATTGCAAAGGTAAAAGGAGTAGTATGCGTTCTATCACTGTAAGCAGCAAATATGTTAATAAAAAATTGGAATATGTTTTAAGAAGTGAATTTCCGAATATGCCTGCGAGTGCCATGTATAAGGCATTTAGAAAAAAAGATATACGTGTAAACGGCATTAGGGTAAAAGAAGATTATTTGGTTAATCCGGGCTATAAAATTGATATTTATATATCTGACAGCATAATCGACGGAAAACCTCTAAAAAATGACTCTGGAATGAATATGGGATTCACCGTTGTGTATGAGGACAACAATATCCTTATTGTTAATAAAGATCAGGGTATACCGGTACATCCCGACAATGATCAGCAATACAACACACTAATTGATAATGTAAAATCCTATTTGGAATTAAAGGGGGATTATTCTCCCAAAAACAAGAGCTCCTTTGCTCCATCACTTTGCCACCGCCTTGACAGAAATACAGGCGGGCTTGTCATAATTGCCAAAAATGAGGAAGCCTTAAAGACTATCCTTGATAAGATTAAATATAAGGAAATAAAAAAATATTATCAATGCCTTGTTCAGGGCCATGTTGAAAAGAAGTCGGAAACTTTAAAAGCATTTCTTCAAAAGGATTCCAGGAAGAGTCGTGTCTTTGTAAGTGATGTTAAATCTAAAAACTCAGTTGAAATTATTACAAAATACCGTGTGCTTTCATATGAAGCCAACTACACAAAACTGGAAATTGAGCTTGTAACAGGCCGAACGCACCAGATACGGGCTCACATGGCTTATATAGGTCATCCCATCGTCGGTGACGGGAAATATGGTACCAATCAATTCAATAAGAGTATGGGCATGAAAACCCAGGCTCTATGGGCATATAAGCTGTACTTTGACTTTACAGGCAGCAGCTGTCTTGATTATTTGAAAGGAAAAGTTTTTGAGGTAGTTCCCGGATTCAGTATGCCAAAATCATAAAGATATAAGCAATCTATATGAAAAGTGTTAATAATCTTATAATTCTTTATTCTCAACTTTCAACTTTTTTGACAATACTTTCAAATTTTTTCACTCCATTCCTCCCTAAATACAATATCGATAGTATAAATATCCCAAGCGGAAGAATTTTTTATTCATGCTTAATAAAGGCTAAGGATGTATTGATTTAATAACATCATCCTTAGCCTTTACTGTTTTCCATTAATTATTATCTTCCTATAAACTGCTGAACCAATACCTTTCCATATGTCGGACTGCTAACTATACCTATGCCGTTAAAGTTGAACTCAGCCTTTAATATATTAGCTTTATGGCCCGGAGAATTCATCCATGCTTTAAACGCACCTTCAATTGTTGAATTACCGGCTATATTCTCTCCTGCATATTTAAAGCTGACTCCAAACTGCCTCATCATATCAAATGGTGAGCCGTAGGTTGGTGAATCATGTGAGAAATAATTCTTATCAACCATATCCTGAGCCTTAAGCCTTGCAACTTTTACCAACTGCATGTCAAACTGCAGTGCTTTAAGACCTGCATCGGCTCTTGCCTTATTAATAAGGCTTAATAATGCCTGTTCCTCCTGTGTAGTCCCAGATGGTGAAGGTCCTGTAATAACAGGAGTGGGAGCAATCGATGCCTTAGGTGGTGAAGCTACAACCGACGGTCTTGGAGTCGGAGCCACAACAGATGGTTTTGGGGTACTCACAGGTGCTTTTGTCACTTTGGGAGTTGTAGGCGTCAAGGTTCCATTTCCAGCAACCTTAAGGAAACTTTTATTAGCCATTCCAACACAGCCCTTTGCAGGCTCATAAATGGCATACCAGTCCCCTAATTTCCCAAAAATCTTAACAGTCTGGCCTTTCTTAAGTACACATACTATCTGAAAACCAGTAGATGGTCCCTGGCGAACATTCAAGTATTCAGCCGCGACAGTAGCATTAGTGATATTTACATTTTGCATTGTTCCGTAGCTGCCTGTCTGTGCATTTGCACCTGAGAAGCCCATTATACAGGAACAGATTATAGTAAATACCATCAGAAAAACTATCTTTCTCTTCATATAATCCCTCCAGTTTGTTCAATTATTGTTTCCATCCATTACTGGAATCATACAAACAAACGTATTTGTTAATAGTATTAACAAATTTGGCTGAATTATTTATATATATTAAATTCTATTATTGAACAGTTTCTATTTATTCCTTAATACGCTTTACCCCAGTAAAGCATGTCTTTTGCAGGCTTTCCGCAGCATACGCACTTGTCTGATACAGCTTCCTGCTCAAACGGAATACAACGTGAGGTGGCAGAAGTCTTTTCCTTTATAAGATCCTCGCAAGCCCGGTCTCCACACCACATAGCCTTGATAAAGCCTGGTGTTTCCTGTACAGTCTTGGAAAACTCGTCAAAGTTTGTAGCAATATATGTCTTTTTGTCCCTCAATTCACGGGCTTTATCAAACAAAGCTTGCTGCAGGGAGTCAAGAAGCTCAGCAAGCTTAACTTCCAGCTCATCCATAGGCACAAATATCTTTTCCCTTGTATCTCTTCTAACAAGCACTACCTGGTTCTTTTCTATATCCTTAGGTCCTACTTCAAGTCTTACAGGAACACCCTTCATCTCATATTCACTAAACTTCCACCCTGGCATTTTGTCACTGTCGTCCAAAATAACCCTGAATTTTTGAGACAACCTGTCTCTAAGTTCCCTGGCTTTTTCCAGCACGCCTTCCTTATGCATTGATATAGGAAGAATAGCCAGCTGAGTAGGTGCAATCTTTGGAGGAAGAACAAGCCCGTTATCATCTCCATGAACCATTATAATAGCACCAATAAGACGTGTTGTAACTCCCCATGAAGTCTGATGTGCGTATTGGAGTTGATTGTTTTTATCTGTGTATTGGATACCAAAAGCCTGAGCGAACCCATCCCCAAAGTTATGGGATGTACCTGACTGCAACGCTTTTCCGTCGTGCATGAGGCTTTCAATGGTGTATGTAGCCTTTGCTCCAGCAAATTTTTCCTTATCAGTCTTCTTTCCTTTTATAACAGGAATAGCAAGAACCTTTTCGCAGAAATCAGCATACACATTAAGCATTTTTATAGTTTCTTCCTGAGCTTCCTCGGCTGTAGCATGGGCAGTGTGGCCTTCCTGCCACAGGAACTCAAGAGTCCTTAAGAAAGGACGTGTTGTCTTTTCCCAGCGGACTACCGAGCACCATTGATTGTACAATTTCGGCAGATCCCTGTATGATTGAACTACATTGGAATAATGTTCACAGAATAACGTCTCAGATGTTGGGCGAACACATAACCTTTCAGTAAGCTTTTCATCCCCTCCATGTGTAACCCATGCAACCTCAGGTGCAAAGCCTTCTACATGCTCTTTTTCTTTGAGGAGAAGACTCTCAGGAATAAACATAGGCATGTACACATTTTCATGGCCTGTTTCCTTAAACCTTCTATCAAGCTCCTTTTGTATATTTTCCCATATTGCATAAGCATACGGCCTAATTATCATGCAGCCCCTGACGCTTGAATAATCAATCAGATCCGCCTTCTTAATAATATCGGTATACCATTGGGCGAAATCCTCATCCATAGATGTTATGGCTTCAACCAACTTCTTTTCCTGTGCCATTATTATCACTCCTTGTTTATATTTCATATATATTATATTAAACATTAAAAAAACTCTGTCCTGATATTATGGGACGGAGCATAAACTCTCATAATATTCTTAGATAATTAACTTTAAAGTTATATATATCACATAATACCATAATTTTAAATATATTATACCTTATTGGCTATGTCAATAGACTGTATAAAATTCAGCAATATTGACTATGAGGCTTTTATGGCACTTCTTTACAGTCAGTTTTGACTATGTTAATATAATAGCTACAAAGTGATTAAATTGACGGAGATGAATTATTATGAGAGTTGCCATTGGTCAGGATAGCCACAGATTTGATTTTAATGATAATGAAAAAAAACTCATATTGGGCGGGGTTGTTTTTGACGGTGAACCTCCACTTCAAGGCAACAGCGATGCTGATGTGATATTGCATTCAGTGACAAACGCCATATCGGGCATAACATGCGTTAACATACTCGGCAAAATCAGTGATGACCTCTGCCTTAAAGATGGTATAACCGATAGCAGCGTTTATCTTAAAGAAGCATTAAAGTGCTTGAAGGATCATAAAATAATCCACCTGTCAATTTCTATCGAATGCCAAAGGCCAAAGATAACGCCCAAAATCCCTCAGATCAGAAGCAGTCTTTCAAAGCTTTTAGACCTGCCGGAAGACAGCATAGGCATTACAGCTACTACCGGAGAGGGATTGACGCAGTTTGGCCAGGGTCTTGGCATTCAGGTATTTTCATGTGTAACAACAACTTAGTCTTTAGGAATAATCAAAAAACTTCCGCATTCTATTCGGGTGTTGACTTTACTCGTTAACACCCGAATAAAATGCGGAAGTACTTTTTCGCTCATGCTTTAATCAATAATCAACTTCTAAAAAGCACCTTTTCCCTTTTAAACATGGATACAGCTATTCCAAGTGCAATTATTACATGCACTGCAGACGATATGAAAGCTACAAGAAGATGCATATAATTGATTGTACCGCCTAAAACAACCTTAAAAGCCGAAACAGTATTTATAACCGGAATAAAATAATAATAAAAAGGTATGTCTCCCGGTTGTGTAAAGAAGTTGGCATATGCAGGAACCATAGCCGCTATCATGAGAAAGGACAAATACACTTGTGCTTCCTTAAATGACTTGGCGTATGTGCTGAGTGCAATCTGAATCCCTGCAAAGGTCATGCCTAATGCCATAGCAAGCAGTATAGAAATAATAAGTGCAGGTATTGGAACAAAAAAACCGGATATGTTTTGTGCTGTTCCCATACTTAGAGAGCTTGGATTCATTATATATCCAATTATCAATCCAAATATGGATGCAATAACCGTTATAAATGAAAACAGTGTAACAGTAAAATACTTTCCTAATAAAATGGAAATCCTCTTAGGCTTTGTCGTAAGAAGAGGTTCTAATGTGTTCCTTTCCTTTTCCCCTGCAACAAGGTCGGTTGCTGCCGGCACTCCCCCAACTGTCATTAGTACAACTATTATAATAGGTAACATCGTAGCCAGCATGCTTGTGCTTGTTTTTGCTTCATCAGCTACATTTTTCTCTTCTATTTTTACAGGCTCCAAATACTCTGGGCTTTTTCCCAATGCAATTATTCTTTCATCAATAATGCTTTTGTTAAACTTATTTATCTCTTCTCTAACTATCCAAATACTTCCTTCTGATTTTGTTTTGGATTTATCATATGAAATATCTATTCCAAATGGCTTACCTTCGGCAATTTTACTTTTATAGTCCTTGTCGATACCAAGTACAAGCCTCACCTTATCCTGCTTTAACGCTTCTATGGCATTATCTGTATCAACCACCGTAATGTTCTTGTTATCTTTAAACAATTTGTTTTTGACCAGGTCCAATATATCATCTGTCCTGGATTCATCGGACAACGCAATAGAAACATTCTCATTTATATCCTTTTGAAGCTTTTCTATTCCTCCACCCACAAGGCTGTTTAAAAGCGGGATTATGACCATTGGAACAACAATACTAATGAGAAGAGTTCTTTTATCACGGCTTAAGTCCCTGACTTCCTTTTTGAATACAGTCCAAATATGTCTTAACATGTAAATTTTCCCCCTCCCACCAAATGTATAAATATTTCCTCCAGGCTGCTGTTGTTATATTTTGCTTTCAATTCGTCTATTGTACCTGTATCAACCAGCCTTCCTTTATGTATTATACCTATCCTGTCACAAAGCTTTTCCACTTCACTCATGGTATGGCTGGAAAAAAGAATGGTCTTACCGGATTTTTTACAGTCCATGATAAAATCATGCACATTCCTTGCGGCACTTACATCAAGCCCTGATGTAGGCTCATCAAAAAACATTATTTGGGGATCATGAACAATAGCCCTTCCAAAAGCAGCTTTCTGCTTCATTCCTTTAGAAAGCTTGCCTGCTCTCTTATTCATAAAATCCTCCATACCGAAAGTCCTTGCAATCTCAGCTATTCTGGCTTTGATCCTCCCCCTTTCCATATCGTTAAGCTCGGCAAAGTACGCAATGTTTTCATAAACTGTAAGGCGGTCGTATAACCCCGTCTCTCCCCCGAAGAGAATACCTATCTGAAACCTTACAGCCTGTGGGTCCTTATTTATATCCATTTCATTTATAATAGCTGTTCCGGAAGTAGGTTTCAGCATGGTAGCCAGCATTCTTAGAGTTGTCGTTTTACCTGCACCATTTTCTCCAAGAAGCCCAAATACCTCTCCCTTTTTTATTTCAAAAGATACTTCATCAACTGCTTTATTTGTTCCAAAACTTTTTGATATTCCTTGAACACTAACCATATAATCCCTCCTCTTTGTTTTAGAAATATCGATCATATAGCTCCAGATAAAATCTTCTTAAGAATCGGAAGTTATATTTCAATATTCCGTACCTTAGTGATATTTTAACGATCCATGCTTTCTGCTATTGCATTTGCAAAGATCAGGTCCTCTACCGTCGTTATTTTAATATTGTTATAGCTTCCCATTATGAGTTTCATCCTATACCCCATCCTCTCTACCAGAACTGCATCATCTGTGCCTAAGAATCCATCGGCTATAGCCTTTTTGTGGGCATTTAGGATGACGTCATATTTAAAAGACTGGGGAGTCTGTATAGCCCACAAGTGCTTTCTATCAGGGGTATCACGTACATAAGCTTCTTCGTCCGATATTTTAATTGTATCCTTGACAGGTACTGCAACTCCAATCGCACCGTATAAAAGTGCCCCATCAATGCTGTTTTTTATTATTTCATCATTTATAAAGGGTCTTGCCCCATCATGTATAAGCACTACACCTGTTTTATCACACACCTCGCAAAGGCCGTTATACACTGAATTTTGTCTTTCTTTACCCCCTGCAACAATCTTTTTAACTTTATCGAAATCATACATATCAATTATATGCTGCTTGCAAAAAACAATATCCCCGGAACCTGTAACCAGTATTATTTCATCAATATAATTACTATCCTGAAAAATTTGTATAGTCCTTGCAAGGAGTGGTTTGCCGCAAACTTCTATGTACATTTTGTTTTTTTCCATATTCATTCGTGTACCACTGCCGGCAGCAACAATAATGACACTTACAAATCCACAATTCTTTTGCATTTTATTATCCCCCGTCTATATGGTTTGCCTGTCTCATATATTATAATAAAGAATTATATCACATTAGGAATACTCTTAATACAACTTCTGCTAAAATCCCCGCTTGCGTGTTCACTTAACTCGTGAACACCCGCTTAAGAATCGGAAGTAATATTTCAATCATTCCTTACTTCGTGATTTTATTAACAAAATTCTTTACCAACTTTAACTTATGGTATTTACTAGATTTATTTTTATGTTATAATGGTTATGGGTTATAGAATGTATAATGTATACACAATACTAGCTAATTAAGAACAAAATCGCTTGCGATTTTGCAACCTTGATGTTGTCGTGAGAAATTATGGTGCAGAATGTACTGTAGTTTCCCAGACATTAAATAAATCTATATAGCAAATGGGGGAAAATAATATGGCAAAGGTCATGAAAACAATGGATGGTAATGCTGCTGCCGCCCATGTAGCCTACGCGTTTACTGAGGTTGCAGGTATCTATCCTATTACGCCATCTTCTACAATGGCAGAAAACGTTGATCAATGGTCAGCACATGGTAGAAAAAACATATTTGGACAACAGGTTAAAGTTGCCGAATTACAATCAGAAGCAGGAGCGGCAGGTACAGTTCACGGTTCCCTCGCTGCAGGTGCTTTAACAACTACATTCACAGCTTCTCAAGGTCTTCTTTTAATGATTCCTAACATGTACAAAATTGCCGGAGAATTACTTCCTGGTGTATTCCATGTAAGTGCACGTGCTCTTGCAAGTCACGCTCTTTCAATTTTCGGCGATCATTCTGACGTTATGGCTTGTCGTCAAACAGGTTTTGCAATGCTCTGTGCAAGCAACGTTCAAGAAATAATGGACTTGGCTGCTGTAGCTCACTTAAGTGCTATTAAAGGTAGAGTTCCATTCCTTCACTTCTTCGATGGTTTCAGATCATCAGCAGAAGTTCAGAAGATTGAAGTTCTTGATTATGCAGATCTGGCAAAATTAGTTGACATGGATGCGATAAAGCAGTTTAGAAAGAATGCATTAAATCCTGAACATCCTGTATTAAGAGGAACAGCTCAGAACCCTGATATATTCTTCCAGGCTCGTGAAGCTTGCAATCCTTTCTATAACGCAGTTCCTGAAATAGTAGAAAACTACATGAAGGAAATCAACAAGCTTACAGGAAGAAACTACGGCTTGTTCAACTATTACGGAGCACCGGACGCAGACAGAGTAATCGTTGCTATGGGTTCTGTATGTGATGCTGCTGAAGAAGCAATTGATTACTTGGCTACTAAAGGCGAAAAAGTCGGTATATTAAAAGTACGTCTTTTCAGACCTTTCTCAGTTCAGCACTTCATTTCAGCAATGCCTGCATCAGTTAAGAAAATCGCTGTACTTGACAGAACTAAAGAACCAGGTGCAATAGGAGAACCATTGTACCAGGATATAGCTACAGTTTATTATGATCAAGCAGTTAAACCACTCATCGTTTGCGGACGTTACGGTCTTGGTTCAAAAGATACTACACCTGCACAGGTTATCGCAGTATTTGACAACCTTAAGGCTGATGTGCCTAAGAATCATTTCACTGTTGGTATAGTTGATGACGTTACAAACTTATCACTTCCTGTTGGCGAAGAAATTGATACAACAGGCGAAGGTACAATTAGTTGTAAATTCTGGGGCTTGGGCTCTGACGGTACTGTTGGTGCAAACAAGAACTCCATTAAAATAATAGGTGACCACACCGACATGTATGCACAGGCATACTTTGCATATGACTCAAAGAAATCAGGTGGTATTACCGTATCTCACTTAAGATTCGGTAAAAAGCCAATCAGATCTACTTACCTTGTTAAGAAGGCAGACTTCCTTGCTTGTCACAACCCATCATACGTTGATAAATATGATATGGTTTCCGACATTAAGCCTAACGGAACTTTCCTCTTAAACTGCGGATGGACTGCAGAAGAGTTGGATAAACATCTTCCTGGCAGCTTGAAGAGAATACTTGCTAAAAACAACATCAAATTCTATACAATTGATGCTGTTAACATAGCAAAGGAAATAGGCCTTGGAAACAGGATCAACATGATCATGCAAGCTGCATTCTTCAAGCTGGCTGATATTATTCCTCTTGATGATGCTGTTAAATATATGAAACAAGCCATTGTTACTTCATATGGCAAAAAAGGTGAAAAGATAGTCAACATGAACAATTTGGCTGTTGACAAAGGTATTAATGCATTAAATAAAGTTGAAATTCCTGCTTCATGGGCAACTGCTGAAGATGCTCCTGTTGTGGAAAAAGATGTTCCGGCATACGTTAAGAACATACAAGATCCAGTAAACAGACAGGAAGGTGACAAGCTCCCTGTAAGTACATTCGTTGGTATTGAAGACGGTACTTTCCCACAGGGATCATCAAAGTATGAAAAAAGAGGTATTGCTATAGATGTTCCTGAATGGCAAGCCGATAACTGTATTCAGTGTAACCAGTGTTCATATGTATGTCCTCATGCTGCGATAAGGCCATTCCTTCTTACTTCTGAAGAGACTGCAAATGCACCTAAATCATTTGTAACAAAGAAAGCTGTCGGTAAGGGCTTTGAAAACTACGACTTTAAGATTCAGGTTTCAACTCTTGACTGTACTGGTTGCGGAAACTGTGCACAAGTTTGTCCTTCCAAGGTTAAATCACTTGTTATGAAGCCACTCGAAACACAAAAAGTTGAAATTGATAACTGGGATTATGCAATGAAGTTATCCGTTAAGGAAAATCCAGCTAATCCCGAAACTGTTAAAGGAAGCCAGTTCGAACAGCCTCTCCTCGAATTCTCAGGAGCATGTGCAGGTTGTGGAGAAACTCCTTATACAAAATTAATCACACAGCTGTTTGGTGACAGAATGTATATCGCAAACGCTACAGGATGTTCATCAATCTGGGGCGGAAGTGCACCATCAACTCCATATACAACAAACCATAATGGTCATGGACCTGCGTGGGCTAACTCATTGTTCGAAGATAATGCTGAGTATGGTTATGGTATGGCTCTTGCTGTTAACCAGATCAGAGCTAAACTTGCAGATCTTGCTAATGAGGCTTTAAGCACAGGCATATCTGAAGAAATCAAGGCAGCTTTAAAAGACTGGTTGGACAACAAAGACAATGCAAAGGGTTCAAAGAAAGCAGCTCTTACATTGTTACCTTTACTTAAAGCATACACTGGCAGCGAAGCTAAGGCTATTGTTGATGAAATTATCGAAAAAGAAGAATTCCTCGTTAAGAAATCACAATGGATATTCGGTGGAGACGGATGGGCTTATGATATCGGTTTCGGCGGTCTTGACCATGTTCTTGCATCAGGTGAAGATGTAAACATACTGGTTATGGATACAGAAGTTTACTCAAATACAGGCGGTCAGTCATCAAAATCAACACCAACAGGTGCTATCGCACAGTTTGCAGCATCTGGTAAGGTAACTAAGAAGAAAGACCTTGCTGCTATGGCTATGTCATATGGTTATGTATATGTTGCAGTGGTTGCAATGGGTGCTAATCAGAACCAATTAATAAAAGCATTGATTGAAGCTGAAAGCTATCCTGGACCATCACTTGTTATCGCATATGCACCATGTATCAACCATGGATTAAAACTCGGTATGGGATGTACTCAATTGGAATCCAAGCTGGCTGTTGAAGCAGGTTACTGGTTCCTCTACAGATACAACCCATTACTCAAGTTGGAAGGAAAGAATCCGTTCATACTGGATTCCAAGAAGCCAACTAGTTCGTTTAAAGACTTCATAATGAGCGAAGTGCGCTACTCTTCACTCACAAGACTCTTCCCTGAAAAGGCTGAAGAACTCTTTGCTGCAGCTGAAAAGAATGCATTGGAAAAATATGAACAGCTTGAAAAAATGGCAAAGTCTGAATAATTTATAATAATCACAAATAATTTAAATTCTTTATATATAATATTAAAATTTTAGTAAGTAAAGGCTATTGGGGTTCTCCAGTAGCCTTTTTCGATTATATATAATTCCAATCTCATTACTGCCTACCTTTAATTTAAATTTACTATTCTCCACCTTTTAGCAATAAGACAATGCCTCTAAAACATAACTTTGGAGGTGTATTAATATAGTCAATGAAACAGATTTAAAATGCGGGGGAAGTCGTGTCCTACAGCAAATTGATATATTATACGGAATACCCTGAACATTTAAACCACCCATTAATATCCAAATCATTTACATTCTTTAAAGCTATGGCCAATGCCTCAGAAAGTGTTTCAGAAGTCCTAGCTTTTACTTTTTTTAAATATGCCTTAATTTTTGACCACATCATTTCTATGGGATTTAGATCTGGGCTGTATGGTGGCAAGTATAATACTTTTGCACCTGCTTTTTCTATTATTGAAATTACTCCAGCAACCTTATGCGA
>JAEYYB010000051.1 GCA_023430975.1 Bacillota bacterium | reverse complement strand
AATGTAATAGATTATTCACTTTTCATCTATATGAAAAGTGTTAATAATCTTACATTTGGCGGAGCAAATAACGAACGCTTCAACGGGATTTGCGATAGACAAATGTAATAGATTATTCACTTTTCATATAGACACAAATCAAATGGGCGTTTTATCAATCCTTAAAACGCCCATTAATATATAAAACTTTTATTTTATATTGGGTGGATCTCACCGACTATGTCACCGATATGGTTAATTAATGG
Organism: Bacillota bacterium; assembly: GCA_023430975.1. Taxonomy (GTDB): domain Bacteria; phylum Bacillota; class Clostridia; order Acetivibrionales; family DSM-2933; genus Pseudobacteroides. Next base: position 19,328 of record JAEYYB010000051.1, on the reverse strand, counting down.
CGGCTTCCAAAGACCTTCTATCTCATCAGTCTCTCCAGAGCTAATAATACCAAGGTTTATAAGCAAATTCAATACTGCAGGCCCTAAAGCCCTCATACTTCCATCTTCAATCTTTAATGCTATTCCCATGGCTTTACCAATTATACCCACACAGAAAACACCTTCATCCCCCAGCTTACAAATAATTCCGCTGCCGAATTTTCTCATCAGTTCCGTGTCGGTTCTGCCCTTACCTCCTACCATCTCTGGATACATGGTCATAGCACTTATCAAATAATTTTGGGACTTAATATATTTTCCACCCTTAAAACCGTCATTGCACAAATTAGCATATGCCAATGCCAGATTTTTAAGGGGGACTGCAAGGACAGGTACGCCACAGCCGTCAAATCCTTTATGAACCATTGATGGATCCATGTTTGCAAACTCAGTAACGGTATTTAGTGCCTCTATCTGAACCATATGACTTTCTTTGTAGTAATCTTCAATCCCATATTTTTTTGCTTTTGCTGCTGCTATAAAGCCTATATGTTTTCCCGAACAGTTATTATGTAAAACTGTTAATTTTTCTCCTGCAGCCGTTATTTTACTGCTGGCCTCCTTGCTTATAGGCTCATGGATGCCGCATTTAAGAGCACTCTCACTTTCACCGATCTTGCCTAATATACCTCTTAGGGCATTTATATGTGTATCCTCGCCAACATGCGAGGAAGTTATAACAGCAACTTCTTTCAAATCCAGCCCGTATTTGTCAGCAATCCCACTCTCTAGAAAATACAGAGTCTGCAGTGGCTTAGATGTGGATCTGAAAAACGTAAGTCTATTATGGTCTCCAATACTGCAGATAACTTGTCCATCGGCTCTTACTACAACTGCATCTCCATAATGGACGCTCTCAATAACTCCGGCTCTTAGAACTTCAACCATTTTAACAGGCATTTGTTAACCTCCTGTTCATTATTTAAACTCATTTGTTTATACTATAGTTGTACTATAGTTGTAATATATCCATAAGCTGTACAAATTATTTCTTAAAAATAGATTTTAAGTTATAATAATAATAAATTTACCGATAGAGTGAGACATTAACAAATTTACGGGAGTAACTTAAATGACAGTTCTAGGTTTAATAGTTGAGTACAACCCATTCCACAACGGACATTTATATCATTTAGAGGAAGCAAAAAGATTGACCAATGCAGATTATACCATATGTATTATGAGCGGTAATTTTATACAAAGGGGCGAGCCTGCAATTGTTAATAAATGGGCACGCACAAAAATGGCTCTAATGTCTGGTGCAGATCTGGTTATAGAGCTCCCTGTGCCATATTCCATGGCCAGTGCTGAATATTTCGCATATGGTGCGGTAAAATTGCTGGACAGCCTTGGGTGTGTTGATTATATTTGTTTTGGAAGCGAAAGCGGCAATATTGGCGATTTGGAAATAATTGCAGATGTTCTTGTTAAGGAGCCTTACGAATTTAAGGGTTACCTGCTGGAAAACCTAAGTAAAGGCTATTCATATCCCCTATCCCGTGAAAAAGCGTTGGAAACTTATTTTACCAATCACTTATTTAAACCTGACATAATATTAAACACACTATCCTCTTCCAATAATATACTGGGAATAGAATATATAAAAGCAGTTAAGAGGCTAAACAGCAGCATAAAATTTCAGACTATCAAAAGAGTGAGCAATAATTACAATAACGAAGAGGTTACCGGCAACATATCAAGTGCAACGGCTGTAAGAAAATTTATAGATATCAACCACAAAAAAACCACGTTGGAAGATTTGGAGAGCCTTGTGCCTCCAGCAAGTTATAATGTACTGTTAGACGAGTTTTCTGCCGGAAGGGGTCCGGTTTTTTCACACCATTTTCAAAACTATATCATAGGGCAATTACGTAAAATGAGCCTGGAAGACATCAAAAATCTTCCATATGTAAGCGAAGGACTTGAAAACAGAATCAAAAAGGCTGCAGATGAGTCGGGTTCCATTGAAAATCTCATTGACGATATAGCTACAAAAAGGTTTACACGCACAAGAATACAAAGGATTGTATTTAGTGTACTTACAGGTCTTAACCGGGAAATGTTCGAAATTTTCAACAGTTATGGTGGTCCTCAGTATGTAAGGGTATTGGGTTTTAATGATAACGGCAGAATGCTCTTGAAGAAGTTTAAATCAAGCTGTATGCTTCCCGTAATTACCAAAACTTCACAATACAAGAACTCTTGCAACCCACTATTAAGGAGAATGCTGCAGCTAGAAGCAGAATCAACCGACTTGTATGTGCTAGGATACAGTAATCCCCTGTTTAAGAAAGGCGGACAGGACTTTACCCAAAATCCTGTCATTATAATTGATAAGTGAATATCTATATGATTTTGCAACCTTGTTCGTTGTCGTGAGAAATTGCAGTGTAATATTCACCACAATTTCCCATACATATATAAAACCCTGGGAAACGCAATCTCCCAGGGTTAGGCATAACAAAAAAATAACTTCCACTATATTTTTAAACTTCCATTATAATTGGTAAAATCATAGGCTTTCTCTTTGTTTTTTCGTAAAGGTAATCTCTTAATGTATCTTTTATAATATTCTTTTTAGAAGCCCAGTCATTTTTCTTCTTCTCTTCACATTTTACAAGTGCCTGCTTAGTGACTTCCTTAACCTCTTCCATGAGGTTTTCAGACTCTCTTACATACACGAAGCCTCTTGAGATTATATCAGGCCCTGCAACTACATTTCCTGAATCACCTTCCAAGGTTATTACTACAACAATCAATCCATCCTGTGAAAGATGCTTTCTGTCACGAAGTACAATATTACCTACATCTCCAACACCAAGTCCATCTACAAGGACCTTGCCTGATGCTACATTGCCGTTTATTTTCGCTGAATCCTCAGTGAGCTCCAAAACCTTGCCTATATCCATGATAAAAATCCTCTCCATAGGCATGCCCAGCTTATGGGCCAGGTTTGCGTGCTGTTTCAAATGTCTGTATTCGCCATGCACCGGGAAAAAGAACTTAGGTTTTACTAAACTATGTATTAGCTTCAATTCCTCCTGACATGCATGCCCCGATACATGTATATCCGCAAGGGATTCATAAATCACTTCCGCACCTTTTTTAAACAGATCATTTATTACTTTTGAAATAAACTTTTCATTACCGGGAATTGGGTTAGCAGATATAATAACAAGGTCTCCCGGAACAATTTCAACCTTTTTATGCTCTGATGCAGCCATCCTTGAAAGTGCAGACATTGGCTCACCTTGACTGCCTGTTGTTATTATAACCAGCTTTTCCGGTGGGTACTTGTCAATATTGTCAATATCTACCATAACCCCTTCAGGCACAGTTAAGTACCCCAGGTTCATGGCAACCTTAACCACATTAACCATACTTCTTCCGCAAATAGCAACTTTCCTTCCGAACTTAACCGAAGCATTGATTACCTGTTGCACCCTGTGAACGTTTGATGCAAATGTTGCTACAAGTATCCTGCTTTTGGCATTCATAAATATCTCTTCAAAGGTATCTCCTACAGTCCTTTCAGACATGGTATATCCAGGACGTTCAACATTGGTACTATCTGCCATAAGAAGCAGCACACCACTTTTACCAAGCTCTGCGAGCCTTGCAAAATCCATAGGTTCGCCCTCAATAGGAGTATAATCTATTTTAAAATCCGAAGTGTGAACAATAACCCCTACAGGAGTATGGACAGCAACTGCTACAGAATCAGCAATACTGTGAGTTGATCTGATGAACTCAACCCTAAAGGTACCAAGTTCAATTGTTTGCCCCTGCATTACATTCTGCAGCACTACATCATTGATCATACCATGTTCTTCAAGTTTGTACTGGATAAGCCCTAAAGTAAGTTTTGTTCCAAAAACCGGTACATTAATATCCCTTAGCACATAAGGAAGTGCTCCAATATGGTCTTCATGGCCGTGGGTTATGACAAAACCCTTTACCTTGTCTTTATTTTTAACCAAATATGAAACATCAGGTATAACCAAGTCAATTCCGAGCATTTCATCTTCGGGAAATGCCAAACCGCAGTCAATTACAATAATATCCTCGCCATATTCAAAGGCAGTAATATTTTTACCAATTTCCCCCAAACCCCCAAGAGGAATTATCTTTAGTTTCTTTCTGTTTTTTGCCACAATTTAACCTCCAAATAATTAATAACTTTTAATATTATAGCATAATTAGCATTTATAAATCTAAGTTTTATTTTTAAATACACCAATACTATATTAAAAGTGATAAATCTATTACATTTGTCTTAAGCAAATCCCGCTGAACCGTTCGTTATTTGCTCCGCCAAATGTAAGATTATTAACACTTTTAATATATATGATTTTTATAATATATTTAATGCTCCTAAGACAAACACATCCAAATATTGCTATAATATATCCAATTGTTCCTTAATGCTCTTTACATCCCACGATGTTTTCTTACAGCTTTCAACTATTTCCTTATAAACGTCCATAGTCTGATCAGTTATATATTCCCAGTTATATACTCTTCTAACCTTTTCAAGTGCTCTTCTTCCCATCTCCTCTGCCTTATCAGGATTAAAAAGAAGCTCAAGTATACAGTCAGCCAGGGAATTTGCATTTCCAGTGTATGCCTTCATGCCGTCTACTCCATGATGGACTATTTCTCCCAATCCTCCGGTATCCGAAACAACTACAGGTACATCAGCAACCATACCTTCCAATGCCACTATCCCAAAGGGCTCATAAAGGCTTGGAAACACTGCAATATCAGCAACTTTATACAGTTGCAGCAAATCCTCATCACTTATATACCCGGTAAAGTATACTTTGTGTGACAAATTTTTTGAAGAAGTAATCCATTTCAAATGATCCAACTGAGGACCTCTTCCTGCAATGATAAATTTAGTGTCATAATAATGGTGCAGCACCTTAGGTACGGCATCCAACAATATATGAGCACCCTTTTCATTTACAAGTCTGCCTACAAAGAATACTATTTTTTCATGGTCCATAGCATATTTTCTTCTAACTTCCAGATTTTTTTTATAGCCATTAAACTTGTTTAAGTCAACGCCATTAGGAATTATCCTTATTTTATCATCAGGAAGAGAAAATACACTCTTAACCTCATTTCTCATGTAGTTACTGTTTACTATTACCCTCCATGATTCATATCCAAGCCACCACTCAACACCACTGATATATCTTTGGATATCATTATGTATTCCCCAGTTTCTACCTGACTCAGTAGCATGAATCGTACAAACTAAAGGAATTGAATATGCATTCTTTATAGTCTTAGCTGCAAAGGCAACTATCCAATCGTGAGCATGTATTATATCAAACTTTCCTATGTCATTAATAAGAGCTACAGCTCTTTCTGTCAAGGCAAAGTTCAAATGCAAAACCCAATCGACAAAATTGTATGTTCCTACATCATATGACTGAACTCTGTGAACAATAACATTTTTGTCCTTTTCTAATTCTTTAGTTCCAGGTTCACAAAAGGTTACTACGTGAACCTCATTATCTCTTTCTCCCAGTTTTTGTGCAAGATCATAAACAACTCTTGAAATTCCTCCAACTATCCTTGGAGGGTATTCCCAAGAAAGCATTAATATCTTCATAATCGGCTCCTTTCAAAACTAGCCGGAAAATCTTCAATTATATTTATGAGAATAAAATATTATATTAAAGTAAACTTTTTAATATAATTAAAATTCCTTTATAAATATTTTGCGTATTTTATTTCAATTTATGTGTATAACTTTTATTTAATATATGTTTTAATTAAAACAATTGATCTATTACACATGTAGTCCGTAAGTATTTAACTAAGGAAAAGGTATATAATGTTTTATATTTATTGAATTTATACGGATATATTCTGTAAATATAGAAAAAATCCTTCTTTTAAAATACAATACTTATATTATGCAAGATAAAATTGCTTTTTTAATGTCCAGGAAATTATGGTGTATCCTACGCCACAATTTCTCACCACAACTACCAAGGTTGTAAAATCGCAAGCGATTTTGTTCATATACATTATACAATAAATATTAATATAGTAAAATAAGTCTTATTAAAAATAGTACTAAAATTACTAAAATTCAATTTGCTTATGAATAAAATGTAAATAAAATGCAAACCATTTAATAGACAAAGGAGGAATAAAAATATGGATCATTCAAACACTCCAAATACATATAAGCTGCCTGAAAGCTATGGTGAAACCAAAATTGTACTTACAGCCAGAGATCCCAATTGTCTTTTTGCATATTGGGAAATATCTGGAATTGAGACAAGGCGGTTCATTGATGAGCTGGGAATCGATCTTTGGCAAAAATCGTCTCCCGCATTAAAAGTTAAAAATCTATCCAATGGCAGCAGCTTTATAATAGTAATTAACGATTATGCCAACAACTGGTATATTCATATTGATAATATAAACAGTTTTTATGAGGTTGAATATGGAAGAAAAATTTCTGAGCGGTTCTTTATACCTATAGTTTCTTCCAACTATGTTCTGACGCCGAGCAATTCAGTCAGCAGCAGTGCATCCTGTTATTTTATGGATTACAGGAATTTCTCCAAATCCGGCTTCGAAAAAGAAAGCAAGTATATTTATGAAATGCTGGACATGGAATCGTATTATAAAAATATTGGAATCAGCTCAATGGAATTTGCATTTAATTCAAAATTCGAACAATGCTTTGGAATAAGCTCCCTTGAGTTATTTGGAAAGGAATGATAACTTTGCATAAAGGTCATGTTGCAATAGTACTCCATGCACATCTTCCATTTGTCAGACACCCGGAACACAAAGATTTTCTGGAAGAGAGATGGTTATTTGAAGCTATTTCTGAAACTTATTTGCCATTAATCCAATGTTTTGAGTCTCTAATAGATGAAGGAGTAGACTTCCGTATAACCATGTCCCTTACTCCTCCGCTATTGACTATGCTTACAGATACATTACTTCAAAACAGGTATATCGATCACCTTTTAAAACTTATTGACTTGACTGAAAAGGAAATACATAGAACAAAAAGCCAACCAGAATTCAATCATTTGGCTAAAATGTACAATAATAAGTTTAAAAGCGATTTGATTATGTTCAGGGACAAATGTAAATGTGACATTGTACAAGCTTTTAAAAAACTTCAGGATACAGGCAAATTGGAAATTATAGCCTGTGCAGCTACCCATGGGTATCTTCCAATTCTCAGCAATTCACCTGAAGCTGTAAACGCCCAAATAACAATAGGTGTTGACACTTATGAAAAGTTTTTCAAGGTTAAGCCAAAGGGAATGTGGCTGCCGGAATGCGGCTATACTCCTATGGTTGAAAACTCTTTAAAACGGAACGGGATAGAATACTTCATTACTGAGTCCCATGGACTGCTTTTTGCAAATCCCAAGCCGGTATACGGAACATTTGCTCCAATTGTAACCACAAATGGCATTGTAGCATTCGCCAGAGATATCGAATCATCCAGACAGGTTTGGAGCTCTCACGACGGCTATCCCGGTGATAAATGCTATAGAGACTTTTATAGGGATATTGGATATGATCTGGATTACGAATACATTAAGGATCATATATCACCAGACGGTCACAGGATACAGACAGGCATAAAATACTACAGCATAACCGGTAAAACCAATGATAAATCCCCCTACAACCCTGATGTCGCAAAAGAAAAAGCAGTTTTCCATGCTGAGAATTTTATCGAAAACAGAGAAAAACAAATTATTTACCTCTCAAAGATCATGGACAGGCCTCCCATTGTAGTATGCCCCTATGATGCTGAACTCTTAGGTCACTGGTGGTATGAGGGTCCCCATTGGCTATATTCAATGTTTAAAAAGCTCCATACCAATCAAAGTGCTTTCAATCTCACTACATTAAAGGAATACATGAACAACAACCCCATAATGCAGGTGTCTGTTCCATGTGCATCAAGCTGGGGTTATAACGGTTACAATGAAGTCTGGTTAAACAGCTCCAACGACTGGATATACAAGCACCTCCACAAGGGTGCTGAACGAATGACTGAGTTAGCCAATGAAAACAAGATCGCTGAAGGTATAAAAAAAGAAGCACTAAACCAGGCGGCCCGTGAGCTTCTTCTTGCTCAAAGCAGTGATTGGGCTTTCATAATGAAGACAGGCACAATGGTGCAATATGCAGTAAAAAGGACAACAGACCATATTGGAAGGTTTTTAAGGCTCTATCATGATATTAAGGAAAACAATATTGATGAAGAATGGCTTATGGACATGAAGAATAAGGATAATATTTTTCCGGAGATTGATTACAGAATTTATAAGACTATGTAAATGATCAGGGCTTTTGTTGAAATGTGATTTTTTATATAAATCTACTTAACAAAAGCCCTGGCGATATTGTTGTTTATCAGCAAAAGCGAATCATATCCTTGCCCTACAACATTCTCTTTGCACCTTCATAAGCAAGCTCTGAACGTTCGCACTCTTCATCGGTAAGAGTTACCTGATAGCACAAAGGACTGCCTTTCATTTTCTCAGATGCATAACACAAGCCATTTGTCCTTATATCCAGGAAGGGATGGTCTATTTGTTCAGGGTCGCCTAAAAGAATAATTTTAGTGCCCATCCCAGCCCTTGTTATTATTCCCTTAACCTGCTTTGGTGTAAGGTTCTGTGCTTCATCAATTATAACCCACTGTTTAACAATTGATCTTCCCCTTATAAACGCTATAGCTTCAGTATTTATGATTTTTCTGTCAAAAAGTTCATCTACTTTATCTTTAAGTTCTTTCTCACTTTTATAACGCTCTTCTTCATCATTATCGATTAACACTTCCAGATTATCTACAATGGGCCTTAAAAAAGGTGCTATCTTTTCCTGTTCTGTCCCGGGAAGAAAGCCTATGTCCTCATCAAGTTTGACATTTGGTCTGCAAACCAGTATCTTTCTGTATAACTTGCTTCTATCAAGCATTATTTTTTGAAGCCCAACTGCAAGAGAATAAAAAGTTTTTGCTGTACCTGCAGGCCCTTTTATTATAACAAGGGGTGCTTTATCCGCATCCATCATCAATGCTTCCTGCATGAACTTCTGTCCTGCATTTCTTGGTATAACTCCAAAAGGCCTCTCCTGAAGGTATTTTAAAGCAACTATTTCCCTCCCGTCATAACGACCTAATGCCGTTTGCTTTTCATTTGTAGTAGAATGAATAATAAAAAACTGGTTGCAAATCTTCTCTTCGAGCTCTTTTTCACAGTAATCGGGAGAATAGCAAAAAACATTATCTATACTCATTCTTCCCTTTTTATAAAATTCGTTTATTTTCTCCTCCGAGGTATAGACCTTAAGCCTGCCCTTATATTGCTCTTCGGATCCCGCAACCTGCTCAGCAAAAAAATCCTGAGCTACGATGCCAATTACATCGGCCTTAATCCTTTCAAATACATCCTTGGTCACAAGAAATACATTGTCACCCTTCTCCTTCAGCCCTTTGCAGAGTCTAAGAATCCTGTTGTCATTATTGTCTTCCCAACCATCAGGGAGTCTGCCTCCCAAGTCATCCATATAAACCTTAAGAGTGCCGCCATTTTCCAGTTCAATTCCTTCATTCAAATTGCCTTTACTTCTAAGCGAATCAATAAGTCTTGCAGTATGCCGTGCATTTGCTCCTAATTCTGAATTATCTTTCTTAAACTTATCAAGTTCCTCCAATACAATCTCAGGTATAACTATGGTATTATCACCAAAAGAATATAATGCATAGGGAGTTTGAAGCAATACATTGGTATCAAGTACATATGTTTTTGTCAATTAATACACACCCCTTTGAATGCCTAATATTTTATCAGTATTAAAAGCAAATTATATTTATTACTATTTATATCGGTCTTTTAATTATAAAGAATAAGCTTCCAGTTTGCAATCAACAAAATCGTTGTCACTACATTTTCACTACATTCCAGAATTCAAAAAACACCAAAATTTCTTGGACATTGAAAAAACATTATGTCATCTTTTGTAACAGCTTTATGTAAACAATCATATATTAATATTAATCCTGTAAACCTAAAAACAAAATCTTGAAATGATTTTGTCAACCTTGATGGTTGTCATGGGAAATTATGGTGTAACTCACACCATAACTTCCTAGACATTAATTAAACTGAGATTTCGGAGGGAATAGAATGAACATAATGAATAACAAAAATCATAATAACCCCAATGATTTATATCCGGTTTCAATGGAAATGCCCCAGCTTGCCCATGCTTATGTTCCTTTCCAGTTTCTATCCTGCTTATATACGCCTGAAGTGGGATTAAAGAGAGGAACTATTTTTCCTGAGCTCGACAGGCCCTATGGTGTAGACCCTGAATATACGGTTGATGCTTGATTGGAGGTATTGATATGGATACAAACCGTGAATGTCTATTGAAAGAAATTATGAGTGTAGATTTTACATCTATTGAACTTGGCTTATATCTGAACACACACCCTTGGGATCAGCGGGCAATAATGCTTTTTAACTCAAGTGTTCTAAAGTCAAGAATGCTGAGGGATAAATATGAAAAGATGTACGGCCCCTTAACCCAGCAAAGTCCTAACTACGGTAACACCTGGAAGTGGATTAATAGCCCATGGCCATGGGAGAAATAGTATATTTGAATGTAGAATCAAAAAGGAGGCTTATCAATGTGGATTTATGAAAAAAAGTTGGAGTATCCGGTTAAGATAGTAAACCCCAATCCGAGAATGGCAAAATATATTATTACTCAGTACGGCGGACCGGACGGTGAGCTTGCAGCTTCATTAAGGTATTTGAGTCAGCGATTTAGCATGCCAACCAACGAAGCAAAAGCAATCCTTAACGATATAGGTACCGAAGAGCTGGCACACCTTGAAATAGTGGGTACAATCGTACACCAACTAACCAAAGGCGTTCCTGCAAAGATAATGGAAGCGGAAGGTCTGGGCGATTATTATGCTGACCACGACCATGCAATATATCCAATGAGTGCAGCTGGTAACCCATTTACAGCAGCTTATATCCAGTCAAAGGGAGATCCTATTGCAGATCTGGTAGAAGACTTGGCAGCGGAACAAAAAGCCAGAGCTACTTATGAAAACCTTATAAATATGTGTGACGACCCTGATGTTATTGACCCCTTAAGGTTCTTAAGGCAAAGAGAAGTCGTTCATTTCCAGAGGTTTGGAGAGGCTTTGGATATTGTTCAGAGAAAGCTGGCTGAAAAGAAGTGTTTTGTTCAAAAGCCAGATTATATGGTAAATAAGAAGTAGTAGATATTTGGCCTTGGTAGCTAAATCCACCAAGGCTAATTTTTTGCCCAAATCACTTACACTCCAATTGTCCTATCAGCATTAAGCCTTTTTCTCACATTTGGAAGATGTGCCTAAATAATAAATATCATCAATAGAATGTATTTTCATTTTTCAATCTTCAAAAGACACCATAATTCTCAAGACATGAAGAAAAAACAGTGCTCTGCCGTATGATCAGGGAGCGGGACGTTATGCGGTTATTCGGGCTTCAATCATCTAATTTTGTAACGAAATAAAATAGACGCACGGATATCGTTGCCATCTGTGCACGCGTCCGACCGGTAACGCTGATACCTTTTCCTGAGCCGTTGTCGACGATGGTCAGCGTCGGGCTGCCAGCCATCTACAGCCAGGTTGTACCTTCCAATGTGTCGCCTACTGCTTTGCCCTGGATCTCATTGTCAGATGCCATGGAATATACGCTGGTTGTTAATTCATTGGCACTTGACAGACTGCTGGGCAAAAACTGCACCATAATCAGCACAGACAGAAGCAGTGAAAGAACCCTATTCTTCATTAAAATTAATCTCCTCATTCATATGATGTTTTTACCTCTTTTATTTTGGGGTTGTGTTTCCCCGTTTTTAGACTCCCTACTGATGTGTAGCATTATCAGGCGACCTATTTGAGAATTATTGTATCATTGTACATTTGCTGGTTCATCAGGATTTTCATATAGGGAAACAATTCAAGGTAACAATAATTGTGACAGCTGCTTTGTTGAAATTATTGTTGTAGAAATTATTGTTGTATTATATTTATTTTACAATTCAATTACACATATTTACATTCATGCTAATACCATAATATTATAATATTATACTTACATTTTAATCTTAAATAATCAGGTGACTGGACGTTGAATTTGTCAACTGCTCGTTCATGCAACCTGGAGAGGAGTGTTGGAAATGGGGCTAACAATAAATTTTGAGGTGTTTAGTTTATAATTTAATATTGGGCCAAAAGATCTGTATGTATTCTGTTCTTGCGGCCATAATGAAAAGTAACCGTCACCAAATAGCAATATTGATTATGCTATATAAGCGCAATACGTTATCGTGTTTTTTTATTTTTAAATACTTGGATTATGATCCTAAAGAAGTCCGTGGTTACTATATCACGGTATTTTTATACCCATTTTTAGGGGTAGTGCAAGATAATAAAAAGCAAGGAGAATATATGAATATATCAATCACAGTTACACAAAAACAATTATCAGAATTACTTTTAAATATTTCAGTGGTGAGACCTGTCTTTATCTGGGGGCCTCCTGGTATAGGCAAATCCACTCTGGTACAACAGTTTGCTGATTCACTGGGACTGCCCTGTGTTTCTCTACTTGGCAGCCAACTAGCTCCGGAGGATATTATTGGTGTACCTCAAATAACTAATGGTGTAAGTCAGTTTTGTCCTCCAAAGATGATCGCAAGGAAAGAGCCTTATTGCCTCTTTCTAGATGAACTGAATGCTTGTTCACAGGAGGTTCAGAAGGCATTTTACAGCCTGATTCATGAACACAGGATTGGTGAATACGAACTTCCCAAGGGGTCTATTGTTATCGGTGCTGGTAATAGAGCACAGGACAGTGCAATTGTTAAACCAATGTCATCAGCATTGATAAACCGTATGATGCATGTACAACTTAAGGTTTCTCATCAGGATTGGCTGGAATGGGCTCTAGTAAACGGAATTCATCCATATATCATAGAATATATCAACTTGCGTCCGGATCATCTCTGGACACAGCCTCCAAAGCATGAGGAACCATTTTCTACACCACGTTCATGGCATATGTTAAGTGACGCTTTAAATGAATATGGAGAAGGGATAACCTATGAAGTCATTGAAATCCTGGCATATAGCTGCCTTTCGCCTCATCATGCAGGACAATTCAAAGCATTTATAAAGCAAATAAAAAACAGATATCAGTTGTCTAACATAATGAATGGCGAAGAGAAATGGCCGCATAAACCTGAGGACAGGGATATCCTGTATTTTCTTTCCCAGTCCTTCAGAACACAGCTGATCAAACAGCTTCCTGTCACTAAGGAAACCATGAATGAAAAACAGAAAATACTCACCCATAGGGCTAAAGCATTGATAAAAGAATTGTCACTAATTAGCCTGGAGATGGCACAAATGGTTGTATCAAAACAGAATGAAGATCAAGGCTTACCCGGATGGTTTATGGTTGATATTGTCCGTGACCTCCCAAGGCTGGTGGAAAGGAAAGAAGAATAATTTATGGGAAAGAAAAAAAATATCCCAAAGAATGATATTGCATATGAAAACTATGTCAAAGGATATAACATGATAAGTAATCATCCTATGTTTGCACCCCTTCTATATCATGTCCCTTATATAAGGAAGGAGGGCAACCTGTGTCCTGAAAAAGGATGGGCAGTTATTACAAGAAACGGTTATCTTCATGTCCATCCAACAAGACGCGGCGATCCCCTTGAGTGGGCTTATGTAATAGCCCACTGCCTCCTACATTTGGGTCTGGGACACTTTCAGGAAAAGGCCGATAACATCAAATGGAATACTGCATGCGATTGTTTTATTGCTAAGTTTCTCTCTGATATGAAGCTAGGATGTGCACCATCAGAAATCCAGTTCAAAATTGACTTTGCTGCTCCATCGGAAGAAAGACTTTATAATGAGTTCGTTGAAAAAGGCATCCCTGCTTCCCTGACTGGTTTTGGCACAGCAGGAGCAAATTTCGGTGATATGATTATGGTCAAGGCAAATACAACCAGATATGGGCACAAAATTGACTGGATAGCCTGTTTTGCGAGAGGACTTTCAATGGCAGTCACCAGTGCAGTAAATGTTGCCGGCGGTTACGAACCCTTCCTTGGTGCTGATAAGGAATGTCTTACAACTGCGGTTAAAGCAAAAAACTGGTTTATAAGTAGTTACCCTCTTCTCGGTGCACTGGCTGCAAGTTTTACAATCATTGAAGACCCAGTCATATGTACAAGAATGGATATTTCTGTTGCTGCTGTTAATGCATATATGAAAGAGATTTATATGAATCCTGCTGCAGGGCTTGATGAATATGAATGCAGGTTTGTCATGGCACATGAACTGCTGCATGTGGGTTTAAGGCATCAGGCAAGGTGTCAGGGACGTGACCCGCATCTATGGAATATCGCTTGTGATTATGTAATCAACGGTTGGTTGGTAGAAATGGGACTTGGAGAATTGCCTAAAATAGGAACCCTCTACGATCCTGATCTAAAGGGATTATCCGCCGAAGCCATATACGAACGTATTGTATTGGATTGCAGAAAATTCAGAAAACTGGCAACATTAAGAGGTATAGGGCTTGGAGATATTCTGGAAAAAGACACCCCTGATTGGTGGACATCCGACGAAGGAATAACTCTTGATGAGTTCTACCGCCGTTCTCTGGGTCAGGGACTTTCCTACCACGAGGAACAAGGGCGTGGATATATACCTGCTGGACTTATAGAAGAAATACGGGCTTTAAGTCAACCTCCGGTACCCTGGGATGTGGAACTTGCACAGTGGTTTGACAATTACTTCTCTCCACTAGAGAAAGTTCGTTCATATGCTCGTCCTAGCCGCCGTCAGGCATCTACTCCGGATATACCCCGTCCGAGATGGCTGCCTGCGGCCGGTTCCGAGGATGGCAGGACATATGGAGTTATACTTGATACTTCAGGTTCAATGGACCGGTCCTTACTTGCAAAGGCATTAGGTACTATTGCAAGTTACAGTATTTCCCGCGGTGTTCCATATGTAAGGGTAGTCTTCTGTGATGCTGCCGTTTATGACCAAGGCTATATGGCTCCCGAGGCAATAGCTGACAGAGTCAAAGTTAAAGGACGTGGCGGGACAATACTTCAACCTGGAATTGACTTATTGGAAAAATCCGAAGACTTTCCCAAAAACGGTCCGCTTTTGATTATTACCGACGGTTACTGCGAGCCTTTGAGAATACATAGGGAACACGCATTTTTAATACCGAAAGGGAGCAACTTACCTTTTATCCCAAAAGGAAAAGTATTTAGATTCAGTTAAGACTGTGGAAATACTATGACCTGAAGTAATAAGCACTGGAACACCATAACAATCAAAAATCAGCTCCGTAGTTCAAGCATTTGGAGCTGATTTTTTAATAAATCTTTCTTTTCTTTATAGTTATATCGATTATTATAGTATATAATCACTTATTTTACCATTCTTCAGCTAACATTGCATATTGATATGTATCAATCCAAATTGGATTCCCATCATCCGTTCTTTTAAAGAATACATTCTTTTTTAAGTATCCTTCCCGCCTCATTGATAACCGCTCTAATAATTTCCACGAGGCAGTGTTTTCCGGATTACACATTGCGACAATCCTATGAGCTCCCAGTTGTTCAAATCCATACTGTAGTATCCTTCGGGCGGCTTCGGTAGCATAACCACACCCATAATATTTCGGATTAAAGATATAACCCAAATCCCAGGTCATAAATTCCTTTGGCTCTGACTGGTTAAAATACACATGTCCAATCATTTTGTCGCTCTCCTTAAGAACAACAGCCCAAAATATATCACCCTTTGAGCGATCAATGGCTTTATTTTTACAATCCTCTTCATCACTTTCAGGTTCAGGCTCATATTTTAACACTTCTTTTAAAGATAAATATTCATATAAATCGAGCCAATCCTCCTCCTTTAAATTCCTTACAATAAGCCTTTCCGTTTCTATTATAATCATATCTTCACACCTTTCGAAATTTTAATTATAGTTTCATTTAAAATCCTATCATTGTCAACAATGACTAGACTTAATTCGGGAGCTTTAATTCTTTCATTCTGCTTTCAATAAACCTGTTTGTTCACAAGAGGATGCATAAATGCTTGACATAAATGTGCACTTTTCTTCAACGTCATCAATTTTTGGTCCAAAAATGTTAATAAATTCCTTCATTTTTAATTTGGTATCAACTTCAGAAGGACATTTGGCTGATTGTATTATAAAATATATGATAACAAAATTGGAAATGAGGCGTTGGAAATAAATTCTTTATAAATTACCAGGTGTTAAACGAGTTGGTTTCATACTGGAGATATTGGTTAAGTTTATATCCATAAAATGAAAAAAATTTATATTGTCGATTTAACTACTCCAGAAATTGTTTAATATATCATTTATCCTGTTTATACTGCTTACTGTTTTATAATGATTCCAATGAGCTGGAAAAAGCTTTTTATAGAGATTATTAGAAAACCGTTCGTCTATCAAAAGTACAACACCTCTATCATCCTCTGAACGTATTACTCTGCCCGCTGCTTGTAGTACTTTATTCATTCCGGGGTAAACATAAGCATATTCATATCCAAGTCCATTTTTCTTGTTAAAATAACTCATAATAATATTTCTTTCCAAACACAGCTGTGGTAATCCCACACCTACAATAATTGCTCCTAATAGCTTGTCTCCCGTTAAGTCAACACCTTCGGAGAAAATTCCGCCTAATACGGCAAACCCTACCAACAATTCCTTCACACCATCCTTAAAGCTATCAAGGAAGCTCTCTCTTTCTTTCTCAGACATTATGCCCGATTGTAACAAAGACTTTACTTCAGGATACATTTCGTTAAATACTAAGTGCACCTCATTCATATATTTATGTGAAGGAAAAAACACCAAGTAATTCCCAGGCTTTTGACTTATAACTGCATAAATATATTGAGCAATATAAGCATAGCTATTTTCTCTGTCTTTATATTTTGTCGAAATTGTGTTGGCTGTTAACAGACATAGATTATCACGTTCAAATGTAGAATTAAGGAGGACCCTATAGTCGCTTTCACTTCCACCTAGTATATTTACAAAATAGTCAATCGGTGTTAATGTAGCAGAAAAGAACACTACCGATTTCCCCCTTTTAATCGCCTCTCCTAATAAATAGGATGGGTCAAGGCAGAAAAGCTTGAGTTTTACATCAGAATGATCCTTTTCCAAATAAGTAATGTATCTTTCATCATATAATTCAGCAATTTTATTAAATGCAAGAATCTCGAAATATAGTTCAAGCATTTCATCATAGCCTTCTGACATACCATTTTGTGTTAACCACGTTTCCGATTCCTTCACAAGCTCCTTCAATAATAGGCATAACTCTTTCGGCTCTTTCTGATACAGCATATGGTTCTCTTCTCCACATTCCTTTCTCATCTCAATGAACATTGAATTTACCTTGCTTAAGGCTTTAGATAAGCTTGGCTTTTTTGTTTTGAATGTTCTCTTTAAATCTAAAAACGGCCTCTTATATAGTTCTGCTGAAAACATTTCTCTCGACCTGTCAACTAAATTATGAGCCTCGTCAATTAAGAATGTATACTCACCTGTATTAAACTGGAAGAACCTTTTTAAATATACACTTGGGTCAAATACATAATTATAATCGCATATTACACCATCTGACCATATTGCCAGATCCAATGAAAATTCAAAAGGACAGACTTGATGCTTTCTGGCATATGTTTCAACAACATCTCTTACAAAGGAGTGTTCCCTTGTATATATATCGATAATTGCATTATCAACTCTATCATAGTGACCTTTTGCATATTCGCAGTTCTCCGGATTACATGAAGTATTTTCCTTAAAACAAACTTTATCTTTAGCGGTCAATGTAATTGTTTTAAAGTTTAGTCCATGTTCCCTCATCTTTTCAAATGATTCTTCTGCTACTTGCCGTGTAATTGTTTTTGCAGTCAGATAGAAAATCTTTGAGGTCTTTTCTTCGCCTATCGCCTTAACAGCAGGAAATAAATTAGAAATGGTCTTCCCTATTCCTGTAGGAGCATGTACAAACAGTTTCCTGCTCTCAGAAATTGTTTTATATACTGCTACAGCTAACTCTCTTTGACCAGAACGATATTTTTCAAAAGGAAACTTCAGAGATTTGATCGAATCATTTCTTTGAGCCTCCCAATCACGGGTAAGCACTGCCCACTTTAAATACTTATCAATTAGTCCAAAGAAAAAGCCACTAATCTCAGTGATAGTAAAAGTTTTCCTTATACGTTTAATTTCTTCAG
Source organism: Bacillota bacterium (assembly GCA_023430975.1). Taxonomy (GTDB): domain Bacteria; phylum Bacillota; class Clostridia; order Acetivibrionales; family DSM-2933; genus Pseudobacteroides. The sequence continues at coordinate 868 of JAEYYB010000051.1, read as the reverse complement.
TCTCTATTTGGTAATAAGTCAACTGAACATCTATATTCTCTAATTCATTTTGAACAGCATAAATATAAGCATAGCATTTTGCTTGTGCCCAATGCAGGATATTAAATTCATCAATATATTCCAGTGGCTTGGCGGTAGTTTTTATCTCGTCTATAGTTACTCCGGATTCTTCTTTAATAACTCCATCAATACGTCCCTCACATATTAACAAGAAGCCCTTATATTGGAGTCTATAAACCAAAGGTACTTCCGCATTATACCCTTCTATCCCTGACTTTTGAATCTTCTGGTGTAGTTTTGTACCTTCCAAAGCTCTACTTACACCTATAAATCTATTATCAATATCTCCCGAGCGTAGTGTAAATTCTACCAGGTTTCGAATAGAAATTTTTATTTCATTTGATGCCATATTATTATCAACTCACTCCAACTAAGAACTAATGTTCCATAGCTATTTTATCATTAGTTGATAGATTTGAATACTATTTTTGCATGGAGAAACTTAGATTATTTCATCATATGTGATGTGTAGATAAACCATTTTCCGGACCTTTCTCTTCCTATACAATCCTTCAATATGTCATTATCCTCAAGTTAAAATTGATGTTTACAGCAAATTGATATATTATACGGAATATCCTGAACATTTAAACCACCCATTAATATCCAAATCATTTACATTCTTTAAAGCTATGGCCAATGCCTCAGAAAGTGTTTCAGAAGTCCTAGCTTTTACTTTTCTTAAATATGCCTTAATTTTTGACCACATCATTTCTATGGGATTTAGATCTGGGCTGTATGGTGGCAAGTATAATACTTTTGCACCTGCTTTTTCTATTATTGAAATTACTCCAGCAACCTTATGCGA
>JAEYYB010000026.1 GCA_023430975.1 Bacillota bacterium | reverse complement strand
GGTAAGAAACTTGGCTCGACCAAGGCATGGCAGGATTATAATGGTATATCAATAGATTATGCCTGTAACTACCAGCCAAACGGTAACTCATACATGGCTGTCTATGGGTGGACGGAAGATCCTCTTGTAGAATATTACATCATAGATAGTTATGGCACCTGGAAGCCACCGGGAAATGGTATACCAATGAAGGGAACAATTACTGTAGACGGGCGTACATATGAAGTTTATCAAAACTCCAGAACAGGACCTTCCATTAAGGGTGATAATACTACATTTCAGCAGTATTGGAGTATATGCACATCTAAAAGGACAAGCGGAACCATAAGTGTCAGCAAACACTTTGAAGAGTGGGAAAAGAAAGGTATGAAGATGGGGAAGATGTATGAGGTCTCCATGGTTGTAGAGGGATATCAAAGTAGTGGTAAAGCTGATATGACTAAGATGGATCTTAGTTTCGGTTCAACTCCGTCATCCTCGACAAGCAATCCAAGTCCGACGCCTACAAAACCAACAACATCAAGCACAACTAAGATAAGTGCTTTTGATACAATAGAAGCAGAAAACTATAACGATTATAGTTCATCAACTATAGAAAAGATAGGTACCAGCAACGGTGGAAGCGGTGTTGGTTACATTGAAAACGGCAATAATCTTGTATTTAAAAATGTGGACTTTGGAAGTGGAGCTACATCATTTAAAGCTCTCGTTGCAGGTGAATCCAATACAGATATACAGTTAAGATTAGGCAGCCCAACTGGCACCCTCTTAGGTACATTGTCTGTAGCATCGACAGGAGACTGGAATACATATGAGGAACAGTCATGCAATATCAGTAAAGCTACTGGAGTAAATGACTTGTATCTGGTATTCTCAGGTGCTGTAAACATTGACTGGTTTAAGTTCGGAAGTGGAGCATCACCTTCAACGTCACCTTCAACATCACCTTCTATTATACCATCTGGTTCATCAATAAAAGGCGATCTCAATAATGACAGTGTTATAAACATGGCTGATGTTATACTATTGGCTACTAAATTTAATGCGGTATCTGGAGATGGAAAATACGTTGCCGCATATGACTTAAACAGTGACGGTTCAATAAACATGGCTGACGTTATTATAATTGCTTCCAATTTTAACAAGACAGTCAGCTATCCTAGTAATACTACAGCAGCAACTCCAACACGTGTGGCGACACCAACACCTATTCCATCAGCATCAGGAACAGCTTTATATCAATTGGCTGCTGCAAAGGGAATAACATTTGGTACATGTGTTAACAGTCAATGGTTTGGTAACCAAACAGGTACAACGTATGATAATATTCTAAAAAGTGAATTTGGAATGGTTGTAGCTGAGAATGAAATGAAAGTTGATGCCATAGAGCCTTCACAAAATAATTTCAACTTTAGTAACGGCGATAAATTGGTTAACTATGCTATAAGTAACAATAAAAAAGTACGTGGACATACTCTTGTATGGCATGCTCAGCTTCCAGGATGGATGGGAAATTGGAGCGGAAGTCGTGATGGACTTATTTCAGCTATGAATAACCACATTACCAAAACTATGGAACATTTTAAGGGAAAAGTCGCAGAATGGGACGTTGTCAACGAAGCTTGTGACGATAGTGGTAATGGACTTAGAAAAAGTGTATGGACAAATAAGATCGGTAATGATTTTATAGACATTGCCTTCCAGACTGCAAGAAAGGCTGATCCTAATGCACTTCTATTCTATAATGATTATAATATAGAGGATATGAGTGCAAAGTCCAATACAGCATATAACATGATTAAGAGCATGGTGGAAAGAGGAATACCCATTGACGGAGTAGGATTCCAATGCCACTTTATCAATGGAATGAGCTCTTCACAGCTTAGTGCTATAGAGCAAAATATCAAGAGATATGCAGCTCTCGGGTTACAGGTATCCATTACTGAGCTGGATATACGCATGAATGATTCAGAAAATCAAACTTCAGGGTTCAATACACAGGCAAGCAATTACAAGTCATTAATGGAAATTGCATTGAGAAACCCTAATGTTAAAACATTTGTGGTTTGGGGCTTTACTGATAAATATTCATGGATTCCAGGAACTTTCCCAGGAACTGGTAGAGGTCTTATTTATGATAGTAATATGAATCCAAAGCCGGCATATACTGCATTAAAAGAAGCATTGATGAAATAAATTCAAATATCTCAATTATTTTATAAAAAATAGTCCAGCAAGACTTACAATGCTTGCTGGACTTTCTTTTATTCAGATATATTAATTAATAATCTCAAAGCAGCCGATATTAATGATATAATCCATAATTACCTACCACTAAGATAAGTCTATTGCACTTTTAATATGTGCAACTCTATGGAAAAAATTTAAAGCAAAAAGAGAGGCAAAACATTATGGTAATAAAAATTAAGCTCATGCTACTTGTTGGGTTTGTTTTGATTATGCTTTCTGCAGTTGGGTGCAAAGAAAGCATTGATGGTATTGATGGTATCGATAACAATAATTATCAGAAGGCTAATACAAATACCGCTCAAAAGGATGTAGAGATTGAGTTTTGGACATGGTCTGCACTAGATGGAACTATATCTAAATTTGAGTCTGATAATCCAGGTATAAAGATTAATACAAAATTGATTGATTATTTTCAATGCAAGGAAGAATATATGAAGGCATTAACAAATGGAGACGGACCTGATGTATTGATGTTTTACAGTGATATGTTCGGACTATATACAGTAGATGGAGTTCTTCAAAATTTACTTGAGGAACCATTTAACGCAGAAAAGTATCAAAAGGACTTTCCAAGATGGGATGGCGGATTATCAATAGATAATAAACAACTGTTATCACTTACTTATGCTACAGCACCACAAGTTACACTGTATAGGGCAGATGTAATGAAGGAAAATGTTTTCCCGTACGAACCTGAAGAAATGGCAAAATTCCTTGAAAATCCTGATAACATATTAACTATTGCTACAAAATTAAAACAAAAGAATAAATATATTTTCCAATGGCCATATGACTTATCTAATGTTGTTAGGTTTTCCATGGGAACCTTTGACAAAGACTTAAATCCAATAAAACATGGCGAGCTTATGAATAAAGCATTGGATATCACCAAAACAGCCTTTAAGAATGATATGATTCTTAATGGAAATCTGTGGACCGAAGAAGGTCAGGAAGCGATAAAGGACAATCAACTTGTCATGTTGTTAGATGCAAACACCTATGCAGTAAATGAGCTGGAAAAATTAGTACCAGAGCAAAAGGGGTTATGGCATTTGACCAAGCCTTCTTTAGGAATGGCTTCATGGCAATTTGATAACAGACTTTCCATAAATGCTCGAAGTAAACATAAAGAACAAGCTTGGAAGTTTATTGAGTATCTTGTTACACATAAAGCCGATAATATAAATGACAAATACTCAATTCCCGAGTATCTTCCAGCTCGTCAAAAGCTAAAAAAAGACAACTATATAGACACATATTTAGGCAATCAAAATATCCTTAATATTTTTAATGATCTTGGGAACAGTATGGTCCCTTATAAATTGACTCCACTGGATGAAAAGGCGAATAGTATATATGGTCAGGGCATATGGGATGCGGTTGAACGGGGTACTAACTCTGATGAAGCTATTAAAAAAATATTTCAGAATATCAATAAGCAGTTAGACGGAGAAATAAATGCATTACATGAATAATGGGCGATGAAAAATCGTCCATTATTCGCTCTGCAAAATGTAAGACTCTTCTATAACAGCACATGAACGTCCACTCTTTTTTGCTTGATAAAGCATTTTATCAGCTCTATCAATAAATTGCTTTATTCTTTCCTCTAAATATGACTGTGGAAAGGGTTGTGGAATGCTATCAATTTCAAAATCCTGTAATCTTAGTTCACAGGCACCCATGCTGCATTGGATGGGAATGCTACCGAAATGTCCTTCAATATGGCTTCCCTGTAAATGTTCATAAATTCTCTCTGTAATGCTGTGAACACTTTCCAAAGGAGTATTCGGTAGAAGAATAATAAACTCATCTCCTCCGAAACGTCCAACAATATCATTTACACGAGTGGATTTCTTTATTATTGAGCCCATTATGGAAAGAGCCTGGTCACCGCCAAGATGCCCCGCTGTATCATTGATTTGCTTCAAATAATCTATATCCAGCAAAATTAAACTTAAAGGGCTTTTCTGACGAAAAGATGTGCGAATTTCTCGCATCATTTGTTGGATAAAGAAAGCTCTGACATAAACACCTGTTAATTTATCAATTGTAGCCGATGAGTACAAATATGCATTTTGTATAGCTGCAGCAGCCTGATTAGCAAAGATATTAACAAGCTCAACATCCTCAGTCCTAATATTATTCTGTTCCAGATAAACAATTCCTAACACAGTTTCACCTACAATCAAGGGTATAACTGAACATTCATCAGATAAATAAACTTCATTATTAATTAATGCCTCCTGGATCTTCCTTACTTTTGACCGTTCAAGACAGCTATCAATCAGACCATTGTCCGAAAACTTACCTGTAGCGGCACGAATTTCCAAATTACTCCCCTCTTCCAGCATAGCTATAAAGATATCTGATGTAAAAGAATTATCAATTGTGCCAACTTCCTCAGGCAGAACGGCCAAAAAAGAGTTTACTATTCCCAGCAATCCAGTTATCTGCAAAAGTATTCCCTGAAGTAAATTTTCTATCATCTGTATCTTATGTAATTCAGGAGTTATTTCAAGAATATATTTCAGACCTTGTCGGCTCTTATATAACATTTGTACTGTATATGCCGATTTCAAGCCAACCTCTACCCACAGCAGGAGTTTTTCCGGGCCATCAGATTTATCATGATACCCTTGTATATCAAGATCCCTCATCATGTCTCTTGGAGGATGCTCACCGGAATAGCCTGTCTGAAGTATAACCTGTATATATTTATTAAATTTACGTACTTCTTTTACAACTTCCTCGCCTGTCATACCTCCCGGCATAAAGTAGTCCAGAAGAACCAAGTCAAAATGTTGCTGTTTCACCATCTTTATAGCTTCAGTACCATTACTGACAGATGTGGCTTCATAACCTTCCCTTTCCAATAACGTTTGAGTTGCTATTCTATAGTCTTCCTGATCATCAACAAGTAGAATTTTCTTTCCATTTTGAGCTTTTTTTGTGTTTATTCTAGCCATATTTTATTCCTCCGTTATATTGGCAAGGATATGACAAACGTTGTCAACCCTCTTTTGCTTTCCACATCAATACTTCCCTTGAATTCATTTACGAGTTCTTTAACTATGCTCAGACCCAATCCTGTCCCTTCTCCAAAAGGTTTTGTAGTAAACATGGAATCAAATATCCTTGATAGATTTTCCTTAGGAATTCCACATCCAGTATCTTGAACTGTAAGCTTTGCAAAACCATCTCCATTATTTTTAAGTGTTACTGAAATATCACCGCCGTTAGGCTTACAAGCATCAATAGAATTTATTACAAGATTGGTAATCACCTGTACAAATCTTTTGGGATCTCCGTAAAGTCTAATTGAATTGTCATAATTTGTAATAAGACTACAGTTTTCTTTTTTAACCACAAAATCCAGTACTGATAAAGCATCCGATAAAACATCTGAAACATTGAATACTTGCCAATTTGAAAGATTTATATTTATTGTCTGCGCTTTGATTCCCCTAATAAAACCAGCACTTTTTTCAGCAGCCTGCGTTGCAAAGTTCGAAAATCTCATCATATCCTGAGCAATTGATTTGTGATCATCAGGTAAAACATTCAGATTTTCTATTGATTTATCATACTCATTAACAAGTTCCTCAAGCTCTTTTAAAGATGTTCGTACCGCAGCTAAAGGTGTGTTCATTTCATGAGCAATTCCAGCTGTGAGACGGCCAAGAGAAGCCATTTTTTCTGAGACAAGCAACTTTTGCTGATTCTCTTTCAGTGAACTATATGCCTCCTCCAGCTCATTGTTAGTTTCCTTGAGTTCTAGTGCTTTATTAGCCATATCCTCTATCAACATAACACCATTTATTGCAGTACTTATTATTTCACTCAATTGTTCATATTCCGATGAATCCTTAAGAGTATCTCCAAATAAAGCAAATCCTATTTGTCTCTTATGAAAATATAACGGCTTTAGAATTAACTCAAAACGTTCATCATATGAAAGTATTCCGTCAGGAACAAGCTGTACTGAAGGAAATATTGAATTAACTTGGTTTATATCAATACAAGCTTGTTCATTATATGCCAGTATAAGTCGTGCTTTCTCAGTTGAAACACTTATATTTTCATACAATGAAATATAGCATGATGAAATACCTATCATCTTAAAGCCGCTCATGATCCTTTTTACAAGATCATTCATATCAACGGCATTACTTATTATATGTTTAAAAGAAATTAAATAATAATACCTCTGCTCTCCTTGCAATCTTTTGTTTATTTCGTAACTTATCTGCATTTCTGCAATAAGATTTGTTGCTCTACTCAAAACATTTTGTGCCTTTGTATAACTAACTCTGCTACCCTCTAAAAACAAATCTGTAAAATAATGTAATAACAAAATAATATCCTGAAATACATCCAAACTATTATTTTGTTTGAACGATTCAAGAAGGAGCCTTTCAAGAAGATTGATAAAAGTCCTGTCGTCACCCATCTTTATTCCATCAAAAAATACAGATAGTAAGTTGGGAACCCATGATATATCTATATGCTCAGGTATATCAACCACACTTTTTACATATTTCACCATCTCAACTTCAGTTTTATTTTTTATAATTTCGGGAATTTCTTGTATATCAATCTTTTCTCTAAATATATCTTCTTTCATGAATGAACCGGAAGTACAACCACAGGATTTGCGAACAATCAGCCTACATGGAAGCACTTCCAATTCAGGAACTTCTATCCCTTTTATTTTTGCAAGAATAACTTCTATAGCACGACACCCTAACTCATAGAAAGGTGGATGTACTGTTGTTAAATTAGGCTTATCGGTTTCACCATCAACCTCATCATCAAAGCCCACAATAGGTATAAACGGAAGATTCTTCTTCTCCATCAGAGTAGATACAAATCTTGCGTTCATATCATTATAAGCCACAATGGCATCAATACCCGACATCCATAAGCTCTCAAGCTTTCTTACTCCCTCATCATTATGATATAATAAGTCATCAAAAATGATGTCTTCATCAATAGGTATCCCATACTCGTTAAGAATATGGATATACGCTTTATATCTTTGTTCCACACCAAAATGTGATCTTACTCCGCGTATGAAAGCTATCCGTCTGTATTTATGTACCTCTATTAAATGAATTAATGCATCCTTCATTGCATTAAAATCATCCCATATTATACTATCTACACCGTCTATTTTAGTCTCAAGGCTTATTAAAGGAATGTAATTATACTTATATACAAAACTTTCTGTTTCCTCAGGACTTGAAAGCCAGTTTATATTTCCTGTCCAAATAATGAGGCCATCCAATTTATTTTTGTCAACAAAATCATAAATAGCTGTAGATTCCGATTCTTCGTGAAAATTAATCTGACCTCCAGAATAAATGATCAAGTTCACATCATTTTCTTTCGCTGCAAGTTTGAGGCCTTCGTTCTGAAGCATCTCCCTATAATTAACCCTATTGTTTCTTATAATACCTACAGTCGGTCGTAAGCTATTCTTATAAAATAATTTTGTAGATTCAGAACTATGGCTCATATTGTTACCTACCTTAAAAACTGTAAAGTTTTATAAATAATCCTCTTCTAAAATTCAATTTTTTATTCCTTCTTTATCGGCAAAAATATAAAAAATGATGTTAAACCTTTATAACTTTCTATTTTAATTTTTCCATTAAACTCATTTACAATATCATGAACTATGCTTAAACCCAATCCTGTTCCTTCTCCAAATGGTTTTGTTGTAAACATAGGATCAAATATTCGTGCTTTAATTTCCTCAGGTATTCCACATCCGGTATCTTGAAATGTTAGCTTGGTAAATCCATCTCCATTATCCTCAATTAGTATTGATATTTTTCCGCCATCAGGTTTACATGCATCAATAGAATTCATTACCAGATTAGTAACCATCTGTACAAACCTGTTAGGATCTCCATAAAGCTTAATGGAGTCATCAAAATTTGTAATAAGCTTGCAATTTCCTTTTCTTAATGCAAAGTCCATTATTGATAAAGTATCTGTGATAACATCAGCTGCATTGAAAACCTGGGAATTTGATGTCTTCAAATTTGAAGTCTGAGCTTTAATACCCTTTATAAACCCTGAACTTTTTTCGGCAGCCTGAACTGCCAACTTTAAGCATTTCATCATATCTGCAGATATTGACCTGTGATCTTCCGACTGAACATCCGGATTTCCTATCGATTCGTTATACTCATGTACAAGCTCATCAAATTCTTTTAGCGATGTACGCACTGCAGCCAGCGGAGTGTTCATTTCATGTGCAATTCCAGCAGTAAGCTTACCTAGTGATGCCATCTTTTCTGAGGATATGAGCTTTTGCTGGTTTTCTTTTAGTAAATGGTATGCAGATTCAAGTTCACTATTTATTTTTTTTAATTCCTGTGCCTTGCTTTTCAATTCATCCACCAAAAGAGTGCTATATACAGCATTACTGATAGCTTCTGTTAGTCGCCCATATTCTGACGAATCATCCAAATTATCCTCAAACAATATAAAACCTATTTTCTTTTTTCGAAAATGCAATGACAATAAAACAAACTGCACGGGCTTATCAAATAGCATTATTTCTTCTGGTACAAGCTGTTTCGAAGGAAAAATGCAAGTATCTTGCGGAATTTCAATATGTCCGTTTTTGTTATACGCCAGTAAAAGTCGGGCTTTATCATCCGAAACACTACCATTTTCATATATCGACAGATAACAGGATGAAATTCCCAAATACCTTAAGCCACCCTCTATTTTTCCCAAAATCTCATTGATATCATATGTATTGCTAATTCTCTGCGAAAATGTAATAATATCAAAATGCCTTTGTGTCTGCTTAAGTCTTTTACTCATTTCTGTACGCAGCCTAGCATCTGCAATACAAACCGTTCCTTGCTGTAAAAGTTTTTTGGCTTTACAATAATACAAACTGTTATCCTTAAAATAATCTATAAGAAAGTGCATTACTATAACTATATCCTGATAAATCTCAATATATTTTTTGTTGGGCGAATATAAAATAAGCCTTTCCAGATAATCAACAAAAGCCCCATCATCTCCCTGAAGACATTCAAAAAATACTTTTACTAGTCTTTCAACCCAAACATCATCTATATCCTGGCTAACAATAACTTCTTTCACAATTTTTTCAAAATCCTCAGCATTTACTTTTTCTATGTCCGATTGAGTCAGGTACAACTGCAGCCTGTCTTTATACATATCTTCTTTCATTATTGAACTACAAGGACAGCCACAGCTTTGTCGAACTATTAATCTGCAAGGAAGAATTTCTGTTTCCTCAGTTTGTATTCCTTTTATTTTGGCGACTATTACTTCTACTGCACGCTTACCCATCTCATAGATCGGAGGACGCACGGTTGTCAAAGCAGGGCTACAAGCTCTGCTCTCGGGGTCATCATCAAAACCAACTATAGGTATTAATGGAATGTTTCTGTCCTTTAATATTCTATTTACAGTTCTTGTATTCATGTCATTAAAGCACACCAGGGCTTCTATCCCTGTTCCCATCAAATTTTCAATTACCCCTATACTTTCTTCATAGTTGCCAATTATCGCCTGCTCAATAAAAATACTTCGCTCCATATGAATTGCATACTGGAGAGCATTTGTATAATTATATAATGAATCGTGGTCAATAATGAGTTTTTGATCTATGGGTATTCCATATTCAGTCATAGTTTTAAGATAGGCTTCATATCTGTGGTATGCACTTAAAGGTGCTTTCCCCATAACAAATCCTATTTTTTTGTATTTATGTACATCTATTAGGTGAATTAGAGCATCTCGCATACCATTATAATCATCCCATAGTATGCTGGGTATACCGTCTATTTTAATTTCAAGACTTACCACCGGAAGAAAATTGTACTTTTTGACAAATCTCTCTGTAACTTCAGCACTGGCATGCCAATTTATATTTCCAGTCCATATGATAAGTCCATCCAATCTATTTTTATCAACAAATTCAAAAATTGCAATAGCTTGCAAATCAAGATCATCCGGAGAAACAATCATACCACCGTTATAAACTATTAAATTTACATCATTCTCTTTTGCTGCCTGTTTCAGGCCGTCTATCATTAATTTATCCCTCTGATGAACCATACTGCTTTTTATTACCCCGATGGTAAGCCGGGGAGAGTCATTCTTTTTAAAAACTTTTGTAGGTTCAAAATTACTACCCATAAAATATATACCTACCTTTAAATACAGTGCATTGACAGCTTATCATAATAATAATCGGCATTTATCTCAAAACTGTTAATAATAATAAGTATACATGCCTAAATATATATTCTGTATTGTCCCGCAAGCATAAGCAAAGAGAAGAAATACAAGCAGTTATCATAGTAGCGTCGTTCACCTTTTCTCAGAGGCAAATTCCAGAAATTCCGTACCCATTCCATTCTGTACTTTCCTTTTGCAGCCAGTGAACCTGCAGCAGTAGTTGCAATTATTGCCACAGGATGCAATGCAGGCTGGTTTAAAGGCTTACCCTTTATTGTGTATGAGTGGTACTCTCCTAGGCTTGTGTTTTCACTAAAATATGCCTGAAGCTTGTCAATAATATTCCCTAAGTTCTCATCTTTATTAAACCATGCAGCATCCAAACCAATGTTCATTGCAACACGATATGAGTCTGAATAGAAGTATCCATGATTTTCATAATGGTTGGGCGTACCATCAAATTCGGAAAATTCCGGTGCCATACCTGTATCCTTATCACATGCGATATGTAAGAACTTCCGGCTCTCTTCAGAAGCCTTCTTCCAGAACAACCTATCTTTCTCATCAGCCAAAATAGCAAACAATTCATAAAAATGCGGCAGATGATAGGAAGGATCTGTAAATGGAGTCTCGGGAATAAACTTTATATAATAGTTTGTACTGTCCCACATAGGCATACCGCCATCAACCATTTCCGTCTGATGAATACAGTGCTTAAGAATATCTCTTGCTTGAACACTATAATCAAATGGAGGCTTACCATCTCCCCACCTCTTGCTTGCAAAGAATAATGCCATAGCAAAATACTCTTCACCGTCAGGTGCAGGACCTTCAGCATTTTTAATTCCTTCAGGTGAAACAGACCATGCAAAATAACCCTGATATTTTCCTTTTTCCTGGTACATATAAGTTTTAGCAAAAAGCCACAGCCGATCAAAAATGTCTTTCCTGTCCATCTGAACAGCCATCATCATACCATAACTCATACCTTCCGACCTGGCGTCATCATTTCCCGTATCAAGCATATATCCCATATTTTCGCCCTTTTCAAAATAAAATCGCTCTACAGGATTAAAAAATATGGTTTCGAAAGTATCTTTTATCTTCTTATCAATCTCTGTCTCGGATATACCAAGACACCTAAACAAATTAGGGTAACTATGGGTAAAAAATCCACCATCATTCATGTAGAAATCTCCTTTATTACCATTATTATAGATAACATTAAACTAGCCTTTAACTGAACCGATTGTAATACCTTGAAGGAAATATTTCTGCAGGAAGGGATACACAAACAAAATCGGAACAGAAGCAACAACAGTAACTGCGGCTCGAATAGAAACCGGAGTTACTGAGTCGATTACAACACCACTCCCATAAACATCAGCCCCGGATTTATATGCACCGGAATTCATGGAAGCTGAAATCATTTTCATCATTTCATACTGCAGAGTAGTCAAACTTTCTTCGCTTGAGCAATAGATAAATGTATCAAACCAGGAGTTCCACGAACCAACTGCACACCACAATGCCACAGTAGCTAAGACTGGCTTGCAGCATGGCAGAATAATCTGGATGAAGCACCGAAAATAGCCTGCTCCATCAATAATAGCTGCCTCAGTAATTTCAGCAGGTATTGATTGCATATAGGTTTTAATGACAATTACATTAAAAACATTTATCAAGCCAGGAATAATATACACCAAAAAGTTATTTAAAAGATGAAGATCCTTTATAAGGAAGTAATTAGGAATCAAACCAGCTGATATATACATTGTTACAACGAAATACCTTGTAACAAATTTACGCCATAAAAATTCACGCCGGGATAGTACAAAGGCTATAAGTGCAGAGATAAAAACTCCTAAAATTGTTGATAGTAATGTGCGGAGTACGGAATTTACAGTTGCGATAACAAGTAGATCATTCTTAAATACAGTCTCATAATTATATAAAGAAAATTGACGGGGAAAAAAATTAATTCCACCCCTTAAAGTATCCTGCGAATTATTAAATGATACTGCAATAGTATTCCAGAATGGATATACCGTAACAAAAATTATTATTAGCATAACAATTATGTTTATGGTATTGAATATGTTGGGCTTAAATTTACTTAGTGAAATCCTAATCCGATTATCTGTCATTTTTTATCTCCGCCCTCTAGATCAAATTCTTCTCACCCATTTTTTTAGCTAGAAATATAGTTCCTGCTACCATAATAATGGAAATCACCGATTTAAAAATACCGGCTGCAGTAGCTAATGAATAATTCCCATTAGATATACCGTATTTAAGCACAAAAATATCTATAGTCTCTGATACATCCATCACTAAGCCTCTACCTAAAAGATACTGAACTTCAAAGCCTGAACTTAATATCCACCCTAAATTCATAATTAAAAGAACTATTATAGTTGGACGAATACCTATAAGAGTAATATGCCACATTTTTCTAAAGCGGTTTCCTCCATCAATTTCGCAAGCTTCATAAAGTTCAGTATCAATTAATGACATTGCTGCGAGAAAAATTATTGAATTCCATCCAATTTCCTTCCACACATTTGCCAAAGCAACGATCAACCAGAAATAACTTTTTTCACCAAGCCACAATATAGGCTTATCTATTAAGCCTAACCACATCAAGAAGTTATTAAGCATTCCATCATTTGTTGATAATATATTGGATATTAAAGAGCAAACTATAACCCAACTCAAAAAATGTGGTAAATAAGAAGCTGTTTGGGTGATACGCTTAAATGCCTTAAAACGTAGCTCATTCAATAATAGTGCAAAAACGATGGAAAAAACAAATCCAAAAACCAGACTTAATATTGACATTGCAATTGTATTTACAAAATCTCTCCAGAATACAGGATCAGTAAACAAGAATTTAAACTGATCAAAACCTACAAATTTAGAACCCAAATACCCTTTAGCAGGTTTATAGTTTTGAAACGCCATAATCCATCCTGAAAGAGGCCAATAATTAAATATAAAGGCTAGGATCATACATGGAATTATCATTAAAAAAAGTGGTTTTTGGGCCTTATATTGTTTTAATCTACTTTCAGATATTCTGGATTTTATGATTCTATTCTTTAATCCTGATTCTTTCTCATCCATATCCATTCTACCCACTTAATATTATAATCAAGAGCATTTCGAATTTTCTAATTAGCTCCTTGCTTGATCTTGATCTGACGATTAACCTCATCAAGATATGGCTGAGGATTGCCGGCTTTGATATCACCTAGGAATTTATTCCATAACGCATCATATTGTCCCGGTTTTGCCAAAACCAACTGTGGATAATACTTGCGGCATGTATCAACCATCCTTGTTGATACAGTCTTTGCCGGGCTTCCATCTTCGATTGGAAAAGACCAAACCGGAAAATATTTCGGACGCTTGACCGGTGGTGAAAGCAACTGAGCTTGATACTTTATATTAAGGTCTTTCAAGAATTTCTGGTCATATTCGGTTAAAGATGCCATATACTCGTCTTCAGAATAATTAGGTCCGCAAGGACTTCCGTCCTCATACAGTCCTTCCATCTTAGGTGTATATTGCCACAATGTATCTCCTGTCAGGTCACGCTTTTTAGCGGTATCTTTAAGCAATTCACGGCGTTCAGCTGTCAATACCTTACCATTCGTACCCACTTTGTTCCAATCCTTGCCTTCCTCGCCCCATTGCAGATAATCTTGCACCTCACGCTGTAATAACCAATCATAAAAAGCAAGCAAACGATCGGGATCTTTACAATTCTTTGTGATACTTATACCAGTTGTTCCTGTAATTGAGTCCAATGGAGCATCAAGATACCCGTCCTGTACACCAGGGTTGGCTATAGGTACAGCAACATAGGTGCGGTTGCTCTTACCGGCTGATTTCAAAGCGTTTTCAGCATTATTGAAATTCCACCACTGGTCGAACATACCCAGTACAGCACCGGAAGACAATCTAGCCAGGTATTGGTCATAGTTTTCAGTAAACGTTTCGGCTTCAATGACACCTTTATGGTATTCTTCATTCAACTTTTTGTAATAGTTTTTAGCAGTATCGGTAATCTGATAAAGAGATGCAGTATATGTTTTGAGATCAACATAAACATCTCCGTCATTACCGGCACCCATAAGATGTTGTGCAGGGTTTCTAAGGCAAAAATCTCTCCAGCCGTCACAAAGGATTTCAAACCCTATAGTTTTTACTCCATCAATTGTTGGATACTTTGCCTTATAGTCTTCAATCAATTTAAAATACTCATCAAGTGTTTTCGGAATCTTGTACCCAAATTCTTCCAACACTGCTTTTTGAATGTAAAATCCTGCACCGGTATTAAAAAAAACAGGAGAAGGATTGTGCATTAAATTATAATTTTCAAGTGTATAAGCATGTTCTCCATCAAAACCCGCAATCATCCTGTCCATGTATTTATCATAATGTTTCATGAGATTCGGATATTTGGGAATTAAATCTTCAAGAGGAATAAGTGCACCTGCATCGAAAAATTTTGCATTTTCACCGAATATGACATCCGGATAGTCGCCGCCAGCAATCATTACCCCTACTTTTTGGTTCAAATCACCTACAAGGAATTCAAATTTAAGAGTAACCCCGGTTAACTCTGTTATTTTTTTAAGAACAGGGTTGTCCTTCGAAGGTGCCTGACCTGGATCCCGCAAAAAAACACTAAAGGTTATAGGCTTATCCGCATCCTTCATTGGAACGAGCCCTCCATAGGAGTTTCTTGATAAAACGTTAGATGATTCCGCTTCCTTTGTTTGTTCAGTTTTTTTTGTTGACGAATTATTGCACGCTGAAATTGAAAAAATACAACTTAAGACTAACAGTAATGCCATTGATTTACGCAAAACTTTCATTTTAAAATTCCACCTTCCTTTTGAATTGGAACAACTATTTTATTACGGAATGATTAAAAAATTACATGACTAAAATAATTATCGAATTTAATTAGATATACCATTAGTATAAAGGAGAATTTCAGTCATATATTTATGACCAAAAATAACTTTCACTATAAATTTCACTCAGTAATGGCTTAGAAATAACATCCGCGTAGAAAGCGGATGTTATTTTCATTCTTGTCATAAGTTCATTCTATACCGTAAAATTCATTAGGATCGTAGCCCAGGTAGGTGTCTGTAATATCTATTACAGGAGTAATTTCCATCATACACAGATGATTACAAGGGATTGCTATTTCAACTTCATAAGTTCCGTTTTGTTCTATCAGCTTTGCATCTGTTTGAATCGGCTCTGCAGAAGCCTGTAGTATTTTCAATTGTTCTTTGCTAAGTGTTCGTGGTTTGCCCATATTGCTCCATGTTTTCATTGGGTTCGCATTTGCTCCTCCCACATCCTTTTTTACAATCAGTGCCTGTTTACCTATAGAAGGTATTGAAAGCTCATAACATGCATCTGAACTGGGTTTGTGATCACGCATATCATGGAAATTCCAACCGATAATCACATACTTTCCATCATTTTTAGTTACAATCAGGTTTTCATCACGGTATAACAACTCCCTTCCAGCATTGGAGAAAAACTCAAAAGCATAAAAGGTGGGTTTTTTAATAGAATTAAGGGCAATCATGCCAAATCCCCCGTGAAACACTGATTTTGGAACGTCCCACTCCTCGAATACATCACTGAATGTCCAATAGGAATAAGAATCTGCATATTCCCCTATTTCACTTAAAATACATGCAATGTATGCTGCATGGAAATCAGTATCATGTACAGGACACATTGGAAAATAAGAACTGTTAAACTCTGTTATATGAAGCGGCAAAACTGCAATTTGCGGATAATCCGACATAATCCGGCGGGTTTCTTTCAGTTCTTCAATCATCTGCGTAGGTTTATTTATGGTATGGTGCATATAATGTCCATTTTGGGTAGGTTCATTGGCTGTATAACAGTGACGGGTAATAAAGTCCAACGGTAGATTATTATTTATACAGTGTTCAAAAAATGACCTCAACCAATGTTCGGTATCAATACCACAAATGGAAGGTCCCCCCACCTGAATTCGCTGATCCACACTTTTTACAGCCTCAACTGAATACTTATAAAGCTTAAAGTATTCTTCCATAGTACCTGCCCAAAATACAATATTGGGTTCATTCCATACCTCAACAGGCCATGTTACCACCTCGTCCCTGCCATACCTTTCAATCAAATGCTTAAAAGTATTTGATATAAGCTCCGCCCACTTTTCATAAGATATAGGCGGAGTTACATTACCTTCCCAATAGAAAATAGTCTGTTCGCCGGATTTAAGCTTTTCCGGCATAAAACCCAGTTCAAGAAAGGGTCTAATGCCATTCTCAAGATATGTATCCATAACTCGGTCAAGGTAAGTAAAATTATAAAACGTACTGGTTTTACCACCCATTTCATATTCACGATATATACCGAAATCATCGCAAAATAACCCGTGGCCGCGGATATAGCGAAAGTGAATAGCATTCTGTACCATTTTCAGATGGTCAATATATTCCTTTTGTAGTGCCAAAGCCATCCTGCCAGTTCCAACACAATAATTTACATTATTTTTAAACATTTTTCCAGAATTAGGCACATTAACCTTTTTATTCATATTTCAACCTCTTTCCAAAATGTTTCTTACAAACGTTGATTACCAACTGGTTTTATTAAATTAAAAATTAGCTGCACAGTTTCTTCTGTTTTATTTAGCACAATATAATGCGTAATTGCTTATATTTCTATATTATTATATTTATCGGCATTTTTATAATTTTTCTCAACGCATACGGCATAATAAAAATTACCATACAAAAGCCCTTCCTAAAAAACTCCAGAAAAAAACCCCCTCAAACGAGGGGGAGAATAATTGGAGGAAAGCTCTCTATCTCTCTATACTAATTAAGGAAAATATATAATTTTATTTCATCAATGCTTCTTTTAATGCAGTATATGCCGGCTTTGGATTTAGATTACTATCATAAATCAAACCCCTACCAGTTCCTGGGAAAGTTCCTGGAATCCATGAAAACTTATCAGTAAAGCCCCAAACCACAAATGTTTTAACATTAGGGTTTCTCAATGCAATTTCCATCAATGACTTGTAATTGCTTGCCTGTGTATTGAACCCTGAAGTTTGATTTTCTGAATCATTCATACGTATATCCAGCTCAGTAATGGATACCTGTAATCCGAGAGCTGCATATCTCTTGATATTTTGCTCTATAGCATTAAGCTGGGAAGAACTCATTCCATTGATAAAGTGGCATTGGAATCCTACTCCGTCAATTGGAATTCCCCTTTCCACCATGCTCTTAATCATGTTATATGCTGTATTGGACTTTGCACTCATATCTTCTATATTATAATCATTATAGAATAGAAGTGCATTAGGATCAGCTTTTCTTGCAGTCTGGAAGGCAATGTCTATAAAATCATTACCTATTTTATTTGTCCATACACTTTTTCTAAGTCCATTACCACTATCGTCACAAGCTTCGTTGACAACGTCCCATTCTGCGATTTTTCCCTTAAAATGTTCCATAGTTTTGGTAATGTGGTTATTCATAGCTGAAATAAGTCCATCACGACTTCCGCTCC
>JAEYYB010000025.1 GCA_023430975.1 Bacillota bacterium | reverse complement strand
AGTATTAATCTTATATTTGGCAGAGCAAAATAACGAACGTTTTAACGTTATTTTGTGATAGACAAATAGCAAGATTAACTGATTTTAATAGATTTGCGACAGACAAATGTAATAGATTTATCACTTTAAAATAGTTTTTACTTTTTATAATAGCAAAAAAATCAAATAATATCCAATAATTTTATCATCAGTTCTATAATTTTCCTATAAATATCGATTCAATTCTACATTATTTAAAATTACTATCAAAAAAATCATTAAATGACGATATTGAAGTCCCTAAATTTCTATATACCACTTAAGGATAAGCATCTTGAAAAATGGATATTATAAAAGAGAGACGGTAATAGACCGCCTCTCCTAATCAAAACACTCTTCAAATCACTTACATAGTGTATATCTCTTTCTCCTGAATTTCACGACAAACATGATACCTATAACCAGGAAACCAGTAGAGACTGCCAGAATTATATATTGAGAGCTCTTATAACCCGTAGTGGCATTCTGAGGAACACCTCCGCCAGGGAACATTCCTCCATTCGGCATATTACGGAACATATTTATCATATTTTCGTCAACACCAAGCTCTTCAAGTTTTTTCTTTTGATCAATAGTCAATTCACTACCTTTGGCATCATTAAAAATCTCCATTATTTCCTGCATATTCTCAAAAGACGGCATATTGCCCTGCTGCATACCTCCTGGTGGTTGCATACCTCCTGGCGGTTGCATGCCTTCTGGTGACTGCATATCTCCTGGCGGTTGCATACCTTCTGGTGCCTGCATATCTTCTGGTGGTTGCATACCTTCTGGTGGTTGCATACCTTCTGGTGCCTGCATACCTTCTGGTGCCTGCATACCTTCTGGTGGCTGCATGCCTTCTGGCGGTTGCATACCTCCCTGCGACTGCATGCCTCCCTGCGACTGCATGTTTTGCTGTTGTTTAGTGTTATCGCCTCCAGGCCTTCCAAAGCCCATGCTTCCCAAATCAGAAATATTAAGCGTAGTAGCTAAATTACCATAAGAAGTTGAAGGTTGTGTCCCCTCAAGCTGTGCCTTAATACTTGCAGCCCTATCTTTCCCGAAAGTTACCATAGCCGGCAACGCCTTTTGGTACTCATCAAAAGTATAAAACGCAGTTGCATCATTTTTAACATAATCGCTTATAAGCTTATTTACTTTATTGATAGAAGACTCATACAGCCCGCTGTTTATATATTTTTCAACTATTTCCTTCAGATAGCCATGGTAAGCTTCTTTATACTCCGGTACCTCCAGAAGCTTTCCTATCAGAGGTGCGTCCTCAAGGTTTCCGTTTACAGGTTTGTCTATAGGAAAATTAATGGCACTGGATGAAGTACCGGGACCCATACCTGCAAATGATAAGTTGAAATCCCATGGTAAAAGACTGAATATACCATCTTTCTCATACAGGTAATAGTTATGATACATTCCTCCCGCATAACTGTCGAGGTTAACCAAAAAAGTATTGGCTGCCCAGAACCTGAGTATTTCATCCACATCAAGATATTTATCAAGGTTTGTTCCATTATTAAGGTTCTTAATCATTTCAATAACTTTCTTGAAGTCTGAGTCTGTGGTAGTGTCGAATACCGCACCATCTTTTATTGTACTATAGCTTGACGGAGAATCATCTGTATATTTAAGGTTTGCACCACCACGTGCCCCCATACCTCCAAATCCGCCCATATTCGGCATATTTCCTGGCTGTCCGCCGAAATTTGGGGCATTGTTTTTTTGTCCTTCATTGATTTGTTGGTCTTTATTCATTTGCTGGTCTTTATTCATTTGTTGGTTCTTATTATCCGGAAAGCCCCTGCCGCCCGGACCTGTATTAGCCTCCTGCTTTCCACTATTGTCCGGTGCTTTGGTTTCATCTTTATTATTCTGCATTCTCATCCTGTTATTTCTCTGTCCTTCGGCTTTGTCATTATCAGATCCAAAAGGCATACCTCTGCCTTTGAAATCTTTTCCGCCAGGTTGTCCGCCGTTTCCGTCTTTATTTCCGCCTCCCATGTCCATAGACTCCGGTTTATACAAATTACCATCAATGCTGCCAAATTGCCTCTCTATGAAGTCTTCACCTATGACTTCAACTGCAAGATACAATCCCCAGTCCTTGTTATTCACCTTAATGTTGGAATATGCGAATGCAGGTGATGCAACGCCGATAAAATCAAACATTTCGAAAGAGAGGTACTCCTTCATATATGATTTATCCGACATAACATTGTTCAACACCATGTCATTCAATCCGTGATATGTTTGCCCTTCAACATATTTGCTGAAATTAAGCCTGAAGCTGAAGCGCTGCTCTTTTCCTCCATTGTTTGCAAGCTGAGCCAGACTGGAGTTTCCCTTAGGCCTTATACCGACATTATAAAATTTCTCCCCGTTGATGGTTATAATACAGCTTTTGTATTCTTCCTTTATTGCGTTTTTCATCAGCCAGTCCCAATCAGAATCCGCCATTTCTATATTTATCTGGTTTACCTTTCCCTTGTCAAAGACCTTTTGTATATAATTCGTCTGAGTAGATACTGTTGTTTCCTTACCGCCTTTTGCAATAAAAACCATAGCAGAGATTAATAGAGCAATGGTTAATACAGTTGCAATAATTTTTATGATTGTTTTATGTGAATTTTGATCCAAATATTCTCACCCCCCTGGTTTTAGTGTTTCTCAAATATCAAATAATCAATTTACAAAAATCCAAATAACGCCTTAAACCATCATGTTTCCCGGATTTTCCCATTTAATTAGGCAATTTGAGAAATACTTAGCTCATATAATCTCCGTTATAGCTAACCATTACTGCATTTTCGACTCCATTCAGACTGCTAATATCATTCACAAATTTTGTTTCCATACTTTTAAGGCGTACTTCAAAAGTAATTTCTATTCCTTTTCCTCCAGTTACCGTCTTTGATTTTACAACATATTTTTTAACACTGCTTTCTAAAAGCTTGATGGCACTGCTTTCCGCTTCATCATCTTTACAGTTGAGTATCAGAATGTAAGGATTGTCAGAGTTGCTTTTATTTACAAAAATCACAAGTATTATTCCAATGAAAAGCGAACCGAAAACAGCTAAGGGAATAAGCCCTGCACCTAAAACAATACCTGTTCCTATGGACCAAAAGAGATATGCAATATCCATGGGATCTTTTATAGCTGAACGGAATCTTACAATTGACAGAGCACCAACCATACCGAGCGATAAAACAACATTTGAGGTAACAGCAAGTATTACAAGTGAAGTTATCATGGTAAGTGCGATTAATGAGATACTGAAACTTTTTGAGTACATTACACCCTTAAAGGTTTTCTTATAAACAAAATAAATGAACAGGCCTATTAAAAATGCCAGTCCCAAAGCTATCGCGGCATCAAGCAATGAAAAACTCGAAGCCTTTTCCAAAAAATTTGATTTGAATATATCGTTGAAATTTATCTTATCGTTCATGTTAATTTCTCCCTCGTATAATAGGTTTTGTAAGGATTTAAACAGGAATTTCCAGTTACAATCCTCACTTTTTGATGCTTCAACTCACTGGAAATTATCTTAAAAGCTTTTATTAATTAAGGCATGATTGAAATATTACTTCCCGTTTTGAGCGTGCGTTCACGAGTAATGGAATGTCTAACCATACATACGGCAAAGTGCATATTTCGATACTGACAGTTTATGCCGTTCACCAAGCTGAATAATGTCATTTATCATTTCCGGCAAAAACTCATCATACTTTACCTCAAGCACTGCTATCCTTTTATCAAGGGTTTCCACGGTAGGCAGGCTATTATCGAACAAGTCGATACTCTGAAGCCCCGTTTTTATTGATTTATCCAGTGTAACCCTCACATTGCCAGCCTTTAAAACATACGCTTCTCTGAGATAGTCAACAATGGTACGAGGTTTCAACTGCTGATGCTTCATTTTGAAGTACATTTCATTAATGACAGGCATTTCACAATCCCTCATCCATTCGATGTCCCCTTTTATAATATTACTGCATTGCTCTTTCGTAAGTTTAGCACTTTGTTTTGCCGTAAGTCCATTAATCTTTGACTTTTTTTCGAGCTTAATATAGGAATGGTCATTATTGTACAAACGGATACGGAACTTTTCACGGTTGTCCACACCTGTAATCTTCTCCATAAGTGCTTTGTCGTCAGGAGTCTCAAAATATAAGCTCCTTATAAGGTAATTACCATCAGCTCCTGCATGAGAATCAAGACTCATAATATGCCTCAATTTACTTCTTAATATTGAACAGTCATGAACATTTATATAGTGCTTGATCTCATGGCGGTATTTCAGTTTTCGCATTGATTCACCTCCTTGTAAAATTTCTTTATTTATTATACATAGCATAAAATATGAGACAATTATAACACATTTATTTTGTTTAAATATCGGTAAAACTGTGGCAAAGTCTCCATTGATTCTTCTAAAAATTAGTCAAATGGCGTCATATGGCAAATTCCACCACATGACCCTTCCGATTAAAATATTTTGCATAATCATAATATCTGTAATATTTATTATGTTATCTTTATTAAAATCATAATCTTTATTAAAATCTACATCATCTGGACAAGAACTAAAGACTTTGTCTATTTTCACTATATCAGACATGTTAATTACATTATCATTATTAATATCAACAGCCCATAAGGATGCTGAATTTTTTGAGCCTATTTGTATTAGCAACATCGACGTTAATAGAAGCTAGTTTGCTGCAACCATCAAAGGTATCAATACTAATTACCGAAACACTTTCCTGTATATTTATTACAGTAAGGTTTTTGCAGACGAGAATGCAAAGCTCCAATATTTGAAGCACCTTTGGAATGCACATGTGCTATAATTAAAAATGTAAAATGATTATTGCAAAACATATATACTGAGATACCTGACTTTGATGAATTTGTTGAGCTTTGTGTAGTTTGAAAAACAACATATAGATTATTTATGGTTTGAATGGAGGAATGATTAATGTCAACTTATAAGAAAAGCCTTAATGCTTTAGCTGAACTGTTTAGCAGAGACTATCAGTTTGCATTAGCAACTTCAAAGGAAAATGTGCCGTCTGTCAGATTCATTGATACATTTTATGAAGATGGTGCATTTTACACAGTCACTTATGCAAAGTCGCAAAAGGTTATTGAAATGCGTGAAAATGAGAAAGTGGCATTATGCAATAAGCTATACCGATTTAGCGGTACAGCTTATCTTTTAGGGCATCCGTTGAAAGATGAAAATAAAAATATTAGAAGTAAATTAATAGAAGTATTTTCATCTTGGTATTTTAAGCACAACAATGAAAATGATGAAAATATGTGCTATGTAAAGATCGAACTTGATTCTGGTTTCTTTTATAAAGATGGAATAGGGTATAAGGTGGATTTCCATGCAAAAACAGCAGAAGAATTTCCGTTTGAGTTTGATATCTTTACCATTGAGTGAATAAATAATCCAGCATGCCGAGACTGTGAGAAGTAGTGTGTAAAACAAAACTTCTCACAGTCTCGTATTTTTTCCAAGATAAGCACATTCTAATGACACAAAAATTTATTTATATTATTGATTTATATTCTGATCCAAAGTTTTCATCAACTTAGTTAGATCTTCAATACTTTCTACCATACTACTAACTCGCTTTTGCTGAACATCTGCATTAGCAAGAACTCCTTGAACCGAAGCGGATGATTTATCTGATATAGCAGCTACTGTACCCATCTCCTCAGCAACCTTATGAGCTGATTGTAAAAGCCGCTCATTGATACAGCTCAGAGACTCTGCTTGTTTAAGCACTTCTTCGGAATTTGTCTTAATTTGATCAAACAACTGCTCGGCTATACTAGCTGACTCTTTACCACAAACTACTGTTTGAAGTCCATTCTGCACTAATTCATTAACCTGGCGGATTTTCTCTTGTATCAGTTTTATACTTAAGTTAACTTATTGAGAAGCATTATGTGAGTTAATAGCAAGATTGCGAATTTCTGATGCTACAACTGAAAACCCTTTGCCATGCTCACCAGCCCTTGCAGCCTCTATTGAAGCATTTAATGATAATAATTTTGTCTGATTGGATATTTCTTTTATCATAGAAACAATATTATCAATTTTCACACTTTCTTCATTTACTTCACCTATTGCTACAGATGTGCTATCAACAAACTGATCTATCTCCAACATTTGCCTGGACATCATTTTCATTTTATCCTGGCCCTCTCTGGTTACTTCTGCTGTATCCTTAGACTTCTGGCTCATGTTAGAAGATGAATTTGTTCCCTGATGGTATTACCGGAGGATCCTATTCTTCAGGCCTCTTTGCTGTCCAAGCCCGCAATCGTTTGGCCAATGCAGCAGGCAAAACTTATGGTGCGGGTTCACTTATTATTACACACAGTGAAGCTTAAATTGGAAGTAATACATATGAATCGGAGCTTTTTCATCTATGGACCGCAGAGGAAGCCCGTTAACATTATATGTTGAAGAATTGCTGCCATTAACCATATAGAATCACATTCTTCACAAATATTGATTCTAATTATCAGCTTTTATAATATTTAAATTCTCTACTTCACTCTTAAACAGTTTAATTAATTCTGCTTTTGAAGCTATTTTACCGTTAAGATATGAGTTTAAAATCTTATTGAACGATTGATTAATCATATCATCATATTTGGAATATATTTTACCATTGATATCTCTCATTATAGGCTCATAAAATTCTGCCAAGTTGGTATTAACATATTTGCTATAAGGGATTTTATTGCTTAACAAATCCATATTATTCGGTAAATCATCATTTTTTACTGCCCAATTCTTCATAGCATATGTATCTATTGTAATAAACTTCAGCATTTTCCAGGACAACTCTTTTTCCTGTGAAGTATTACTTATTCCATACCAAGTTCCACCACACCCAAATGAAAATGGCGGCTCTGCTATTCCCCACCTTCTGCCTTCATAAGCCTTTTTATCAATTTTACCAATTATTTGGCTTATTCCTGATGGCGGTAAAACGGTTGCAAGAAAACTTTCATCACTTGCAATAGCAGCATTATATCCACTTGTCCCCTCACTATAGCCTGTCTCATACTTATTTGACACTAACTTTTTAGCAAGGTCTATAAAACTTTGAACCTTTTGGTCAATATGAAATTTACCATTCACTACCCAGCCTACTGACCGGCCTCCCAAATACATCTTTTCCACGTCTTCCCAAGAGCAGAATAAAGCAACTTTGCCTTTACTTTTTTCCTTAAGCTTTTTTCCGGTTTCCAGCATATTTTCTTCTGTAGAAAACATCTCTGCTATTTTAATCGGATCATTTGTCCCTAAGTATTTTTTAGCAACCGATTTTTTATAAATAATCGACCCTACTGAAACTTGATTTGATAGGGCTTTGATTTCTCCTTGATAGTTTGTTCCCAAATCAATTGTATAGGGTACCATATTTCCTGATAACTCTCTTGCTCTATCACTTATATCCATATAAAAATCATTATCATCAACAAATCGTTTTACAAAAGATCCTTCAGAGGCAAAAATATCCGGCACTTCAGAACCAGCCCTTATTGCAGCTGTTAATTTATTTTGATATTCCATATTTTTCAGGGTATTAACAGTTAAATTAACGGCAATATTCGGGTACACTTTATTGAAAGCCTTAACTATGCCAGCCGATTCTTCAACATTGTAATGCCAAAAAGATATTTGTCCTTTATATTTTTCAAAATCCTGTTGATTGGTATTTATGGTAATTTTCTTATTCTTGCCATCCCAGTTAACTGAAAGTCCAAAATTTTCTGAAACAAATCTCAATGGAACCATTGTCCGATCCCCTATAATCATAGGAGGAACGTCAGAATGCCTGCCCTCACCATCAACAGTAATATTGTTATCATTTACCCTCATTTCAATTTTCCTGTCATTATACTCTATAGAAATCTTTTCATCGTTATCATCCCAATTAACAACGCCACCTAGCACCGTCACAATTGATCTAATGGGCACCATGGTTCTGTTATTTACTATAACCGGTACAACTTTTTCATAATATCCTATATCTATTTCATCATTATCCAGTACCATTTTGGGGTAATTAACTTTCAATATAATTTGTGTGGCATTTGAATATAAACTACCAGTAATAATAACTAGAATTACTAAGCACAATAAAACAGCTTTTCTTTTCATAATAAACCATCCCAACTTTTTATTTTCTTTTTATGTAGTTT
Source organism: Bacillota bacterium (assembly GCA_023430975.1). Taxonomy (GTDB): domain Bacteria; phylum Bacillota; class Clostridia; order Acetivibrionales; family DSM-2933; genus Pseudobacteroides. The sequence continues at coordinate 11,631 of JAEYYB010000025.1, read as the reverse complement.
TCACCTGTCTACCTACATTACGAACAACTTATACAACCTCTATTTCAGGTACTTCAATCAATTTTGCTAGCTTGCCTTCATATCTGAACACCATGTCCTCTTCCATTACCTGTTCCCCTGCATAAGCCCGCAATACAAAAGGCATCATAATTGCATCAATACACTTAAAGTCATACCCCTCTTTATTCACAAAACGCCTTATATACCCCTGTGAATTCGGTATATATCTTAGCAAAAACACTTCCTGCCTTAGACTGATACCCTCTTTATCTTTGACCTCCAACACAAACTGCACTTTTTCGGAAAGCATATTTCTTTCTTCCTCCGACACCAAATAAGATAGATCCAAAACAATCTCATCATTTGAATAAAAAACTATAGACTCTTTTTGCGTAAACTCAAGAAGCTGTGTCAATACCCCGTCCATAAGATACTTCTCGTATGTTACCTGCCTTCTGGGATTAAGATTTCCAAATACCACTTGCCTTATATATTTACTGGATTTAAAGTATTCATGTTCTGTAAACATACCTATAAATTCTTCATATGTAGCTTTCCCACCTACAATGGCGGGGTCATATTTCTTTAGTGCCGTGAAATTGGCTTTTTTCATGTCTACACTAAGAAAATACTTTCCATCAAAGGTTTGCTTAAAAATAATCCTTCGAGCAAAAACCGGTATTTTTGATTGAGTGCCTGTTAAAATCCTCATCTGATGCAAAAACCTTCATAGCCTCGTTTGATTGCAGATATGAAATCACATCGTCCTTTAACTTGTTGTATGCTTCAAAATAACTCTGTTCAGACTGAAACCTGCCTATTGTATCCAGAAACAAGTCATATTTGGCTAATGTGCCAAAAACAGCATCGTAAAGCTTAAGTCTACTCTCAAAATATGGTTCTTCAAACAGTTTTATCGGTATGTTCATATCTTTGCAAAAACGTTCATTTAACTTTGACGTAATCTTCATAACTTAACAACCTTCTTCACAGTTTTAAATAATATACACAATAATTCTCACTTAATCAATAGAAATTGCAAATATTAAAATTTACAATTCCCTTGATATAAATTGCCATGTTCCTCTTTGTCAGATATAATGGAATAAAAAAGAGCCTCGAATACGTTTTACTATCGCAGCCCCAAAATGTTCCCTTAAAGAACATGCCGGATTTGAGAGGCGATAAAGTGAACCAGCTCTGGATGGTTCCGATCACATTAAAAGAAAGGAAATACGCTGAAGAACATGGCTCAGAAAAAATGCTCAACATGGCAAAAGACGAGAATTACTGGATATTCAACGGAAAGCAAAGGTTTATAAAAGAGTCTTTATTTGGGTTGTAATTGGCAGAAAAAAGTTACAATTTGTAATACAAAAAAACAATTTGCATGAAAATACTAAAAGAAGGTGAAAAATTGAACTTCAAATCACCCTATGTAATTATCATTCTTACTGTAGTTCTGGTAATTATCCTGATTTTTGCTGAAATAGAAAAACGAAATCATAAAAAGGCCATAAAACGCTTGAACGATCTTCATATAGAGAGCCAAAAACAACAGATTGAAAAATTGAGAGAAAAATTCAAGTATGATTTAATTGGCGAATGGACCTCATTTGAAGGTACATTTTCAACCATGATGAACGAATCATGGAAATTTGATGCTGATGGAAAAGGCAAAATCACAAGTAGAAGCGTCATGTTTGGTGAAAGTGTAGAGCATTTCAAGTGGAGAAGAAAAGATTTGTATTTTATTGAAATATCATATTTTGATGATGATGAAGAAGAAGAAATATGGATTGAAGTTAGATATGACTTCGTCCTGACACAATCGGATTGTGGAGATGTTATATCCTTAGTAGAAGTCGATAAGGAAAATAATCCTGAAAAAGGATTTGGTTTAATGAGGGTTCCATTATCATTTTCAGGCGGATTCCATTTCTGTAGTTTGGCTCATTATCATCTATTCTTTCGTGTTTCTTTCGTCCTAGATGCTCTTCCATTTCAGCTTGCAACATACTTTCAAGTGCTTCTTTAACAAATTTCTTCATTAATCCGTTTTCGCCAAACAAATCATCCTGAGTCTTACATTTTTTAATTTCTTCATTAAAATTTAACCTATTTCCCATATTTCCTAATGCTTTTTGTGTATTCATATTTCCCATGCCTCCTAAAAAATCCTACTTAGTAACTTTTGACATTTCCCAGCAGTTTTTTCAGAAGTACATAAAAAAACTGTGAGAAGTTTTGTTTTTACACACTACTTCTCACAGTCTCGATATTGATTTTGAATACATATTCCCCAACAACTCTTCAGGAGGAATATATCACACTCTTTTACAGCAGGAAGTCAAATAGGAGGGTACGAACGACAATGTTGCTGAATTCTATGGTAAATACACATAGTACTTTTTAATTATAACGTCAATAGAAGGGATTAAGATGAATTATTTAAATCTTTTGCATCAGGGGAAATATTTGTGTCCAGGATAAAAATCGTCTCTGTTTTTCCATTAACAGTAGTTGATTCACTACCCGTAACATTAATTGCATCCTGAGTTGTTGATTTAATTACAATATCACTCTCCCCGACGCTTATCAACTCCTTATTAAAAACGATCCTGATTTCATTTTGGGTTATTAATTTTGCTTGTTCAATATGAAATTTTTCGGTTCAATATCTTCTACAATGAAAGGCTCATCACTATCATACAATTTATTTCCTGCAAGATCCGTGATTGAGGCTATCTTTACGTAAGGATTTATATCTGTCGTACCCCTAAATTCATTGAAGCAAATCTTAACTGTCCGTTCGCCCCATTCGCTCTGTTCGTCGATACTGTCAATTATATCATTATCACCCAGATCCTTATAAGTTAAGCCGCCATCTAAAGATACCTGATAGTTCTCCTTATTAAACATTTGTTCTTCATTCATAGCTTCAGAGTATGTAATGAAAATCAAACCTTCCTCAGGTACCGAAAAACAATGCAGATCATTCTCAGGATCAGTAATTACCTCTGGATATATATATTCCAAAGTCGTGAAAGGATATATATATTCAGATGCATTATTGTTTCCATAAACATCTTTGTACTTTTTTATCACCAATTGATAGTCTGTAAAATCTTCTAATAAAGTACCGAATTCGAGCTCAACTGTTTTCCCTGAGCTATCTATACTTGCCAACAAAGATACTTTTTCACTTTCATTGTCTGAAGCCTTCTTTACTACATAGTTATCCGGATTAGTTGCAGTTGCTGTATTAAGCCTTTCATTAAACTTAATCGTTATACCTTCATTCTTATTCAGTATTATTTGACTAACAACAGGAGCATCAGTATCAGTTGGGGTCTGAGGAGCTGGAGCTGGAGCTGGTGTCGGTATTTCTTCAACCTCACAAGCAAGAGACTGATCCGGCACATATATGCCGTCACGATCAACTAACTTTTCATCTTCAGTTTCGCTGTTTACAAGGAAAAGTTTAAATTTCCCAACCGGTAATGATCTGTTAAATCTAAATGTGATCTCATCTGTATAGTCAGCCTTTGAAACTTCTGCCTTGTAGGATTCATTGCCTATTTTTGAGTAATATAACTTTATGTTTGAGCCCTTGACCGGCTTCGAAAAATGAAGAACAACTACATTTGACCCTGCTGATTTTACTGTTACGATATGGTCTGCCCCAATATTGTTAACTTGGCAAGAATCAACTTTACCATACAATCTTTTATTTGCGAGATCCATGATTGGAGCTACCTTTACACTAGGTCTAATAGTTGGATCATTCTTATTCTCAAGTTCCTTAATGTAAATTTCAACTATCCTGTCATTAACCTTGGTAACTTTATCATCATCACCCAGATACGCCCATTTTTCACCACAATAAACCATATAGTTAGCTTTATCAAGCATTTGTGATTCATTCATAGGTTCAGAGTATACAATGAAAATTTTTCCATCCTGAGCAATTGCAGAACAATGCGGATAAATATTCGGGTTATCAATTATCTCCGGAGGATTGTTATCTCCAGTCGTGAAAGTAAAAACGGCAATATTTTCACTTTTGTTTCCACTAATATCTTGAGCCTTTTTAATTGTAACCTGATATTCAGTATTATCCACTAATTTAGGATCTACTATCAGTTTAACTGCTTTCCCTGAAGGATCTATTTCAGCTGAGAAAGATATTACTGTATTGTCTTTATACTTCTTTACTTCATAGTTTTTTGTATCTTCTGCAACTTCTTCATCAAGCTCTTCATTAAACTCTATCTTGATATATTCGTTTTTATAGACTTTGTTTGAGACATAAACAGGACCAGTTTCATCAATTACAACTGTACAAGTAAGAGTCTGGTCAGGAATTTTTACATCATAATAATCTTTTAACTTTTTGTTGTCATCTGTGCTGTTTACCAGGTAAAGCGTAACATTTCCACTTGGTATTTTCGTTTTTTCAAATTCAAATGTGATGTCACTTGCATTGGCAGCCTCTTTAACCAGTGCTCCGTTGGAGTCAACTCCTTTTGCTGAATGATATAACCTGATGTCTGAACCCATAACCAGCTTCGAAAAATGAAGTACAACTTTGTTGTTATTTGCTGATTTAACAGTAACAACTGCTACGGAAGTATCCTTTACATAGTCAAATTCTATTTCTTGTTTGAATACTTTATATTCGGCATAGTCCATAATACAATCTGTTGTATTCAAACCTGCGTCATTAATAGCAACAGTGACAGGGCCTTCAATTAATTTTGTTCCGAGCACCAAGTCAATAACATTATTGTTTAAAGTTGCATTTGAAACATAATATGTATATGTTCCGCTTTTAACGGCAAAGTTAGCTGTATTAATTGAATTATCATTACCCTTATCATAAACAGGCTCTGAGAATGTGATTCTTATATTCTTATTTCCTGTAGCTTCAACACTTGTAACTGTAGGAATAATACCATCTTGTACTTCAACTTCATATTCAGCACCCTCTTCTAATTTTTTTTCATTCATAGCTTCGATATCTTTTTTGACCTTTACTTTTACTTTAGATGCGTTAGTCAACTTATCTGCAACATTTTTGTTTAAAGTAATAATAACTGTTTTGTTATCAGAATCTAATGAAGCACTGCTATCACCAAGTTCCACTTCATTTTCGCCCTTATCCAGTATCTCATAGAACTCCTCAGATTCAACCGAATCTCTATCCATTTCCTGATTAAATACGATTTCTACCTGCTTACAGTTTAAAGCCTTAACTGATTCAACAGCTACGTCAGCAGTTACAGAAGCTTCTATTAAGCCAAGCTTCTCAGCCTTTTTCTTTAAGTCAGCATTGTCGCCGACGATATCGGCAATAACTGTCTTTCCACTAGCCTTTTCGGCTGTCAGAGCACCGTACATAACGCCAACCGCATCATCTCGGCATAAATCACCTGCCAGAGTTGCATCGACCTTGCTTCCTTCTGTTTCTGCAAGCTTAGCAACTGATACCTTGTAATCTGCAACAGTATAACCCATTTGCTTGAGCATGAATGTTGCAAATCTGGCAGCTGTAACAGTATCCTTAGCACCTACAAAGAATTTTGAACCATCTGTAATACCGCTTAAAATCCCATTTGCTGCTGAATATGCAACTACGTTCTTGGCATAATCAGATATACTGGCAGCATCATCAAATTTAGCTAATGCTTCAGCTACCTGGTCAGCAGTTAAAGCATTAGTAGCATCGTTGTAACCAAATAATTTTGCTAAAAATATCAATGAATCCTGTGTTGTCAATGCATCCTCCAAACCAACTTTAGGATCGTTTGGATCTTGACTTGAATAGAGACCCAAATCTTTTAATTCTACAGCCTTGTCAGCGTTTGCTACTGTAGATGAATCATATGCGTATACAACTGTCATAGAAGAAAGTACTAATGCCGCTGCCAGAATTACTATTGCTAATCTTCTGAGATTTCTCATGTTTGTAAACCCCTCTCAAATATACTGAATATTGGTTTTATTAAATCATGAACTGTTGACACTTTTCACTGCAATATTCTTAAATTCACCTATACAATTAAATTTTAACATGGACATTCTTCAAAATCAACCAGGCTGAACAGGCACGATTTCAGGAGATCTTGCAGGCAGAATGGAGGAAAATATTATTTATTGCCAAGAATGTTCTTCACTTTAATTTGACTAAATAGTTATGGTTGATGATGTCCTGTATCTGCCATCAGCACTCTAGAAATGGTATAATTAATAATCACACGAAACTTTAAGGATGCGTTTGGAATGACACCAGAAGGTCAGCAACATGAGATGCAGAAAACAAAGACTTATCGCACTGATGATCGAATTGTGAGTATCAGCCAACCACATGTAAGATTAATAGTAAGGGGTAAGGTTTCAGCTGCAACTGAGTTTGGGGCAAAAATAGGAATCAGTGTTGAGGAAGGATTCGCAAGGTGTGAAATAATCAGTTGGGATGCATTTAATGAAGGAAATACCTTGAAAGAGGCAGTTGAAAGGTATAAAGAAAGAAATGGATTTTACCCAGCAGTAGTTCTAGCAGATAAGATATATCGAAACCGGGATAATCGCAAATACTGTATTAAAATCAAATTCGGCTGAGTGGTCCAGCACTAGGAAGAAAAACAGAAGAAGTTAAAAAAGAAGAACAGAAATTAGCTTATCAAGACAGTTGTGAAAGAAATTAGGTAGAAGGAAAATTTGGTGAAGGAAAAAGAAAATACTCATTGGGTAAGGTTATGATGAAGCTGGCTAAAACCAGTGAAACAGCAATAATTTTGAGTCTTATTGTTATGACCCTGGAAAAGTCCCTAAGGGTTCTTTTATGCCAAATTCTAAAATGGATTTCATTTTGGTGTTTCAATCCAAATATGGAATTTGAAAATTGAAAAGGCCTACCGTTAAGTAAGCCCTAATTATAACGTCAATAGAAGGGATTAAGATGAATTATTTAGCACATATATATCTTTCAGGTAATAATGATAAGCATATGCTCGGCAATCTACTTGGTGATTTTGTAAATAAAACCGAGGATGGTAATTTTGAAAATTCCATAAATGAAGGCATTTATATGCACAGAAAGCTTGATAGCTTCACTGATTCCCATCCTGTCTTTTTAAAGAGCAAAAGCAGGATTTCCGGCTCAAACAGGCGATTTGCTGGACTATTAATCGATATGTTTTATGATCACTTTTTAGCAAAAAACTGGTCACAATATTCTAAATTATCATTGGAAGCATATACAATTAGTTTTTATAAAATACTTGAAAAGTACTCTTCATGCTTGCCTGATAAACTTAGAACTGTTATGCCCGCTATGATTAATGAAAACTGGCTTCTTTCTTATAAAGAAACAATCTGTATTGAAAAAGCTTTGGAAAGAATTTCAAAAAGGTTGTCCGTACCAGATAATTTACTGGCAGCTGCTATCAATGAGTTAGACTGTAATTATGGAGATTTTGAAAATGATTTCAATACATTTTTTCCTGCTGCAATTGAATATGCAAATCAGCTATTGGAAGGGCTTCCATAGCATTTTTAACACATGGTAAACTATTCCTCATTCTACATTGACACAATTAACTTATTCAATTCTGAAATCCCCTTGTAGATTTCAGCTATATCCATATGCCCATACCCTAAAAGCAGCTTATCCAAATGCCTTCCTTTACAGATACTATGATATTCCACTGATTTTAGAATAATCCCTTTAGCCTTACATTTATCCATAAACTCATCACCAAATTGCATGCCTGGAAACTCTACTGCAAGATGCAGTCCAGTGGCATCTCCCCACGAGTGCCATGTATTCCCAAACTGCTCCCCCAATGCCAATAATAGTGCCTTCCGCCTCTCACCATAAAGCCTCTTCATCTTCAAGACGTGCCTATCAATCTTTCTGCTCCTCAAGAACTCCGCTAAAGCTGCCTGTTCAAAGGGCGGATTCTGAACATCCGTGTGAGTCCTTAGATATCTCCACTTTTTATGTAAATGACGATGCAGAAGTACATACCCTATACGCAAAGCAGGGAATAGCACCTTTGAAAACGTGCCCACATAGATTACCCTTTGAGGGTCCATCGAATAAAGCGGTGCAATAGGCTCACCGCAATACCTGAACTCACTGTCATAATCATCTTCTATTATATAAATTCCATTTTCTCTGGCAAATCGTATTAATCCAGCACGACGGCCTGCTGGAAGAATGCCACCTAGCGGAAACTGATGGGAAGGTGTTACGTATATAGCCCATGCAGCTTTACCATCAAGATGTTCAACCATAATTCCATGTTCATCTACAGGTACAGGATATACTGGATACCCTTTATTACGCAGTGTCCGCAGCATTCCCATATGACATGGGTCCTCCATCAAGATTCCTTTCCCTTCCTCATAGAGCATTCCTGAAATCAAATGTAGGCCATGGGTTGCACCTGCAGTAATAAAAATATCGCAAGGGTCTGCTTTAATCCCCCTGCTTCTAAAAAGCCACCCTGAAATTTCTTCACGCAGCTGCATTATCCCATCCGGACCCGAATATCCGAACTGACATAAAGGCATTTCGTCCATTGCCTTATGCATAATTCTATTCCATATATATCTGGAAAAATATCTCAAATCAGGTTGACCTGTCCTAAAATCAGCTTTCATATTATCATTACTTTGAGATTCTTTTTGTAAAAACTCTTCCGAAGATTCTTTAGGTATGCTTAATCCCTCAGCTACCCGTGTTGGAGCACCTTGGCTGCTAAGCACAAAACCCTCAGCCAGTAACATTTCATAAGCCTCACATACGGTATTTCGTGACACTGCCAAGCCTTTAGCCAACTCCCTCGTTGAAGGCAATGGCTCCCCAGCAGAAATCCGTCCATCAATTATATATCTTTTATCTTTTGATAAATCTGTCGTTTTAAGGAAACTTCATTTTCCCTATTTATATCTATCCCTAACATATATCCCCCAACTGGATCTTGAGAACTTTTGCCAAACTGGCACTTCAAAAGTACCAGTTTGTTCAATATGATTATAGCATAATTATATTAATTGTTGAAATCTGCTCTGTAAAATGGGATTATAACACTTCTCATAGAGATGTTTTAGGAGAGTACATAAATGGATAAATTAAAAGGTTCATTCTACCTATTCTGTGCATTTTCACTTGCTGGAACTTCTGTTATTTCTGCACGATTTGTTTCAGGCCAATTGGGAACGTTTACAATAGCTGCAATCAGTCTTTTGTTTGCTATCCTTGGTTTGCTACCCATTTGCAAGTTCAGGCTTATAAGAGAAATCAAAATCGTACATCCAAGGAACTGGATTATAATATTACTTCAAGCTTTTTTTGGTATATTTTTATTCCGAATGTTTTTGCTAAACGCTCTTTTGCATACAAGCTCCGGAGAAGCAGGCATTTTAACAGGAGCTACCCCTGCGGTTACAGTAATTTTAGCAAGAGTCATCCTAAAAGAGACACTAAACAAACAAAAAATAATAGGTATTTTAAGTACCATTGTTGGTATACTGCTGATACAAGGAATTTTACTGCCACAAAGGAGCTTTTCAATTATGCACTTATTCGGAAATATCCTGGTAGTCTGTGCAGCCATCAGTGAATCTATGTTTAATATTCTTTCGCGTATTAACAGCATTAGACTGGTTTCAAGCGGCCAAAAGCCTTTAGACCCTATTATTCAAACAACACTAGTATCAATAACAGCTTTTATTCTATGCATCATACCCTCAATTCTAGAAAAGCCGGTTTTACCAATTATGTCTCTTAATCTAACCCAATGGGTTTCATTGGTATGGTACGGCCTATTTGTTACTGCGTTAGCTTTTATCTTCTGGTACGCAGGAATAAAGCGATGTACAGCATCCACTGCTGCCGTTTTCTCAGGCATGATGCCTTTTACAGCTTTAATATTATCATATGTGGTACTTGGAGAGAATGTAAGATGGGAGCAATGGTCTGGAGGAATCCTGATTGTGTTTGGTATTTTGGGGATTGAGGCCATGTATCCTCAGCTTAACCGACAATGACATTTTCTTATTCATCAGTAAGTAAGGATACATGCACCTCTTCATAATTTTAAGCTTTATAAATATTTAAAATCCCAAGTCTTTTCTCATAGCGTTAACAATTTTACAATGGTTGATAAGGTCATCATTCGACTTAACCTCACTGGTATAATTAAGTCCATATGGCCAAAAATGCTGGCTATCTCCCTTTAAAACATCTTGTGAGTTACCTGTAATAGCTCTCAATTGATTTGTTGCATTGACGCCGGTAAATACACCATTTACTATTAATGATCTGTACTGGTTTGTAGTTCCCACACCTGCAGTATGTGCAATTTCATGCATAGCACTAATATGATTCATGTATTCTTTTTTTCCAAATCTGATATTACCATTGATATTACCATCAGCAGTTGCAACAGATGGCTCGTATTGCACCCTTAAGTTAAGAACAATACTCGTGTACTGATTATAATACGATACAGCTTTGTCCATAGCGGCCGTTATGGCTTCATATGCCGCAAGCTGGTCAGCAGTAGGCGAGCTGGCCTTTACAAGGGTGTAGGTCACCTTACCTGTCATACCAACAGTAGGTGTAGGAGCTTTGGTAGGTGTAGGTGTTACAGTTGGAGTAGGCCTTTTTGTTGGCGTAGGAGCTGGTGTAGTACTTTTTACAATAGTAGTGGAAGTGATATTTTGTAAATAATCATTCGCAGTTTTACTGAAATGTCTAATAACTATCATTATATCACTCATATTTATCGCTTCATCTTTATTCAAATCAAGAACCAAATTATACTTTTCACTGGTAGAAACAATATTAAATCCTTTGGCAAAATCTATTATATCAGCCATGTTTATTGCAAGATCCCCATTAAAGTCCCCAGCCCATATATCGATGGGCAATCCCCCGGTTGATAAAGCAATGTCGCTTGAAATAGCTATATTGGATATGCTTCTTGTTAAATACCCTGGCTTTGATATCTTAAGAGTATATCCGGTGCCTCTTTGAATGTTACTAAGCTCAAAATAGCCTTTAGAATCCGTTTGACATGTACCTTGCAATCCTTCCACAGCTACTACAAAGCCTGAAAGCTGTGAAGATGCTGCACTGCCTAAATTAACAAACTCGGGTTTTACAATACCTGTTACAGTAAATCCGGTGTTGACCTCTTCAGCATTAGACACCGTACAAATAATGGCAGTCATCATTATCATGATAACTGAAAAAACAGTTACAATTTTCTTAAACATTTTCAAACCCCCTTATTTTTTTTTAAAAAAATAAATATTAATGGTATTTGCAATTGATAAATTTATAAAATGGATTCTATAATCAATATGTAAATCAATAATTATACTATAATACTATAATTTTATAATAATATAATCAAGTCATTCAGTTCATTTCTAATCTATATTAAAAGTGTTAATAATCTTACATTTGGCGGAGCAAATAACGGACGGTTTAACATAATTAAAATCAGTATTAATCTTGCATTTGGCAGAGCAAAATAACGAACGGTTTAACGTTATTTTGTGATAGACAAATAGCAAGATTAACTGATTTTAATAGATTTGCGACAGACA
>JAEYYB010000120.1 GCA_023430975.1 Bacillota bacterium | reverse complement strand
CCTTTTTGATTATTAGGCTACTTTGGAAAAGTCAAGAGTTTTCGCGACTTTTAGCCACTTTTTTAATATATTTTTTCGTATTTTCCAGTAATCCCAGTTATTGTTTTATTAGCTTGATGACATTGATAGACAAATAGCAAGATTAACTGATTTTAATAGATTTGCGACAGACAAATGTAATAGATTTATCACTTTTAGTATAATAAAGTCATGATCAAAAAACAACATCTGCTATAATTTCGCTCATGTGTTGACTTAACTTACTTTTAATTTTTTATAAATTACAAATGTTGATAAACTCATAAATACCAACGTGGATATATTTAAATATGCGGGACCTATAAACCCGCCGATTGGTGCTGGAAGTATATAAATCACCGGAAATATCACAAGAGAAACACAAAGTGGGTTAAATACCGCCATCCATTTAGGATATCTCGTTTTGCCGCTGATTATTTGCAGCACAAAAATTATTGAGCTGAATAAAAGCTCAAACATCATTATAAAAACGATTATCTTCCAGTAAAAATCAAACTTTTCTACTATTTCAGATGTAATTCCATTTCCAGTCCCTGCTTTATGAAATAACTTCCACCCTGTTCCAATATAAGCATAGGATATATGAAATGCTACTCCCATCATCAGTGCATGAGCAGCAGTAATCACCGCTATAAGCGGCATTACTCTTCCTGATGGTTTTAATCCATAGTATATGGAAATTAGTCCTGCTATTTGAAAAGGCAACACAATAATGCCCATAAAGGCACCCACAGTTATTCTCCAACTCGGTAAATAAGCCATGCTTTCCGTTCCGAGCTTTAGAAATGAATTCGATGAATTGGGTCTTCCAATCAAAATGAAATCGCTTATTATGGTAAGTATGACGCCAGCTATTCCCACTAATCCTAATACCAGTACAACCTTTGCCATTCCAGCTTTATCTTTCAAATGCTCTCTTCACCCTTCTTTTCGTATAAATGGAGTATAAAAACAATTATACCATAGTTAAAGGCCCATTCATACATAATGAGCCTTTTTGCTTTGAAGCTTATCCCGCATTATTCTTGCAGTTTTTTAAAATCAATTTTGCAGGGTGACTGATAATAATTCAATAACTCAAAAGCCTGCACCAGAATACATATTATCCGCAGGCATTTTGAAATTTATATATTAATGACATTCATTTCTTACATCAAAATTATTCTTCCAAATCCGGAGAATAATTATTGCATTCCATCTTTAGTTTTGTTTGTTGATAAGGTAATCCTGAAACAGTACAAAAGAAATCATTGACATTTTCCGAATTAAAAAAGCAAAGATTTTTACAGAAATAGCAATTCTTTTCACAATACATATTGTTCCCTCCGTTGGGTTAATTATATCCGACGCCCTTGCCGGAAATGTAAGAAATATATACTTACTTTCATATTATGATAGAATTATATCAAAATTGAATTCATTTGAAAATAATTTTCATAAAAAAATAGTCTGCTGTTTAATTTCAACAGAAGGCTATTTTTGAGATGTACGAATGTTTTATCTTAGTCAATTCTTAGTATGCTACACCATGTGCGTACATTGCTTCTGCAACTTTCAAGAATCCGGCGATATTAGCACCCATAACAAGGTTGTCTTCATCTCCGTATTCTTTCGCTGCCGCACTTGCAGCTTTATATATGTTAATCATGATATTCTTTAATTTAGCATCAACTTCTTCGAATGTCCATGAATATCTCATACTGTTCTGGCACATTTCAAGAGCTGAAGTAGCAACTCCACCTGCATTTGCTGCTTTTGCAGGGCCATAGATAATTTTGTTTTTGAGGAATACTTCAGCTGCTTCTGGAGTTGAAGGCATGTTCGCACCTTCTCCAACTGCATAACATCCGTTAGCAACAAGAGTCTTAGCGGAATTTTCATCAATTTCATTCTGAGTTGCACTTGGGAGAGCGATATCACACTTGATTGACCATATTCCTGAACAACCTTCAGTGTACTTCGCATTTGGATGGAATTTAACGTATTCGCTGATTCTCTTTCTTTCAACTTCTTTAAGTCTCTTAACTGTATCTAATTTGATTCCGTCTGGATCATATATATAACCGTTTGAATCACTTAATGCAACAACCTTCCCACCTAATTCGTGAACCTTTTCAGTTGCATATATAGCAACGTTACCTGAACCTGATACAACAACTGTTGTTCCTTTGAATGATTTTCCCTTAGCTTTTAAAGCTTCATCCATGAAGTAGCAGAGTCCGTATCCAGTAGCTTCAGTTCTTGCCAAGCTACCACCCCAAGTTAATCCCTTACCAGTTAAAACACCAGTAAAGTCGTTTCTTAAACGTTTGTACTGTCCATACATGAAACCGATTTCTCTTGCTCCTGTTCCGATATCTCCAGCAGGAACGTCTGTATTTTCACCGATATGTCTTTGTAATTCTGTCATAAAGCTCTGGCAGAAACGCATAACTTCACCATCGGACTTACCTTTTGGATCGAAATCACTTCCACCTTTACCGCCGCCTATTGGCAGACCAGTCAATGAGTTCTTGAATATTTGTTCGAAACCGAGGAATTTAAGTATACTTGCATTAACTGAAGGATGAAGTCTCAGACCACCCTTGTAAGGACCAATTGCACTATTGAACTGAATTCTGAATCCTCTGTTTACATGTACCTTACCCTTGTCATCAACCCATGGCACTCTGAAGAAAATTTGTCTTTCAGGTTCAACTATTCTGTCAAATATTCCTGCTGCTACCCATTCAGGTTTCTTTTCAGCTACAGGTTCTAATGACTCCAATACTTCCTTAACCGCTTGATGGAATTCAGGTTCATTTGGATTTCTTTTGATTACATTTTCCATTACATTTGCGAGTATTTTCATGATAAAAAACCCCCTACCGTTTTAATTTATTATTATTTCAAATGCTATAAACTATTAAATTACAAACGTAATCGTACATTATTATAACCATTTCAAATGCACAGTATTCTTAGAATAACAGCATCAATAAGCTATGGTCATAAAAACTCTTATAGCATCCAATTTCATCATATGCATCATTGCATATCATACAGGCATACGCCATCGTATACCCCCAAAAATAAACGTTTGGGGATAATTGAGAGATATGATAAATCAACATTAACGATTATATCAAATGCATTTTTGTAATGCAAGTACTTATTAAAAAAATTTCATTTATTTTTATAACTTAGTATGTGATTTTTTTGTGAATTAATTCACATTTCTCTGATATTCAATGTTTTGCACCATATATACACGTACAGATCCATTAGTGTTAGAATTCAAAGTATTGAATATTTTCAGCTTCCGACTTTCATTTTTCCACAATAACGCCTTTCATTCTAAATAATTGTCACTTTCATTTTATACAATTATATTGTATAATGATTGTTGTTCAAGGATAATTATTTATACTTGTATAATACTGCATTTGAATAAATAATTATGAAGTAAGGCATTTCAAAACGACACTTATTGGATTTTAAATCGGACTTTTCATATTGGTAATTGAGGGGAGGAACATTAATATGTATAAAATCGTTAAGAAAGAAACATTAAGCCCTGCTGTTAAGCTTATGAAAATAGACGCTCCCTATGTTGCACGTAAAGCTGAGCCTGGACAGTTCATCATTCTACGGGTAGATGAATATGGTGAACGTTGTCCTCTAACCATAGCGGATTATGATAGGAAAGAAGGCACTGTCACAATCATTTTTCAGGAAGTTGGTCAAACAACCAAATCACTGGGTATGCTGGAAGAAGGTCAGGAAATTCTTGACTTTGTTGGTCCTTTAGGAGTTGCATCCCATTTTGAAGGTATTAAAAAGGCTGCTGTAATAGGCGGCGGACTTGGCACCGCCATAGCATATCCACAAGCTAAAAAGCTTCACGAAATGGGTGCAGAAGTCCATTCAATAGTTGGTTTCAGAAACAAGGATCTAATTATCCTTGAATCCGAAATGTCCAAAGCTAGCAGTAAACTTGTAATTACAACTGATGATGGTTCTAACGGGACAAAAGGATTTGTAACAGATGAGCTAAAGAAGCTTATCGAAGATGGAAATTCATATGACCTGGTAATTGCCATAGGTCCACTAATAATGATGAAAGCAGTTAGTAATCTTACCAGACCCTACGGAATAAAGACCGTAGTAAGTATGAACCCTGTTATGATAGATGGTACCGGAATGTGCGGCGGGTGTCGTGTTACCGTTGGTGGGAAAACCAAGTTCGCCTGCGTGGACGGACCTGACTTTGACGGTCATCTAGTTGATTTTGACGAAGCCATGAGAAGGCAATTGATGTATAAGAATCACGAGAGACAATCACTTGAAGACCACAAATGCAATCTTGGAGGTGAAACTAATGCCTAATATGTCACCTGATAAAGTTAAAATGCCTGAGCAGGAACCGGATGTAAGAAACAAAAATTTTCTTGAGGTAGCTCTTGGTTATACACCTGAAATGGCACAAGAGGAAGCAAAAAGATGCCTTCAGTGTAAGAACAAGCCTTGCGTAGCAGGATGTCCGGTTAATGTAAAGATACCTGAGTTTATTCAGCTTGTTGCAAACGGTGAGTTTGAAAAAGCCTACGAAAAAATAACAGAAACAAACAGCCTTCCTGCCATATGTGGACGGGTATGCCCCCAGGAATCGCAGTGTGAAAAGTTATGTGTCAGGGGTATAAAGAGCGAACCTGTAGCTATTGGGCGTTTGGAAAGGTTTGTTGCCGATTGGTTTATGCAAAATAGCAAGCCACAGGCTAAAAGCATTCAGAAGAACGGCACTAAAGTGGCCGTAATAGGCTCCGGTCCTGCAGGGCTCACATGTGCCGGGGATCTTTCGAATATGGGTTATGACGTAACCATTTTCGAAGCGTTCCACACACCGGGTGGAGTGCTTATGTACGGTATACCTGAATTCAGGCTGCCAAAAGCTTTAGTCCAAAAGGAGATAGACAGCTTAAAGCAGCTTGGAGTTGAAATCAAGACAAACATGGTAATAGGTAAGGTCCTTTCTCTTGATGAACTGAAAGATGAAGGCTATAAAGCCATGTTTATCGGGACAGGTGCAGGATTGCCCAATTTTATGGGTATACCCGGTGAGAATTTGAATGGAGTTTATTCATCAAATGAGTTTCTAACCAGGATAAACCTTATGAAGGCTTACCTGTTTCCTAAATACGGTACACCGGTTAAGGTTGGCAAGAATGTAGCTGTTGTAGGCGGCGGTAACGTTGCAATGGATGCCGCAAGGAGTGCAAAAAGGCTCGGTGCTGAAAATGTATATATTGTGTACAGGCGTTCAGAGAAAGAACTGCCTGCACGACTGGAAGAAATTCACCACGCAAAGGAAGAAGGAATCATATTCAAACTTTTAACCAACCCCACAAAAATCATTGGCACTGATGATGGCTGGGTTAAGGGTATTGAGTGCGTTGAAATGGAACTGGGGGAGCCGGATAGTTCAGGCAGAAGGCGTCCTGTAGTGAAGAAAAATTCCGAACACATCATCGATGTGGATACTGTCATCATTGCCATCGGTCAAAGTCCAAACCCGCTCATCAAGTCGACCACAAAAGGCCTTGATACCCATGACTGGGGAGGCATTATCGTCGAGGAAGTCACTGGTGCAACCAGCAAGGAAGGTGTGTATGCCGGCGGTGATGCAGTAACAGGTGCAGCAACAGTAATTCTGGCAATGGGAGCAGGAAAAACTGCTGCCAAAGCAATTGATGAGTATCTTAAGGGATGATTAAAATATAACTAAATGAAATCAAGAAGTGATTATTTAACCTTGATGTTGTCGCAAGTTTCCTGGACATAAAAAATGCGAATAATGCCTTATCAGCGTTATTCGCATTTTTTCTTGGATATCATTGCCATAAGCATACTTACTAACCGATTATTTCGCAGATAGCTTCATACAACTCATCCGCCGAGTCTGCCTGCACCAATTCATCATTCACCAGTGCGAAAGGCCCTTCAGCACAATCGCCGCAGTAACCTAAACATGATTCAACTATAACCTCTGCGTTTTCATTATTCTCTTGCAATTTACTTATAACTTCCTCCACGCCATGCACAAAATTATTCTCACAGAATTTAATTTCTACCATTACACTTCACACTCCTTTAATTTTCTATACTTCCATTATTTCTAATGATACAATGTATTGGATTTACTATATTAAAAGTGTTAATAATCTTACATTTGGAGAAGCAAATAACGAACGGTTCAACATAATTAAAATCAGTATTAATCTTACATTTGGCAGAGCAAAATAACGAACGTTTTAACGTTATTTTGTGATAGACAAATAGCAAGATTAACTGATTTTAATAG
>JAEYYB010000119.1 GCA_023430975.1 Bacillota bacterium | reverse complement strand
CCTTTTTGATTATTAGGCTACTTTGGAAAAGTCAAGAGTTTTCGCGACTTTTAGCCACTTTTTTAATATATTTTTTCGTATTTTCCAGTAATCCCAGTTATTGTTTTATTAGCTTGATGACATTGATTATATAAATGAAAAATGAATAAAAATAACTCATGGAATACTATGAATATTACGAGTTATGATAGTTTAGTTGACGACAGTTACCCTTTCACTACCCAGTATTAATTTTTGTTCTTTTTATATTTATAATATACATATATAATTATAAATATAAAATTATTTAGAGAAGGAATTTTCATTAATATGGTGTTTGAACTCCAACTTACAGTATTCACATACTTGACTTCAATAGTTCTATTGCTTGCATTGATAGTTTATGTAATTATAGAAGGAAAACGGACAAAGCTTTTATATAGTTTTGTTTTTCTAATGGCAACCAATTTTGTTTGGTCGTTAGGATTGTTGTTTGAGTCATTGAGCATTACCAGAGAACAAGGATTCAGTGTATTGAAGTTTTATTATAGCGGGATATGCTATTTAGGGTTTGCCTGGTTAATATTCAGTCTTTGTTATTCCGATTCAAAAATTATTAGCAGGAAAAAAAATATAATCTTTTTGGCGATTTTACCCACCCTTCAATACCTTTCCCTTTTGACAAATGAGCTGCATCACCTGTTTTATTTCAGAAATGAAGACGGAAGGCAGTTTGGAATAGTTTTCTGGGTTCATTTTATTTTTTCCTATGCTTATATCATAACAGGTACATTTATATTGATCCTGCATGCACTAAGATGTAGTACATTAAAGAGAAATCAGACTGTATTGGTTATTTTTGCAGCCGTTATACCGTTAATCCTCAACATATTATATCTAACCTTCAAATTCAAGATAGAGATCACGCCTTTTGGATTTATTATATCGTCTATATTGTTTCTGGTTGCCACTTTTAAATATAGTTTTTTGGATGTCGAATCCAGAGTCCTGAAGAACTATTCGGATACCATGCAGGAAGCAATTTGTGTTTTTGACAAGGATTTAAGAATTATTAAGTACAACAAGGCCTTTAGATGCTTTTTATCCAACCAGCAATTATTATCCTATATAGAAAAAGCATCAGATATAGCAATTTTGCTTGAAAAAATTATCCATAAGACCAAGGAGTCCGAAAGGATTATTCAGTATATTCAGTTTGGTGTGAATGAACCTTTCAGTGGAGAAATTATATTAAAGGGTACAAGCGAACAGTCATATAGAGTAAATATCAATCCTATTTTAAATCAAAAGGGACAAGTTATAGGGACAGTGGTTTCTTTTGACTACATTCAAGGATATAAAGACTTAATGAAGGAAATGAAGAACAAGAATAAAGAACTTATTAAGCTTAACAGGCAGATATCGGAATATGCATTAAAAGTTGAGGAACTGGCCATTGTAAAGGAAAGGAACAGGATTGCCCGAGATGTTCATGATACGCTGGGGCACACACTTGTTTCCATAATTACACTTGCAGAAGCATTGGATTTGACCTATGGAAAAGATGAACTTCGAGCAAGAAAAATTATAAAAGACCTAGCAAACATCTCCAAGATTGGGATGAACGAGTTAAGACGCTCTATTTCAGGTATAGCCTTAGAATCTTTGGAGGCTAATAATCTTATTAAGGCTGTTTCACAACTGGCAGAGAGGTTAAGCCATTCTGGGCTCAGGATTGACCTTACATGTGAAGGAAGCAGCGAATATGTTTACCGGGAAGTGTCGGATAACCTTTTTAAAGTCTGCCAGGAGGCAGTGACCAATTCCATTAAACATGGTAATGCCTGTAACGTAAAAATAATGTTTATATTTAATAAAGCTTCGGTCAAGCTTTTTATATTTGATGATGGGAATGGCTGTTCGGCTATTCCGAAAGGAAATGGGCTTTCCGGAATGGAGGAGCGAATTCGCAAGCTCTCCGGGAAAATAGTATTCGGCTCGGATGGAGAAAAGGGATTTAACATACATATTGAAGTTCCGCTGCAATTGTCATAAAAAGATTTAAGAAATTCATGACAATATGCTGGATTTTTTAATAAACTAATGACATACTTTAGTTGAAAATTAGTGTAAAATATTATCTGAACTAATAAATTAAAAGTAGCGACATAATAGAAAAGGGGCAGTACTGATGATCAAAGTTATGATTGTTGATGATTTGGTGATATTCAGAGATACATTAAAGTATATGCTGGATCACGACACTGATATTGAAGTGGTTGGGGGAACATCAAACGGTTTTGAGGCATTTGAATTGTGTAAAAGAATGCAGGTTGACTTGGTTCTTATGGATATTCTCATGCCAGATTGTGATGGTGTGGAAGGAACGCGGCTTATTAAGCAGCACTTTCCCAATATTAAAATTATTATCCTAACTACCTTTCAG
Organism: Bacillota bacterium; assembly: GCA_023430975.1. Lineage (GTDB taxonomy): Bacteria > Bacillota > Clostridia > Acetivibrionales > DSM-2933 > Pseudobacteroides. The sequence goes on along the minus strand of JAEYYB010000119.1, from coordinate 17,207 downwards.
GACGACGAAAACGTATCAAATTGTCTGAAAAACGGGGCAGACAGCTATGTTTTAAAGGACATCAGTGCTGTTGAACTGATTCATGCAATTAAAAGTGTGTATCAAGGGTATAACATCATCCAGAAAAACATATTCGAAAAAATGGTACAGAAACTGGATATAAATGGTATTGATGCAGGAGAAGGAAGTATTGTGCTGGCAAAATTGAATGAAAGGGAGATAAAAGTTATTCAAATGGTAGTTGACGGAAAAAGCAACAATCAGATCGCAGAAGAGCTATTCCTTAGTGAGGGATCAGTTCGTAATATTGTTTCTTCCTTACTGAAAAAACTTGATTTCAAAGACCGTGTACAATTGGCAGTATTTGCTGTGCGTAATAAACTTGTATAATAAACACGGCAATCTTTTAAAGTTACAATAATCTCCAAGATATTTAAAAAAGCTCTGGTCTTTGCGAACTTGAGCTTTTTATCATAGCACCACTGTATATTTTATTCCAGTATTGAACAGAAACGAAATGTAAGTTTTACTTAATGCCTTAATTACAATTTGTGTAAAATCGGCTGTCGTTATGTATCTGTCAGGTTCAAACATATCATTGCCAGTGCTGCTGATAATAAGCCTTGATCCCATGTCGTTGATAGCATTCATAGCCCAATGATTTTCTACATCCTTGAAAGTCTTTGGATTCCAGATAACCGAGTAAGTGCTGTTTGTTATTTTTGCATACTATGGGCGAGTGAAATAGTAGCTGTCATGTACTGCAAATTAAGTGTAAAAAGATGGGTCCCCCCATAGAGATTTAAAGATATTTTGAGCTGTTAAAAGTTTACAGTTTAAACTTTGCATGAATTTTTTCAATGTTTCACAGATGTAAAATCAGCTCTCATGGTCAAATTTGACCCAAAACCAAAATTGTTTGAGAAAGATTTGATTCGTGTAATCAAAGTCCACATGAGGTATGAGTTGGAGAAATCCAGCTTTACTTTTACCCAAAATGAAATTATGGAAATCCGCGGAGAATATCACAGATGGATTACCGAAACATTACACAATATCAGCTTAGGGCATATATTAGTAGTATATAAAATCGGGTAGAGGAAAACCAGCAAAGAATGTCAAGGACTAAGAGGTTTCATTTATACTGTTTAAAATATCTTTATATTATAGGCTGGTTTTCCCTCCCGGCCTTCTTTATTATTTTTACAGGTTTTTATGAGCAGATTAATATAGACTAATTTATCTAATTACTTAGGTTCCATATAAGCACCCATTTTAATAAAAATCATTTTAAGACTCGCACAAATCACCGATTTTACATAATATGTAGTAAACGATTATTATTTATTTATGAATATGATTTATTAAATGAGGTGACTACATTGACAAGCAACGAAGAACTTATGGAAAAGTTGAATACTATTCTGGAAGAAATTAAAAAGCTTCAGGGGACAAAAGCTGAATCTATAAATATTAACTCAGGAACATTTACTATCGAAGCAGGTTCCAAAAGCCCCATCGAAATAAAGGAGGCTAGAGATGGGAGGCACCTACGGCTTTAAAAGAGCACTATAAACTGTTATAGTATAGTATAATTTATGCATTTAATTAATTATTGCTACAAATAATTCTTATGTGAATATTAAATTGCAAACCCATGTAACATGTTAGTTTGTACTTGAATATTATGTATTGTTATTAAATTGTACAATTGTTATTTGAGAGGAGATTTTGATATGGAAGACGATAGGCATGTAGGTGCATGCGGTGGATTTGGTTTCGGCGGATGTGAATGGATAATATGTGTTATTATCATTTTGGTTATCCTTTGCTTAGTATGTCCAGGATTCGCTGGCGGTGGTTTTATATAAGACATAATTTAAAGAAATACGATTACTATTAAGGAGGTATTAAACCTCCTTTTGTTATACTATTATATATAAGAGCAAACCTTATAAAAGACTAAATATAAAAAATTAGGAAGGGATTTATAAGGTATTAATTCACTGTATTACCTTCCTACATACATAAACATTATAAATTAGTTTCCTTTTATAACGATTAAGTATAATTAAATGTGGAAAAAAATCATACAGCATTCTAAGTGAAGTAAATTTTAATGTCGGTATCATCTTTACTTCATATGATTGAATAACTGTGAACCCAGCAAGTTTTAACATTCTTTCCCATTCTATTGAGGTAGGGACTTGATCAATTCCATATACAGATTTAATTTCGAATAGTTCTCTCTTAGTAAGGAGGTCCTTTGATGTCATTTCAATTGCAAGAAGAGTACCATCATTTTTCAAAATACGAGCATATTCACTTAATGCTTTATTGATTTCTGTAAAAATCGTAACTGATTCAGAAAGAGCTATGTCAAACTTGTTTGAGGAAAATGGGAGCTTTGTAACATCTGCACAGATTAAATCAACTGTTAGATTCTCATCTTTAAGTTTTTTAGCAGCTTGAAATATCATTTGTTTATTAATATCTACACCCGTTATTTTACACGGATATGTTTTGGCAATATATCCAAGTGTTTGCCCTAAACCGCAACCTAAATCAAGTAGATGAGTACTGCTATTGATGTCCAAACTATCCAATAGTTTCTTAGATAGAGGCAATCCCCCAGGATGTGCCCCTCTTATTCTGTACCTGACCAGTAATTCAAGATAAGTACTTCTCATATAATATTTTCCTTACTAAGTTTGCTTATATTAATATTTTATTCTAGTACCAGCTTAAGATGATACGCATTATACATGTTTATGTTTTTTTGTATGGGTGGTGAATTTTACGATATTTCACTTTTGTAAAGATATTTTATATGAATAAAACTTCCTTTCTAGAATGATAGAAAGAAAGTTTTAAAATATATGACTAAAGAGCTAGAAACCGAAGACCAGCAGGCAAAGCAGACATTTCAGCAATTAGCAAAAACTTTTGATGATGCTTTTGTAGTGACAGTTTTATTATTTTAACTGTCTACTATATAGGGAGCATATCAGCTCCAAGGAAAGAAGGTCTTTAATATTTATCGGCCTACCTTACCACAGTGCCTTTTTCAATAATATTGGGGAAAGGCTTGTAATAGCTTTTTCCTAGTTGCTTTTCCGTTTTTGTTCCGTCCTGTTTTTCTATTGTAACCCATGACTTTACTGTTGCACCGTCCATTCCCTCTACGACCTTCTTTTTACTGTTCGCAGCCAATAGCGTACTATTACGGTAGACAGTCGGTGCCGTTTGCTTATTTGTTATCTCATGATGCCATTCTACCTTTGGAGCCTTTTCTTTACTGTAAAATCCTATATAAAGTATATTGTCTAAGCCTTGTGCCCAAATTAATACAGGAGAACCGGAATCATTTTTAAATTTGAAATCATTTTGTCCATAGAAAACAGTAGCATCTTGACCATAAGGAACATACGGGACCGGCATGCTGTGGTTATGCCTTTCAACAATCTGGAGGTTGCTTAAAACAACCACATTATATAGGGTGGATGCTATCTTGCATACCCCTCCACCTATAGTATTTACAAGATTCGCCCCACTATAAGTCGGTCCGGTTTTGAATCCTCTCGGTTCGGTATATGGCCCGATTTGCCGGTTTTGGGAAAAGACCTGTCCCGGTTCTACTACATTACCGGAAAGATAACGGGCAGCAAGGTGCACATTCTCTTCTTCACCGGCAAGAGGATCTTTCAGTACGGTTCGGTAAGCAGCCATCATTTTAAATGTACCATTTTTCTGCTGTGCAGACTTGAAACCTTCGTCATTTTCCCATGGTACTTGCGTTATAGCTCCTGATGTTGAGTTTTCTTCCGTCTTTTCCAATATGCGCGTATTGCCTTCAGCTGACATACGTTTTTGTGATTCCATCTTGTTCTGAGGCCCTGCACTTCTTAGTTTAGCTTTATCAGACGGGTTATGTACAGAGCATGATACAGGCAATAGAAGCAAGATTGAAATTATTAAAAGGAATATTAACTTTAATCTGCCTTTAATCAATTTGATTCACCATTCATGTAAATTTCAGTATATATTTCTACTGCCTTTATATTATTTGTATTAAAAGAGAAAATACACTTTCCACTTCCTGCCTTTATCTAGGTATTCAAAAACAATATCAAAAATCAGATATCTCTTAACCTCATCTCCCTTTATATCACTGCATTGCATAAATACGCACCTTTTTGAAACACTTACCTCGAATTATATCAATTGCCTGAAAAATACTAATAAAAGAGGTGATATACATTGAGTAAATTCAAATGCATTTTAATTGCCATATTACTTATTCTTAATGCTATAACTCAAACTTCATGCAGAGCCAAAAACCCAATAGCAGAGCAGGAAAAGTTCAACCCTGGAAATGCCTCACCCCCCGGTAATGTTCAGTCACCTAAACCCAGTCCTACGGAGAACAGGAATTTGTCCACCGGCAAAAGAGTGCCTATTGGCGGTTTTAAAACAACTTTGCTTGATAAAGACCCTGACAGGGTTAATAATATATCAATCGCTGCCAGTGAAATAAGCGGCTTCAAAGTTGAATCGGGAGAAGTCTTCTCCTTTAACACGGTTGTTGGAAAAAGGTCCTTAGAGGATGGGTATGAAAAGGCAAAAATTATCATGAATGGAAAGAGGAAAGAAGCTATAGGCGGAGGTGTTTGCCAGTTAAGCAGCACCCTTTACAATGCTGCTAAAAAATCTGGTTTGGAAATCATGGAAAGGCATTCACACAGCAAAGATGTCCATTATGTTTCCCGAGGTAATGATGCTGCTGTCAGCTATGGAACCATGGATTTCAAATTCCGTAACTCAAAGGATTACCCTGTTATAATTGAAGCAGGCATAACAGGTGGCAAAGTATTTGTAACAATTTTCAAAGCCTAATTTAAACAAACAGCAACTTCTTAACCCATCAACAAAAGTTATTTATAATCACAAAGGTAGGGATAAAATGAAAAGGATATCTGCAATTTTAATAATCATTCCAATATGCTTACTGTTTCTGTTAGCAGGTATGTGGAAATACCAGCCACAAAAAGGAAACAACAACAATATCACAAAGCTTGAATATAACTCCGGGAATACTCCTGCTTCCTACAGACTTCCCGGTGAATTTGAAAAACAGCAGGCCATTTGGCTGCAGTGGCCATCGGAAGCCTATAACGTCGGCAATCATCCTGTAAGCCCTGTAATGATAAATGTTATAAAAGCTATTGATCCGTTTATCAGGGTCAATGTAATGACAAGAAGCAATGATGAAATCTCACAAATAAAGGCTTTACTCAAATCAAGCGGCTATACAGGCACAAGCGTAAGCTTTTATGATATCAACCATATGTCTATCTGGACCCGGGATGTAGGTCCGGTCTTTGTAATGAACGCCAATAACAAGCTTAATGTTGTAGACTTCGGATTTAACAATTACAGCCGGGATGGAAGCCAGGACTATATCAATGTAGAAGGCCAGGTAGATAGGCTTGTAGCTCAAAGGTTCAATCTTCCTGTTATAGCTACCAGCCTTATATCCGAGGGCGGTGCAATAGAATCAAACGGAAAAGGTACCTTGATGACAACTGAATCTGTTGTACTAAAGCGCAATCCCGATATGACAAAACAGCAGATTGAGAACGAATACAAAAGGATTTTCGGGCTAAAGAAAATAATTTGGCTTAAAAAAGGCCTTGCGGAAGATGACAGAATTACAAGCGGCCATATAAATGAAATAGCAAGGTTCGCCAGTCCTAATACAATACTTCTGGCACAGATATTACCCGGAGACAGATATACAAACAATTACACAAACGAATCATATTTAAGGCTTGAAGAAAATTATAATATACTTAAGAATTCAACCGATCAGGACGGTAAACCATTTCGCATTATAAGGATACCTATGCCGCCAACGGTATACGGTAAACCAAATGAAGAAGGCAAAACACCCATACGCAGTTATTTGAACTATGCTGCTACAAATGGTGCTGTCTTATTTCAATCCTATTGGAAATCCGGGCTTTCTACTGAACTGAGGGACACTGAAAACGGTGTCATCGATATATTCCGCGGAATATTTCCCGGAAGGCAAATAATCAGTATAGATTCTGAAAATGTAAACCTCTGGGGCGGAGGGCTCCATTGTATAACACAGCATATGCCTGCTGAGTAAAGTCAGAGCACGGCTACTAATTTAATAAGGCGAATAAGGGGGCAAACCTTATTCGCCACTCCAATCTAACACCATTCCCTATAGAAAAGCCCTCAAAAACGGTATAATCAGTATATACTCATTAACCTGTGTTTTTTCACAAACACTCTTATTTTTGTATGATTATTGGTGTTCCGGTGACCATATAGCCGTAGGATGCATATATGAAACTTATAAGTGCTGATTCTGAATTTGAAAGCACCAAAAGTATAACACCGGAAGAAAGCGACGATTCAGTTTCACTTACTATACTACTTTATTATGGGACTTTTGGATGGCAGTTTACAGCGATAGATTTTACTCTCTCTTCTATAGATGTAGATTATGACGTAGCTAGTGGAGCACCAAACGGGAATAATATAACAAGGTGGGATTTTTAAAAAAACTTTGGCGGATTTTATAAACGCGAATATTCAACATCTTCTAATGATCCAATAGCTTCAGATAATGGTTTAGGTGCAAAATCATATTACACTTATCGTTCTGGCGTTTCATATGATACAGATATTTCTGTAGGGTGTACGGGAGCTTTAAAGCTATCGTGGAGTGATGCTACTGGAAGTCGTACAGTAACATTTAAATCAATAGCTGCATCAACTATGACAATAGTCCCTAATTAAATACGGTATCATCATGGCAATAAATCTTAATATACTCAATTGGCTTACTGCTTACCGCTATTCTATGACCTCTATAGTCCAGTGTAATTATTTTTGATTTAAAACCATCATGGCCGGTTCAGAATTGTTCACAATTTAGTAAAAGTTTTTTCATAGTAATCCATTACAATACGATTAACATAACTATATATTTTGTAGTAAACATTTTTCATTACAAAATTTATGCTCTGTAATTGCCAATATAAATTTTTTTGCAAGATATGAAGTGATTTATTCCTTATTAGACACTCTACAGTGCCTCATTATTGATATTTGACCGTACATATAGAAAATAAAATATCGTGTTTTACTAAATCGTTTTTTATCTATATGTATATATCTTAATTACAAATTTAAGAGAAGATAGGCTTGAAAATTCAATCAACCATGCGTCTATCTATGCTCAAATTTATATTAAAGAGGTGAGTCAAATTATGCAATTACTATCGACGAATAAGTTTAATTTAGGTATGGCACATAGGGAAGGTAAAATATTTCCCAAAACGCTGATTTCCATATTTATAATTCTAAGTACATTAAAAATTACGCTTTTTAATATGTTTTTGGTAAATTCCTTTACTTTACAAGCATTTTTATATAAGTTTGCCATGACCTTATTATTTGTTTCAATAACTTATTTAATTGTTTTAGGTGTTAAGCATAGAATTTTATTTATGGGTATATATGTAATTCAAACAATTTATATTTTAGGCAATCTTATTTATTTTATTTACTCTCGCAGCTATCTTCATATTTCCCAGGCATTTTCACTGTTTGTTGAAGGAGTTGGTGCTGTAGGTACTATATCCACACTTATAGATCCCAAATTACTCATTGCTTTAGTGGATCTGCCTGTAGTCATATATATGTGGATTGTATATCCCAAGGTTACGGCGGAAATAAAAAAGACACATAAGATAGGCAGAATGAAACTTGTTATATCTTGCCTTTTATTAATTGGGGCTATGGAAGGATGGAACTATATGCATAACTATTCCATAATAAGTTTTGCAAAATCTGATAGCAACAATAGTGAATCGCTTTTAATACAAAGGTATGGAACCATTGCTAATAGTATAGTTGATATGGCTCGCAATTCAAAAGATATTGATCTTGTAAATCGTTTTAGCTATGGACAAAATATATCAAGCGGAGGAGAAAAAACTGATAAGCCGAATTTTGTTGTAATCCAAGTAGAATCAATGGATGCAAATGCTGTTAACAAACAACATAATGGTAAATATATTATGCCGTTTTTGCATTCTTTAACACAACAGAATATATATTACCCATATACCATGAGTTATCATGAAGCTGGAGGGACATCTGACTGTGAGTTTTCTACCATTAATAGTGTTGAACCGCTGAAGGATTTTCCATCCATGAAGATTAATGGCTATGGCTATTCAAATTCCATAGTAAAACAGCTTGCTAAAAACTCATACAGCACAATTGCTTTCCATGGTAATGTAGGAAGCTATTTTAACAGGGATGTTGCTTATGAAAAGATGGGTTACCAACAATTGGTAGATATGAATAAGATGGGACTGAAAGATATAGGGTGGGGAGCAGCCGACGATCAGGTATTTAGCTATGCTGAAAAGCAATTGAAAAATGAAAAACTGCCGTTTTTTGCATATACTATAACTATGTCGAGTCATGGGCCGTTTACAAACGCGAATTACTATTACAATAATAGGAATTATGATGATGTTAAAAATAATACTGCCAGAAATTACATGAACTCTATGTCATATGTTGACCAATCTATTGAAGACTATGTAAATTATATAAAATCAAACTATAAAAATACTTATATTTTTATTTGGGGAGATCACACGCCGAATGTCAACAATGAAGATTATAAACAGGCATCTTATTTAGAAGGTGACAATTATTTTGAATTTGTTCCTCTTATAATTGTAACACCGGATAACAAACAATACAAAGAAGATAAGATAGTAGCATCTTTTCTTGACATTGCTCCTACGATTTTAAATGCATCCGGTATACCTTACAATATTAACTCAAATGGATTAGATCTGATTAGCAGAAGCAATATAAGCAGTAGTATTCCATATAAAGGTTCAAGTTTTGATAGAAGCTATCTTTTTGAAAAAATCAGCCAAATTAACAAACTGACATAATATGGGACAGCTTCAAAAACAATTTGATTAAAAATCAAAATGGGCTGTTGCAATTACGATTAGAAATTGTAGTGCAACGCCCTATGCATGGATAAGGCTGTTTTTAAGTTTTATTTTGCTCTATCTTAATATTTCCTGCTGGTTTCCGGCATAGCATACCCAAAATTAGGAGCGATACGGAAAATTAATATAAATAATGGATTCTCGGTGTCAGTTTTACTTTATAGCAATAAAAGAGAGTGTTGATCGGCTACTTTTTAAAGTAGTTTTGCAACACCCTCTTTCTTTTTTTATTAGTATGTAGTAGATAACGCTGTAATAAAGCTGTTTTGTTTAGAAAAGACCTCTTTAAGCGTGTTTCAAATACCTAAACAAAACTTGGTGAATTGGCTATCTGAATCAGCCAGTGTTAAATAATGAAATGTTATTCCTAAAAATTTCAATATATATTTTTTGTTTCGATAATGAAAGGGTTTGGTAATATGGCAAGAAGAGCAAAAGGAGAAGGTAGTATTTTTAAAAGAGGCGATGGAACTTGGTCAGCCAAAATACCAATAGGAAATACAAGTAATGGAAGTATAAAGTATCAGTATATTTATGGTAAAACTCAAAAAGAAGTTAAAGTAAAGGTTGAAGCTATTAAAGGTGATATAAAAAATAATACATATGTATGCTGCGTATATATTAGAATTATATACAGGATTAAGGCGGGGTGAATTATTAGGACTAAGATGGAAAGATATTGACATGAAATCTGGTAAAATAAAAGTTGTTCAGCAACTTGTTAAAGTCGGAACCAAGCATTTTATCAGGGAATTAAAAACAGAATCTTCGCAAAATCGCATAATCGCAATTCCAAGTGAAGTAATCGAAGCTTTAAAGTCACACAAAGAAATGAAACTTGATGAATACAAAAATTTGGGATATGATGATTTGCGAATTAAGATGGAAATGAAAGATGGTCTTATATTTACTAATGAATTAGGCAATGTATTACATCCTAGAAATTTTGTTCGGAATTTTAGGGGTGCTTTAAAAGCATCTGGTATTGAACCTATACGGTTTCATGACATGCGGCACACTTTCGCGTTGCTGTCTCTACAAGCTGGTGCAGATATTAAAACTCTTCAATCTGATTTAGGGCATGAAAGTATTGAAACTACACTTGATAAGTATGGGCATGTTAATGAGGAAATGAAAAGGAATGCTTCAAATAAACGTAGTGAATTACTGAAAGATATCTTAAATGGCAAGTAAATAACTTGCTCAATTCTATTTAATAAAGAACTCTTCTTTCAAGGTGTAAATAAGGTGTAAATAAGCTAAAAAAGTGAAAATATAATTAGTCAATAATCTTGAAACTGCTCATTTACAACGAGTCGGAGTGAGAGGACTCGAACCTCCGGCTTCTTGGTCCCGAACCAAGCGCTCTACCACCTGAGCCACACCCCGATTAATAAGACATTATTTATTATAAAATATTTAGCAAGAAATCTCAAGAATATTTTAATGGTAAAAAGAAAATATTGCAATTATTATATAAATTGCTAATATTTAAGTAAGGAATGACTAAAGAGAGGTTTTGGAAGGAGAATCTGTATGAATAGACCGGTTATTGGGATTACAATAGGGGATCCGGCAGGCATTGGACCTGAAATAATTCTAAAAGCAATGAAAAACAGTGAATTATATGGCTTATGTAAGCCTTTGGTAATAGGAAATGCAGAAATTTTACATAAAGCTGATGCGATCGTTAAGTCAGGGCTAAATATAAATGTAGTAACTGGTGCCGACAAAGGAAGCTATTGCTGTGGTACTGTAGATGTAGTTGACATTGAAGGGATTAATATCAATGGTATTAAGTTTGGACAGGTTTCACGCGATGCCGGTGAGGCTGCATATAAGACAATAGAAAAATCTGTTGAGTTGGCTAAGACAGGAGATATCACAGCCATTGCTACAGCACCGATAAATAAGGAAGCAATAAAAAAAGCCAATATAGATTTTATAGGACATACTGAAATGCTGGCAGGCCTTACAGCAACCAATGATCCGCTAACCATGTTTCAGGTTGGAAACCTCAGGGTATTTTTTCTTTCCAGGCATGTTTCATTAAAAAAAGCTTGTGATCTGGTTACAAAAGACAGAATTATAAATTATGTTATAAGGCTTAATAATGCGTTGGAAGTGCTGGGGGTAGAAAGAAAGAAGATTGCCATTGCAGGGCTCAATCCTCACAGCGGTGAACATGGTCTTTTCGGGGATGAAGAGGTTAGAGAGATAGAGCCTGCTGTAGAATATTTAATTGGTAAGGGCATAGAAGTAGAAGGACCTATAGCTGCCGACTCGGTATATTATCTGGCACTAAAAGGTAAGTATGATGCTGTTTTGTCACTTTATCATGATCAGGGACATATTGCTACCAAGATGGTTGATTTTGAAAGAACGATTTCTTTAACAATTGGGCTCCCTTTCTTAAGAACATCTGTTGATCACGGAACTGCTTTTGATATAGCAGGTAAAGGCCTGGCAAGCTCTGTAAGTATGGAGGAGGCCATAAGGCTTGCAGTAGTTTACGGTAAAAAATATTCAATATGAATTGTTATTTATTTACATGAAGAAATGATTGAATATATCATTTTAGATTGCATAATTTGCCATAACATCAATAAAATTACTAAAACATATGCCATTGCTTGCCTTGAAGTAAGTTTATGTTGCTAAAAATCATTATATTGGGTATTATAAGTAATGGGAGAATATAATATGATAAATAAAATAAGTGATGAAACACTATTAAGTGTTGAAAAGCCTTCAAGATATACGGGTAATGAATGGAACAGTGTTAAAAAAGATATTTTAGACATAAAGATACGTTTTGCATTTTGTTTTCCAGATGTTTATGAAGTAGGAATGTCACATTTAGGGATGAAAATATTGTATCATCTTATCAATAAAAGGGATGATGCATATTGTGAAAGAGTATTTGTCCCTTGGGTTGATATGGAAGCAAAAATGAGGGAGAAGAATATTCCTCTATTTGCATTGGAAACGAAAAGTCCTGTTAAAGATTTTGATATATTGGGTTTTACCCTGCAGTATGAGATGTGTTATACAAACATACTAAATGCACTTAACCTTTCGGGTATACCTGTTTTAAGCAGTGAAAGAACACATGAACATCCATTTGTATGTGCAGGAGGGCCATGTGCTTACAACCCAGAGCCTTTAGCTGAGTTTATAGACTTTTTTGTGTTGGGTGAGGGCGAAGAGGTTTTGAATGATGTGCTTGATGCATATTCTTTATGGAAAGATCAGAATGCTTCAAGGCAAGAATTTTTAGAAAAGATTTGTAATATTGAAGGTGTTTATGTACCTTCATTTTATGATGTAAAATATAAAGAAGACGGAACTATTGAAAAGTTTGTACCCAAGAAAAAGGATTATCCTGAGGTTATAAAGAAAAGAATAATAAAAGACCTGGATAATACATTTTTCCCGGAAGAAATTATAGTTCCATTTACTGATATAGTTCATAACAGGGTTATGCTGGAGCTTTTCAGAGGCTGTATAAGAGGCTGCAGATTCTGTCAGGCAGGCTTTATATACAGGCCTGTCAGGGAAAGAAGTACTGAAAAACTGTCGGATACGGCAAAGAAACTAATAGATAGTTCGGGGTACGATGAAATATCCCTTACTTCCTTAAGTACAAGCGATTATACCAATTTGCCTGACTTAACCGGGAAGCTTATAGAGGAGATGGAAAAGAGAAAGGTTAATCTTTCGCTACCATCCCTTAGAATAGATTCTTTTTCTCTGGACTTAATGGAGAAAGCACAGAAAGTTAGAAAAAGCGGACTTACCTTTGCTCCGGAGGCAGGAACTCAGAGGCTTAGGGACGTAATTAATAAGGGAGTTACTGAGGAGGATCTGATAAAATCCGCTACACTGGCATTCAGTGGCGGATGGAATGGGGTCAAGCTCTATTTCATGATTGGATTACCTACCGAAACAATGGAAGATGTAGAAGGCATTGCTGATCTTGGAAACAAGGTTGTAGATGCATATATGAGCGTTCCGAAGGAGAAAAGAGGAAAAGGGCTTAATGTTACCATCAGTGCTTCTTCTTTTGTGCCCAAGCCTTTTACACCATTTCAATGGGAGCCACAGGACTCCATTGAAACATTTACCGAAAAGCAAAGGACTTTAAAAAGTAAAATTAAAAATAAATATATAAGCTATAACTGGCATGACTCCAAGCTTAGCCTTTTAGAGGCAGTATTTGCCAGAGGGGACAGACGCTTATGCAAGGTTCTGTTAAAAGCTTGGGAAAAAGGATGCAAATACGATGCATGGGGCGAGCATTTTAAGTTCGATGCGTGGATGGAAGCCTTTTTGGAAAACGGTGTAGATATACATTTTTATGCAAACAGGAAAAGAGGCTACGATGAGATACTACCATGGGATCACATAGATATTGGAGTTTCAAAAGACTTTTTCATTAATGAAATGGAAAAGGCAAAGGCTGAGGAATTGACATCTAATTGCAGAATGGGATGTTCTGGCTGTGGGGCTGCTATTTTTGAGGGAGGAGTCTGTATTGAATAGTATAAGGGTTAAGTTTGTACGTGGGGAAGAGGTTAAATATATATCACATCTGGACATGATGAAGCTTTTTGAAAGAGCGGCAAGAAGGGCGAACCTTCCTATCTCATATTCCCAGGGCTTTAACCCTCATCCTGATATGGTATTTGGATTACCTTTATCTGTTGGTGTTACAAGTGAAAGTGAGTATGCAGACTTTGGACTTTCATACAGCATGGAGCCAAGTGAGTTTTTAAAGCAATATAACGGCAATTTGCCTGATGGGTTAATGATAATGGATGCAATGGATAAAACTACAAAATCCAATATTATGGCCACTATTGCTGCTGCTGACTATGAAATTCTTGTATCTTCCGATAAGAAGTATGATGTGGACTATATAAATGCTGCCATTAGTAATATAATGTCCAAGGATAATATATTTGTGAGCAAGGAAAGTAAGAAGAGTAAAAAGGATGTGGATATAAGGCCAATGATTCATAGTCTTAAGGCTATGATGGCAGATAATTTGGAAAATGATGCTGGTAATAATGACATAAGAAACAATGAGGAATTGATTTCTAATCCCTTTATGATTAATTATATTAAAGGGCTTTATAAATATGAACCAGGAATTTTAAGCTACGATGTAAAGAATTTATTCTGCATTTCTGCAAAACTGAGTGCCGGAAGCAAGTCTAATTTAAAACCGGATTTATTGATTTCAGCTTTTAATTTGTTGTCAAATATGGAGTTAAAACTTGTAAAAGTTCATAGAACAGGGCTTTATATTGAGAGAGATAGCAGGATATTAAATCCTATGAGTCAAGATGCCTTGTCTTGAAGCTTAAGGAGGTTGAAATGTGGTTAATGAGATTATAGTAGATATCGGACTTGAAGAAAACAGAGTAGCAGTGCTGGAAGATAAGGAGCTTGTAGAAATATACATTGAGCGACCTCACCAGGAAAGGCTTGTAGGCAACATATACAGGGGGAAGGTAAGCAGTGTCCTACCAGGCATGCAAGCGGCTTTTATTGACATAGGGTATGAAAAGAATGCATTTTTATATGTTGGGGATGCAGTTTCACAAAAAGAATTTTCAGAAGAAGACGATGATGTCTATCATGAGTTAAGGGGATATAATATTGATGAGCTTTTAAGGCCAGGCCAGGAGATTACTGTACAGGTTACGAAAGAACCTATTGGAACCAAGGGACCAAGGGTCACTACCCACATAACTTTGCCTGGAAGACAGCTGGTTTTGCTGCCTAATGCTGATTACATAGGTATTTCCAGAAGGATTGAGAATGATGAAGAGAGAAACAGGCTTAAGAGAATGGCCGAAAAAATCAAACCTAAGGGAATGGGCCTTATTGTAAGGACAGCATATGAGAGTAAAAGTACTGAAGACTTGTCAAGCGATCTGAACTTCCTCATTAAGCTTTGGGAGAAAATAAAGCAAAAGGAGAGAAGTGGGCCTACTCCAAGGTGTATTCATAAGGACATAAGCCTTATTTATAGGGCGGTAAGGGATTTGTTTACATGGAATGTAGATAAATTTATAATTAATGACAGACAGGAATATTCAAAGGTTTTAGAGCTTGTTGAAATGGTTTCTCCTGCACTTAAACTTCGTGTGGAGTATTTCAGCAAAAGTATTGATCTTTTTGAGTACTATCAGATTGAGCCTAAGATATCCAAAGCACTTGCTAGAAAAATCTGGCTGAAGTGCGGAGGCTACCTGGTTTTGGATCATACTGAGGCACTTACAGTTATAGATGTTAATACAGGTAAATATGTTGGCGGAAGTAATTTGGAAGATACTGTCCTTAAGACTAATC
The DNA here is from genome assembly GCA_023430975.1 of Bacillota bacterium. Classification (GTDB taxonomy): domain Bacteria; phylum Bacillota; class Clostridia; order Acetivibrionales; family DSM-2933; genus Pseudobacteroides. The sequence continues at coordinate 1,761 of JAEYYB010000119.1, read as the reverse complement.
TTGAGGCCGCAAAAGAGATAGCAAAACAGTTAAGGCTAAGAGATATTGGAGGTATCATAATCATTGACTTCATTGATATGAGGGAGCCGCAGCACCAGCAGCAGGTTATGGATACATTGAAGCAGGCTTTGAAAAGAGACCGGACGAAGACTACTGTTGTAGGGATGACCGGGTTAGGGCTCATAGAAATGACCAGAAAGAAGATAAGACAAGGGCTTGCCTCGGTTATGCATTCCGATTGCCCTTATTGTGATGGTATAGGAAAGATATTATCGCCTGAGTCCATTGCTAGAAATGTTGAGAAAGAAATAAACAGATACTTTACTCAGACCATAGCAAATGCAATACAGGTTGAGGTTCATCCTTCTGTCGCAGCTATCCTTACAGGTGCAGATGGACAATCCCTTTCAAGGATGGAGAAAACATTCAATAAAAGGATTGTAGTTAAGGAATCCAAAGAGGTTAAGCACGAGGAGATAAAGATAAAAGAGATTGACATCAATTCACTGTTGTGATAATATATTTTGGTGGCCGCACGGCAAAGGCATTTAAATGCAATTTATAATATTGCTGCCCAGGCTGGCGAGTTTTGGATTAAGGAGGTGTTCCAATGTACGCTGTTATTGAAACTGGTGGAAAACAGTACAAGGTTCAAGAAGGTGATGTAGTTTTCATTGAAAAGCTTACTGCAGATGAAGGAGCAGCTGTTACTTTTGATAAGGTTCTTGCTGTATCAAAAGAAGGTAGCGTAAGCTTTGGCAGTCCGTTGGTTGCTAATGCAACTGTAAGTGGTAAGGTTTTATCACACGGAAAAGATAAGAAAATTATCATTTTCAAATATAAGCCTAAAAAAGGTTATAGAAAGAAACAAGGACATAGACAACCATACACAAAGGTTCAGATTGAAAAGATCAATGCCTAATAGGTTGCGGTTCTAAAAAAGGATTTTATGGTTAGAGTTCATATAGTTAGGGATAAGGAAGGGTTAGTCCGGGAATACGAGATTAAAGGACATGCGAGATCCGGTAAACATGGACAGGATATCGTGTGTGCAGCTGTTTCAGTTATTGCTTATACGAGCATAAATGCCTTGGATGAGTTGGCTGGTATCAAGCTTTATGAGGATGATGGCACTAATCGGTTCATTGAAAAAGATGGATATATGAAGTGTGTATTACCTTGTGATATTGATCCAGAAAAGAAACAAACCGTTAAAGTTATCCTTGATACTATGGCAGTAGGATTTAAACAATTGATAGAAACACCTGAATATAGAAGGTATATATCGATTTTGGATGAGGAGGTGTAGATGTGATTAGAGTTAATTTACAATTGTTCGCCCATAAAAAAGGGGTTGGTAGCTCCAGAAACGGACGTGACAGTGAATCTAAAAGACTTGGTGTCAAAAGAGGTGACGGTCAGTTCGTACTTGCAGGAAACATTCTTGTAAGGCAAAGAGGAACGAAGATTTATCCGGGGACAAACGTGGGAATCGGTAGTGATGATACACTCTATGCACTGGTAGATGGAAAGGTTAAGTTCGGAAGACTTAACAAAGATAAAAAGCAGGTTAGTATAGTTCAAGCATAATATTAAAACGAAAATCCCGGTTAATCCGGGATTTATTTTATGTCTATATTAAAAGTGTTAATAATCTTGCATTTGGCAGAGCAAAATAACGAACGGTTTAACGTTATTTTGTGATAGACAAATAGCAAGATTAACTGATTTTAATAGATTTGCTTAAGACAAATGTAATAG
>JAEYYB010000179.1 GCA_023430975.1 Bacillota bacterium | reverse complement strand
GTGTATAATGGTAATAATAACTGGAAAATTTAATAACGAATTTTACTGATTTTTAGGGGTAAAACAGAAATGTGAAGTCTTAAAAATTAGATAAATAAAGCCCTCGGAGTTTCCGAGAGCATACATTTTAATATGAAGAGGTGAGATAATGTCAGACAAAAATTATATACAAAAAAAAGAAAAGGATGCATCAAATAATACAAGCAATAACGAAAATCCTTTTAGAATTACAACAGAAACTAAAAGCAAAAATTCAGACTCAAATCCTTTCAAAATAAAGACAGAAAATTTTAGCAAGAATAATCCCAAAGATAAGTAGTTTGGGTATAAATCCCTTTTATTAAAAATAACTCGTTAGATTAAAGTGGAGTGATTGTTAAACGAGTAAATGGATTATTTTTATCTATTTATTTTAGGAATAAAATTTAATAATGGAGGTGCTTATGGAAAATTTGGAAGCTCTAGCTGACGGAAGATTAGTTGCTTATGTTATGACAAGATTGTGGGATTATACTGAAAAAATGAAATCAGAAATGATTGAAAATACAGTTTTAAATGGCATTCTAAGGGCTATGGATGCAATTAGTATAAAGGCTGCTTCTGATATTAAAATGACTTTTGTACCATTTAGAGATTCTTCGCAAGAGAAAATTAATGACCCTCAAAAAACCAAGATAATTTTTAATAGAGATGTTGAACGTTTAAACAAGCTGTTTCTAATAGCTGGTTTTTATGATGGTCTTTCAAAAGATGAAGGTATGTCTATGGAAATTGGGTATGCTTATGGTAAAGGAGCACCAATTATTATCTTGCGGACTGATTTTATTAGGCAAGAGTTTAAACACTTTGTAGGCCAAGATATATTATTCGATCCTATAATAGAGGCAATGGCTTCAAAAATAGTATATAACTATAAGATACCAGAAGCAAATAAAACATATACAGAACGTTTGAGAGAAGGAATGCAAAATGCCTTAAAGGATTTAGAAGATGCAGTTTTTGATATATCAGTAAATCATAACTTGAGACCAAAAACAGCCAATATGGAATTAGATTGCTATGATGTATATATTGATTTTGGGGGAGGATTATTCGAGTGGGAAAAAGTTTATCAAGAGAAGCTTTCCAAAACATTGGTAGAAAAAGGCCTATCATGTTGTACTGCAAGTCGATACTGTACTAAAAATAATAATTCAAAAGAATTGGTAAATGTTAAGCAAAGAGGTATGCTAGATATAGAAAGAGCATTACAATCAAAAGTTATAGTGACCTGTGGTGATAGTAGTGAAATGAATAGCGGTTCAGCAGCTATTCAAGGTATGGCTTGTGCATTAGGTAAAAAAATAATATTCTATGATTCAAAAGCTACAAATATGGTGGCTGACGGGCAGTATCGTTCTTCTCATAATTTGATGATAGACTATTCAGCAAATCAAGTTGTTAGAAGTTTTGATGATATTCCTTCAGTTGTATTGGAGTTACTGAATACGATTTCAGATACTTAATTACAAACACTAATGATTATATTTAAAATTATACTACATATGTTTTATAATCTCATAGAAACTAAGTTATAAGGGGTGTGTAAAGTGGATTATTTTTTCGAAAATGGCTATGCAGTTATTATTGGGGTAGGTAATGACTTGCCTATTACAGTTAAGGATGCACGATCAATCGCAGATATAATTATAGACCCAAATACATGTGGTTATCTGGAGGAAAACGTAAAATTATTAGTGAATGATAAAGCAAGTCGTAAAAATATCTTAGATGCCTTAGATTGGCTTGCTCTTCAAACTAGTAAAGATAGTGATTCGACTGCTATCATATATTTTTCTGGGCATGGCGGAGATAAACCACATTATCACCTTGTACCATTTGATTATAACCCCAATGATATAGACAATTCTACTATTTCAGGTGATGAATTTACTGAGAAACTTCGTAATGTTAAATCTAAGAAATTACTTGTACTTTTAGATTCATGCCACGCAGGGGGTATAGCAGAAGCAAAAGGCAAATCGGCATTCTCTGGAAGCCCTTTTCATAATGATTTGCTTGCAGAACTAGGAAAGAGTAGTGGAAGAGTTGTAATAGCTTCTTGTATGAAAGAGGAACTATCGAAAATAAGGAAGGGAGATCCTAACAGTGTTTTTACGCTTGCCCTTCTAGATGCACTTAATGGGTATGGCTCTTTTGAACATGATGGATTTGTTAGAGTTCTTGATATTGCAATGTATTTGAGCAGAGCAGTATCGAAATTAACTTTCGATACTCAACATCCTATAATAAAGGTAAATAATTTGGAAGATAATTATGCAGTTGCTTATTACGCTGGAGGAAACAAGGAGCCGAAGTTCAGTTCTCAGTTGCAACCAAATAATCTTGATATTATCCAAATTGAAACTTATAGAAATATGCTTAATAATTATAGGAATAATCTTTTACTCATAGATGAAAGGATAAGTGAGTTTGTTATGTTCACTGATATACCTATTCAACTAATTAAAAATAAGAAGGATATTGAAAATAAAATCGTTGATTTAGAGAGAAAACTTGGACTTAAAATATAATAAATATATTATATAACTTGAGAGTTAAAAGTTCTTACCATAACTTACATATGTAATAAGCTTGATGCAATAGCTTGCCCGTGGTAGATTAGATTTGCGAAGAAATAAAAAACCAGGGGGCAAAACAAATGATCAAGCTTAT
>JAEYYB010000169.1 GCA_023430975.1 Bacillota bacterium | reverse complement strand
TTCCAGTTTGCGTATCCGAAAATCCAGTTTTGTTTAGTCATGCAGCGAAAGAAATTTACCCAATTTGCCGGCAGAGGAATATCAGGGGTTCAGCAGCATTGTTTTTAATATTTTAAAATTGGTATAATGGAAATCTCTGTTGAAAATTTTGTTTCTGGAAATAAGCAGAGAACATCAGTGATGCAGATGTTTTAAACTTTTTACAAATAGATATATATGCATATTACTGGAGAAACAAGTATACCACACTCGTTTTCGGTACCTCTGTTTTATGTAAGGCCTGAATCATATTTGCAAATGGTACGAAGAAATGGTTTTATTATTTTCATTATTTTCATTAACAATTAATTTATATTTGTCTACTACTGAGTAATTACCAATTTTCATCAATCTTTATATTGAATCGAACTGGAATTACTTTCAGTCATAAATTAAGCTATTATAACAAAATTTGCAAACTTTTTCTTGCATTTTCTTACTATATTGTATATAATGTCATTTACATGATTTGAATCTATATAAGGAAGTTAAGGTTTTTCAATACCTTTTTTGTATTTTTGCCAGATAAATCTATTATTTCATGTACAGGCTTTACAGGCTTAATTTAAAATAAAATTTTCAATATTTTCAGCGTACGATGATACTATTAAAGTTTTATTTTTTTAAGATAATAAACTTAACAGACTAATAAAAAACTAGGGGGAATTTATTAAATGAAAAAACAAGTACTATCAATTATTCTAACAGTATCAATAGTAATTAGTGCACATGTGTCTATGGTTTTTGCTGAGAATGTTACTAGTAACAATGAGTTTAATGCATCTAATTGCAATGCTATATTAGAAAAGGCAGGTTTTAATGCAACAGTAATATCAGATATGGATAACGATAAAAAGAATAAGATTTCTGAATCAATAGTCAATAATCCTAGTTCTGTTCAAGTAAATAGCACTGTGCTAAATGTGGACAATTTGGCAATATTTGAATATTACACCAATACACAAGATACCGATTTGCTTAAAAATGGTGTAAGTTCTGATGATATAAAAAAAGTCAGGGCTAATTTGGATCAACTGAACTCACTATCTCCTGAGCAATTTAAAGAGAAATACTCTGTAAGCACCGCAGATTATAAAATGATAAAAAAATCTTTAACGAAGAATCCAAACTATAAATTGAAAAAAAGCAATAACCTTGTTACAACTTCTGGAACTATTTCTTCAAGTACCTTATATTATAATATGAGTGTAACTAATAAGAGTACTTCCACTGCACCTTATTATAGCTTATACATGGGATATTCTTGGTACAGTACATATTTTACTGATCTTTTTACTGATTATTTAGCGGTCGCATGGGGTGGAGGGCTAAATGCAAAAAACGTTGAAGCTAAAGCTAGCTATTACTATGGAAATTATTTTACCTCATGGGGCAGTTTTGAAAACACATATAATTGGTCACAACAACAAACACCTCAAGTTGGCATCGTATTTTCCACTCCACAAATGCGTGGCGACGTATTTAGTGAGAGACAAAATAGATGTGGCTATGTAAGCATGGATTTATATCAAACAAAGTTTCAAGGATATGACACCAATGTAGTATCACAATTTTGTCATAGTGTTCTTACTGTTAATGGTGGGTCTGTTTCTGTAGGATATAAAACTGGTTATGCAACTATTAATGTAGGCACAGGCTTTGATACAACACCACAAATTAGTAGAACTGTACGTTATTAAATAATATATCTAATTTCTAATTTTTAAGATTGTTGAGGTTTTAAAACAAATTAATATATATTGTTTTATTTGCTAATGTGGAGTAGCTGAATTTAAGGTAAGGGATAAGTGGCATAGTTCAAAAGATTATAAAGTCACTATTAAAAACTGAATTATATGTAGGAATATAGAAGTATTAAAAATAGTAGAGTTTACACATTTGAACTATGCCAAATAACAATACAAAATATATATCCAATAAAATAAATTTTATCTCAACTCCTAAATTAGTATAGGTTAGTTATGATCAGAGGTAATAAATGTGAATCGAAGGTTAAATATGAGAAAAAAAATAATAGTATTATTGCTTATTGCCATAGTTATTTATATAGTGTATATAAATAACTATAATAGCATTAAAAAAAATGATAATATTGAGTTAGTAATTAAAAATCAGTGGGCATTGATGAATAACGGTCAATCTATAAAAGGAGTACTAGGACAAATTGGATGTGATATAAATGCTACAGAAGCGTGGAAAATTACTAAAGGAAATGAAAAGGTTATAGTTGGTATCCTTGATACAGGAATTGATATTTCTAATTCGAAAATTTCAAAAAATATTTTTATAAACAAAAACGAAATTCCAAATAACAGAAAAGATGATGATGGAAACGGTTGTGTAGATGATGTAAATGGTTGGGATTTTTATAATAATGATAATTCTGTATATGATGATTCTTTATCTGACTACCACGGCACTTTAGTTGCATCTATAATTGCAGCATCACATGATAACGGTGAAGTTTGGGGAATTGCACCGGGAGTAACAATACTTCCACTTAAGTTTATGCGAGGATCATCGGGGTCTATTGATGATGCAATAAAAGCTATAAAGTATGCATATAGCATGGGTGCAAGAATAATTAATTGTAGTTGGGATGATACAGCATATAACAACGAATTATATAATGTAATGAAAAGATATAAAGATATATTGTTTATCTGTTCTTCAGGTAAAACGCAGAATAATCTTAAGGAATTACCAGTATTTCCAGCATGTTTTGATTTGGAAAATGTTGTTTGTACAGGTGCAGTGGATAATAACGGCCAAAAGTACGAACTTTCTGGGTATGGAATAGATAAGGAAGTATTTGCACCTGGAAAAGATATACTAAGTATTTTGCCAGAAGGTGATGCTACATATGTTAGTGGAACTTCATATTCAACAGCCTATGTAACCGGAATTGCCGCATTAGTTAAAAGTTATAACATAAATATAAGTGCTGAAGATTTGGGGAAAATACTTAGAAGATCCAAAAAGTTTACCAAAGCAGTATCTGACCAAGCAAATTTTGTAGAGATAATTGATGCTAAATTGTGTCTTAAATATTTATTAGAAAATCATTAAAGGAAAATTTGTAATCGTAAAATTTAGCCAATATTTAAGTGAGCACTTTTTTGGCAAAGAATAATTTTTTAAAACTCCTTATATAATTAACAACTGTTATTAAATTTTGTGCAAAATTAAATTTACAATTTTAAGATACTTGGAAATCCTAGAATAAATATAATTTCTTAAAAAGTACAATTTAAAAAACTGGGAGGGTATATATGTTTTATTTATTTATTATTATTATCATTATTAGTATAATTGTAGAAGTACTACTAGCTAAAAGGAAAGCGAGAATAAAAAGTTTAATATTACCTGTCTTATTTACATTAATATTAATATTTGTTAATCTTGGAACCATTGCCCCTTTTGTGTTGGTGGCTGTAATTTTATTTTGGATTATTGCATTAGCACTTTTATTTGAATTTAGATTTAGGAAAAATTGAAGAACCTTTAATATTAATGGCGTTTGATTGAATAAATTTCCGGTAAATAAAAATAATTATACACATGACTTATGAAATTATAAGTAATTGACAATTAGACAGAAAAAATGAAGCTCTGGAGATCTTGCTACATGCCAAATTTTAAGGGCAGAATACTTTATTATGAAGAGTTTAGTGTGAATGTTATTATTAATGGAGGCTTATCACAAAAGATTGCTTTAATATTTAACTAAGATATCACAGGACATAAAGAGTTTCTACAAGGGCATGAGTGCTTTGTAGCTTGGTTTGATAGTGAAACACTGCGTGATGCTTCAGGTATATATATCTATTTATACCAATTTTAAAATATTAAAAACAATGCTGCTGAACCCCTGATATTCCTCTGCCGGCAAATTGGGTAAATTTCTTTCGCTGCATGACTAAACAAAACTGGATTTTCGGATACGCAAACTGGAA
>JAEYYB010000153.1 GCA_023430975.1 Bacillota bacterium | reverse complement strand
TTCCATGAAGCTCCATCCCCCTCTGTTAAATTTGTTGCTAACATTGATTATACAGATTTGGACAGGAGCTTCATTTTTCATTTCTGTTTCATTCTTATTACAATCATATTATCGAACTCACGTTAATTTATATGTTTTGCAATAATCATTTTACATTTTTAATTATTGCAAAACATTTTCCTTGGCTCATATGTTGCGAAAAATTCATTTATAATACAAATGCAGACGACTCAACTGCATTTCATCATGTAAAATCTTTTTTGTAACATATTTAGTTGTGACAATTCTACCATTTAAGTTTGCAATATACAACGAAAACAGGCTATAAGATAGTATATAAAAGTTTAAAAGTTTAAAATAAAAATCCGGCTATGATGAGTTGATCATCCTGGCCGGATTTTAAAATTATACCTTTAATATATCCTTATTTATCTATAAAAACTGTCTTCTTTGCAGCATTCCATGTGACTTTAGCCCCCATGCTCTCCGAAATAAACCTTGTTGGTACAAAGGTGCGGCCGCCTATGACCATCGCCGGAACTTCCAGGGATGTTTTATTACCGTCAATTGAAGCTTCCTTTTTATTTATGGTAAGCACTACGGTTTTACCCTCCTTCACAGCTGTTACTGTCTGGGTTTTTGAATCCCATTTTACTTCTGCTCCAAGTACTTCAAATATGGATCTTAATGGTACAAGGGTTCTGTTGTATTTGATAACAGGCTGTGAATCAAATATAACAGGCCTTCCTGAAATTTGCACCTTAATACCGTTTGGATCTATGGGGGTAGATATTACTTCACCATTAGAATCGATATTTACAATCTCAGTTTTTCCAGTGTTTATACTTTCTTTTGATTTACTGCTCTGTATTACCGTCCCTTGGGAAGTAAAGGTTCCAGGGCTGACAACCCTTGCTAAATATTCAAATACAGCATACTCATTATTTAAATAAGGATTGTCATAAACATAGAACTTAACTTTTTGACCATCTATATTCCTATAATAGTAAGGTGAGGCGGTATAATTTTCTACCGGCTTAAGACCTGATGGCAGGTAGTCAGTAATTTCATAAACGCCGTCAAATGCTTTTGGACCTATGCTCCAGGTTATCTTTACTTTAACTATATCTCCCTGCTTGAAATTATTAGATTTAACAGGAGTTCCGTCAATTAAATAGTACTTTCTGTCTACAGATATGGATTTATCGGTTTTGGTGATATCGATAACGTTTTCTTTAAAAATGGATACTGCAGATACATCACCTTGAACTTCGGTAATCCTTAAACCGGACAGGTTCGCGGATGGAAGTTCAAGCATGTAGTAGCCGCCTTTGCCTAAGTTTATATTTTTCTCTTCACCATTATAGTTGTAAGTAAGAGATGCTTCTTTAGCACTGTAACCATCAATTTCATTGCTTATGAAAAGCAGCTTTTCAATACTTAATAAAATATCTTTTGAATGATTTTTTATGCAGTACTCAAACAATCCGTTTTTCTGGGTAAGCCCCAGCTTTGAAGCAAGATAAGCACATATTGAAGTAAGCTCAAGCATGTCATCCTTATCGTTTCCGGTGTTTATGAGGAAGAATGGTTTATATTCTTCAACATATTTTGAAATCCTGCTGTCGTAGATCTGCTTTGCCTTATCTGTTTCACCCAGCTCACAGAATGAAAGTGCCAGATATATGCTATCCTTCAAAGAAAGGTTGTCTATAGCAGCTGCTTTTTCCAGATCCAATAAGACCGGCTCTTTTAAAGCTGCAAGCCCATATATCGCGTAAACTCTGTCTGATATGTTGCTGCCGTCTAAAAGCGTTTTGAAATAGCTTTTTAGCTTATATACATCAACATAATCCTTAACAAGTGGGGTAAGCTTTGCTGAAATCTCGCTGCTGCTTTGAGAATATGGAAGAAGGCTAAGCCCGCCATCGGATTTCTGGTAATCCTCTAAAGTAAATGCTTCACTGTAAGGCATAAATTTATAATCCTTAAAGTATTCTAACAGTAAATCAGATGAAAGCTTTTGGGAAACCTTCTGGTCTATCCTGTTACCTCCGGAATAGAAACTACCTATAAGCTCTGAAAGGAATTTTCCCTGACTTTTATCCCTGAAAATAACTTTTGTATTTCCTGATGTCCCGCCTGTGATGCCTGTATTTGGGCTAATATCAAAATAAACTGCCTTGTCAATCTGATAGTAGGATTTTACCACATTAACAGTATGCTTTAGAGAATCTTCCAATCCGCTATTGGTAGAAGCTTTTATAATAAGATCCTGAATACCTTCAGTAAAATTCCATAAAGGAATATTTACTCTTTCGAAGGCTTTGCCTGCTACAGAAACCTTTAGGCTGGGATTTGTAGCACTTGATACTTCAAACAAGACAACATCATCTTCCTTAAGGCTATCGCCATAGGCATTAACACCGATTACAGGTTTGTCGCCCTCAATATAAGTGGTGTTGAAGCTGTAATTTATGAAAAATGGCAGTGACACGTTCATATTCACTTTATCGCTTCCTGCATGAAGATCCTCGGATATTGCACCAAGAGTGATTCTCCAGGATGTTACATTATCAGGGAGCTTAAATCTGATCTCTGCATGACCAGATTCGTCTGTCATAACAGATTCAAAGTGAGCCGTATCACGAAAATCTTGCCTAACTGTCCCAGAGCTTCCTGAACTTTCGCCGCCATCCATCTCTGCTTTGGCTTCGGATTTTTTTAACGATTGATTATCTAATGTAGGCATTGCGGCTGCACCATTTTCTTCACCTCGGCCAAGTCCTCCAACATTTGATGCGAATATGTGGGATCTTATTTCGGCACTAATCCCTGAACTAACTTGGCTGTAAAGGGTTTCTAAAAGGTTTGTACTCTGGTCTGCCAGTTTCAGATATGCTTCATCAACAATACTGCTGTTTACAAAAGCTTTTGCAGGCTTTCCGTTTAAATCTTTTACATTTATTTTGATTGTGACATTTTCACCGGGCTTGTATGAGTCCTTATCTAATTTAGCATCAAGGAGAAGTTTTTTGTCCTCATACTTGTATAGTGCATAAAACTCTCTTGACATATTGTATGACCTGCCGTCAAAATATACTGCCTTTATAGATACATTGGGTATGTCATTTTCGGTGAAGTAGCCTTTGTATAAGGGCTTGGTAGAAGTCGTATATTCTCTAATGCCGTTTTGTGCTTTGATGAACAGGTAACTTCCTTCAGGAAGATTGTCTTTACCCTTTTTAAGAGTAAGGTCTATTGAGTCTCCAATGCTGTACGAATCCTTGCCTCCGTCAAAGGTATAACCGTCATACATTGGGTAACTCTTGAATTCGTAACGCTGTCCAATGTAAACTTCGAAACTCATTTCCTTTCCGGAGTTATCCAGGCATTTTAATTCAGCTGTATAATACGAATTGTCAATTTTAGGAGCATCAAAGGAAAATGTAGCTTTACCGTCAGCTGAGGTTGTCATGGATAAATCCTTAACTGCGGTCTTTACCATCTCGTACCTGTATTTTTTTTGAGTAACTTTGTTTATAAAATCATAATACTCTCCGTCTTCCTTTTCTACCCAGGTGTTTTTATATATTGTACCTGAAATGCTTTTTTCTCCAACCGGAGCACCTAGAAAATCGCTGCTATCCTTTGCAGTACCGTTGTTTAACCTATCAAGAACTATCTTGTTGACAGCAGCAGTGACAGTACCTTTTCCATCCTTTATTTCGCCTAATAAATCTACATTTATATCATTAACAAAGATTGTAAGGTAGTCTGATTCGGATATTTCTCCGCTTTCGGGCAAAAGTGCACGGACATTAAGGTATACGCCTTGTTGACCCTGTGTTTTGTTTTTTAAAGCAGGAGTATATTTGATGTTATAAATTCCTTTTACATCGGTTGTACCGCTCTCGTTTTTATTGCCCCCGCCTAAGCTGTAGTCCTGTATAAAATAATTTAATTTGAGATTAGAAACCCCTGTTCCTTCAAAGAAAGATGACTTTATGCTATAGTTTACTTCTTCTCCTGGAAAAACGGCTTGTTTATCCTTTGTGATATCTATTTTGTAAGATGGTTTGGTATATTTGTAAACGCTGACATATGAACTGGATATTGATAAATCTTTATGTTTTATCTGGAGGTTATATCCTCCTGCATCGAGCATAGGAAGCTTAATGCTGGTTTCATAAAAACCATTTGAAACATCAATGGTTTTCTTTAATATGGGGTCCTGGGATCTATAACCATTATTCAGCTCTAATGTCAGTTCCTTTATAGTTTCTTTTTCGTAGCGATTTTTCAAAAAGCCCCAAAGACTTATAGTATCATCCGGTTGATACATGACTCTATCTGTATACAGGTAGCTCCAATATTGTTCTCTTGCTTCACCGCCGTAGGAACTGAACTCAAATACTGATTGGTTTCCTTCCTTGGTGGTTACTGTCATTAGCTGAGGTATGTGTTTATAATCATTGCTTGGTTTTTCAAAAGGTGTATCAAATTGAGCGATACCCTTTGCATCTGAAAGGAAAGAGCCGCTTTTATCGCTATATGAGACTTTAGCACCTTCAATTGGTGATTTTGTCGACAGGTCATTTACCCAAACCAATGTCTTTGTATTACTCTTCAGAATATAAGTACAGGTATCTGTGATTTGTACAAATGTTTGAAATCTCACGTCATCCCAGTAGCTGTCAATTACATAATAGCCCATAGGCAATTCTTTAGGTACTGAAATATATTGAGGATTGTCATAATCATAATCCTTTACCTCAAGAGTTTGCTTAAAGGCTTGAACGATATCAAGATTGTCTACCGGTATAAAATTGGTATAATTGCCGTTGAAAATTGCCCAATCTGGTAGCTGTAGTTTTTTATTTAATGCATCATAAAATGAATCAAAGCTTTTATAGGCATATATTTTAGTTGATACATCAATGGTTTTTCCTTTATAAACACGATCATTGACGTAAAAGCTTATTGGAAGCTGTGGTGCAGTATTTGTTTTATAATCATAAACACTTCTTATGTAGGATATATGGCCCTTATATTTAGTCTCATCTGTTTCTTGTGATTTTTTATAGGTTTCAAATGTAAATACATAATCTTCATCAATTGATCTTGATGTATTTTTTAACGTTAATCCTTTTTTTAACCTTACGGTGTAGAGTGTTCCTTCTTCAAGCTTTTTAGGGACAAATACAGCGGTCTTCTTGTGTATTTCAAACCTGCCTTCAACTTTTGGGGATATTTCAAAAAAGTTTCCGATGTCACCAAAATCCTCGTGGCTGAAATTAATTTCAATGCCGCTGTTTACAGGTACATTAACCGATCGGTCGGTAGGAAGTGTTCCTAATATCCTAAAGGTTTGCCTGGTCTGGAAGGACCATGTTACTTCTTTTTCAAGCTTAAGGCGAAAAATATAGAGGCTGTTTTCAAACAGAGGCCTTGATGGTGTGATGTTAAACTTTTTTGTGCCTGATGCAGTAATTAATGGTGCAGGTTCCCCATCAATTGAAAGGGCAGACTTAAGTACTTCCAATGAAACATCATTCTGAGATGAAAGGGTAAAACCTGTATCAGGGGATATACCCGTAGAATCAGTATCAACCGGTGTTAAACTGAAGCCGCTCTTAAATGTATCGGTTGTGCTGCTTCTATCTGCTGCTGTAGCGGGAATAGCTATGGATACCAGCATGCACAGCATTAATAGGTTTGAAATAATTCTTTTAAACATAGAAATCTCCTCTCTCTTTGGTGCTTGGAAATTATAGTGTTATTTTATAGTGGAATTGATATTTCTGTCATTTTTATATAAGGTATTACAAATAATTAATTGGTCAGTGGGGCATTTCAAAAAGCTGAATTAATGATATTATACCAAAAGTACTTGAATAATGTATATTTTGAAATGCTCTAATATCAAATTTGACGAAGACATATTAAGAAAAGTTCCATAAAAGAAAGAATAATTTGTTTATGAATCTGTAACCATTTTATAACCTTTTTGAGCTTAATAGAAATTATAATAAGTATGTGTAAATAAAGTACATGAAAAACGGCCTTTTAAACCGTAAAAGGGGGATTTTAAGGATGAAAAAAATAAGGGCCATTTCCATTATGATGGTGGTGTTGTTATGTATTCCAGCTTGTCAGGATACTAGTAAGGATCAAGGTATAAGTTTGCCGCCATCAAAAACAGCAGTTGTTGAAAAGATTGATAAAGGCTCGTTGAATGAGGAATTGAATTATAAATTTATTATAGATCCGCAATTTGATAAATGTGATATACCTGTAGATGGTATAATCGGAACCCAAAAGATTGACGGGGATAGTGTGAGGCATGGATTTATAGATACCGAAGGAAGAGTTATCGCGGATGCCATGTATGATGAGACAAGGTATTATATGGGTGCATCAAGTGCATCATCCGGCTTTTCACAAGGTTTGGCACCTGTGAAGAAGAATGGTAAATGGGGATACATAGGTATGCAAGGGGAAACGGTTATAGATTTCAGGTTTGATGATGTGTTTGGGTTTAGTGATGACCTCGCAAGGGTTGCTGTAAGCGGAAAGTTCGGATATATCAACAAAGAGGGTGAGATTGTTATTACACCACAATATGATGACTGCTCTGAATTTCACAATGGTGTAGCTGCGGCTATGCTAAATAATAAATATGGATTCATCGGTAAAAATGGAGAATGGATTATAAAACCTGCATATGATGCCATTGATTTTGGTCGTTATGATAGCTCCTGGGAGAAAACAGATATTTTACAAATAATAGAAGGTAATTTGGCAGGTTTGGCAAAGGTTGAAAACGGAAGGGTAAAAATTCTTGTTCAGCCTAAATACACCAATTTGTATCCCTTTTATGATGATGAGGCAAAGTTTGTAATTTTGCATAAAGGCAAGGATGGGCAAATCGGTCCAAGTATGACTGAGGGATATGTAAATAAGGAAGGCCATGAAGTATTTTCATGGGGAAGTAAGGACGATGAAGGGGAGATGTACGAGTATTTATCTGAAGGGATGAGGCCTTACAGGAATGTAAAAAAATTATGGGGTTTTGCAGATAAAAACTTTAAGGCTACCATACTTTGTAAGTATGACATGGTGGAACAGTTTAATAATGGTATTGCCGTTTGCTACAAGGGTGATAAGGCAGGTCTTATTGATAAACAAGGTGAGGTTTTGTTACAACCCGTATATGAAACTATAGTTCCGGTGCCGGAGGAAGGTTATGCTATTGTTCAAAAGGGAAACCGGATGCAGCTTATTAGCACAAATACGTTTAAGCCTGTAAGCCGGGAATATGATGCTATTGGAAGGGGTGGTAAAGTCCTTGCTGTTATGGAAAAGGGAAAAGTGGGGTTTATTGGTAGTGATGGCAGGGAGCTAGCAGCACCCTTATATGATGAGTGCGAATCATTTGCTTTTTGGGAGGACTACGCCTGGGTTAAGAGAAATGGTAAATGGATTTGTGTTGATCAGTATGGAAAACAAAAGTTTCAGGGTGAATTTGAGGGAATAACTTTATTTGAGGAGGGCTTGGCAGCGGTGAAAAAGGAAAGTAAGTGGGGAGTAATTGACAAGAAGGGGAATGTAGTTGTGCCTTCTAATTTCGAAGAGGCGGAAGTTGTTGCAAAAGGCCTTATAAAAGTTAAATCACATGGAAAGTATGGCTTTATAAAATTATAAGCTTATATTTCAATCATGCTTTATCACAAATAAAATTTTTTCTATATTTATAAATAAATGTTATAATATGAAATAATAACAAGAGCATATAAAATACCTTACATGATTAGAAAGGGTGGGATTGAAATGAAAAGAAAGTTTATAGACTTAAGCATTGCAATAGAAGATGGGTTGCCTTCAGATCCTCCTGGTATGATACCCGGCATACAATATATTGACCATAATGTTGGGGCAATGCAAATGGCGGAATTCTTTCCCGGGATTGATACCAAGAAGGATTTGCCCAATGGAAAAGGATGGGCTATTGAACTGGTTAACCTTGCAACCCACGCAGGGACTCATTTGGATGCCCCCTGGCACTATCACCCTCAAATGAGTAATGGGCAGAAAGCTTTGACTATAGATGAAATACCCCTGGATTGGTGCATGGGTAATGGGGTTAAGCTGGATTTCAGGCATTTTCCAGATGGCTATCTTGTTACGGCAAAGGATATGGAGGAAGCCTTTGTTAAGATAAATTACCAATTGCAAAAGGGCGATATTGTTCTTATTAATACCGGGGCAGATAAATATTGGGGTAAACCGGAGTACCTTGTTAAAGGCTGTGGTATGGGGAGAGAGGCTACACTCTGGCTGTGTCAAAGGGGTGTTAACGTTGTTGGAACGGATGCATGGAGCTGGGACAGACCCCTTCCAATGATAGCAAAAGATTTTGCTCAGACAGGTGATTCATCTATAATATGGGAGGGGCATTTTGCAAGCATTGAGCATGGTTATTGTCATCTTGAAAAGCTTACAAACCTGGAACAGTTGCCACCATTTGGATTCATATTTTCCTGTTTTCCAGTTAAAATAAAGGCAGCAAGTGCAGGTTGGGTAAGAGCAGTTGCAATAATTGAAGAGGAATGAAGAAGCTAAAATATGATATATTCATTTGAACCAATGATAGATGAGAACTGTAAAATACTTATTTTAGGAACAATGCCAGGAGTACAGTCGCTTAGGAAACAAGAGTATTACGGGAACAAACAAAATGCTTTTTGGAGGATAATTTTTTCTCTTTTTGGTAAAGAACCTGCTATTGACTACAATGAAAAAAAGAAGTTTATTCTTGATCATCATATAGCAGTTTGGGATGTTCTTGAAGCATGTGATAGAGAGGGGAGCCTTGATTCCGATATAAAAAACCCAAAGGCAAATGACTTTGTGAGCTTATTTAATGATTATCCGGGGATCAAGTCTGTTTATTTTAACGGTTCTCCTGCTGAGACACTTTTTAAAAGGTATGTCAAAGCAAAGCTTGGAAAGGAAGATCTTAAATACCACAGGCTTCCTTCCACAAGCCCTTCTTATACTGCCGGATTTTCAGAAAAATTTGATAAGTGGAAAATTGTTCTAGAAGATCTGTGAAATAAAATTAATGGAGGTTCTTAGACGTAGAAAAAAGGGACATAGCTGCCCCTGATTTCATTCTATATTTATAAGGAGGAATTGTTAGCGTTATTTCCAAATTACAAGTTTCGATTATATCATTATTATTATCAATTTGAGGAAAATAATACATGAAATTTAAAATAACGATACTAAACTATTACCATTTTCTCCTTAAGTGTTTTGACTGCATCATTTCCAACAAGGCACTCAACTATTTTAAGTGAAAAATCAACAGCTGTTCCAGGGCCTTTTGAAGTGATAAGGTTGCCATCTACAACTACTTTGGAATCATATTCAACTGCTGCACCTTCTAAATCACATTCCATACCTGGATAGCAGATTGCTTTTTTGCCCTTCAAAAGCCCAAGTTTGCCTAAAATTGTAGGGGCGGCACAAATGGAAGCAACCCATTTTGCCTTATTGAAATAATCTGTCAATAAGCCGATAAATTCTTTGTGAAGGGCATAGCTGGATGTTCCAGGTCCACCGGGAATAACCAGCATATCACCTTTAATAAAATCACATTCTTCAAACATTACATCTGCTTCAATTATTATACCATGAGAACCTTTTACTTGTTTTTTCTTTGTTATTGATACTGTAGTTACATCAATTCCTGCCCTTCTTAAAATATCGATAGGACATACAGCTTCAATTTCTTCACAGCCATCCGTTAGAATAACAAAAACTTTCAATATCAGCACATCCTTTCATAATTATATTAAATCTCAACAATTTATATTATCTGTATTAAGAGTACTTAGTAATATAATAACTAAAAAATATAATCATTTAGTCATTTCTAAAAATCCTTCATTTTGAAATTTTATCACAAATTTCTTAACTGGAAAACTTTTATTTTGAAATTTACCTGCAATGGAGCTGTAAAAATGGGTAATACTATATTAGCATTAAAGCATCAGTATAAGGAGATGAGATTCTGGCTATCGGCTATGCATGTATTACAATAGGTGTTCAGGAGGCAAAAGTATCTAGATGCATTATTGGTAATGCCAATCTAGATAATATAAGGAAGATTACGGATAACAATCTTGTTGCACTAAAAGCAGCTATTGATTATAACATTGCAAAAGGAATAAAGCTTTATAGAATCAGTTCGGATATTATACCCTTTGGATCACACCCTATAAATAAGCTTTTATGGTGGGAGGAGTATGGTGAAAAGCTGATTGAAATAGGCCAGAGGATAGCTGATTCAGGGATGAGAGTATCAATGCACCCAGGGCAATATACAGTATTGAATTCCCCAAACCCTGAAGTGGTTAACAATGCAGTGTCGGACTTAAAATACCATGCAAAAGTTTTAGATGCGTTAGGTGTAAATGAAAGTAGCAAGATAATACTCCACATAGGTGGAGTCTACGGCGATAAGCAAAAATCGGCAGAAGTATTTAAATCAAACTATTTAAAGCTTCCTGATAACATAAAGGCAAGAATGATAATTGAAAATGACGATAAGAATTATGCGGTAGAGGATATTCTTGATATTTCAAGGGCTCTGGAGATACCTGTTGTTTTTGACAACCTTCATAATGAATTGAATCCATCAAAAGAAGAACTTTCCGGGAAGGAATGGATTGGCATCTGTGCATCTACGTGGAAAAAGAAAGATGGTAAACAGAAGATACACTATTCACAGCAGAAAGCAGGGGCATCAGTTGGTTCCCATTCAGAGACGATTTATATAGAAGAGTTTATGGAGTTTTATAACAGCCTGAATGACAAAAGCATTGACATAATGCTTGAGGTAAAAGATAAAAATATTTCCTGCTTAAAGTGCATTAACTCGACCTGTGATAAAGCAAGTATAAAGGATATTGAAGAGGAGTGGGCAAGATATAAATACCTTGTATTAAGCAGATCAGCCAGGGTTTACGAAGAGATAAGGGAGCTTTTGAAAGACAAAAAGGATATGAATGTAATAGAATTTTATAAAAAGATTGAACTGGCCTTACATATGGCAGAGGACAAAGGTGCCGAAGTAAATGCAGCTCAGCATGTATGGGAATATTTGGGTAAAAACTGCAAAGAAGCTGATAAAAGAAGGTTTGATAGACTTATAAGGTATTATGCCGAGAATGGCAAGGGCTTAAAATCAATTAAGAGTCATTTGTTAAAGTGCACTGAGGCCCAGAATGTTGAGTATCTTAAAAATTCATATTACTTTTTCATATGATTAAAGGTGATTAAGGCACAATTAAAAAATTGCGTTAGGTCATGCTATATTAAAAGTGTTAATAATCTTACATTTGGCGGAGCAAATAACGAACGGTTCAACGGGATTTGCTTAAGACAAATGTAATAGATTTATCACTTTTAATATAAATATTATATTTAGAAAATTTTTTTAATAAGTGTTAAGTATCTTAAAATATTGTCGATAATAATTATGAGTAAGTTAAAGTTTACTCCCCTAATAGCCCGTATGGGCTTTTTTTTTGGAATTTTAGATTTATATTATTATAAACATTATTGTTATTTTTTGTTATAGAGGATAAAATAGCTATAGCAGTATCGAGATATGGACATTTGAAAAGAAGATGGGAAGGATAGACTTATGGGAAAGCTAATTTTAGTTACAGGCGGTGCAAGAAGCGGAAAGAGCACTTTTGCTGAGGGGCTAGTAAAAAAAACCGGGCAAAAGGTTTTATACATAGCTACAGCAAATGATTTTGATGATGAAATGAAACATAGAATCAGAAAACATAAGGAGCAGAGACCTTCAACATGGGAAACCCTTGAGGCTTTCAGGGATTTTGACAATGTACTTAATGCACATATTGCAGACAAGGATGTAGTTATGCTTGATTGCATTACCATAATGGTAGCAAATATTATGTATGAGGGCTGCACTGACTGGAATAACATGACCATATTGGAAATCGACAGCATGGAAGCCATGGTTAATAAGGAAATTGGTAATCTTATAGGAGTTATAAGGGACGGTAATTTGCCATTTGTATTGGTTACCAATGAGATTGGCATGGGAGTGGTGCCTGAATTTCCATCAGGCCGAGTATTCCGTGATTTGGCTGGCAGAGTCAATCAGCAGCTTGCTAAAGCCGCTGACGAGGTATATTTGTGTGTATCCGGAATACCGGTAAAAATAAAAGGATAGGAATATTATATTTGTAGAAATGTTATTTATAGGTGGGTGAGTATTGTGATTGTGATCAAGAGATTGGTATTGATGATTCAATTTCTTACAACTATACCAATTAAAATTAGTCTGGATGTTTCAGAGGAAGATTATGGAGAGGGACTGGCTTTTGCCCCAGTAATTGGGCTTATTATAGGCGGGATATTAGCTATAACAAATTATTTTACAACATCCATATTTCCAGCCTCAATCAATTCAATTATTATTATAATAGAATATATCCTTTTAACAGGAGGACTGCATTTGGACGGGCTCGGAGATACGTTTGACGGGCTTTTTTCAAACAGGCCAAAAGAAAGGATACTTGAGATAATGAAAGACAGCAGGTTGGGGACAAATGCAGCGTTGGCAATTTTTAGCGTGCTATTGTTATACTACGGATTTTTGTCACAGATACCGCCAGAGTATATGTCGGTGGTGCTGGTACTGTTTCCTGTAGCAGGCAGGATGGCAACGCTTATAGGTGCAGCTGTTTCTAATTATGCAAGAAATAATGGCCTTGGAAAATCTTTCGTTGATTACTGTGGATTGAAACAGTTGTCTTTAGGTGTGTTTTTTTCTATATTAATATTTGGCATAGCCTATAGCTTTTATGGGATTGGCTTATGTATTCTATCCATTGCTGCTGCACTTATTACTGTCAGGTTTTTATCCAGCAAAATAGATGGTGTTACAGGAGATATTCTTGGTGCTATTTGTGAATTGAACCAGATAGTGACTATTACGTGTTTTTTTATTTTATGTTTACATAGCTCATAAATAATGTTTTCTATATTAAAAGTGTTAATAATCTTACATTTGGCGGAGCAAATAACAAACGGTTCAACGGGATTTGCGACAGACAAATGTAATAGATTTATCACTTTTAATATGGGAGGGAATGCTAATGAAAACATTTTGCAAAAAATTACAAAAAACACATCAACTATAGTAAATCCGTTTTAATTTGGGTGGTGTGTTTTTTTGTGGATGGCAGATTTGGGCACATATTTTCATGTTTATGCAGCACTGATAATACTAAATTTGTGATTGAAAGTTCGGGCTTTTTGTGCGAGAATTAAATAGGTTATTAGTATTATTATTTATAGGTTGCATTGGAGGTATATATGAACTTTACATTAAATGTAAAAACGGACATGCAGACACAACTTATCGATATCACCGGTCAAGTTCAAAAGGTTGTCAGTGAAAGTGGAGTTAAGGATGGTATATGTGTTATATTTATACCTCATACCACTGCAGCGGTTACTATAAATGAAAATGCCGACGAAGATGTAAAGACTGATATTCTGAAGGAAATAAACAAGGTTATACCTTTTAATGACGGTTACAGGCATATGGAAGGGAATTCAGCTGCACACATTAAGGCAAGTTTATTTGGATTTTCAGATCAAATCATTATACAAAATGGAAAGCTTCTTCTAGGTACATGGCAGGGAGTTTATTTCTGCGAGTTTGACGGACCAAGAAACAGAAAAGCGTACATAAAGATTATCGCAGACAGATAATCACTATATAAAAATCAGATTAAAGGTATAGGTAATTAAAATGGTTAAAACCGCATTGGAAAAGGTTAAAAAGCTTTTTCTTTCCAAGGAGTTTATTGTGTTCCTTATTATTGGGGGAATGTCAGCTACTCTTAATTTTTTCACAGGCTTTCTATTTAGACAAGCGTTTCCAGGTAAATATTTTTATACAATAAGCATTTGGGTAGGCTTCACTGCAGGAAGTATTTCAAGCTTTATTCTAAACAGACTGATTACATTTAAAGCATTTGATGAAAAGATTTTCAACCAGATTGTTAAATTTGCTGTGATTTTAGTTTTTTCAGTACTGATAGCATCAGGTATAGCGAATGTTTTTATGATTACATACCATAGTTTAAATATTAGCTTTATTACCGACAAACAGGCGGAGACGTTAACCAGACTGGCATCCATAGGGTTGACTACGTTTTTTAACTATCCTGCCATAAAGTTTTTCTCGTTTAGAAAAATTAATTTAAAAAAAGATAAGTAATTCTTTAATCAATAGATTTTACAGGATGAAATCATCAGGGGGATTTTGAGGTATGAATCAAAATACTAAAGACGGTTCGGAAAACTATCAAGAAAAGGATCTTATGGGAGATAAAGCAGGTGTAAATGATAAGGCGAAGAAAGGGATTATATTCGTAATTCTATGGATAGCAGCAGCGGTCATTGCATTTAATTTTTCTCATGTAACGGATATAGACACATTTTTTCATTTGTCTGTAGGAAGAGATATAATGGAGAATGGATTTACAACTATTGATCCGTTTTCAATGCATAAATTGGAGTTTTCATCACAGCAATGGCTGTCAGATGTTGTTTTCTTTCTAATATACAAGTTTTTTGATTTTACCGGTCTGTATGTTTTTCAGATCTTAGTTGCTGCTTTAATAATATTTGTTGTGTACAAAATTAATTGTCTTGTCAGCGATAATAAAAGGTATTTGTCCCTGTTTCTGGCAATAGCGTCGGTCTGGCTGTTTCAAAATACATTTATTAGAATTAGGCCGCAAATTTTTACCATATTATTGTTTGCATTGGAGATATATATTCTTGAGATTTATTTAAGAAAGCGTAACTTTAAAACTCTTCTATTTTTGCCGGTTTTATGTGTGCTTCTTGCCAATTTCCATATAGGTGCATTTCCAATGTTTTTTGTATTGATGCTACCATACCTGGCGGACTCATTGGTGAAAGCTGATTTCTTCAAGATCCGCATGGGATATTTCAAGGAAAACGGAAGCAAGCTTTTTAAAACACTATTGTTGTTTTTTATACCATTGATTCCGCTGTGTATTGTTAATCCATATGGAGTAAAGAAAATACTCTACTTTACTTCCATGTTCAATTCTGAAATTACTAAAAATATAGTTGAATGGAAATCACCGAGCTTTAGCTCCAATTTAGGTTCCATAATAAGCCTGACTCTTATAGCGGTTACGGTTATTGTTATTTTACAGTTTGCTCTTACTGAAAAGAAATTCTCATTAAAATCAATACTTATGTTTGCCGGACTTACAATAATGACATTGTACGCTGTCAGGTTTTACACATATTATATGACATTTGTGGGATTAATATTGTTGGAAAGACTTGGAACATCTTTTGGGAAAGAGTCAAAAAGAAAAAGATTTACTGATGGAAATACCTTTGGAGAAAAGATGGCAAGGGCTCTGGAATCCAAGCCTGCAGCAGGAGTTTTGGTGCTTGTGATTATTGCAGGCATCACTTTAAAGTCCGTATCAGGCATGTGGCAAACAACATTACTTCAGCTTTATCCTGTAAAAGCAGCCGAATATATAAAAAATAACCTTGACTATAAAAATATCAGATTGTTTAATGACTATGATGATGGCGGATTTCTTATGTTTAACGGCATAAAGGTTTTTATTGACTCAAGGGCGGACCTTTACTCATCCCAATTCAACCCCGGATGTACAGTGCTTGAGGACTATGATGAGATAATGGTGAATCCGGCAAATTATGAGGCAATATTTAAAAAATATGACTTTCAATATATACTGGTTAACCCATCTTTGAATTATGATTTATACGAGTATCTTAGAAAAGACGTTAATTACAGGATTGCCACAGATGATGAGTACTATATATTATATAAAAGAAACTAAGGTATAATTAAAGAATTACTTCCACTTGCGAGTGTGAGTTCACGAGTTAAGTGAACTCAAAAAACGAGCATATAAGGGAAGTTATTTCGTTAACATGCCTGGAGAATGGATAAAACGCTACTATATTAAAAGTGATAAATCTATTACATTTGTCTGTCGCAAATCCCGTTGAACCGTTCGTTATTTGCTCCGCCAAATGAAAGATTATTAACACTTTTAATATAGTACTGGTTTTGAGAACAGCATATACATGTTAAAGGGAGTACAAAATGAGCAAAATTTTACTGGCAGGCTTTGGAGGATTTATAGGGGCATCTGCAAGATACATTATATCCATGGTATCAACCAAACTGCTGCCAAGCAACTTTCCATATGGAACTTTTATTGTAAATATAATAGGATGTATTCTAATAGGTGTCATAATGGAGATGGGTTATAAATGTGGAAATATTTCTGACAATATGAAAGTTTTTTTAACAACCGGCATATTAGGCGGATTAACTACATTTTCAACATTCAGTAATGAGACCGTGGAATTATTCATAAAGGGAAAAGCATTTACAAGCATTTTAAATGTACTTTTAAATGTTGTACTGTGCTTGGTTGGGGTCTATATAGGCAAAATGATAATTAATAAAGCACTATAAATAACAAAGAATTTCATAGTCTGGCTGGTTGTTGCATATCCTCCTTTAAACCGTCCATTGTTAATCGGAAAAGTACAAACCTTAAAGGATATCGTTATAATTTTGTGCTCCAAATAATATCCTAACTATAACAACCTTTTTGTTTTTCTCATCTATAATATAGAAAACAAGATAATTATCTACGATTAGTTTTCGATATCCCTTACTTTTTAAGACTTCATCAGACACATAATTACACGAAAAAGGAAATTCTTCAAGCTTCATTACGCGTTCTTCAATTTTTTCTAATAAATTATTTGCTGCTACTTCTGCAAACAGACTTCCAGAAATATAATTGTAAATTTCTTCAATATCCTCATATGCTTTTGGAGTAAATTTCAAAGTAAATTTCTTATTTGACATATTTGCTCCTCAGTTTTTTAAAGACTTCCTTTCCATCCAACAACTCACAACCCTCTGTAATTTGCTTTTCTGCCTCACCAAGTTTTTTATAAGCCTCTAATAAAGCTAATTGTCTTTCGTAAGTCTCTATACTCATTATAACCAAATCACCATATCCATTTTTGGTTATGAAAATTGGTTCATTTTGCTTGTGGCATACTTCTGAAATTTCATTTGTATTTCTTAAATCTGTTATTGGCCTAATTTGTGGCATAAAATCATCTCCTAAATTCGCTATAATAATGTCATTATTATAACATAATTATGCTCAACAAGAAATATGATAATTAATATAAAACACTGTAAAAAGCACAGAATTTCCATCATAGTTTTCTTTCTAATGGAAATTCCGTGCCCTTATCTATATTAAAAGTGTTAATAATCTTACATTTGGCGGAGCAAATAACGAACGGTTCAACGGGATTTGCGACAGACAAATGTAATAGATTTATCACTTTTAATCTATTATTTGTATTCTGGTTTATTCTGCTACTACCAGATTCATATGTGAGTTTATATATTGTGAATTGACTGCAGAGGAATAACCATTAGTCGCCAACCCGTATTTGTATCAGTTCTGTATTTAGTGATCATTGTTTATACATGAATAATAACATTGAAAGATATCAAAGGACTAAAATTACTATGAAATGTAGCCAATTAAAGATGAAATGATGAAAAATAGCTTTAGTATGTAAAAGGTAAGGAGACGAGACATGATTGCATACGCACTCCTTACCAAATATTTTATGTCAATATTCTTTTAGCACCAATATAACGCGGAGCGAAGTAGCTGTTGCTGAGATCTGTAATTGAAACTCCCATACTTGAACTCGCGTGAATAAATTTGTTACCCCCCAGGTAAATACCTACATGTGAAGGGCCTGGTTTATAAGTTGAAAAGAATACCAGGTCACCGGGCTGTAAACTGCTTCTTCCAATCCATATTCCTTCGTTGTACTGAATAGCTGTAGTTCTTGATATTGATATACTGTTGTTTTTCATAACGTATTGGGTGAAGCCTGAACAGTCAAAGCCTGACGGAGAAGCTCCTCCCCATAAATATGGAACACCTATATACTTTTTTGCAGTTTGTGATACTCTGTCAACCTTTATTTCTCGTGCTGTTTTACGTCCTACAACGCCATCCTGGGTTAAATAGTTATCTTTCTGAAACTTCATAACTGTTTGTGCTGTATAACTTCCAAAATACCCGTTTGGCTGACCAATAAAGTATCCCAGATTTTTTAAATCCCTTTGAAGGTTTGTAACCTCAACACCACTTTTTCCTTCGTAAAGCAAAATGCTATCGGTATAATAATCGGCATGAGCTTTACTAATGGTAAAAGTCAACACCATGGCTAAAAAAGCCAACATGATAAAAAACTTCTTTTTCACAATGATTTCCTCCTCTCAATGCCTACGAGGTTAGCTGACGGGTTCGGGATGAGTGGTATCCCTACTGCTTTAAATTAAAGCAGATTAACCCCAAGAAAAAATGCATCCCCCGTTCCTTAGATTATTTAAGGATTAGGCAACTATCAGGTTCATGTCTCGATTTAGGATTATAAGTGACATGGATGTTTTATTCAACCTGTAATAATTGGGTTGGAAATAGTGGAATAAAGTGTACAAAAAAAGCGACTGGTTTTTACCAATCGCCTAAAGATACTTATTCTATTCTTTCATACCGGTATATATAAGGACAGCATCTCTTAAAAATACTGCCAAACCAGGCTGTTCTTTATCATAGTAGGCTGTAAATCTTTCGTCATCCACATACATTTGAGCAACACCTGCATGTGCTTCCTTTGTATAATTGCCCCATGTAAAGCTTAACCACTGACGATGCAAATCTGCAGCTTTTTGTGCAAGTTCACCCCCTGGATTGCCTGTTTCAAATGCAGCCTTTAATGTATCAAGGACACTTGCACCTAATTTTTCAAACTCATTATATTGTTCTTTGGTCATGTTTTTAAATATTTTATTTGATTTCTCAACCTGCTCATCTCCGTATTTCGCCCTGATCTCTTTGCCGTATTTTGCTTCATTTTCATCAATCATTTTTTGCTTGAAACCCTCAAATTTTTCCTTATCACTCATAGTAATTCTCCCTTCTGATTCTGCTATTGTT
Organism: Bacillota bacterium; assembly: GCA_023430975.1. Taxonomy (GTDB): domain Bacteria; phylum Bacillota; class Clostridia; order Acetivibrionales; family DSM-2933; genus Pseudobacteroides. Next base: position 4,213 of record JAEYYB010000153.1, on the reverse strand, counting down.
TTTTCGACATTAGCAATCAACAAGTCCAATTGTTCCCGTCTTGCCAGAAGATTTTTATGATGATCCCTCAATGCATTGGTGCTGTCAAATGACGGTGCTGACAGAATGATTTTTATGTTCTCCAGGCTAACGCCCAGCTCCCTGTAAAAAAGTATTTGCTGCAGCTGTGAGACTTCCTGCTTTCCATAAATACGATATCCAGAAGAATTGATCCTTGCCGGCTTAAGAATCCCGATTTCATCATAATATCGCAGTGTTCTGGTGCTGATTCCAGCCATTTTTCCCAGCTTTTGCACTGTATATTCCATACACTCACCTCCTGACAATATTACTATATACTTTTACGTAACGTCAATGTCAATATGATTTAGGTAAATATTTATTTTTCATTTGAGAAGTTAAATAAATATATATTTGACCTTTGATTTGATTAGAATTGCCAAGATAGTATATGAGCATCAAATTTGCAATCGATTATATATTGAACTGTTCCGCAAATGGTTTTAAATAATATTTTTCAAATCTCAGGATTTTCACCATCGTCCAATTGTGCAATTAATTCATTAGCTGCTATTGATAATGGAACATCTTTCAACCATGCTGCTCCGATGGACCGGGGAGGGATCACTTCGATTGGCTTTACCTCATAAATCCTGCCTTTGTCCAATTCATCCTCAATAAAATTTTTAATAACACATGCTACCCCAAAATCATATTTTGCAAATTGAATGAGCAGGTCGATATTGCCAAGTTCAAAATCCGGTTCAACTGAAACAGAATTGTCCTTGAAATATTGATCTATATATATTCTGGAGTTGCTGTTTCTTTCAAGTAAAAGTAGGGGCAACTTGACGATTTCGCTTAAGTGTATTCTTTTATTTGTAAGATACCTGTATTTCTCACCCACAACAAAACAATCCTGAATAGTCATAATTTTCTTAAAGAGAAGCTGATCGTCCCGATAAGGCATGTTTATTAATCCAAAGTCTATCATACCAGCCTTAAGGAGGCTGATTATGCCTGGTGTTGTCGGACATATTACATGTATTTTAATTTTAGGATGAAGCGTGTTGAATAACTTGAGGTATGGAATCAGGTAATTTTTACATAAGGTATCACTCACACCTATTCTTACTTCTCCGTCAAGCAGGTTTTTAACAGAATTAATTTTACTTTCGGCAGTTGATATAAAATTGAAAGCCTGATCAATATATTGATAAAGAATTTCACCCTCGGGTGTTAGCCTGACTCCTTTTGGGGTTCTTACAAACAGATCGCATCCCAGTTCATCCTCCAGCTGCCTTATTGATCTGCTTACGGCTGGCTGGGTTATATACAAGTGATTAGCGGCTTTTGATATACTTCCGTGCTGTGCGATGTAATAGAATGATTTATATAACTCCAGATTCATACATATAACCTACCTTTATATCTGATATAAATAATATGCATTTTATTTATATTATATTTTCTATTATACTTAAATTGTAATGAATAACAAGCATTTTTGTAAAAAATGAAATGGAGGGATTTTGATGAGTACAAAAATTGGAATTAACGGTTTTGGCAGAATAGGAAGAAACACATTCAAGGTATTATTGGAGAAGTATCCGAGGGAGCTTGAAGTTGTAGCAATCAATGATTTGACAGATGCAAAAACACTTGCTCATCTCCTAAAGTATGATTCGGTGTTTGGAAAATTCAATGGAACTATTGAAGTCAAAGAGAACATGCTAGTGGTTAATGGAAGGGAAATTAAAATTCTGGCTGAAAGGGACCCAGCCAACATTGCTTGGAAAGAGCAAGGAGTTGAGGTCGTACTTGAAGCTACAGGATTATTCACGAAAAGAGAAAAGGCAGAGCTTCACATTACCGGGGGAGGAGCTAAAAAGGTTCTAATATCAGCACCAGCAGTTGATGAGGATATTACGATAGTATTGGGCGTAAATGAAGAAAAATATGAACCATCCAGACAGCACATTATTTCTAATGGATCTTGCACAACGAATGCTCTGGCTCCTGTGGCAAAGGTGTTGAATGACAGTTTTGGGATTAAAAAGGGTTTTATGACTACCGTACATTCATATACAAATGATCAGAGGATTCTGGATTTACCCCACAATGATTTGAGACGGGCACGGGCTGCTTCGATGTCTATTATACCGACTAAGACAGGAGCTGCGAAAGCAATCGGACTTGTTATACCGGAACTGGCAGGCAAAATGAATGGATTTTCCTTTAGAGTACCGACACCAGATGTATCGGTGGTTGACCTGGTGGTTGAAACCGAAAAACCTGTTACAAAGGATGAAGTTAATGCAGTATTAAAGGCCTTTGCCAACGGCAAAATGAGGGGTATTCTGAATTACTCGGAAGAGCCTCTGGTTTCTACAGATTATATTGGCGATTCAGCGTCTTCTATTGTAGATGCATTATCAACCATGGTGCTTGAGGAAAATATGGTAAAAGTTGTTGCCTGGTATGATAATGAGTGGGGCTTTTCCAATAGGTATGCTGATCTGGCAGCATATGTATCTATAAACTTATAAGGTTACAGATGAGCTACCGCAGGCAGAGCAAATTGGCATAATCGTTAAAATTGTTTGAAAATGGAGAGATATATATCAGACGGACGAAATTGAAGGACGTAATAGAATAATTATGATTGTCATTTCTTACAACCTATGAAATTATATACGAAGGAAAGTAATATCAATATACAAACTACAAACAAAGCGATATGCCAATTTCTTGCATTTTTGCATTTATTGAAATGTGACTATATTCCAGTTAACTGGTGTCATTTCGGTAATTCCTCCAGTAACCATCCCAAAGCCTATAATACATATTATTGCTGTAGATATTATTATTAAATAATTATATACTTGAACTTTGATTTGATTAGAATTGCCAAGAAAATATTAATAAACAAAAAGAAGTTTAAGAAAGCCTGCATGTAGAATAACCTATATTTATATCAATAGGTTATTCTACATGTCACTTAAGGCAATTACTATATTAAAAGTGTTAATAATCTTACATTTGGCGGAGCAAATAACGAACGGTTCAATGGGATTTGCGACAGACAAATGTAATAGATTTATCACTTTTAATATAGAAAGTATTTCTTTTTAAACGAGAATTATATTTTTTTTCTGTTCATCATCAAGAGTTAATGATTGTATATCATTACTAAAAAAGATAGCTTCTTTTAAATTTGCCCTTGTAAAATCAACATTTTTTAGTATAGCTCCTCTCATATCGCTATAACTGAGATTGGTGTTTTCGAATTTAACACCTTCAAGGTTTGTGTTATTAAAAATTGCACCTACCAATATCGAATTCTTTAAATTGCTTTCTGAAAGATTGCTTCCGCTAAAATTACAGTGACTTAGATCTATGCCTCCATAGTCTCCGCACGATAGGTCAAGTTCTTTTAAAATTTCGCTTTCATATGCGTTCTCATACTTTCCTTCAAGCCATGATTTAATATCCCCAGAGTTTTTGATCCTGTTATCTTCTTTATATACTAAAGCATTAGATGCTCTATAATCTCCAACATATATATTAACCACTTGTTTTCTGTCCAAATCATTATATTCATCTAGTTTAACAGCATGAGGTAATGCATGTCTTGCCAGCTTCACAATATACTCATTGTAATGGGATATTTCATTTAACATGATCCTCTCAAGATCAGGCCTTAGTATTTTATTCATATAAAGCTTCCTGCTTTGTTCCAGCTCCTCAAGAAACTCCTCCAGATATTTAAAAGCCCAGGTAACATCATATTCTGATGTGCAATCTGTTTTATCAAGGTAATATAAGCCGCTAAAGGCATCAATAAGGTAACTGTATCTTTTTTTCAATATTCTTATCCTCAACAAAGAAAACTCTATATGGGCTATTTTGTTTTTGCTGCCATCAAGTTGTAATTTTCTCACTTTATTACATATTTTTCTAAATGCTTCCGTCATTTCCTTTGCCAGAGTGTCTTTATTTGTTTCATAATAGAGTTTTAATTCATTTAGTTTTTTATCTCTGATTTTCATAACATAATTGTCATTAAAATGTTGCAAAGCCTCAGACTTCTTCATATCAAGTCTCCTTTTCATAAAACACAATTTGTGCAAATTTGGTAATTCGCAGCTTATTTATTAAATTGACTCATAAATGATATTGCTAAATTTATAATGATATTTTAATAAATGTA
>JAEYYB010000143.1 GCA_023430975.1 Bacillota bacterium | reverse complement strand
TTCCATGTGATGTTTAAATGTAAAATTATAGCCTGAAATTGTGATTTGCAATAATGTACATTTTGTACTTGCAATAATGTACAAAAATATTTTGCAATAATGTACAAAAAGTTCTTGCAAAAAACATGCAAAATATTCTCTTACATTATGATTTGTACTGACTTTTTTTACTGTTTGCTTATTTTAGTTCATTTAATCCTATGCCCACTTTTTATAAAACTCAACTATATCTTTATTCACTCTGTCATATTCTTTTTTAAGTTCTTTATCTATATCGCTACACTCATCTTCGCTTAATTGATATTTGGACATCTCATAGCTTAGCAATTTTATATACTCTATTCTGTAAACAGTTGGAGGATGTGTTGCATCTACCCTTGACAGTTTGGATTTCTCCAATCTTCCTAATCTGTCGATCTCTTTCTGTGGCATTTGATTAATTCGATTTACAAACTCTTTGAAAAAATTTGATGTGTAATTATATTTTATCAACTTTTTTATTGTTGAAACATACAATTCTCCAAAGTGCAATTTCTCAAGTAAAGATATTTGATATTTAGAGCCACTTATTTCTGCTGCAAGCCGATCGGCATAATACTCTGCAATTTGTGAATCTCTCCACAGCAATGTCTCAAATATTAGTTTCAATAAGAAAACAATAGTCCTTGGAATAAAAAGAAAAAATTTGGCTATTTTAGAGGTACCATACTCATCATCAGCAGGCGTCATAAGCTCATACCATCTTCTTAATGTATTCAGTGCAGTCCCAAGCCAAAAAGCTCTAGCAGAATCCTTATTAACATTGTGAGCTATTTCATGAGAAATCAATGCCACCCTCTCCTGTGGACTTAGAATGAAAAATAAAGGCAATCCTAATATCAGCACTCTCTTCCTTCTAAAACCACGTTTCAAAAAAGTTCTAGCAAATGATGCATTAAATGAACCATCGATTACTATTTCATCAACCTTTTCACTGCCTAATGAATCTGCTATATCATCCACCAGTTTAAATAATTTAGGATAATCAGACCTTATTACTGGTTTACGTTTTACTCTATATAGCCTCGGTAAACTTAAACATCCAAGAACAATAAGAACTAATGTAAATGCAGGGGGTATCTTGAAAGCTGTAGAATAAGCTAAATATAGTAGGAATACAGCAATAAATTGAACTATTGTCGCAAATACAAAACAAAACATTCGTGCAATTGACATTTTAGGCATAATACCTACATTCTTCACTACTATTTCAAGTAGAGCCTTAGAGTGTTTCTGTCCAATATAGTTTTCAAGCTTATTGAAAAAACTTATCTTCTTATCACCAGATTTTGGATCAATATTCCATTCACATTTATCACACCATACTGTATATCCAGAATTAACAGTAATATGTTCCCCACATGATGGACATATCTCAACATTATTATTCATACCTAAATAACCTCAAATTCAATTAATTTACTATTCCTTTAACTCCATCGCATCTGTATTTTCAACCCACATTGCAAAGTAAGGTTCTTTATCTTGCTTTTCACCAAGGATAATAAGAAATGGTTTATCGAAAATAAGTGTTTTTGGATTTTCAACATATGATGAAGATTTGGCCATTTCTACAGCAGCTCCCGACTTAAGCAAAGCACCACTTTTACTGAGCTTAAACATAATATCCTGTTTAGCTTCTCTAATGTAGTAATCCCTAAACCCACCATTTTTTAAATATTTATTTAAAAGTTGATTATATGAATGTTCAATATTAAAATTAATATCCGGTATACTTAAATAATCACCAAGCCGAAAAGCCTCTCTCTTGCCTGTTTTTATTCTTTTTCGAACATCTTGCATTGTATCGGATAACTTTTCTTTCGGCTTAACTTTAGCAATATATATATAATCATCTGATTTGCTTTTTATTGAAATGATAAAGTCATCGTCACTCAAATAATCTATTATTTCAACCTGATTTTTTATATCTTTACGGTACTTATAAGTGGATGTATTCTTAATTCCAAAGGATTTTACATTCTGGGTACTATTTTTTGAATTGAATGTCAGATATGTATCCTCAAAATCCTTATCAAAAATTATTTTTTTATAAAGGTATGCATATGCTAAAACAGCTTTAGGATCATCTTCAATATCATTAAATTCTCTAGAAGTATTAAACTTTTCTTTAAGTCCTTGATTTATTTTATTTATAACTCCATCTTTAACAAATCCCGCTTCTGCAACGTAATTCTTTTCTCCTATATTTTTTCTATCAAAGGAATTTGAATTAAGAGAATTTGCAATCAAAGGCTGATTGTCAAGCTCAACAGCTCCCTTCAGTATATCTTGTTTTAATCTATCCCAGGCCATTTGGAAAGAAGAACAATACAAAACATTTTTTCCCTCTACAATTTTTTCATCAATTGTCGCTGCTATATTAGTTTGAGTCAACTTTTCTGAGCTAACCCTTTCACTCTGTTCATTCGAACTGCAAGAACATTGGATTATAGTACAAATTACAATCAAAACCAAAATTATTGACCTTTTCATAACCCCTCCAAAATAATTTAATTTATCATTCATCCTGCTATGATTACTTATTAGATGAAAAGTGTTAATAATCTTACATTTGTCAGAGCAAATAACGAACGCTTTTACGGGATTTGCGATAGACAAATGCAAAAGATTATTAACTTTTCATATAGATTGAAGAATTTTGTAGATATTTCCCTGGAAATGTAGAATGCACTTTAAACAAATTACTTATATCGACACTTTCTCCCATGACATTAAGCATTTAGCGAAAAGGAACATTTATTTGAAATCAAACCATTTCCAAATGGATTCTATATGTACTTTATATTTTCTGATGGATGTCTCTTTTTAGCCTCTATTATCATCTGTTCAGAAATATCCATACTCCCATGAGCCTTTCTGACATTATTTAGCTCTATATAATAAGCACTTCCATCCAAATGAAGCCAGTTCGTCGCTTAGCTGCATATCGTCAAAATGCTCAAAACCTGTATTAACTGCAACTTCATTCAATCTCATTTTACTATGTAAATAGAAAGGCCTGTTATACTGAACTCCCTCTCTTTCGATTTTACTACGCTCTTCACATATCCCCAGCCCTTCTACCACAACGATCATAACAAATCCTTCAGGTCTAATGACTTTTTTCATATTACTAAAAACCGAGTCTAATTCTTCATCCCGAATATGTATAATAGATGATATCGCAACAATTCCATCAAAAACGCCAAATGATTGGTCTATTTTCCTAAAGTCTGCTACTTCAAATTGGCATTGAGGATTCCTCTCTCTGGCTATTCTAATAGGTTCATCTGAGAAATCGACACCCGTAACTCTTGCTCCCAATTTATACAAACGCATGCTTTCGTAACCAGCACCACACCCCAAGTCTAGCACTCTAGGGTTTGGATTTAATAAATCTATAAATCGTTTCAAAACAGGTAACAAATCTTCATTAGCATACCATTCATCCGCAAACTGCTGTGCAATATCGTTATAAAATTTCTGAATTTCTGAATCAATATTTTCCATACAAGCTCCTTTAAAATAAACCTTTCCTGTAAAAAACAGAATGACTTCTTTGGCTATATTTATCATTCATTTAATTCATATTTATACAAATCTCTGTCTTCGCCTTTTATTCCATAGAAATCTCCATAATAGCTAATCTAATCTACAATAATTCTTTAATCTTCTTGATTCTTTTTGCTTCATTCAATACTTTGAGACACCAATCATTATCATCTCTTGATATTATTAATACATTGAAACCAAACTGCGTTCCATTTTGTTTAACAGAGATATCATCATCAATATGTAAGTTGATCCCAAATTTTGATGGTACCTTTGATGGCATTACTTCTTTTCTTGTTCCCTGCACAATTTTTTTATGAACCTTTTGATTTATAACATTACTCAGCTTTATACCGTAAATACCAAATAAATTCTTTATATAACCAACACTTCTTTCTGATGTTGTGTAAACACAAATTTCAAATCCTAAATACTTTAACTCTTCACATAAAACTATTATTCCTTTTCGTAATTTCTCTTTATATAATAAAGCTCTAATGCACTTAACTGGATTCTCATATATTGCATCCTTATTAGTCAATATTAAAGTATCATCTAAATCAAATGAAATTTTCATTTAAACCTCACTGTTGCAAAAATTTCCCCAAAGCACTTGCTGAATTATATACTGGGGTAATATCACAGGACATTGATTCTATGAATTTATGTTATAGCCATCAGGCAAATTTATAGAACATAATTACATTATAAATTATTTAAGTGGTAATTATCAATAAACTATACAAAAACCTCCAGAAGTTCGATATGCCTAATAGTCTGTAGCATAAGTGTTAGTTCCTCTTTGTTGGGAGTAAGTGTGTTTATCTTGGACATAGGGAAAAAACACAAAAAAGATTATGCTTTTTCATAATTAATTAGTCAGAGTCCCATTTCTGTTGTGGAGCTTCTGAACTTGCAGCTATAGCTGGTTTTCAAGTTTGTAAAAAAATAAAAATACCAGTATCCGAATGAACACTGGTGTTTTTATATGACGCCCCGGATAGGAATCGAACCCATATCAGTGGAACCGGAATCCACCATCTTATCCATTAGACTACCGGGACATTATCAGTTTTTACTTTTATATTTCCAAAATCCACTTTATTATATTACCATATAAGTATTTTTAGTACAATGGTATTCTATTAACAAATCAAAAGAAAACACTTACATACTGTAAGGCTACATTTTCAATCAAATACTTGTCTTGTTGAATCAATATTGAAGAAAACCATAAGCATATTTATTCACTCTCCACTCAACAAAATGCTATCTAATCATACCGGGAGTTTGACAGTTAGTAGCTGAAAGTTAAAAATCAAAAAGTCTGAAAACCCATGTAAGATGGGCTTTTTTTATGCAAAAAATCTGTCAAATTCTTAAAAATATTTTGTTGTACGGTGTTGTAA
>JAEYYB010000073.1 GCA_023430975.1 Bacillota bacterium | reverse complement strand
ATATTTTTTTGTGTTCTATTTACTAAAAAAAATCAAATATGTTTAAATGTGAATTCTTGCTCACCCTTTAAAGTAATCTTCATCCATATCATCATACCTAGTTTTTCTATGTACTTTTAATTATTGCAAAACATTTTCCTTGATTCATATGCTGCGAAAAATTCATTTTATTAATGCAAATGCAGACGATATATTAAAAATATTATTTCACAAATCGTGTTTAATGTTAACATTTTATGATATAATTATTATTTGTATTGAAATGTCATAGACTTTTCCACACATTAGGAGGCTGATTTCATATTGGAAAATAATTATGGGTATAACATGATTGATTATAATCCTATGCAACAACAGAATAATAGCAGTAAAAGGACTGTTACTTTTGTAATGTCAATAGTTTTCTTTTCAATAGGATTTTTAATGTTACTATGTGGGGAGTTTATCTACATCGCAGGCAATGCTATTCCTTTTGTACCGGAAGGTATAGCCCATACAGCTACAAAACTCATTGGTACAAGTATTATTTTTTTAATTCCACTTTTTATAATATTAAGGTCTAAATCCATCAATATGCGAGCAAACGGATTGTTGGTTTTAAGCATCCTTTTCATTTTAGCCCATAAAAAACTTCTTTCAAAGGCGAAAAAAGACTTCACTTCATTTAAAGCTAAAACAGATAAATTAATTAATGTGCATGAAGAATTTTTTACATACTTAGATACTGCATCTAAGCAAATAATTTTTTTACGCAATTATGAATCAGGCAATTTGGAAAAACTAAAAAAGTGTGCACAATCGGAAAGAGAATACACAGACGCCCAAATAGATAATATAAACCAGGTTTGTGAGTTATCTTTGCAATTTGTTGAGCTTTTTCAAAGAATTGACGGGCATTATATTATAGAAGGTAATGATGTACTTTTTTATGACCAAAAAGATGTAGAAGCCTTTAATAAGCTAACTACTGAATTGGATACTTTAACTCAGGATCATAAGACATGGAAAAACGAGTTTACTGAAAAAAGAAAATCATTATATAATTATTTAAATAATATTACAAAAAACTGAAATCATGATAAATAGAAGGAGAAACACGTGGAAAATTTAATTTTTAAAGATTTAAATCTTTCTGAAGAGGTACAGAAAGCTATAGCAGAAATGGGGTTTGAGGAAGCAACCTCAATCCAATCAAAATCCATACCTCACATAATGGAAGGGAAAGATGTCATAGGGCAAGCCCAGACCGGTACCGGTAAAACTTGTGCCTTCGGTATACCTGCCATAGAAATGCTCGATTCCGATCTGGAAAGCATTCAGGTACTTGTACTCTGCCCTACTAGAGAATTGGCAATACAATCGGCAGAGGAACTAAAAAACGTATCAAAGTACAAAAACAAGGTTAAGATACTTCCTATATACGGAGGTCAGCCAATAGAGCGTCAGATAATGGCCTTAAAAAAACGTCCCCAGATAATCATAGGAACTCCCGGCCGTGTTATGGACCATATGAGAAGGCATACCTTAAAGCTTTCCAATTTAAAGATGGTTATTCTTGATGAAGCTGATGAAATGCTCAACATGGGCTTTAGAGAGGATATAGATGTTATTTTGGAAAAAGTTCCTGGTGAAAAACAAACTATTTTGTTTTCTGCTACAATGCCAAAGGAAATTTTAGATCTCACTACAAAATATCAGAAAAATCCCATTCATATTAAGGTCGCACACAAGGAGCTTACTGTTCCAAGTATTGAGCAATATTATCTGGAAGTCAGTGAGGGTGCCAAACTGGAAGTCCTTTCAAGACTTATAGATACAAACAGCATAAAGCTGTCCCTTGTGTTCTGCAACACTAAAAAAAGAGTGGATGAGCTTTCTATAAACTTGCAGTCCAGGGGTTATTCCGCTGAAGCTCTTCATGGTGATATGCGTCAGGAACAGCGGGATAAAGTAATGAACAGGTTCAGAAAAGGCAAGTTTGACATCTGTATCGCCACCGATGTTGCTGCCCGCGGTATTGATGTTGATGATGTGGATGCAGTTTTCAACTATGACATTCCAAATGATGAAGAGTACTATGTTCACAGAATAGGAAGAACAGGCCGTGCAGGTAGATCGGGAAAAGCCTTTACATTTGTTACAGGCCGTGAAATATATAAACTTCGCGATATCCAAAGATATACAAAATCATCTATAACCCTTATGAAGCCTCCGACTTACTCGGATGTTGAAGAGAACAAGATGAACAGCATGGTTGAGTCAATTAAAAAAGCCATACTTGACGGTCAATACGATAAATATATAGGCTATGTTGAAAAAATAGTGAACACATTAAACGACCAGAACACCGAGGAGAATTATATCACATCCCATGATGTTGCAGCGGCATTGTTAAAACTTTATGCAGCACAAACAGGCAAGCAGATACTTCCTATCAAGGAAATTGATGAAGATTCTCCTTCATTGGACGGCGAAATGGTAAGGCTTTTTATCAATATAGGAAGGGCCAACAATATCCAACCAAGGAATATTGTAGAGGGTATAGCTTCTTCAACAAGCCTTCCCGGCAAGCTTATAGGAGCTATTGAAATATTCGATAACTATACTTTTGTTGAAGTCCCTAGAGAGTATGCTTCCGAGGTTCTTGAATCTATGAAGAACTATAAAATGAAGGGTAAGAAAATCAATATAGAAAAATCAAGATCAAAGAAAAAACCAAAAGTCAATAAGCCCACGAAAGGTTAATTGTCAAATATTACCCGTAATTAGATATTGTTAAATATTGACTAATGAAAGCTGCAGCCTCTATATACAGATTGCAGCTTTTTTGCTTGGGAGAAAGCAAAAGGTAAACCCTTGACTCACAACATATGAATCAATGCATATATTTTGCAATATTTGTATTAAAAGTTAAACACATATTGCAAAATATATACTACTGTTTATGCAGTTCTTATGTATCAGAGTAAGTTCAGCTATACTTTTGAAAGTAATTGAAGATATGATTGAAGCTAGTTTTTAGAAGTTTTAAAGCCTACTGAAAACAGGCTACAGTGATTTTGCTATAATAACATTCGGAAACGATCTTAATTTGTCCTTACGAGATTGTAAAAACTGCATTTTGTTTCTACTCATTTTGCTTAACATTTCAGTATCAATGCTGTCATCCTTATGAAGTTCATTGACATAGACAAGAAACTCGTTACACAGTTTAACCAATTCTAGTTCAATATCCATATTAACCTCTCTCCAATGAATTATAGTATTTAGTCATAACTTACATGACTATTTTATGGAATTGCCAATTTTTTGTCAATATTAATAATGTATTTTATTTAAAAATAAAACACTTTAAACCTAAAATAACCAGTTGTTAATGCCCTGCTCTTGGGACCAAACATCAACTGAAGACCAAGTCTAAAGTGTTTTACTAATGGATAATTAATCTGATAACCTGTTTTCCATAGTCTTTTGAGTATAGATCATAATCAAAATGTCTAATTCCTGACTAACCCTTAAAATATCTTCTGTACTTCCTGACTCCATTACTTCATGAAGCTTGCTTCTTAAGTCTTCTAATTGTTCAACCATAGTCACCCCCATAATAAATTAAATATTAAAATTATATAAAGGAATGCTATTTAATAAGGTATGATAAAAAATTACTTAGGCTTTCTACACAGCAGGTCGTTTAGTTTCGCTAAACTGCTCGCCATGCATCTTAGGTGATGACGAGTTAAGCCAACACAGGAGCGAAATTTATAGCGTAAGTTATTTTTTGATCATGACCAAGTAGTATTGCCATGTAATACCATTCCTTTTAATCAAGTATTATAAGCCTTTAAACACTTTACTTTTACATTAAATACAAGCATTTAATACATACATATTTTAAAATAACATTTTATACATGTCAATACAATTATTATATTAATATACTTTTTATTCCAATTTATATTCAATTAACTGTAAATAGGTATATTTTTTACACTCTTTATTGACAAAATGTAAAAATAGTAATGGTTATCGTAATTAGAAATTATCAAATGGAATATCTAGAACCGGAAATTTTTGTGCATTTGAATCATCAAAGTGCCACCACTCGTTCCTTATTCTTTTAAAACCACATTTAACCATAATTTTTCCCAACAGTTCCCTGTTATTAATTTTTTCCTTAGAACAGTCATTGTAGTCAAGTCTTGCTCTTTTTGTAAATTCATCATAATTTGATGGCATGGGCAGCTCTTTTCCTGATTTGTCCACAAGAGTCAAATCAACTGCAGCACCTCTGTTGTGGTTGGACCCCTTTTTAGGGTCAGCAACATATGATTTATCTGAGGCTGCATCCCACAATATCTTCTGTGCCGAATGAGGCCTGTATGCATCAAAAATTTTAATAGTATATCCAAGTTTTTTAAACTCGTTATTTGCCATTATAAGCTTTGTGGCAGTATCTTTATTAATGATACATTTGGCTGATGGGTATATTACCTTCTTGGTAAAATTATCTTTAGTGGCATATTTTATATCAATTACAAATGAATTGTCCAGCTTCAATAACTCTACAAGCCCTTTGACCTCTTTAATCTTTACCTCGGAACCAGGTTTGGGCGTTTTCGATATGGTTATCGATGTCTTTGGTTGGGGCGTATTGGTTATTGTTGTATTTGCTATGGGCGTATTTGTATTTGCTATTGTTGTATTTGTTGCTGTAATTGTTGTTGGTGCTTTTGTTGCTGGTGTATTTGTTGTTGGTGCATTTGTTATCGGTATCTTTGTTGTTGATGTATTTGTTATTGGTGTCCTTGCTATTGGTGTATTTGTTGTTGGTATTATTCTTATTTGTGTATTAGCTGCTGATATACCAGGCATTGTCGCAACAGGTACAGTTTTGCTGGAGTTACCATTTCTTGTATACAATGTATTGTCATATAGTATAAAAAGTACTATAAAAATGGATAAAAATAAACAGAAACGCTTTTTTATCATAGTATTCACCCTTATTCACCTTTATGGTAATTGATTTATATTTTCACTTATGATATTATGAATTGCTGATAAATCCAAAGTATTTGTCATGCAGTGTTGACTGAAAAAATCACAAGAAGTTTACATTCTGCAAATAAAAATCACGAAGTGATTTAGCAATTTTATTGTTGTCGTGTGAAAATGCAGTGTAATAGACACCGCATTTTTCCAGACATTAATATTATATTTCGCTTAAACTCTCAAATGTCTTTCATTTGAGGCTTTAAGATAAATTTAGTGCTTCTTTAACGCTATCCTGCAAATAGGATCTTGAGGACATAGTCCCCAAGGTCCTATTTGTCTTTAGCTGTTGATAACACTTTTAGCATGTTTAAAATATAACTTCCGGTAAGTAATATTTCAATCATACCTTTATTCAGTCTACAAATATTAATCCGGGGCTATTGCCTGTAATACATCTTCCACCTTCTTTTGTAACAATAAATGTGTTTTCTATACCAACCATTCCAACCTTCTCAATCCCCTTCTTCGGTTCAAGTGCAAATACCATATTCTCCCTTATAGGTTCATTGAAGCCTTCTGCAATAACAGGAAGCTCATCTATCTGTAAGCCTACTCCATGTCCGAGAAATTTAACCCTTCTTTCTCCGTAGCCCATAAAGTTAATAAGAGATTCCGGGCTTAATTCGCTCATTATAGTTCTATAAATATTTGCAGGCACTTCTCCAGGCTTTAGCATACCGGCAATTTCATTTTGTATATTCACACACTTTTCATGCTCTGCAATGGCTTTATCAGAAAGCTTTTTTCCAAACATATAAGTCATGGTCATATCGGTATGATAGCCTTCAGTACCACACCCTATATCAATAAATACAAGATCTCCATTATTAAGTTTTCTATCCCTACTCCCCAAAAGCGGTGTAGCAGGACCCAAACCCATGTGTCCGCCAGGACCGTTAAAATATGTAGGGTACAATGAACTTTCACCAAAGCAAATATGCCCTAAACCAACATCAGTATCAAACATGCCAAAGCGTGATACGCCATGATGACCTTCTTCAATCAGAACAGAATATAGCTGAACTGCCAGATCTGCTTCACTCATGCCCTCCTTTAAAAGCTGCGGGACTCTTTCCTCAAGAACCCTTCTATGTATATGTCCTGCTTTTTCCATTAACGACAACTCATACCGGCTTTTTACCGCTCTCACAGCCATAACCTGCAAATCAAGGGATTTAAACTCCTTAAATGGAAAGTACTTTTGAAACCTTTGATAATACGCCAACGGAAGAATTTCTGTTTCGATATATACAGTATCAGGCAATTTTTCATATGCTCTGGCAGCATCTTTGAAACTCCCCATCTGTCTTAATTCTGGAAATGCTGACTCTATCCTTGCCCGTTCAAAGCTTTTTCTTATCCAGTATACTGCCTCACCATCCCTTGGTATTATGAGTATTCCTTCCTGCATAGTCCCGGTAAAGTAATACTGATTTATCTTGCTGAAGATAACTGCTATTTTCCATTCGGGCTTATCTTTGTCCATTCTTTCTCTAAATTGTTTCATCCTTATTTCAAGCTCTGTTTTTGGCACCTGTGTTTCCATATCAATTCTCCTGTAGTATAATTTCTATTTATAATATATCATTTATATACGATATAATATTTATATACCGAAAAACTGCGTTATTATTTAAAAGCGGACTATGCACCTTGAAAAACTGATATATAAAAGACTATAAATACTTCACTTAAAAGGTGAAAGAAAATTGGCCTAAAATATATGAAAAGCACGT
>JAEYYB010000139.1 GCA_023430975.1 Bacillota bacterium | reverse complement strand
GCCACACTTTAAGGCTGCTTTTCATAATAAAAAAAGGCTTTAGAATTCAAAATACTAAAGTCTTACTTAATTATAATCTACAGATATGGTTAATTATGGCACTTGTTATATCGAACTCACGTTAAATTAAGAGGTAAAATTCTATGAAAATAAAAAGAAAAAAGTTATGTATAACATTGTTGGTTTTATTGGTTATAAGCTCAATTTATTTCAATATTCAAAATAATTTGATACAGCTTACCAACATTGAGATACATTCGCCTAATATGCAAAATGAAATAAAAATAGTACATCTTTCTGATTTGCACGGCAAAGAGTTTGGGAGCAATAACCATAAACTAACAAGTAAGGTGAAGGGTTACAATCCTGACATCATAGTTTTTACAGGCGATTTAATTGATAGAAACGGAAAAAATATTAACGAAAGCGTATCTTTTCTAAGTGAACTAAATAAATTCCGCCCGGTTTATTATGTGCCAGGTAATCATGAGCACAGGTCAGGGCAATCGGAACATTTATTTGCAGCATTAAAAAACGAAGGAGTTAAAGTTTTAAGATGTGAAATGGAAAGCATTAATATAAAGGACACAAAAATTGCTATTTTAGGTTTGGATGAGGCGGCATTTAGCAACAGTGCAATGGATGAAAGCCTTAATAAGCTTGAGAAAACCAACTCCTTTAAAATTCTCCTGTCCCATTACCCTGAAAATTTCTCTCATATCTTTAAGTATCGCAAAATTGATCTTGTTCTATCAGGTCATGCACACGGCGGTCAGTTTATTATACCTTTTGCCGGCGGCTTATACGCACCAGGTCAGGGTTTCTTTCCGAAGTATTATAAAGGCAAGTACACTGAAAACGGAGTTAATCTTGTAGTAAGCAGAGGCCTTGGGAATAGCGCTATCCCTGTAAGGATATTCAATAGACCTGAGATAATATCAATAAGCTTAAAACCTTTATAGGCAAAGCATTTACCATTTAATAGGACACCCCGGATCACGGCTAAAAGGGTCACCTGTCATTGCGTAAGAAATACATTTTGCCCCACCGTCACACAAGAAATAATATGAGCATCTCTCACAGCCGGCAGGAGGCTTTCTTTGTTCCCTTAAGCCTTTCATGGTCTTGTTCTCATTATAAATCTGAAGGAGGGTACTCTCTTTTATATTCCCGCATTCTATAGGCAGCCTTCTGCATGGCAAAACGATACCATCTTCCAGTAATGTAATAAGAGACTCCCCTGCACTGCACCTGTAAGGTTCATTTCCTGCAGCTAAGAACTGCAGAGATCGCCTCATTTCCACTATTGTGTTTTGTCTCCATGGAAAAGTTTTTTGCCTTCTTATCTTGTCCATCATAACAAAAAATTTCCAGACCTCTTCTGGGCTTAAAACCTGTTGCTTTAGGGCTTCACCGCTCCCAAAAGGCACAATACGATCGATCCACACCTTAAACACCTTATATTTACGGCATAGCTCAACAACTTTAGGGAAGCTTTTATAATTGTCCCTATGTGCTGTGAATGAAACAAGAGTTTTTATGCCACATTCTGATAGAAGCTTAAGTGCGTTTAAAACCATCTTCAGGTTTCCACTCCCCCTTATAGCATCATGTGTTTTCTCATCCCCTTCAATGCTCACCTGGATAAAATCCGGCTGAAGAATTCTTAATTCTTCAACTACTTCTTTATTAAGAAAAGTTCCATTTGTTAAAATTCCAAAGCTGAATAAGGAAGAATACTTTTTACATTCGACCAGCAGGTCAAAAAAGTCTTCCCGTAAAAAAGGTTCACCTCCGGTAAAATTAATATGACCTTTCCTGTTTAATGCAGATAGTAATTCCAAATATTGAGTCACAATACCCAATAAATTATTTAAGTCCAGCTCCGGATTCTGGTAACTATCTTGATAGCAGTGCTTGCATCTTAAATTGCATCTTGAAGTTATATGCCATTGCAAAGTAAGCCTTCTATCATTTGAGCACCTCTCCATAGTATCAAGATCCTCCGCAGCCGCCGCAGCCTCCACCGCCACAGCCTCCGCCACCGCAGCCACTACCTCCGCAACCGCTGTTACTGCTACAGCCACTGTTACTGCTGCAACCACCGCTGTTATTGCTATCTCCACTATTAAATGAGGAATTAAAACCTGAATCACCGGCATAACTATTTGGGCTAATTCCTATAGATCTTGATAAAGCACCGAACTCAGGATATACATACATACTTGCGATACCAAATAAAGCTGCACCCATAACGGCATCATTTATATCTGATGGAAAACCGGAATTTCTTGTACTGTTTCTTATCCATGAATATTCCGCATCTTTTGCTCTTAAGTATTCTTTACCTTCCTGTGTTAAATTTAAGGTCCTATTTACTACAAAAAACATTATTGTCACGAATATTATCTCTACCACAAGGAAACCTACCGGTTTATTGTTTGTGAGTCCCATAGTCAGCTTCGTTATGCCCAATGAAATCAAAAGAATATATGCAATTGACCTGACAGTTTTTTCTCTTTTAAGCTGCTCCTTAGACTTCATTAAGCCTGCTTCAACAAGCCGTCTTCTAATTTCTTCCTCGTACAATTTAAGCTCTTTGTTTACTTTTTTATCAGTAAGTAAGGAAAAGAATGATTTAGGAGTATTGAAATGTTCTACAACGCCCTTTTCAATCCGATCTAATGTATCCACAGACTTGGAAGTTTTCTGGAAAATCCTGCTTTTCTCAGCTGAATCCATTTCCAGATATTTATCGGCATAGAGTTTGAAAACAATAGTTTCTGCCAAAGTACGAATAGAGTTTTTTGATTTTAGCATGGCTATTGAGTAACTGTCCAGGCTTGCATTCGATGTCGCCCGCCTGACACTACTCATACTTATATTAAGAATTTTAAATAAAAATATTATAGCTAATGAATATATCATATATATAACTAGAAAATCAGGACCTTTTATATTTCTAATGATATCAAACATAATTCTTCCCTCCAAAACTAAAAGCTAATCATGTTGAAAATATAACTTCCCGTATAATTTCGCTCATGTGTTAACTTAACTCGTAAACACACGCTCAAAACGGGAAGTAATATTTCAATCATGCCTCATAATAATTCTACCATTATTGATGCAAACTGTTAATATGGTATTTATATATAGTTATATATAGTAGACTATAATACACACAAATATTAAAATTGATGATATAATACTTTATATATTAAAAGTTATAAATCTATTACATTTGTCTGTCGCAAATCCCGTTGAACCGTTCGTTATTTGCTCCGCCAAATGTAAGATTATTAACACTTTTAATATAGTTAGGTATCTATAAAAAGGATAAGGAATATAATTTTTATGAAACAATTTAAGCTATCAGTTTTAGGAGCCATTGAGGACGATATAAAGGATGGCCTTTTGCATACAATAGTTGAAGGTTTTATAGTAACATTGATCATTTTAAATGCAATTGCAGTTATTTTGGAATTGCTTATTGGTTCATCCATATATTTTGAAATATTTGAAACTGGTTCAATAATTATATTCACCATTGAATATATCCTTAGAATTTGGACTTCTGATATAATGTATCCTTCAAAAAACAAATTCATCTCAATTATAAGGTTTATTTTATCTCCCATTGGGCTAATTGACTTATTTTCAATTCTTCCCTTTTATGCTTCTAGAATTTTCTTTGGAATAGATACAAGAATAATTAGAGTCCTTAGACTCATGAGACTTTTAAGGCTATTAAAGCTTACCAGACACCTTGAATCTATTAAACTGTTAAAAGCAGTTATCCGTAAAAAAAAGTATGAGTTGTTTGTTACTGTTTTCATTGTTTTTTTGTTTCTTATAATATCATCAACATTGATGTATGAAATTGAACATGATGCTCAACCGGATAAATTTCCCAATGTATTGTCAGCTTTCTGGTGGTCAATAGCTACTCTGACAACAATAGGATACGGTGATGTATACCCCGTAACCAGTGTGGGTAAGTTGTTAAGTGCAGTAATTTCATTAGTCGGTATTGGCTTTATAGCACTTCCCACAGGTATAATAAGTTCAGGATTTATTGATGAATTCCGGCATGCAGGTAAAGAGGAAAAAGATGAGAAAGAGGAAAAAGAAAATGAAGAAAACGAGCAATATTCATACTGCCCTCACTGTGGAAAAAGACTAAAGCACTAAATATGTTGCCAAGCCAAAACCTGTTTTAAAAAATTAATGCTTCTTTTAAATATTAAGGATTTAAAATTTCTGATTTCTTTAGTATAATATATACATAAATATTAAAATCAATAAGTCTTATCATTTGTCTATCGCAAAATACGTTTTAAGATCAATTGCTCTCTTCATTTGTATCAGACCACTATATAACTTTTAGTTCCTACTCAACCAAATGGAGGTTGAAGTTGATTTTGACCAGGTTGAAGCTTTCGTTATTTTCTCTGCCAAATGCTAGGGGCCAATGATTTTAATATAACAACTATACTAAAATTATTAGGAGGTAATTTATGAAGAAAATAATATTAGGTATGGTTTTAGGTTTCATTCTAGGCAGCACTTCCTTAATGCTAGTGGCCGCAGGTGTTATTACTGTAAAGGACAACGTATTTCCAATAATAATGAACGGCGAAAAAGTAAAGCTTGCTGCAAAAAACCTTAATGGTAGTACATATCTGAATCTAAGAGATGCCTCAGCATTATTCAATGCAGAAATCAAGTTTGAAAACAAAACAATTTATATTGAAAGTGCTAATACTGGAGGATCATTAGATGAAGACGGCTTAAGAGTATATTATATTGATAAGACAAAATATGTACTTTACTCAGACATAGAAAGGCATTTTGCAGTTGCAGGCATAACTGCCAGTGTAAATGAAGCCAGCGGCTCAGTTACACTTACTAAAAACGGCACGAATGCAACCACTAAATATTTGGCGTATCTGGGTAAAAAATACATACCCTTTGATTTCTATGAAAAAAGTATTCAGCCATTACTAAAATAACCACCAATATCAACTTAATATTTACTTCCTTTGTTACATCTAAATTAAAATTATTAATCTTATACATGGCAAAGCAAATAACGAAAGCTTCGATCAAGTATTTTGTATAAGACAAAAGTAAAAGAATAATTGATTTTAATCCGGTCTATCACATGTAAATAATACCTAAATCCTAAATTAAACACGCAAAGCAGACCATAATCCTAGACATAAAGAATTAACAAAATCGCACGTATTATCTTTTATATTATGTCATACAATTATTACATATTAGTATGATGAATATATAAGTATACGTGCGATTTATGTATATCTATAAAGTTATGATTTTATTGATTAAAAGTAGTTAAATACATCCTCCATAGCCTTCATTTTTTTGCCTCTTGGAGTATATGCCGGAATTCCAACCGGTATTATGCTGATAAATCTTTCTTCATTTGAAACTCCTAAAATTTCATTTACCTCATCTCCACATATAGCAGGCTCATTCATCCAACAAGCACCGTAACCTTTTTCATGTACAGCAAGAAGTAAGTTCTGCACTGCAGCTCCAACAGATAACAAGTCATAATTAGCAAAAAGCTTCATTATTCCGTCATCGTCATATCCATTTTCCTTGAGTGCCGAAATAAAAATCGGATCGTAGTATTGTGCTTTAGTCATAAATACTGCAAAAACTAAAGGTGCCTTTGTAAAAAAGCTTACCATTTTTTTCTTTGAGGCTAAGTAATCATCTGGTAAATCATTACCCTTAATCTTAAGAATGCTTTCCACTTTTCTAGTTACAGCATCTTCAATTCTCCTTAATATATTTACGTCCTGTATAGCTACAAATCTCCAGCATTGGCTGTTACAGCCGCTTGGAGCACTTACGGCGGCATTTATGAAGTATTGAATATCTTCTTTTGAAATTTGTGTATCATTAAACTTTCTTATGCTTCTTCTAGACGATGCAAGGCTTAAAAAATCTTCCATTATTTTTGCTCTCCTGTTTATTAATTATAGTGATGATTCAAATATAACTTTCGCTATAATCTACTCCCCCCTAAAAAATATTATACAACCACTTTTTGCAGCAATAACTAAATATTATATACAAACATTTATATATTATCAACATCTATTTTATTAAATTTTCCAACAAAAAACAGCGAAAAAACTTTAAATTACAAGTTTGTTCGCTGTTTTATATCTCTTAATCTCTTTAATTTTTAAGCTATTAATCTTATTCTTTAACTTATCCTTAACCAAGGATAGCTTTCAAATCTTCTTCCGGTGTACTGATTGGCCTTAAGCCAAATTTTTCAACAAGGACACCCAGCACATTTGAAGATAAGAATGCAGGAAGTGATGGCCCGATATAAATATTCTTTATTCCTAATGCCAGCAATGTAAGCAATATGCATACAGCCTTCTGCTCATACCATGAAAGCACGAGTGTAAGAGGAAGTTCATTGACTGAGCAATTGAAAGCACCTGCCAAGGCCACTGCTACCTGGATAGCAGAGTACGCATCGTTACACTGTCCCATATCCATTATTCTTGGCAAACCGCCGATCTCACCTATGTCAAGATCATTGAATCTGAATTTGCCGCATGCAAGAGTAAGTATTACAGTCTCCTTTGGAGCCTGCTGCACAAATTCAGTATAATAGTTTCTTCCGGGTTTTGCACCGTCACATCCGCCCACAAGGAAAAAATGTTTGATTGCTCCAGCTTTTACTGCATCGATAACTTTATCTGCAACGCCTAGTACAGTGTTTCTCGCAAAACCTGTCATCAAGGTTGAGCCGCCGTTAATACCTGTAAAATGCTTGTCTTCACTCCATCCACCAAGCTCAAGTGCCTTCTTTATAATCGGAGTAAAGTCCTTAACCCCGTTTGGACCATCAGCAATATGTGTTAGTGCAGGAAATGCCACTACTGAAGTAGTATAAACCCTGTCGGAATAACTTGGTCTTGGCGTCATAAGACAGTTTGTTGTAAATAATATCGGTGCCGGTATGCCTTCAAATTCTTTCTGCTGGTTCTGCCATGCTGTACCAAAGTTTCCTTTTAAGTGGGAGTATTTTTTAAGCTCCGGATAACCATGGGCAGGAAGCATTTCACCGTGGGTATAAATGTTAATTCCCTTTCCTTCAGTCTGCTCTAAAAGGTGCTTGAGATCCAAAAGATCATGGCCTGAAACCACTATGAACGGACCTTTTTCAACATTTGTAGTTACCTTGGCAGGCACTGGATGCCCATAGGCAGATGTAT
Source organism: Bacillota bacterium (assembly GCA_023430975.1). GTDB lineage: Bacteria > Bacillota > Clostridia > Acetivibrionales > DSM-2933 > Pseudobacteroides. The sequence continues at coordinate 52,295 of JAEYYB010000139.1, read as the reverse complement.
TGGCATCATCTAAAAGTGCCATACACTTTAAGTTGATATTACCAAATTCCATCAAGAGTCCCAACCATTCATCTACAGTATGGTCCTCTCCTAAAGCTTTCAAACCCTTATAAAACCATTCTGTAACGTCCTTATCCTGTTTACCCAACACATAAGCATGCCATGCGTATGCAGCCATACCACGCATACCTAATAAAAGTGTGGAACGAAGGGATACTATATCAGTGTCACCAGCCCATAATGAAGCTGCATCAAAATCCTTGGCGTCACCATGCTTAGCCTTTTCTTTCCATATCAATTCTTTTGTTTCATCAACCCTATCACCATCAAAACTAACATTTGTTACTGTAGTAAAAAGTCCTTGCATTACAAGCTCATCGGCTACTTTACCACCTGATTTTCCATTGGTTGCTCTGGCAAGGCCTATTAATGCACCAGTAAGTTCATCCTGTTTATTGGCTACCTCCGGTTTCTTGCCGCATACACCTACATTTGTACAACCTTTACCTCCTGCAGTCTGTTCACATTGAAAACAAAACATGTTTGACATAAATAACTTCCTCCCTTTTTAATAAATCCTTAACTTATTTATAATAACTTGCCAATGCTAAGATTTATACCCACTTAATCATCTATTACAACACCATCTGTTGTAATTGTATGAACACTCCACGGAATCATTTTACCGCTTTCCATAAGGGCATTCTTTACTGCTGCTACTATACCTCCACAGCAAGGAACTTCCATCCTTAAGACAGTTACACTCTTTATTTCATTTCTTTTTATAATTTCTCCCAATTTTTCGGCGTAATCAATATCGTCAAGTTTTGGGCATCCAATTATAGTAATTTTATTTTTCATAAATTCCTGATGTATATTTGCATAGGCATAAGCTGTACAGTCAGCTGCCACAAGAAGATGGGCGTTATTAAAATATGGTGCATTCACAGGAACCAGCTTTATTTGACAAGGCCACTGCCTGAGCTGGGACTCTAGAGGTCCTTCCACTGTTTGTTTCACAGGCTGTTCCTTCTTTTCTATGGTTTTTGCACGCATTCCGGGACATCCGAAAGCTGCTGGTTTTACTTCTTCTTTCCTGTGCTCCGCGTTCTTCTCTTCCATTCGGGACTTAACCAATTCCTCATCAAATTCAGCCGCTTCCCTTTCAATTATCTGCATAGCTCCTGTAGGGCACTCCGGAAGACAAGCACCAAGACCATCACAATATGAATCAGTTATAAGCTTGGCTTTACCGTCAACCAGCTGAAGAGCACCTTCATGACAAGCATTTATACAGAGACCGCAGCCGTTACATTTATCTTCATTTATAGAAATTATTTTTCTTTTCATAATTGATTTGCTCCTTTCGATTTTATATAGGATAACCTCGTGTTGTATTTACAAACTGATTATAATATAATGGAAAATAATAATCGGTATCTCCAGATACCAAAAATGCATTAATTGATAAATAATTAAATTAAAAATAAAACATATATTTGAGGAAGAATGTGATTATAATTATGGAACAGTATTTAACCTCCTTAAAAAAGACACCTCTTTTTAATGGGATAGATGAAGATGAGTTACTTACAATGATTAAATGCATAAACCCTAAGATTGTCAGTTATAAAAAAAATGATTATATAGCATTAGCCGGTGAGAAATTTAATAGTCTAGGTATTATTGCCGAGGGTGAAGCCTCAATTAGTATGGAGAACGCTGCTGGAAATCGTATTATGATGGCCATTTTAAAAGCCGGAGACATGTTTGGAGAAATGATTGTTTTCTCAAAACTCTCTGCATGGCCTGCTAATGTTCAGGCACAAGAGCCCTGCACAGTGTTTTTTCTTCAAAGGGAAAAAATTATCGGTCAATGTGAGAAAATGTGTTCCTGGCACAGGACCCTCATACAGAATATGCTTGTCATAATATCCGAGAGAGCTTTAATGCTAAACAAAAAACTTGAATACCTCTCAATAAAAAGCATCAGGGGCAAGTTAAGTAAATTTTTACTGGAAGAAAGTAAAAAAGCTGGTAGTGCTACCTTTATGCTCCCTATGAACCGAAACGAGCTTGCAGACTTTTTGAATGTGTCCCGGCCCTCTATGTCTAGAGAAATGTGTCTTATGAGGGATGAGGAAATTATAGACTTCCATCTGTCATCAATAAAAATATTAAATGCTAATGCACTTAAAAGCTTTCTTTAATAGTTAAAAGGTTTATGTATAAATCTTTTAAGTCTATAGATTTATACCATTGTCTTATGTCGCTATATGTCTATTGACATGGTATAGAAATAAATGTACAATTAATCTAAAGTTAACGTTAATCTTGCTAAATGGTAAGAATCTTTAAGGAAAGCGGTATACTAATGGAGAAAAGCATAACGATGAAAGACATCGCCGTTAAACTAGGAATAAGCACGGTAACTGTATCAAAGGCTTTAAACGATAAAGACGGCGTTAGTATTGAACTTAAAAACAAAATTAAGAAGTTAGCTGATGAAATGGGCTACCGTTACAATATGCTGGCAAAGTCCATGCGGGATGGATGCTCTTATAACATTGGCGTTATTGTTGCAGAACACTTTATGGGAGACCAATCCTTTTACTTGAATTTTTTTAAGCACATATCTGTTCATCTTGAAAAACACAGTTATTGCGGCATATTGCAGATACTAAGTCAGCAGGATGAAGAAAATCTGTTTCTTCCGAAACTATATTATGAAAGAAAAGTTGACGGACTCATTATTCTTGGCCAGGTTAGCAAACCTTATATTGAAGCATTGCAAAACATTGATATTCCTATAGTATTTCTTGACTTTTATGATGAAAATTCAAAAATCGACTCAATTGCTGTGGATAATTTTTATGGTGCTTATGAATTGACAAATTACCTTATTAAAAACGGTCATAAAAACATAGGCTTCATAGGTAATATCTATGCTACCAGCAGTATTCAGGACCGTTTCTTAGGCTATTATAAATCACTTTTGGAACATAAATTTAGACTTAACGATAAACATGTTATAAGCGATCGCGACGAGCACGGCAGATATATTGAGATCAAACTTCCCCAGGATATGCCCAGTGCTTATGTATGTAACTGCGATGAAGTAGCCCGAAATGTCATAAATAAACTCAAAGAAATGGGCAAGGCTGTTCCGGATGATATTTCCGTTGTTGGTTTTGATAATGACATGTTTTCAACTATTTCCGACCCACAGCTTACCACTGTTGAAGTTGATGTCGAAGAAATGTCTAAAACAGCTATAAAATTCATACTTGGAAAGATATCCAATGAAAGCAAGAAGTACGGCAGGATCATGGTCAAAGGACGAATTGTATACAGACAGTCAGTAAAAAATATTCTTTCTGAAGGATCAAAATCGCATGAAATTCTACAACCTTGATGGTTGTCTTGGGAAATTACGGTGTAGTAATGGCTAAGAAATTACATACAATTTTCATCGTCCAAGACCACGTAAAACGTCGGGATTTTGTCATTAGGAATATGGAGCTATTTCTAAGGCATTACTTAACATACGCCGCAATCTCTTAGATATAAAAACAAGTTAATTTATATACAAGTAAAAATTATAGATTATATACAAGTAAAAATCACTGAAAACAGCATGAATTTGCTGACTTCAGCGATTTTTTATTTGGCTAAGGAATGGTTTCATTATAGGTAATTATCGTGTGTATTAACACAAATAATTATTTTTTCCAATATATTTACATGAAGAATTTTAAGATATATATTTTCATTAAACTTATCGTTAACCTAATATATAAATCACAAATAAAGGGAAGCAAAATATAGCAAATAATCTATGAATCTATATACCGCCGGAAATCAGTTCCTGAACCTCATTAAGCTGGGGCATTGAAGGTATTGCACCTTTTTTAGTAGTACTAAGAGAAGCTACAGCATTTGAAAACACCAGCATCTTTTGGAGTGCTTCTGCATTCAGATTATTGATTTTTCCACCATGCTCATTAAGTAACGAAAAAAGAAAACCGCCTAAGAAGGCATCGCCCGCTCCCGTTGTATCTACCGTTTTGCATCTGGTAAAGGTATCCACCTGCCCTGTCTCATACTTAAGCCTATAGAAACTTCCGTTACCGCCTCTTGTTATCAATATTATATCAATCCCATATTCCTTATAAAGCTCAAGGCTACCATTATGTAAATCACTCATACCTGTAATAAATTCCAGCTCTTCTTCAGATATCTTAAGTAACCTGCAAAATCCGAGTCCAAATCGTATTTCCTGCAATGCATGTTCCATGCTTTTCCAAAGTGCAGGACGTAAATTGGGGTCATAGGATATAATTCTGCCCTTTTCCCTGGCATATTCCAATGCCTCAATTGTAGCACTTCTGGCCGGTTCATCAGTCAATGAAAGAGATCCGAAGTGAAACACCTTTGAATTTCCAATAAGCTCATAACTAAGCTCATTTTTATCCAGCATCGTATCTGCTCCAGGGTTCCTGTAAAAGCTAAATGACCGGTCTCCAGATTCATTTAACTGAACAAACGCAAGGGTGGTGTTGGCTTCACTTGAGAACATGAGCCCTGAAACATCAATACCATACCCTGTTAATGTTTCAGCTAAATAATCTCCAAACATATCCTTTCCAACCTTGCCAATAAAAGCAGTCTTTCCCCCAAGCCTTGAAATACAGGCCAATACATTGGCAGGTGCACCGCCGGGATTTCTTTCAAAGCAGATATTGCCCTGCCCAGACAGCCCTGCCGGTGTAAAATCAATTAATAGTTCACCTAACGCAGTTACATCAAACATGACATAATACCTCTCTCAAACTTTTCTATTTTGTGCAGGATTTATTCTAGGGTCCGTGTATATATCATAATCATCCCTGCTCTTTGTTGAAAACTCTGACACCACTGTCCCTTCAGGTCCTGCCTGAAACCAATGCAGCTTATTTGGAGCCAAGGTATATTGCTCTCCGGGACCAAGCTCAATCTCATGCCATACTGTGAAATACTCTTCACTTCCCTTTGGTGCTTTTGCTTTTGGATTCTTTGAAGGTTCACCGGGTACATACAAATATACCTTGCCATACCTGCATCTGAAGGTTTCTTCCTTACCTGTTTCTCCTTCTACAGGAGGGTGTCTATGTTCCGGACAAGTCTGTCCAGGTAATAAAACAAGTTCCTTGGCACAGCACCTATCTGTGTTTACATATACAATGAGCTCTAGACCTATATTTTCAACATCATTAAGCCCATACTCCGCAACTTCCATTTCGCTCTTTTCCTTTTCTGTAACTACTATACCTGCTTTATTTAAGTATTCCAAAGCTCTTTCACAAGTTTTTGCATATATCTCCTTAGTCAACATATGTTAAGCCTCCTTGTATTTTTCTTTGCCTAAGCCTTTTCATAGCTGTCATACAGACTACGTACCGTTAGTTCTAGCCTAAGTTCCTGAAGTGAAATATTTCTTGTCAAGGAATCCTTACTTAAATACACTTCCCTTATCTCCCCTCCAGACATATCAAAGAAGTTGTCACTAAAGACTCCATCAGTGATTCTGAGATTAAGTTCTACGTATTTTGCGAGTTTCTTTGATGTCAAACCAATAACAAACCTGTCCGGTTCTTCCTTTATATTAACTGCCAATTCAGGGTCCTTAAAATTAAAATGCTTTGCAGGGACAAACAAAACAATACCCGAGCTTAATATTTTATCCCCTTCAGTAAGCTTGAACTCAAGATAAGCGTTTCTTTTTTTATCATCAGTGTCAAGAACTTTTGAAAAATCCAATTTCTCAAATTCAACGGCAGTTAAGGGCTCCACAACACCTTCCCTCGTATTATGCATAAGCACATTTTCCGTTAACGCATCTATAAGTCTCCATTTCATAGTTCCATTAACCTTATTTAGAGTATCGTTTGTAATATAAAGGGATACACTGGTACCCTCCTCACAAGCGGAGGCCAATACAGGTGAATAGAATCTTTTTGCAGCATAATGCAGTGCCTTCCATCTGCCGAAGCTGTCAAGACTTGCCCAGGATGCCACAGGCCAGCAGTCATTCAACTGCCAGTATATAGCTCCCATACACCTTCCTCTGTTTCTCCTCCAATGTTCAACTCCATATCTTATACCTTCTGATTGAACCAGCTGGGATAGGTATAAAAGGGAATCAAAACTGTTTGGATATCTAAAGTTTTGAGAGATATAATACATAATTTTTTCGTTACCGGTACCGCATTTTTGGTGTTTTTCCATTATATACGAAAAAATATTTCTGTCCTCGGGCAAAGTAAACGACTCAATAGTCTTTCTGCAGGGAAATGACTGTAGGCCAAACTCAGACATGAACCTCGGAAACCTTTTTCTATAATAGCTAAACGGCTCACGAGAATGCCATACTGTCCAATCGTGCATATCTCCATAGTTTTCATCATTGGGCCTCTTAAAACCACCGAAGGATGAGGGTGAAGCACGCCAATAGAATGTATTTGGGTCGGTATCCTTGGCAACTTGCGGCAGCACCACTTCAAATTGCTCAATGTAATATTGCTTGCGTTCTTCCGACTCCTTCATATCCCATTCCGACCAGCCCTGCTCCATCTCATTGTTTCCGCACCAAAGCCCTAATGAAGCATGGTGCCTTATCCTCTTCATATTGCAGACCACCTCGGCAATTACTTCCTCTTTGAATTTACCGAAGAAGTCATATACACCGCAGGCAAACATCAAATCCTGCCATACAATCAGACCATATTCATCACAAAGATCAAAGAAATAGTCTTCGGGGTAGTAGGCACCTCCCCAAACCCTTATGCTGTTGAAATTGGCATCAACACAGCTTTTTATAAGCTTTTCTGTCCTTTCTCTGCTGCATCTTGCCAGAATACTATCCATTGGTACAAAATTAGCACCTTTGGCAAAAATCTCAATGCCGTTTATTTCATATGCAAACGATCTCCCCCATTCATCATCTCTCTGTTTAATTGTCATGGTCCTTAAACCAATCCTTAAAGATTTTGAATCAAGCGTAATCTCCTCTTTAGAAAGCACAACATAAATATCATAAAGATTCTGCTCCCCATATCCATTAGCCCACCACAGCATAGGATCGGGGATTTCTATAAATACGTGTTCTTCTCTCTTACACATGGTCATACTTTTTTCAATCTTATCCCCTTGAGGTGAACATATAGCAAGGCTTATCCCATAATCCAATCCGTCATCCAAATCAAGCTTTAGGCGAATATCTAAATTAACACTTCCTCCCTCATGTTTCTGTGTTACATAAACCTCGTCAATTCGCTGCTTGTTAAATCCTTCTATGTATATATTTCTCCATATCCCCATGTCAGGAAGGGTTGGTGACCAGTCCCACCCCAACATAAAATGGGCCTTCCTTAAATATGCAAAAGAAGTATCCGAGAAATTTGACCAGATAGGCTTTACTTTTTTTCTCTCTTCAAGATAAGTAACAGGAGACTTAAAAAGAATATGAATTGAGTTTATGCCTTCAGTTAATATCTCCTTAATATCAAATTCATAACTTCTATGCATATTTTCAGTTTCTGCTATCTTTTTTCCATTTACCGATATTTCTGCAATAGTGTCAAGTCCCTCGCATTTTAACTTAAGGAAATCATACTCCAAAAAACTTTTGGTAACAGTAAATTCCCTACTATACTTATAATCAAAGCACGACAACTTATAAACACTATCTTCATTTTCTCTGTAAAATGGATCTTCAATCTTGCCTGCAGATAAAAGGTCGTTATAAACCGATCCCGGAACTTTTGCTTCTATCCACTGGGGTTCGTCCACCCTTTTCATCATCCACTTTCCGTTCAAATCCATTAGTTCCATTTATTATGCTCCTTCGAATACCTAGAAATATTAATTGTACATAAGTTAATTACTCTTACAGAGCAAGTAATAATTAAAATTATACTTGATGTTTAAATACTTATCCATCATTTAATATGATTCGTTTGTACAAATTTTAACTAATCGTAAACCTAATAGAATTATAACAGCTTTTCCAATTATTTTCTTATAATGATTTCGCAGTATTTTTGTACTATTTTAACATTTCCAGTTACTCATAGCCAGTTATACACCCAATAGTTATTTATTTCAATTTGCAGCTTGTACTGTTTTAACATAACTCACAGTTGATTTATGGGTGAACTTTAGGTAAAGCGGTACATGTTGTTAACAATGAGAAGCAGCAAATTTCAGAAGGAGCCCTTGTATTTATAAGACCTTCCGATGTTCACTACTGTGAATACCAAGAAGGTCACGAATGCGAGTTTATCAATGTATGCTACACCGGTACAATTAAGAAAAACAAAGTCACAATACCTCACTCCATTTCATAATATATAAGACGTTAAGCCATTACTAAATGTAAAATGCAGCCTGATAAGGGAGGTCCGGCATGTACACTTTTATGAGGCTAAAACAAGCTTATTTCTCTTCTGAGCGTATCATGTTTGATGACGGCTCCAAGCTTGTTTTTTTCAGTGATTGCCACCGTGGAGACAATAGCAAAGCTGATAGTTTTTCAAAGAATCGCGACATTTACATGCACGCACTGGACTTTTATTACACAAATGGGTTTACATATATAGAATTGGGTGACGGTGATGACCTATGGGAAAACCACCGATTTTCAACATTAATAGACGCTCACCTCGAAGTTTACTTGTTATTACAAAAATTCTATATGGATAACAGGCTTTTTATGATATGGGGAAATCATGATATTTTTAAAAGCTGCAAAACCTTCGTAAGAAATACATTATTCCAATACTACGATTCCAAAATGCAAACCTATAGACCTCTATTTGAAAACATTAAAATCCATGAAGGGCTGATTCTCCAGCACAACAGTAATTTATATGAGATATTTGCCGTTCACGGACATCAAGGAGACATCCTAAACGATATTCTATGGCCTTTTTCGTGCTTTATGGTACGTCATTTATGGAGGTTTATTAAGATATTCCGCTCGAAAAATCGGTTAAGCCCCGTAAACAACAGGGAAAAGCTTCAGGTTATTGAGAGCAACATGAGGCAATGGTCTAATAGCAACAATATTATGGTAATCGCAGGTCATACCCATAATCCAGCCTTTCCAACGCCTGGTAACTCACCTTACTTTAATGACGGATGCTGTATTAAGGCCAATTATATTACTTGTATTGAGATACAAAATGGTGAAATATCCCTAGCTAAATGGAGCAGAAATAAAAGTTCTCCTACCATAACAAAAGAGGTTTTGGCAGGTCCTGAAAAGATGTCAGCTTATGTTAATCAATAAAAAGGCATTTTTTATGCACTAATCTATTTTAAAAAACCTTTTGCTAATATTTTTATATGCCATCTGATTTTTCAAAGAAAGTGAAGTTAATTTCTCATCAAGTTTTCCAATTTTTTCTTCAGAAATGGATCTTTCTTCAGTTTTTATCATCAAATAAATATTCATGAGCCGGGTAGTATAAATATTAACTTTTTGATGAAGTTCTTGATCTATAATTAGTTTAAATTCATCCAGAGAAAAAGCTGCTTTGAGAGAATTGCGAAAATCCTCACGGCATAGAGCCTGTTTTATACCAACAAATTCAACAAAGAAATCTATTGATTTTTCAGAATGCATCCTGCAAAAGTCATAAATAAAAGTTGAAGTATCCTGCTTTATAATGCTATTAACAGCCTTAAAAAAGTTTCTCAAAGATTGAAGATCATTAAGGTGATGCAAAGCGTTAACACACATAACTCCATCAAATTGTTTATCTACGAATTCTTGCAGTTTGGTAAAATCCTGTTTTACAAATTGGACATTATATAAATTCATGCTTTGGGCTCTTTTCTTTGCTTTATCCAGCATTTCCTCTGAAAGGTCAACACCAGTAAAATTAATTTCCGGATTAATTTCAGCTACTTGGCATAAAAGCTGCCCTGAACCACAACCAAGGTCCAATACATGCTTGCACCCTGAAAATGTTTTTGAGACCTGTGATGTTACAAATAAATATGATGCAGCCATTGCTCCATCTGGATTGCCTTCAGCATCAAAATCATTAACATTTTCAACTGCTGACATAATAGCACAAGGCTCAGGTATTCTCTCAAAACGTTGTTTACTAAAAGCTTCTCGTAAAACAGTTAATAAAAATTTACTCATTATGATGAAGTCTCCTTTTCAACTATTTTGATATCTGATATTTTTTTGATATATGACATTAGGAATAATATTATATTATTGTATTTGCTTTTTTTCAATTATTAATAAATATTATAGTATATATGTAGGGGCTCTCACAGGCTTATATACCTTAGCCATCGTCGCATAATCCCATAGAGTATTTATAAGAACTCTTCCACTAGTTTTATTTTCTCCCTGTGCTAATGTGTAGACACATTCAGGAGCAGACATTATATTATCAGCCTGCTTGATGGAAGTTGCAAGCACTTGGAATAAAATTTCAGCACTTGGGGTTTTTGTAGCACTTTTAATAATTGATGCTTTCTCCAAAATACAATAGTCAATCCAAAACAGCCTGTCTTCCCCATCTATTGTGACAAAAGAGGAGCCTAAATCAGAGTTTATAATTTCACCAGTATTAAGGTTTATAAGTCTGAAATCAAATAACATAAGCGGTGAATCATCTTCTCTCAAGTCACCTATCTTTAAGTACCATCTTTTCTTTCCATCCATACATAAATCATTCGAATCAACCAAGTCAGTATAATCCAAAACAAATGTAGTGCTAGCTTTATCCTGAGTACCCTTAAAACCAAACTCCCCTCCCCTGCTTGAAAGGATGGTGTCTAAGACTTTATCAGGTACTGTACTTGTTATATCTGAATATCCTATTGAAATAGACATTTGGTTTCTTTTCGAATGACTTACTGTAAGTTCTGCAAGAAGCTTTGGCGTATATTCTTTTTTTGCTGTAAGCCATGTTGCTTGTCCGCCAAGAACAGCCTGTTCTCTATTCGTCCCAGGTCCACCGCTTACTTGAGAAACCTTCCTTATAGCATCATAAGCAATCCATGAAAATCCGTTATCTTCCCAACTTGTGCCCCATGAATTCGCAATCCTTAGTGCACCTTTTTCTCCTTTATCCACAGTTCCATTATTATTTATATCAACCCACAGACTATCATTATATCCTACAATGGTCATCGCATGAGGACCTAATTTGCCGTCAGTCCAATAGCAAACCCTGGAATTCTTATAGGAATCATCAGCACTATCCGAGGGATCATCCTTCACAGTGGAAAACTTCCAGCTATCCAGGCCTGTTGTAAAATTAAGCACATAACCATCAGTTAACAGCATTTTTAGATTATTAAGTCCTGTATCGGTATCAAGATTCTTAATCACTCCAAATTTATCAGCTTTATTGCCTAATGCCTTAAGCCATATATCCTTATCTATCTGCCACTCAGTATAGTTTGAATCATATGGTACATCCTCCCATGTTGCGACACCAATGCCTGACATAACCTGGTATACGCCATAAATTGATGTACCTTCATCCTTACCTCCATTGGCCATATTATAAGTCCATTTAGGAGAAAATTTAATTGAATTGTCGTCATTGTCTTTTTCATTCCATCCCCTGACTAAAGCTGTCATATGTGTCATTGCATAATATGTTGTTGAGAAGCTGGCACATGACCCAAGAGGCTTCTGGTCCCGAATAGGCGGAAAACAATCAAGCTTGCTGTTATCCACGCTTACAGGTAAATCTTCAGATGATATTGCTGGACTTATTGTCTCTTCATTAACTGATACATTGTCATACTCTCCCAAAAAAGTATTATACTCATTAGCTAATACTTCCTCACCAATATCTACAGCAATACTTTTATCCAATAAACCCTTGTTCAAATCCTTTCGTCTTTCATTAATCCTGTCTACTGCTAATTTATTAAAGTTTATCTGCCTTGTAACCAGTATATTATTTTTTGCCCAGCTTGTTTCTTTGTCAGTAGATTCACGCAGACCGTTATTCAATCCATCTCCACTTGTCTGCGAAAATACTGCAATATAAGAATTAAAAAAAGTGGCTGAAGTTATTATAAAAACCATAACCCCATGCTGAAAACGCCTAAGATTATTAGACATGAGAATGTACCCCCCCTATACTAACAAGCTCTAAAACAAAATCTCTATGCTTTTGTTTTAGAGAAATATCAGGTCAAAACAACTTGCGGTTTTCCCTAATAAAAAATCTTTATCTCTCTTTTTCTTTATATTTTTATTAACTTATAATTTAATTATACTTACCAAACACCTATTTATATATAGGACTAATGGACCATTGACTAAAGTATGTATATAGCAGCATCAATAAAATTGTCATAATTATTATTGATAAATGAATATAAATATAGTGGAGAATGGTACAAGTGATATTTATGAAGGTCCTATATGAAAAGTGATAGAATAATTAATCACTTAATCACTTTTCATATAACTTAGAAAGGGGAATTTATTATGAAAAGAGGCGTTACATTAGCTGTAATTAGTCTTGGAAGCACCTTTGCCGGCTTCATGGTGCAATCGCAAACAACCCCTGAAAAAGCACTGATTTTACTCCTTCTGTTCACAATAATGCTACTTTTTATAGCTCTAGGCAATATATTCAGGATATTTGCCGGGCACGTAAAGAAGTAGTTTGTATCACTCTGCATTGAATCCAGAGGGGCTAAGAGCCGCATATAGCCCCTCCCTTATCATTTACATTTCCTATTATATTTTAATAATCAAAATTTTATTACATTGTTATTAAAAGTATCATTGATAAAATTGTTAAATATTTAAAAAACAAAAATTAATATTGGTATTATTTTAGAAATAGATTATAATATTATTAATAGCATAAATTTTCCGTTCATAAGTTCTTGACATACTTTCGGCTAATCGTTCATTCTGATACATTTAGCTGAGTATATATAATATTTAATTAATGCCAAATGGCATTTGTTTAAAGGGGAAAATTAGATATGGATACTAAAAAAATTCTTCTCAAAGGTAGTTTTGGAAATCTTCTTAATCGTATTAACTTAAAGGACGGTGATGATAAAATCAATAAGGGTAAAGGTGCATTTTCTGATTTATCAAACAACATTAAGTCTGGTATTGTTAAAAATATTGAAAACAAACCAAAGCAAATTTCAGAATTAATAAAATCCTTTAAGCATGAAAAGATTAAGAACCTAGAAAAATTACTGAAAGTAGAAAAGAATCAGCTTATTGTTTCCAACAGAAAAAATAGAATTTATAGAACAGAAGCCGGCTATATGTACATTGTCGATAAGGATGTTTGGGGTGAGCCGGTCAGTGTCACAGTTAAAGATAATAAAAAAGTTGTTATCAGAACAATTAAGTACCTAAATGATCAGCCTTATCTATTTCCTGTATTTAACGAAAAAAACGTATCCGGCATAATAATTCATTTGAGTCATCAGGAAATCTGGTATCAGGATGATAACATCATCACAGTAGTTTCCTTTAAAGGCGAAGCATCAGATATAACCAAAATTAAAATAGCAAATATCAAATCATTAAGTCGCGACAAGCTTCATGAATACATAAACAATTATAAAGTAGTAGGTAAAAATAAAAAGCTTCAAGAGATTGTTAAAGAAAAGGACTTACGTATAGACGACGTACTTATAATAACGAACAAATATATAATTGGAAAAGATTCCAAAAATCTTATTAAGGCCTATTTATTTAATAATGAATATACAATTTACGATGAGATACCGCTAAGAGTTCTTCCGCAAATTGAGCCTTTAGCTTACGATGTACTGTTTTCAGAAGAAGTATTGGATTATATAAGAGCCAATAGATACCACATCGAGGATTTCATACAAAATGGTGACTTTATAGAATATTGGCAAAATATAGGTGACAGAAAAATGTGCGTTTTGAGATATAAGGTATAACAATAATTTCTTAGTATTAATAAAACAAGTAACTGATTTGATTTCCAAACAGTTACTTGTTTTATTAATATATAAAAATTGCTTTTATGCTTGTGTTGTTTGTGCTGGAGTATAAACCCTTTGTGCCATTTCAGCATCCATCATTAATATACCCCTTGCATCTGATCCAATAAGCTTAATTTTCTCAAGATTTGCTTCTGCCGTAGCTTCTTCTTCCGCCTGCTCAGTCACAAACCATTGCAAAAATGCATTTGTCTTATGATCCTTTTCTTCTATTGCCTGATCAACTATACTATAGATCGAGCTTGTCACAAATCGTTCGTGCTCTAGAGCCATTTTCAAAACCTCTTCAATAGACCCAAATTCTGATTTGGGTTCCTCAATCATTCCAAGCTTTACTTTGCCGCTTACGTGATTAACGTAGTTAAAAAACATCATGGCATGATCCCTTTCTTCCTGGGCCTGTACACGAAAGAAGTTGGCAAATCCGCTTAGATTTTTTGAAGAAAAGTACGCTTCCATTGAAAGATACAAATAAGCGGAGTAAAATTCCTTTTGTATTTGCTCATTAAGTTTTTTCTGAATTTTTTCACTGATCATCTAAATTTCCTCCCAATTTTTCTTATTCCATTATCTACTGATCTATTTCTTTAGATATATATTTTTACCCATGCTTCCATTTATTAAATCAAATAAATGAAATCATTTATCATAAAACCATTACCCAATAATCACATTAATTTATATTATATCACGTAAAATATATATTATATATAATTTTATACTTATTTTATATATTTTAAGTATATTTAGTTTAATAGTGGAATAATTACACATATTAATTTTAAAAACAATTCTAACATACTCCCTAAATTTCTATAGAAGAAGGAGATTATTATGCAGTTAGAACTGGGAGTACAAATATCCATGTAGATATTCTTATATGGGTAAAATAGGTTCTTCAATCTTCTGTATGGGTGAAGTAGGATATGGCTTTTACGAAGAATTGAAGGTGCAAAACGATAATGTTCTAAAATATATATACTCAGAACTATTTTATGATGATAAATATAAAAACATGTTATACCAGTGGAATGAAAAAGAGTTTATAGAGGCAATGAATTTAAGAATTTTACCCGACTACAACTTCTGCAAAACCATAGAAATTTAGATCAAATTTTAGAAAACAGTAAAAATAGCGAAGAGTGGAGTCACATTAGCAAGATCTATGAAAAAACAAGCAAAAACAGGTTTGAAATTCAAGAGTTAAATCGTTTATTGCTGACTTATATGTATAAAGAGGTAAAAAAGAACACCCGATTCGGTCTCTGGGATGAAGATAAAGGATACTTTTTTGATTGTGCAAATGTGTATGGCATTATAGATGTCTGCTCAGTAGTAGGTCTGGTTCCTCTTTTTGCTATTTAAAAGGTAGAAATGAAGTCAAATGAGCAATGTTATGATTCCTTCAATAGTTTTAAAGAGGTTTGTGACGACTTGACAGACAGGCTTATAAATATTTTCAGAAGAAACAACGAGGGTAGAAGGCCTGTATATGGAGGCCAATCAAGTCTATTCAATAAAGAAGACTTTAAGGGCAATATTCTCTTTTACGAATATTTTCACGGTGATCTTGGAGCAGGCCTTGGTGCCAGTCACCAGACAGGATGGACCGGGCTTGTGGCAAACCTCATACAGGAAAAAGGAATCACTAAAAAGGCTTAAACGTAATATACTATATTAAGAACTGCCAATGAGGGCTAACCTTTTTGGCAGTTCTTTTTTAAGTGCCTTATCATAAAGCCATACTAAAAACATATATTACACTAAGTATAAGCAAATAATTAGCTGGTCAATGAGGTTTTTCAAAAAGCTGAATTAATGATAAGACTAAAAATATAATGCAGGGAGTGGTTAAAATGTGTGGAATTGCCGGATGGATAAATCTCAAGGAAGATATAAGCCCATTCCAAGATAAATTGGAGCAAATGACATCAAAGTTAATGTACAGGGGTCCTGATGCCAGAGGCAAATGGACTTCAACTCATGCACTCATAGGACATACACGGCTGATAGTTGTCGACCCGGCCGGAGGATCCCAACCAATGGTTAAAACCTATGGAAGCCGCCAATATGTCATAACATATAATGGCGAACTATATAATACACAAGATTTACGTGAAGAACTTAAGTTACTAGGTCATAAGTTTATAAGCAATTCAGATACCGAGGTACTGCTTGTCTCATATATTGAGTGGGGACCCCAATGTGTTGAACGGCTAAACGGAATTTACGCCTTCGGAGTATGGGACGAATACTCCCAAAGTATTTTCCTGGCACGTGACAGATTTGGAGTTAAGCCGCTATTCTATGCACAGGTGGGTAACTCATTAATATTTGGCTCTGAAATAAAAGTTCTTTTAGAGAGCAACTTAATTAAGCCTCAAATTGATAAAGATGGCTTATTGGAAATTTTCTCTCTAGGGCCTGCCAGATCTCCAGGTGTCGGTGTATTCAAAGGCATAAATGAACTAAAGCCTGCCCATTGCCTTTTACATAACAGTAATGGCACATTTGTAAGAAAGTACTGGTCCCTTACAAGTAATGAGCATAAGGACAACCTTGAATATACAATAGATACAGTAAGAGATTTGGTTAAGGATGCCGTAGCCCGCCAACTCGTGGCCGATGTACCCGTATGTGTATTTCTTTCAGGCGGTTTGGACTCAAGTGCTATAACAGCAATAGCTGCAAAATCATCTCTCAACTCGGGTAGAAATAAACTGCACACCTACTCAATTGATTATGAAGGTAACGATTTGTTCTTTAAGGCCAGCGATTTCCAACCTGACTCAGATGCCTACTGGGTTAAACGCATGTCAGAGGAATTCGGTACCTGTCACCATTATATAACAATAGACAACGAATGCCTTGCCAAAGCACTTGAAGATGCTGTTTTAGCAAGAGATTTACCCGGCATGGCAGATATCGACTCCTCGCTTTTGCTGTTTTGCCGAAAAGTCAAAGAGGATGCGACAGTTGCCCTATCAGGTGAATGTGCTATATCACTGATGCACTTTCATATGTTAATTCTGAAATGTCCACAAGCAATTTAAACTCTATAGTTTTATCATGGTGAATCAATATTCTGTCCAAAATCATCTCAAGAACCTTTCTATCAGGTCGCTCTGATTCAATGATGCTATCAAATTTATCAATAGCTGTTTGTATCTTCTTTTCAATATCCTTATTTCCGACTCTTTTGAGTTCTTCAATTTTTATTGTTAATTCATTTATCCTAGCTTTTTTTTCATTCTCTAACTGAGCGTAACTATCTTCTATAATTTCACGATATGTAGCATTCGTCTCTTTGATTATATCTTTGATTTTCTGATTAAGGAGTATCTTCAGTTCTTCATTTGTGACCTTGAGTTCCTTTTCAAGTCTATTTAATGATTCTGTTACATTCTTTCTACTTTGTTCAAAATTGAAGGTTTTTAAATACTCTTCATATTGAATTTTTATCTCTTTTAAAAACTCTTTAAAGAAAAATAAGAGTTTGTCCTCCCATACATTATGACTAACACATCTTTGAAGACCATATTTCGCATATTGTGTACATTCATAGCCCCTTATGTCTCTAGGTTTTCTTCCTAAATTCTTTCCAGTTGCAGCAAAACCACAATCGCCACAAAAAACAAAGGATGAAAATATATAATCATATTTTGCATTTCCTTTGTATGTAGCTTTTACATTTGAAAAGCTCTTTCCGCTATAATCACTAAGGCTTCTTCTCTTATTGTTTATCTGTTGTGCTAATTCAAAATCATCTTTACTTATAATTGCTTCATGGTGGTTTTCAAAACAATACTGTTCTTCTTTCTTTACTTTTTCTTGTTTCCCGCCAATTTTTTTGTTTTGCTTTTTATGTGTCCATAAGGTGCCAATATATAAATCATTTTGAACTATTCTTTGAATATTATGAGTCTGCCACAAATCGCTAACTAAATTTTTGAATACTCGACCACTTTCAGCGTGTTTTTGCTTAATATATGCTGATGGTGTTGGGTAACCTTTTTCATTTAGTATATCGCAAATCTTTTTATATCCCAAACCATCTAGATAAAGTTCAAATATTAACTGGATAATGGGTCTAATATTCTCATCTATATATAGTTTAGATTTGTTATTTGGGTCTTTTATATATCCGTATAAATTTCCCATTACGAGTTCACCTTTTCTTTGCTTTATGTGCATATTTGCTTTAATTTTTTTAGAAATATCTTTTACATATCTTTCATTATACCATGTTTTTATTCCAAGTATATCATCATCATCTGCTTCTGTATCATAACCACTACCTTCTTCGGGCAAAACCAATCTTTTCCCATTTGTTTGTACATATTCAATAAATAGTAATGTTTTCGCGTTATGTCTACCAATTCTCGAAATATCTTTGGCAATAATAATGTCAACTTTACCATTCTCAATATCTTCTTTCATTCTATTAAAATCTGGTCTATCAAATGTATATCCGCTATAATTATCATCGACATACATTCTACATATTTCCCAGTTAAATTTTTTCGCATATTCTATAATAATTTCTTTCTGTGCTACTATAGAAGAGTAGTTTTCCTTATCTTCATCGCGGGATAAACGTACATACCCAACCACGTTCATTTCAAATACCTCATCTTCACATTTTAAATATGGGCTATATCACCGATATTATATAATAGTTAATTGAAAAAGTAAACGGAATCAATAATGATTACTGATTTCTGACCTTTCTATAATCATTTTCTTTAGAACACCCTTTATATCCGCTTTCCCAGATATAAATATGGAAATGCTTTTATACTTTTTCTTATATTCATCAATCCTACTGATAATCTCATTATTATTACTTTCTTCTTCAGTAATATAGATTATGAGATTTGACTCAGCTTTAAAAGTTGTTTCCCTTATTCTCATTTTTCCCCCTATTTTATAAAAACAAAAAGACACTACTAAAAGTATATTAGCAATACCTTGTCTTTCTTTACTCCTTCCAGTTATCAACCTTAACGTTTCTATTTAAAAATCCATCTTAGCCCCTACATCTTTGAAATAATCCTCTTCCTTCACTTTTCTTATAAAAGCCCTAACATCATCAATAGAATCTGTTACTTCAAAATCCGGTAAGGCTTTTAATACCCTCTGTCGGTATCTGCCTTTTTTACTTATCCTGAAATCGAGGACAGCTATAAGCCCTGTATCTGTTTCACATCGAATTAATCTTCCCATCCCCTGTTTCAATTTGATTATCATTTCTGGAAACACTATGCTGTCAATAAATTTTCCCATAGTATCGAGCTGCTCTTTTTTGTATTCTAAAATTGGATTAGGTGTAGGAAATGGTAAATTCACAATAATAAGTGAAGATAAAATATCACCAGGGCAATCCACTCCTTCCCAAAAAGAGCCGGTAGCAAAAAGAACACCGTTTCCGCTATTTTTAAAAGCTTCTACGATGTTCCTTTGACTTTTGTCCATTTTAAAAGGAGGGTATTTAATTCTACTTCGGGCCAATTCATAAACCTTTGATAACAATGTATATGATGTAAATAGAATAACCGTATGTCCCCAAGTTGCATCAACCAAGTTAACGATTTCCTCTGCAACAGCTTCTATGTATAGATCACATTGTTTGTCTGGAAACGGTGCCTTTTCACTTATATATAGCAAAGCATTTTTATTATAATCAAATGGTGATGAATAGCTTATTTCACTTGTATTGCTTGGTGTTATTAAGTCTATCCCAGTATTACGTTTAAAATAATCAAATCCTATATCATCAGACAATGTTCCTGATGTCACAATTTTCGGAATTCCATTCCTCCATAACAGTTGACATAACTGGTATTCCAAATTTATGGGAACGCCACGAATTGCAATAAGACTTTCATTTCCAGGATTCTCAAGCCAATACACAGCATCATTTGTTTTTAATATATTTTCAAGTTGTTGCTCTATTTCCAAAACCATCATTTCTAATTCTCTGCTTTTAGAAATAATGGTGGAACAGTAATCTTTTATATTGCTGATTTGTAAAAGCATTTCAACTAGGATTTCTCTTTCATGATAGCCAATTGTAACCCTTATTTGAGTTACATCTTCATCAATAATCTCTCTATCAATATTTGAAATCAGTTTCCTAAAAAACCTTGTCCTTAATAAACATAATCTTTCCAATTTGAGTTTTGCTGAATTTAGAAATGATTTTTTGCCTTTCAGATTACTACTGATCATATTGGACATTATTGTTATATCTTCACCTGAAAAACTTTTAACAAGGATCTGCCTCGCTGCATCCATCAACTTATGTGCTTCATCTATAATTTCAATTGAATGTTCCGGAATCAGCATTTGCCTTCCTTTTGCTCTTTTGACTGCATCTGCAAGATAATAATTGTGGTTACATACCTGAAAGTCATGGAAAGGTGCTCTTGCATATTCCATGTATTTCATGTATTCACAATCTTTAAATCTAGGACAGCTTTTATCACAATTCTTTGGTACATTGATTTTCTGAAAAATATGATTTTTTAATCCTTTGTATTCATCTAAATCAATTGCATATCTAAAATTGAACGAATTAAGCTTTTCAAACAAGTCTCTATCAACGGCCTTATTACTGTATTTCAAGTATTCTACCCACCGTTGATACCTCATTTTACAAAAGTAATGCTCTTTACCTTTTCTTAATACCGCACTTAGCGGACGATTAATAACTCTGTTTTTATATAAGATTTCTGATAAAGTTGGAACGTAATTATTGATAATGGCATTCTGCAAATCAATACTGGATGTAGATATTACACATGGTATAGATTCTTTTTGGCCTATACCATCTTTACTCTGCTTTTGCCTTTCATACAATGCGTAGACTATAGCAGCTACAATATAGGCATAAGTCTTCCCCGTACCAACTTCCGCTTCACATATTGAAATGCAATTACTTTTAATTCCTTCATACATATTTATTGAAAGTTCTATTTGTTCCTCCCTTATTTTAAAGCCACTTTCAGGCATTAGCTTTCTAAAAATATATTCAATCATAGTATTTGGATCTTCTGGAAGCGCAACTTGATAATCAGAAGTTGCAGTAAACCTATTAATCAATTTACCTTTATATTCATCTGTATAAGCCTTTTTGCTTTTTAATAATAGAACCATGCAGTCCTTATCCCTGCAAATGACGTAATAACTATTAATGCTTTTATTCTCTTTTACTACAAATATATAGTTTTTATCAAAAGTAAATAGGTATCTGTATACCTTTTTATCTCTATGCTTTTTAAAGTATGATAGCATTAATGCTTCTTCACTTGTATTTATTTCAAACATCCTTATTCTCTCCTTCGTTTCTAACACTTGACAGCACACTAATGTGGTGGACAAAATAGGATTTAATTCTTTATAAGTCCACCACCGTATCTGCTGTCAAATATGAAATTTAACAATTGAATTTAAGTATCATATTTGTTCTCAACATCCCTAATAAATAAGGGGATATATCAGGTTGCTATTGGAAATAGCATCATATAAGCTGGCATGGTTATAAGTTCTCAAACCAAATGAGCGTTATCCTGTCATTTATTGCAGGCTGCCCAATGCGGTGAAGCGTTCAAGGCAGAAGTATCATTATTTATCCCTTTGCTTGTCATCGCAATTAGTCCTTCCAAAGACTATTTTGAGCCGGATGAATTCGCTTACTTATAATAAAAGGTCATGGCGATCCGCTTTTAGTTGCTTACCTTATGGTTGCAAAGGTGGTTGTCCTGATATACCGTATGTTCAGTTTTCAAGGGTCAAGAGCAGGCAAAAAATTACCCCTCACTTTTAAGCCGATAAAGCAAGGGGGGTGTACGGAATAATTTTTTAATTTCCCAAATATTTTTTTAGTTTCTTTAAAATACAATCCTTTCGGCTATTTATTGTCATTACCGGAATACCGATTTCTCTTGATAGTTGGCGTTGGCTTTTTTCCTGGTAGAACAAGTGAATTATCAACTCTAATTCTTCATCACTAAGAAGCCTTAAACTTTTTCTTAGTTTTTCTATCATTACCTTTGTCACAACAAAATCACAAACATCTTCTCTTGTGTTATCCTTAAGCAATTCTTCTCCTAAAATATCTTCATATACATTATCAAACTGCGAATATAAGAACTGTCCATGTGCTAAATCCCGTTCTTCCAGATACCGTTCTCTTCTTCGCATTTTGTAGTACTCTTTATAAATCTCCTCTGAAACCTCTTCTAGATTTTGGCCTACCCTTAAATAAAATCTCTTTTCTTTATCCATCTTGAAACCTCCAAATTTTTGTCTTGATAGCTACCAAGCAAAACTTGGAAGTCATGGATAATGGCTGTTGTATGGCTCCCATCTTTTCATGCTGACGACTCCTGATTTTGGGCATAAAAAAAGACCGGAAGTGAAGTCAATCACATCCAGTCTCATTTGCCGCATATTAACTATGAATTAATACATAAAAAATCCCCAAACTCCTATAGAATTTGAGGAAAGTTGATACTATTAAATTTATGATATAATCCACCAGCTTAACCAGTCTATCAGCTTGTATGTTTGAAAGCAGTAGGAATAGGCTCGGGGCTTAGTCGAAATTTAGTCGGGGCTTTAGGATTGATGGAAAAAGTTTGGAATACCTTCACCTTCTTGACCAACAATTATTCCTTTCAATGATGGAATGGTATAACCCCATAAACAAATTGCAAATAGGTCAATGGCTTCTCGTTTTTTATCATAATAAGTGCTACGCTCCATATTTAATAGCTCCAACATTTCTTGCTCTGAATGCTTAATAGCTGTCATGTACTGCTTTACCAGTATTTCATGGTACAGTTTTCCGTTGTCAGGATATTCATAGATTCTACTCATTGCAGAATCTATCATCGATATCAGCCAGTGTGTTTCAAACAAAGAGTACACTTTTTGATTAAACTTGTCCCTTTCAATTTCAGGTGCAAAATTCTCAAGATACTCAAAAGCATGTTCTAAGTTTTTGCTATGGTAACATGCAGCATTTTCACATAATTGATTAAACCTATTTTGAGTAGACCAAACAACTGGGCGATATATTTCTAAAATTAACTTTGTTTTATGTAAAACTGCCGAGCGGTCTATATTTAAGCCATTATAAAAAAGTGTACATTGCTTCATTACTTTACTTTCTCTTCGCATAGCTTACCTCCATCAATTTACTTCTTGATATTTGATTTAATATAATGAACCTTTTGAACATCATGGTATTTTAATGTTCTTTTCATCTATATAATATTTAAAAATGGAATTTGGAAATAGTGCGATCTATTTTATCCTATAAATGAGATTAGGGTAATAAAAATCACCCTAGACAGATATGAATGCATTAGTTTGGTCATTACTTTGTATTATAGCAAAATAGTCATTAGAATCATTGCAATGCTTAACACTTTTATAACTGCTCAGGCACTCCTGCTTTTGAGCTACTTCGACCTGCAGGCATTTTATATAAATTTAGGTTTTCAGCGGCTCAACAGATTTGGATGTCCTCCATAATCAGCTTCTATTTCATTCAACATTCTCTCTTCTCAAGTCTTGTTCCCTGAGTGTTTTTTCTGTTATCTAAAAAATTAAAATCACTTAAAAATTTAAAAATTTTTATATGTGACAGCTTTACCCAAACTTGATTGTGGAAATTTTATGCGGATTTACATTGTAAGCGGTGGATTTTTTTAACAAAAAACAGCTCCAAATGCTTAACCAGTGGAGCTGTTTTTTGGGACTGCGTATGTTGTTCCATCGCTTACGACTTTTGAAGCCGATAATAGTTATATTTAATATATATTCTCGATTTTTTCCTCGTATTTAGAATATAGTTCAATTCTGGGTTTTTTATGGTTCTCCCATTCTGCACACCCATCAGCTATCCAAGCACCATGTTCCCAGCCAATTTCTTTCTTATAATTTAACGTGAGTTCGACAATATGATTGTAATAAGAATGAAACAGAAATGAAAAATGAAGCTCCTGTCCGAATCTGTATAATCAATGTTGACAAAACAAATTTAACAGAGGGAGATGGAGCTTCATGGAAGATTTACTTATTAAAATTTTCTGCGATACTGATGATTTTTGCATTAGGCTCGACAACTATTTAAAGCATCATTTGGATAAGGGCTATTTATCACAGCCTTTGTTTAAAAAGTTGTATGATCGAGGGATAAAGCTAATAACCAAGATAAAAAAGAACATGAAAAATAAGCTAATTGATATAGAAGAAAAGCTTCTACTCAGAAAGCGAGCTCTTATTGAGACAATAAATCTTTTTGCCGAGCAAACCAAGCTTAAAGTTTAGTAAAAGCATTCTTGTTGCCATACTCTAAGGCTGGTTTTCATAATAAAAAGGCTTCAGAATTCAAGAAACTAAAGCCTTACTTAATTATAATCTATGAGTATGGTTAATTATGGCAGTTATTTTATCGAACTCACGTTAATTTAACAACAAATAACTATCACCAGAATCTCTTTGTAAAAATAAAGGAAATTGAAGAACTAAAAAATCGAATTTCACTACTTGAAAAGCAGATGAATAAAAATGCTGAATCGCAACAGCTTGTTTTACAAATCAAACAATTGAAAGCTGAAAATGATAAATTGAGCCAGCAAAAAAACGATTTAGAGAAGACTGTAACGCTGTTTGATGCGGAAAACAAGAAGTTAAAGGAATCATTTTGGTACAAGTTATCCAATCTTATAAAAAGGTAATTGGGTTAAAACATTTTATCTTTTTTGGGGGGAATCCTGTTGATTTATAATTAAAACTGACCCCCAATTTACAAGTAAAATTGACCCCTTGAGAATACAAATGTATCCTAACCATATGATCAATACATGTGGAGGGATAAAAGAGGTGAAAGATGTGCAAGATTGGATAGCTGCAAAAAGACTATTCAAAAGAGGGGTTAAAATAAAACAAATAGCCAAACAATTAAAAATGTCGAAAAATACTGTAAAAAACCTGCTTCAACAGGAAAGTGAGCCAAAATATAAGAGAAATGTATATTTTTCAGTAATTGATCCTTATAAAGAGCAAATAAGAACCTGGTTTTTAAGTCCTGAATATGACTTTATTGGAACCAGAATATTTAATGAACTTAAAAGAATGGGCTACACGGGAAGTTCAGGTCCAATTTACAGATATTTAAAAACCTTAAAAGATCAAAAAAGAGATATTTCAAGGAAAGCAACTGTTAGAATAGAAACGCCACCAGGAGATCAAGCTCAGTTTGATTGGTCCCCATACAAAATGGTTATTGATAATGAAATAAAGGAAGTTTACTGTTTTACCATGATTTTATGTGCCAGCAGGATGAAAGCAATAGTATTTTCACTAACATGTGATGCAAAAGCCATATATGAGGCTATTCAAGAACTATTTGGGGATTTGGGAGGAGTGACAAAGGAACTTGTCATAGATAATCCCAAAGCACTTGTTATTGAAAACGATGGTAAAAGCGAACCGAGGTTTAACCTTGATGCTTTAAGGCTTGCAGCACACTTAGGAGTAGAGTTAAACCCCTGTGTACCTTATAGAGCACAGACTAAGGGTAAAATTGAAAAACCATACCAGTATATTGAAGAGCAATTTGTTAAGGGTAATTGTTTTAAATCAATGGCTGAACTCAATATGATGGGAAAAGAATTTATACGTAACTGGTGCAAGCAAATGCATGGGACAACCAGGAGGATACCAGAAGAATTCTTTAAAGAAGAGCAACAATGCCTTTTGCCACTGCCATCAAAGAGATTCATAATTGAATCTTTAATTAAAAGAGATGTAAGCCTGGACTCCTTGGTAAGTATAGACACTAATAAATATAGTGTTCCTGTAAAATATGTTGATAAAGAAGTACAATACCGAGTTGTTTACGGATATAAAGTTGAAATGTATGATATGAAAATGAATCTTATTGAAACTACTGTAATTAACAGTGGGAAGAATGGAATTTTTAAAGTCGATGAACATTATGCTCCAATATCAAGTAAAGTTCCAAAATCAATACCTGAGATTAAGAGACAATTTATGAAAACTTTCAAGAATGGAGATATTTATCTTGAATTAGCTTCAAAATCACTGCAGCAGCCGAGCTATCATGCAAGACAAATATTAAAGCTGACAGAATTGTATACTATAGAAAGTTTAGATAAGATTCTTAATTACTGTATTAAAAATAGTTTTTTTGATATCAATGAAATCAAAGATGTTTTAAAGAACAAATATTTTGAAATTATTATTGAGGACAACATGGCTCCATCCAATACTACCAGCAGCCATTCTCTAGCGAGGGATCTGTCGTATTATGAAGGAGGGGGTCAAAATTGAATGTAAATACCGGAATTAACACAGATGATATATACATCAAATCGATGCTTAAGGCATTCAAAATGGTGGATATGAGGTGTCAATACAATGATTTAATTGAAAGGGCAATTGAAAATAACCTTGGGTACAAAGAATTTCTTGTTACTCTCCTTAATGCAGAAGAAAACGGTAAAAAGCAAAGACGTGCACGAAGAAATATCAAATCAGCTAAATTCGAAAAATTTACTACCTTGGAAGAATATGATTATGGCTTCCATAACTATAAAAACATGCAAAAAATCAAAGAATTATCAGCACTTGAATTCATGGATAATAAAGAGAACATTATTTTTATAGGTAAAACTGGAGTAGGTTATGACAAGTATTTTGTTATGTAAAGATTTTGCTAAAAGTACTGATAATATAAAGCACCTTCAGCAAAAAACTTTACATATATTTTAACGAGGTTAATCCAATTCTTTCAACCACTCCATCAACGATTTATCTTTTTGCCATGAAGGGATTTCATTGGGGAAGGTCTGTGAAGAAACTTTTTCTAGTGCTTTTCTTTTCATTTCACCATCAATACGTGCATAAATTTCGCTGGTTTGAACACTGGTGTGTCCCAATAAATCTCTAATATAAATCAAATCCACTCCAGCCTGCAACCAATGAACTGCACGGGAGTGCCTTAAGCAGTGCGGCGAAAGAGTTTCCGGTATCAATTCAGGTTGCTTTTTTCGTACTCTATCTGCATATTTTTTAACAATATGGGTTATACCCTGCCTAGTTAGCTTATTATGTGAATGATTTTTAAATAGCGACTCCATTCTTTTTGAAGGATCCATCAATGAAAAGTCATTGAGATATTGGCAGAGTAATTTAACAACAGGAGGCTCCAAAGGTACAAATCTACTTTTGTTCCCTTTTCCAGTAAGTTTCACTAGAGAATTTCCATTGTACATAATATCCGATACAATTAAATCAGCAATTTCCTGTACACGACCACCGGTAGCATACATTAAACTTAGAAGGACAAGATGTTTACGACCGCTCTCTGTATTAATGCTAGGTGCTGCAAGTAGTGCTTTTATCCCATCAATTGAAAGGAAGTTAACTGTTTTCTGCGGATGTTTTTTAAAGGGTATTGATAAAATATCTTGAAACTGATGAATTCGTTCCGGTAATTGTCTTTGAAGGTATGAATAGAACGCATGAATTGCAGCCAGTCTTTGATTTCTTGTAATTATGGCACAACCGCGTTCACTCTCAATCCATTGTAAAAAACGAATGACAAAAGCTTTATCAATCAAAGCCAGAATAAGCTTTTCTTCTCTTATGCCTTCTTTTTCCTTTGCAAATATCAACAGCAACTTGAAAGCATCCCTATAAGCCGAAACAGTATTCACGCTACATCCTTCTATGCCTGGGAGGTATTTGGATAAAAAAATTGTAAGGTAATATGCGAAATCAGTAGGCTTCAACTTTATACACCTCCGGATAAATGCACGAGGTAGTGGTATTCATTTGATTAATTATGTCGGGATATACCTCTTCTGTAAGTCTGATATACTTTTCAGTTGCTTTTATAGAACTATGACCTAAATATGTGGATAATATAGGTAATGCACAATACAGGTCAATGCCTTTATCAGAGAGTTCTTTTAATGAATGACAACAAAACGCATGCCGCATATCATGAAGTCTCGGTCCGTTACCTTTCCCATTATAGGGGATTCCACTTTGCCAAAGAATTTCACGAAACCGTTGTGCTACTGTATTTTTACTTCGGCGGCTCCCATTTTTGTTTTTGAAAAAGTAATCATTTTCGGTTGAGTTCTTGTGTATCTGATTATATAATCTCTGGCATACGGTGTGCAGAGAATCTGACATTGGTATAAGCCTATCTTTATCAAATTTTGACTTTTTTATTGTCAGAATACCATTGACCAAATCTACTTCTCCAACTTTTAAATCAAGTGCTTCTGAGATTCTTAAACCACACCCATACAGCATTCTTATCAATACTGGATAAACAATCGCACTATTATAACGTGAATTGGGTTTTAACCTATCAACTGCCTTAAAAATTTTATGAATCTCATCATGTGTAAATATGTACGGGACGAAGGAAGATAGGTGCTTGGAGAATTTACTCACTGTTGGAATATATGCTTCATATCCTAGATCATTCAAATATATGGTGAATTGTTTTAAATCACTTACCCTGTTTGCGTGATTCTTAGGTGTCTCATCCGGGTGCTTACTTGAATACTCTTCCACCAATTCTTTTGAGAGACGGAATTCTGTCAGTCTAAAGTCCACTAAAAATTTGATAAACCTATTTAAACTTTCTTCATTTGATTTATATTTGTATCCCTGAGCTTGTTTATAAGAAATGAATTGTGCTACAAGATTTCTGTAATAAGTTGTACATTCATTGTTATTACTAATGTTGATCATAACACCTACACCTCCACACTCATATTTGAGATACTGGGAACAGCTAGTGCACATTCCCTGAGTTGGGATATATCAATTTTTAAATAAACTTTGGTAGTATCAGAGCTGGTATGTGATAATATTTCAGATATTACTGGCAGGGGAATCCTGTTTTCCAACATTACACTGCTGAGGGAATGTCTTAATGCATGGGGACCATGTTTCTTTCCTTGTGGTATGTGAATTCCGGCTCTACCCATATATTTGGATACAATCTCATAAAGAGAGTGATTGTGCAATCTTTCCGGTGGATTTGCTACCCTTAGAAAGACATATTTGAGGTTTGTTTTAGGACGGAAGTGAAGATAATCGATAATTGCATCTCCAACCTCATTCAGTAAAGGTAATTGTATTGTTTTTTCTGTCTTTTCCTGAACTATTTCTATTAAATTCTGTTCCCAATTTAAACTTTTAAAAGTCAAACTGCAAATATCGGATGCACGTAATCCAATCCTTGCAGCAATAAGTAGCATGGCATAGTCACGCTTTCCCTTGATATTGCATCTGTCTATACAATTCAGAATTTTTTCAACTTCATCTTTTGAATATGCAGAAGGTATAGTACATTCTCTCCCATGGCGAATTGATGGAACTACAAAAGAGAGATTACTGTTTAAGTACCCTTTTTCATGAATAAAGGATAAAAATCCCCTTAAGCATGTAAAAGTATTTCTGACAGTAGAAGCAGTATATTGAATGGAAAATTGAATAAAACTATGAATATGAGCAACTTCTAATTCTGTAATTTTTTGCATCCCTAAATCGTTCAAATAATTGGTGAATCGCTCCAAGTATAGACTGATAGCTTTAATACGGCTGTCAGATAAGTCGCCTGCTTTTAAACAAAGGATGTAGGAATTAACTGATTCTTGGAATTGCTCAGGGTAAGTATATTTTCTTTTAGTGGGCCTTTTGGTTGAAATCAAGTGATATTTATAGTATTCGTCAATCCTATTGATTGCTCTTACCTTTTGTTCCATGGTATATTTTACTGGATACTTTGAAACATATTTAGTTTTTTTCTCTAAAAACTCAAGACTGGTTTCAGTTGAATAGAATTTGATTGCTCTCTTTTCAGCATAGGCTCGGAAGGATTCCCAAACCTTTTCATAAGATTTCATGGTTGCTTCTGAATATCCAATTTTACGCATTTCTTTGGCTACATTTTCAATTAGTTCGTGAATTGTTTTTTGTTCTGTCATTTGACAACACTCCTTTTTTATATGATAAGAGGAGTTTATATCAAATTTTATAAAAAGTTATGTAAAGATTCTTATAAAGATATACAGATGTGATAGGTGTTTTTTAGCAAAATCTTTACATAACAAAATACTTGTCATAACCCACACTTATGTAAAGATTCACATAATACTGGTAAATCTCATGTAGCAACAGGCATTGGAATAAAAGCTTGTGAAGAAGGAAAAACAGTTCTTTTTGAAAATGCTTTAGAACTTATAAATAATCTCTCAAAATCAGCATCAGAAGGAAATTTAAAAGAATCACTCACCAAGCTTGCCAAGATTGATCTGATTATCATTGACGAACTTGGATACCTTAAAATGGACAGGGAAAAAGAAAGTATATTTTTCCAATTAGTTCGGAGTCGGTATGAGAAGAAATCTATTATCATAACTTCCAATTTGGAACTTAGAGAATGGAATGAAGTTTTTACAAGCCAACTAGCTGCAACAGCTATTCTGGACAGACTTGTACATCATTGTCATATTGTACGAATGGGTGCAGAAGAAGGAGATGATGATAGCTATAGGATAAAAGGAAAGAGGTGAAACGATGGGTGCAAGAGGAAAAATTCTTAAGAACATTGATTTTAAAGCATTTGTTAATATTTTTAATACCCAGGGAAAGAAAGCAGCTGTAAAGCATGTGTCAGACACATATGGGGTGAAGTATGATACAATTGTTAAAAGACTGAGGCTAGATTCGGAGTATATATTTGATCAAAGTAGGGACAGATACATTTTAAAATCTGGCAATGTTTCAGAAAATCCTTTTCTATCTATAGAAGAGCTTTGCAGTGCTGAAACTTCAAAAAACAAACAAATTATTGATGTTAATTCTGCTGAAGTTATATCCAGACTCATTAAGGATAAATTCTTTGAAATCAGTAAATATGTAACTTTAGAAAATAGCAGCATGAAATTAACTTTAAGGCTCGATACTGCGAGAAATGCTGGTTATGAGATTGATTTTTTGTAGATTTAATACAGTTCCAGATATTTAAATTTGTATTGTGAAAGGAAGCCTAATCAAAATGATAGTTACAAAAAAATACATAGAGTATCTAAGAGAAAAATCATTTATTCAGATCTCCCAAAAAGCAGAAAAGCTTATTCTTGAAAAGTTCGGAAAGGAGCTCGAATCTAATGAATCATATACAGATCAAGACATTTGGGAACACATAAGAAAGATTATTCAAGAAAATTGAGGCGAAGTATACATTATATAGGAGGCAGAAATCTTATATATTATATAGACAATTCAAAAAAGAAAGTTTTTTCACGCCTAAATGAATTTTGGAGCACTATTATTCGTGAAAAAACGCTTTTTTGAATTGTGCCGCGACACGCCTTTTGTGGAGCGTGTTTCAAGCATTTTAAAGGGGTCAATTTTAAGTGTAAATCCTAGGGTTTCTTTGTGGTTGTTTTTCAAACATGCTGAATTATATGCTGTAAGAACTAAAGGGTCAATTTTAAGTGTAAAAACTTTAAAAAAGGGGTCAATTTTACTTGACAATCTACACTAATAAATCTTTTGTACATTTTTAAATCTTTGTAATCATTCATAATGTTATCTCCCTCTTAAAAGATAATTAATTTATCCTGAAAATGTTGGACCCCTGATATTCTCTGCTGGTTTCCAGAAAGAAAAGGAAAGCTGGATTTCTCCAGCTAATTAAATCATATCTTTGAAATTGATAATCAATCATCTCTAAAATTCTCATTCATATAATTATCCAGCCACTCTTCAAATTTCTCTTCTGGATCACCAAGTAACTCTAAAATTTAATATTTCCCAGGAGAGTGTAAACTGAAGTACCGTTCAGGACACATTACTTGAAAATATTGACTAAAACCACTCTTAACCAACAAAGGTAATTTCTACCTACCCAATTCCATAGCTATGTATGTAAAATAATCCCATGATGTAGTAAGATCACTACACCGTGGGATTTACTGGCTTGAACTCAACTAAATATAGGTTGTCAATAAAAACGCAAACTCAAAATAAGGAGCACTTTTTCTATGCTGTTTTTTGTCTCCTTTTGAAGACTAGCCCACACTCCTCAACACTACAAGCTTTAAATCTTTATGGTACAAGTTCTAGGGTAATCCCGTGATCAAGAAAAATTACTATAATTTTACTAAAGAAAGATTGATTTGGTTTACTATCGGGATAGTCTTCAAATATTCTTGAATATCGTTCTTTTTCTCTTTTTATCTGATTTTCCCACTCCTGCTTTGTTAGGTTCATTAATGCAACAGTAGAGTTTTTCCAAACTAATTTAAATGGGTGACATACCCTAAATCCACCAGTTAAGCAATCTAAAATATTTGATTCATCAAACCCATAATATCCACCAGGTCCATTTATAGCTTCACCAAGTGCACAAAAAAATGATTCAAATGTTGTAATATTTCTGCCATCTAAATAATAAGTTTCTCCACTAATGTTTTCGTATGGGTCATAATATGATCTTTTATATCCAAAATGATATTTCATAACAACATTTAGCCATGCTTTTCTATCTTCGTCATTTAAAGTCGCCCATTCATTTGTTTTGTTTGGTTTTGAGCATCTCCATTTATCCCAAAGTTTAACCTCATTTCCAACGGCAACATAATTTAATGAACATATTAAAGTAAGGTTTTGGTGTTCTCTTATTTCTTTTAATTCATCATACTTTAAATATTTTTCTACATAAACGCTGTATTCTCCAATGGATATACCTTCATTATCTAGCACATTAATTATACAAGATTGACATAAGATATCCTTACTTTCCTTTAAATATTTTAGATATTGATCACATAAGTGGAAATCAATTAGTTCTATTTTGTGATACTTAAAATTGTTGTATTCCACAACCGTGTCAGCATTTAATCCAACAATATCCATGCAAAATCCAACTAATTCATAATTACAGACAAAAGAAAACTTATATCCCATTAATAATCACCCTTCATCATTTTTGATAGTGTAAAGTAGTATTAATTTAATACTATAGGAATTTTCATTTTTCATGGCACTATACAAGGGTATTACCTCAACTAAATTTCATAAGATTTATGCTTACATCCACTCGAAAATGATTTAAAATATGCGTATAATTTCTGTAAAGGTCGGGCATCAGCCCTTTTATTTCAACCTTTACAGAAATTTATTAAGCAGATTAAAATTTTTGAAAGAGGATGAAAGCATTTTTTCATATATTACTTTACACTACCTCATTTTTTACCCCCATCAGGAAACCATGGCTCTGGAAAAGTTTTTATTTTATTATAGTTATGCCCTTCTACGTAGCCCATTTTAGTTATATTCCCGGAACTATCACGTAACACTAAAATTCTATTATCTGTTTCTATAGGGTTTCCTTTGGAATCAACTACCAAAGAACCATCTTTATTTCTTTTTAAAACATCATATTCTTCTGCTCCTGTCCAGTTTTTGTTTTCTCTACCTTGATATATCTTTTGATTTCCACTTGTGTCTAGGTTACGGTTTCCATTGCCTAATCTTATCTCATCATATTCATACACAATTTGACTATTAATATTGTGAGAATCAGATAATTTTTTGCCTCCACCAACTCCCGTACCATTTCCAGAAGAAGGTCTAATTTTAATATATCCACCTTTATCGGTGATAAGTCTTTTAGCTTGTGTCTTTACTGCATTCACTACAGTATTTGACGCATTCTTTGCTTTGTCTATTAACTGATCGATAAACGCAGGCTTACTAATGCTTTTTGCCTTATCTATCAATTGATTGATAAACGAAGGTTTAGCTGGTGTATAGCTCCCACTTAATTCCGCAGCATAAGCTCCTTTATTCTTGGTTATTGAATGTTGATAATTTACTGCGTTGTTTTTTAACATTATATCATGAAATTTTGCACCAGTGTAAATTGCTTGTGCTGCTGAGTTTATTTGTAATGCAGCTTCAAATGGAGCAAAGTACTCATTACTCTGGAAATCTTTCACATGCTCATTGGCACTCTTATAATACACTTTTGCTAAAGCAGTATAATAATAGTCATCTTTAACAACCTTACTTCCATCAAAAGTCAAACCATAATTGGCAATTTCATTGTAATTCTTATTGAAGTTATCAAGATGATGCTTAAGCTTTTCTTCATAATCCTTTCTTTTGCTTTCTGATAAAGAACTATCTTTAAGCTTTTGTGAGATTTCATTGATGTACTCTACGTCCTTTTCTACGCGGATTATCGCACACTGCATATTAAATCTGATATTGTTGACTGCAGGAATATCAAAGAATTGGCCTAAATTATCATCCATTGATCCTTTAACACCATCAACTTTAGCCTGAATAGCTTTACCGTTTTTCTTTCCAAGATAATAATACTCTATTTCTTCTGGGTAATAATCCTTACCATCAATATGGACAATTATAGATGCATACCCACTTGGATCATAATGCATGATCGGTTCATTCTTACAGTAGGTATACAAGTTGAGTGACATTGGATCGCTTGGGTCACCAGTATAGGTATCTTCTTGTAGAAATCTTGCGGTTTTAGGATCATACATTCTTGAATTAAGGTAATATAGACCTGTTTCCTTGTCATACTGATATCCAGCATACATGATATTATTTTTTACAGGTGTGGTTGTTGTATTACCGTTTGCATCAAAGTAATTCTCTTGCTGTACATTACCAAATGCATCATAGTAGTATGTAGCCCGTATGTTGCCGGTTGAAGCATCTACCAGGGCTGTTACATCGGCATGTCCATTGTACATGTAATACATGTCCAAGTTTTCTGCCTGTCTCATAAGCAAATTAGTGCCATATATGTTTCTGCCTATTTTATTTCCACTTTGGTCAAGTTCCAACACAACTTTGTCATATTCATACAAATATCTGGTCGTGGTAGTTAAGCTTCCCTGTGTAACAGATTTCTCTACCCTCAGTCCTGAACCGTCATACTTGTTCACAATGGTTTTTCCACCGGTTGTAGTCGTTATAAGTCTGTTTAACAAATCATAACTATTTGATGTCTCAGGTGTTGTAGAACCTAGCCTTATTACAGTAGTTTGGTTTCCATTTGCATCATAATTATACTCTATCTGATCATTAATTACATCGTTAACTTTTTTTGTTAACAAAATTTTACCATCCGTATCATAATTGTATTCATAAAGTGTTGTTGTCCCATATTCAATTTTCTCTGTTTTACGGTTACCTGCATTATCAAATGTGTATGATGTTATTCTGTTAATTGCTTGTTCATTAACGATCTTAAGTCTGTTCAACTCATCATATGAGTAGCTTGTAATTCCCTTACTGGATTCGTCCTTTGAACTTATGTTATGAGCACCGTCATAAGTATAAGTATAGCTATTTATAACCGTTCCATCAGATTTCCTATTATTTAGGGTCTTTAACAGCCCGTCAAAATAGTAATCATATTCCTCTCTAGCACCTCCCGGATAGGTAACTAAACTTCTTGTGCCATCGGGGTTATATTCATACTTAACAGCAGTTGAGAGGTTCACTTCATACGCTTTTGTATTTCCGGTTGCTTGGTTGATCACAGGAGTAAGGTCCCCATTAACAACATACTTGAGTCTCCCATTTCTATCATTAACTTTTGATGTTATATTACCTTTCGGGTCTTTACTTGTTTCTGCTGTCAGGCTACCTTCTTGATCATTTACAATTCTATCGTAATAATATTTTACTTCACCGATATTGGTTACAGTTTTAGTCTTAACTCTGTTTAATGTATCATAAGTACGTTTGGTTTCTACCTTTTCGGCTGGTACATTAGGTGAATCGGTTACTGTCAGCAAATTGCCGTTATTATCATAATCATAAGAAATCTCAACTTGCTTTTCAGTTGTTAGTCCATCCTTCTTTGTCAGCTCATTCTTAAGCCTACCGTGTATATCATAATTAAATACGGTATACGCATTGTTCTTAAAGAGTTTATACCTGAGGTTTCCGTTGGGGTCATATTTGTATTCTTCAGATTTATTCCAGTTATCGGTTTTCTTTTGAATATCATTAGCTACAGTATAAGCATATGAAGTTTTCTGGAATATTATATCGTTTTCACTTTCATTTGTTTGAAGTATCTCCTGTTTAAGAATATTGTTGTTCTTATCATATGTATATCTTATTTTTTGGCGGACTGTACTTGGATTGGTCCTGTCTTTTGGATTAATAACATACCACAGCCTGTCATACTCATCATAAATGAAATTTGTCGTATTTCCCTCACCATCAGTCTTGGTTCGTACATTTCCAGCAAAATCATAGGTCTGACCTTGAGTATGGTTTACTTCGTCATTGCTCAGATCGTTGCTATACTGGTGTGTGGTTCTTATAAGCCTGTGGCTGTTATCATATTCAAATTTTGTATACTTATCCAATGCATTGAATGAATACTCCTGCAAACTGTTTATGTTATAAATTATTTTTTCAACAGATGTGCCGTTAATAGTTTTTTCTATAAGCCTGTTTAGCTCATCGTAGTTGAAGTTATGAGTAGAGGTAGATTCATATGCACCCCTTTTCACCTTTTCTGTTTGCTCGATTACACTGTCATCGCCGTTATAAGTATAACTTATAATATGAGTGGAAGCATAATCGTCCTTATTATTAACATCCAGATCTTCCTGGTCAAGGTTATCATTTACTACAACTTTCAATTCTATCAATCGGTTTATACTGTCAAATGTGTTTTCGTTCTTATTACTTCGACCATCAATTTCAACCCTTCTGTTTCCGTTCCTATCATACATTACTGAAGTCGTAATAATCTCGGAATCAGTAGTACCAGTGCTCCTTTTTTCAGTTTCTGATAACTGTCTGCCACTTGCATCATATGTGTAAAGGTTTACTTTTTGCATATTGTCGTATTCTTTTCTGGTATTCTCCATTGCATCATAAGTATAACTGACATCATACGTTTCAAGTGAAGTTTCATACTTCATATTACTATCAACAGGATAGTGTACAGTTCTTATCTTATGCAGCTTGTTATACTCATAAGTTGTACTGTACTTATCAGTTGCATTGGTATTCATAGCATCAGTATGTGAAATTATGTTACCAGCGAGGTTGTATTTATCATCTAGCATCAATTGCCCGCCGTCTTTTGCATCTACTGTGTTTGTATCACCCATCTTAGTCCATATTTTTAGGATGTTTCCGTTGGAGTCATACTCATATGCAGTATTTACATAATATAATTTTTCATTTTGTCCACTTTCGTACTTAACATCATTTGCTGTAGCATTAAAACCTTTTATTTTGGTCTCGGAGGTTTTTCTGCCAAAGGTATCATAATCATATTTTATGGTAAAGTAATCTGGCACAGCATTAGTGTTGAGTTCCCTGGTGTGCGGATTAATAATCCATATCACCTTGTTCATAAGATTATATCCATATTCATACATACTTAGATCCGAACCAGTTGCGTCCCACTCCTTAATTACATTTCCATATAAATCGTACTCGGTGCGTTTTATCAATTGGCCTGTTGGTAATGTACTATATGATGTGGTAGTACTCAAATTATCTGGAGTATACTGCTTCAAAGAGCCGAAATATCTTTCTTCAACTTGCAGCTTGCCATCAGTATAATTATAATCATGTTGAATATGGTTAATGTTTGTGTAGTTTATATCTTCATCATGAGTAAGATCAGTAGGATAATTTTCGGGGGAAACCTCTGCAATCAGCCTTCCTGCCCAATCATAAAAAGAAGCCTGTTTCAAATCGCCTTTATATATTTGCTTCTCATATATAGGGGTTGTCGTAAGTTCAACACGACCGCTACCTATATAAAAATATTTGTAGTTTGTGGTATTTCCATTACTATCAATAGTCTTTACTGGATTCCCTTCCCAGTCGTATGCTGTTGAGGTTTCTATATCAGTTTCAATTTCACTATAGTTTCCAGTACTTGCAAGTGCATTTTCATCCAGAATTTTACCCTTCTTCTTAACAGCCGTAAGTCTGTTAATGTCATCGTAAGCATATTTTACTAATATTGGGCCTGCCTCATTATAAGTATATGTTTCAATAGTAGTTCCCGTTATACTTGCATGCTTTGTTTGTTCTTCTATCAAATTACCATTTGCATCATATAGGCATTTTGTAACAATAGCGTAGTTTGTAGATACTGGAGCACCCTCAATGTCCTGCGAATCAACAAATTCAAACTTATAGTCAGGTTTACCAAAACAATTATTGCGGTATTCTATTTTTTTGATATCTGTAGTTGACCCCGTATAAGTTATTTCCTGCTTGAGGTTGCCGTCATAGTCATACTGGAAGCTTTTCAATACTCCTTCAGGAGCCGCACTCTGGATTATTCTACCACTATTATCGTACTTGCTTAATTCGGTTATATAATTCCAAGGTTCTGTACTTATGGTAACTTTCTCCATACCAGTACTTAAGTCTATTAGGTTTCCTGCGTTACTATAATAATATTTAGTTAAAGAGGTGTACAGAGTATCCTGACTATCTTTTTCAATAGGTGTACGTTTTCTTGTAACCCTTCCCAAACCATCATACCAGTATGTAGTTTTATTAGAATCAGTTTGTTCGTACTCAAGGTTACCGTTCTTAAAATAACCCTTAATAACATCTGCTTTTCCTGTTTCTTTTGTGGTCTCAGTTCTGGCACTGTAATCAGTTATAATAGTAGTCTTACTACATTCATACTGGTTGGCACTGGCTTTATAATATACTTTATGAGTTTTAATATCGTTCAATGTTGGCTTGTCAGCGTTTGGCTCTGTTTCATAAGTATATTCTTCAAGTATAACCGGGTCAGCAATGTTAGGGGTTTTGAAACTCACCCTATAAAGCCTGTTCATATTATCATATTCATATATGTGATGCTGTAAGTCCAATAGTTCAATATAATCATTTACCTTTTCATACGTTTTCTCTTCCTGCTTGTTACCTGCATTATCATATGTATATTCGGTTACATACTCGGTAATCTTGCTACCAGTATCATCGGTTAATATTGTTGAAGCCGTTATTACTCTGCCTTTCAAGTCGTATACATAACTTGTGCCCTTGTTTGTATCCACTAGACTCTTTTCATACTGCTTGGGTGTAATTTCTTGAATTTTATTTCCATATCCATCATATATGATTTTGGTTGTACTGCACTTGATTGTACTCCTAGGTCTTTGGGTAATATCACCTTTTTCATCATAAATAATCATTGCATTAGCTGTTTCACTAGTTGTATTAAACTGTGCAAGATCATCATTATTGTAAATGTATTTGGTTTTAAAACCCATTGGAGTTACTTCGGAAGTCTTTCTACCTATGCTGTCATACATATATTTTATTACTTTTTCCGGTGTTACTGACTGATTAGCTGGATCTTTTACTGTATAAATGTAACCATTTTTGTAATACGTATAAGAAGTAACTTTTCCATCAGGATTTGTAACAGATCTGATAAGTCCGTTTACACTACCATCATTAGAAGATGTGCTACTGTAATACCCATTGTTATAATATTGATATAGTGTTAGTGCAAAATTGTTTACTACCTGTAAATAATCTATGTTTGCATATCCAGTGCTATCCACTGCTATTTTAATTTTATGTTCTCCATATTTTAAATGCAGTTTTTCATATAATAATCTTGCAGTGGTATCGGAAGCATTAGTAATATTAACAGGGGTAGGTGTTCCATTATCAAGACTAACCTGTGCTTTTATTATCCCGTTTTTCGGGAAACCAACCCATCTAATACCCGATCCTACAAATGTAAATTCTACATAGTCACCTGTAACATTTGAACTTATTACTGTACCTCCACTGAATTTAGTGTTTGATTCAAGGGTCCACTGCTTTGAATTCCCATTTGTGTCGTAACACTTTATGCTTGTTGAATTATCCTGATAAGATGAAACATATGAACTTCCATTTGTATTTTTTCTTATTACTTGGAAACAATCAATATTAACAAAACTGTCGCTAGATAACGAGTTTTTTGTGCCATCAACAACAATTTTGATGGTATGTGATTGTTCTTCTTCAGATAAAGTACGGTTTTCATACAGTAATCTTCCATAATAATTTGTAGAATAGTAAGTATCAACAACAGAAGGTGCACCTCCATCTATAATTACTCTTGCTTTGCCACTGCTTTTATCTGATAATCCTAACCATCTAATGCCTATGCCCGTAAATGTAAATTCAACATAATCACCGGCATTATTAGACTTTATGCCTTTTTCACCGCTAAATTCCGCATTTGTTTCACTGGTCCACTGCTTGGTTATGCCATTTTGGTCATATTTCCTTACAAGGCTATTATCCTCCTGATAAATGGAAGTATTACCATAACTTATTCTGCTTGCAACTCTTGCAAGCTTTTCTCTATATGTACCTTCATAAATATATTCAGTGTATCCGCCCTCTTCAACCAAGCCATTGTCGTTCGTACCTTCAAACTGCTTCCATTCTTTAGTTAAATTATTTATCAATCTAAAATTGGTACTGTCATAGCTGTAATCATATAGGTACTTGGTTGATAAAACATTGCTATCTATTTTATGATTTGCGTCTGAATCAATAAACTTGTTTGTAACCTTACGAGGATTTCCGTTTATATCCACTTCAGATAAAGTCGTATATCCATAGCGGTCTTTAACATATTTCCTTGTTTCCCTGTTTGAAGATATCTTATCGAAGTCAGCCTTTGTTAATTTGCTGGTATCATACCATGTTCCATTATATTTTATTTGATCAACATATTCTACCTTACTTCCATCAGGATACTGTTCGCTTACAGGAAGCTTTAAATAGTTGTCATACTTTGTTACGGTTTTGTTATTATTTTCATCATTATAATGTCTTTCAATCGTACCAATAACCTTGTCATCACTTGAATTTTCATCCCCTAAAGCGTCCAGACAAATCCAGTACCTTACTTTACCTACAGTGTCATTGTAATCAAGATATGTGGTTTCCTTATAGCGTCTTCCAGTAACTTCATTGTACGAGTTTGTCAAGACCTTACTCTTCTGGTTTAAATTATTCCTATCGTCTATAGATATATCGGTCAATTTATTTACATTCTTCTTATCATCTGATTTATCATCTTGTTCAGTCATATATGTATAATAAATATACTTATCATTCATGTTGAATACTTTATCAAGATTACCTGTGCTATCGTTAATAAAGTATACAACATTTCTCTTTCCATCTGTCACTTTTAACTGACCAGCTGTAGTAGTATAGTCAAATGTTAACGATCTACCTTCCTTATCACTTACTTTGTTAATTCTATAAGCTGAGTCATACCCTATAGTAATCTTGTTTTGATACTTATCTTCAATCCAACTAAGTCTAAAGGTATAAGCATTCT
The DNA here is from genome assembly GCA_023430975.1 of Bacillota bacterium. Classification (GTDB taxonomy): domain Bacteria; phylum Bacillota; class Clostridia; order Acetivibrionales; family DSM-2933; genus Pseudobacteroides. The sequence goes on along the minus strand of JAEYYB010000139.1, from coordinate 10,777 downwards.
CAGCTCTAGTAAACCCGTATCTTGTCATATCGTTTGTCAGAAGAATATATTCCTGATCGCTAGTTTTGGTTTTAAGTAAATCATAACAACCAAAAGGTGATTTGAAGTTTGAATCATTACCATCGAAATATATACTGGAACCAGGTCCATTTTTAAATTCCATTCCTTGATCAATTATTTCTATAAAGGTATTTTTTGAATCTCTAATTGCAGCATATGTCTCAAGGAAATTGCCACTTTTATCCTTCAAGCATTTTACTTTACACCATGTTATTCCCTCATTTATATATATTTCAGGTGTTCCATCACTCTTTAATGATAATTCCAATACAGCCCCTCTGTATGCCGAAGCCAAAATGTTGGTTTTTGTACTTTTTCCCTGTCTGATATGCAAAAGCGAGGCAATTACTCTGCCGTACTTTATCTTTTTTTGTAAATACATATCATAATTGAATCTCCAGCCCTTTCCAACAACAGTCTGTTCATACCTATCTGAAGAATTATATTTTCTAGTAAGCTCAATGGGAATACCAGTTGATTCTATTTTTATATCCGATATTTCTGAAACATAATCACCCTTTAAGAACCTGCTCTCGCTTGAATACATGGAGAAGGAATCATGTAGCTCTCCTGTATAAAGTGTCTGTCCAGGCAAAACTATAGTAAGGTATTTTTGTGGTTTCGTAACATAACCATTCTTATTCTCTCCGCCCAACAGGTATATCTGGTTATATACAACTGCCGTACCAAATGAACTTCTAGGTTCCTCTTTATTCTTATTTAAAGGATCTACTACAGGCTTACGACTCCTCCATGGGTTTTCTCCAACCTGATTTTCCGATTGCGGATTATATTCTTCTACTACTGCCAAATGATCAGTACCGTTAAATCCACCTATTGCATATATCTTTCCATTTACTACACTTGCACTCAATGCCGCCCTTTTCTGACTCATATCTGTGCATGTTGTCCATGAATTTGATACCGGGTCATATTTTTCAACTGTATCAAGGTATTTGCTACCGTCAAATCCACCTATTACATATATATATCCATCCAAAGAAACAGCAGTAGCGCCGCTTCTCTTCGTAGGCATTGGAGTGAATCCAGTTTTCCACTCTCTATTTTCCACATCAAAAACTTCAACTTTATCACTGATTTCAATTCTCCCGGCACTCTGGTTATATTCATCTCCACCTATCACATATATACAGCTTCCTACTGCTGCGGCTGCTGTTTTAGACCTAAGAGATGGCATAATACATTTATCAATGCTTGTAACGGGATCAACATTTGACATTATTGAAGCTCCTGTTACATTTGAGAAATCTTCAACTTTATTTACAAATCCATTTGTATTTTGTCCTGTAATATTGTTTTCTCCGCCAATAACATATATTTGATTGTTATTGACAGCTACAGCAGCAGCATTACTTCTAGGCACATTCAATGTGTATTTGTTTTTTACACAAGAACCTGCTACAGGATCATGTTCATCAATTCCAGTTAAATAATAAGTTCCATTATATCCACCGAATACATAAATTTTTGCTCCCACAGTAGCTACTGGTGCACTCGTTTTTTCAGCCGTTTGATAATTTGATATATTCTCAGTATCCCCAACAAGTCCTGATAACTGCTCGTCCAGGTTCAGCCAGGCAATGGTGGCATCACTCTGCAGCTTCAACTCATATCCTGATACCAGTGGTCTTGTAATAACAAGCGTGTTAAAGTAAGATTGATCATTTTGTACTATTTTACCGTCTCTTATATTTACACGTGTTCTATCGAATACTATTTTTTGTTTATTAATACCGTTCATTATAACTTTATGTCTTCCGCTGCAGTTAAAGTTATAAGGGTCACCTGCAGACACAGTAAATCCGTTAATATCTAAATTATTATTTGAATTTTGAATAAAATCTCCTTTTATTTCAAGTACGCCATCTGAAAGATTTGATCTATTCACACCTTCTGTTCCTGCATTTGTTGCATGATTTATTTTTGAACCTGTTATAAAACTGCCGTTAACTAAAATATAGTCTCTGGGATTACGCATATAAAGTCTGCCGTATTGTGAAATAATAAGATTTCCACCGACATAAAGTCTTCCACCATTGATGTTTAAAGTTGATATAATATTAATATTTGCACCATTCGGGTCAGTTGTAATAATAGCATCACCGTTAACCGTTAATGTATGCCCGTTTAAATCCAATGTTCCATTCTCTATTTTTAATATGTCGACCTCCTCATCTTTAAATAATTTGTTCTCAAACTTAGGATAACTATTCGAACTCTTATTAAAACGTATTGCTATAATCATGACATCTGCCATATTAATGGCATTATCCATGTTTAAATCCACATTGATATTATAATTTGAATCTCCAGCAGCACTATTGAAGCTTTTTGCCATAAATACAATATCAGCTATATTTATGTTGTTATCCTGTTGGAGTTCCTGGCTGTTTTCTCTAGGAATAGGAATATCACCAGCCCACATCATAATGGGCTCTTCCTGCGTGGAAATACTTGTATCTCCTAAAAATACTACAACATCCTTTAATACTCTTTTAAGATATGATCCCTTTGTAATTTCTACTGTATAGTTGTTTGAAGTTATATTATTAAACTGAAAGTAACCATTTATATCTGAAAGTGTCTCAACCTTTGCTTTAGTCGCTTGATTAATTAATGTTATTTTAAACCCCTGTTTTATATCAGCAAAACTGCTTGTCAAATCAGGTAAAACATATCCTGAAACTTTACATACCAGAGTGGATACTTGTTGGGTTAAACCTTGTGTCTCAATATCAGTAGTACTATAACTAGATAAGTTGCTTGGATTTACAGGCAAACCTTCATTCACAATTTGGGGTTGGTTAATAATAAATCCACTTCTAATCCTATAACCATTCCAGTTATTTAGACTTACTCCGCAGTTACCGCTATACAAGGATTCTGAATTCTCAAACCTTAATTGAATCTGATTATTTTTCAACACCTTGAATTTGATAACTCCAATAATTCCACTCTTCTCATCTACACCATTTCCCCTGTAAGAATCAATGTCAAGATAGCATGCTCCAAAATTCAAAACTCCTTTCTCAAGTTCGTTTGATGCAATTACAAAAGGAGAGTAAGCACTATTTGACATAAAAGTTCTTCCTGATGGTATTGTATCGGAATTGTAATCGCTGAGATCCTCCTGAACAGGCTTGACTACTTGAGGATCATACTTCAAATTTATCTGATAACCAGCCAATTCATTTATATTATTAAGTCTGATTGTTGCAGTAACTATTTCGTCTACTGAAGCGTTAGTCTTATCAAAGGTCAAGCTAACATCTCCCGGGCTCTCACTTAAACTCAACCTATAGTTGTCTGTATCGGAATAGCCCAAAGAAGAATACACCTTTATAAAATATGTTCCATGTGAAAGCTGGCTGACTATAGACTCATCAAGATTACCTTGCTGATTCGAAAATACCTTTTCCACAGGTTCTCCATTTTCAAACCTATACAAAGACAAATTATAGTTTCTTTCCAAAGGTATATTCTGTAGCCATATACCTACTTTGGTATCCTCACTGATTACAAACCTGTAATAATCTACATCCTCTTGGTTATCAACGGTTGCATATATATAACTATTAAGGTTTATTGTTGGATTGCCATATATATTTACATTAAAGATATCATCACTTACCTCATACTGGTCCGGAGTATATACACCAACCTTCATCTCATAAGAATCATCTGGATTTTTTGTTCCTCCAAATGGATAAACCCTGATATAATATTTTCCAGGTGTGTTTATAAGGTAGTCGATTTTCTCATTACGGTTGCTACTGGCATATGAGCCACGCAATAGATTTGAGCTATTTTCGTAATATACTTCAATGTCATAATCGCAGTTTGAAGGAATGCTCTTCATTGTTACACTTATTTTCCCCGTTTTGTCAGTATCTAATACGTACCAGTCTTCATCAGTGGTTACGTTAATAGTTGCCTCTGTCACCGAATCGTTAGTAACAGGTGTTGCTATAATACTACTGTCGTTAGGTTCGTATAAATCAGGTAAACTATCATCAGAATATACGTCAAGTTGGTAATTATGATTAGCTGCACCAATATCATAATCATAACATAATACTTGTACATAATAAGTTCCTGAGTATTGAGCTGTATGATTGATTTCTTCATCCAAATTGTCATAGTTGCATGAACTCCATATGTATTCTTCCGAAGAACCAAAAAAGTGAATATCGTAATCGTCTTCTGGTACTATTCCTTTTAGTTTTATTTTGTAATTCTTGCCAGACTCTAGGTAGACTGCATAGTAATCTTCTTCTGATTCTTGTTGCATGGTTCCAAAAACAGTGCCTTGTGAAATAGCCTGAGCAGAATCAAAAGAATGGTTTGAATTGTTATCCTCCATATAACTTTGTATTGAGACATGTTGTGCATTTATTTTGCTAGTATATATACTGTCGGTAACACTCACAAAAGAGTCTTTGCCACCTAAATCGGTAATATCGTCCTTTACTGCTCTTATATTTGTTTTTAACACTGTACCATCAGCTGTTACTGATTTAACCATATAGTAGTTTATATCATTAATATTGTCTATTCTAACTGTAGCCTGGTGTTTAGTTGAAAGGCCTCCATATTTGTAGCTCTTATTAAGATTCTGTGTCTTACCATACAGGAATTCGGTATTGGCTTTCTTTGTAGTAGTCCATACTACAGTAATATACTTCTCCTTTAACCTGTTTATACTCAAATTTTCAATTCCGTTACCACTTGGAGCAATCTTTGAAATATGGTTGTTGACAACTGCATCTATGAAGAGGTTATCTGAAGCTATAATTGGCTTTGGTATTTTATTGTTTCCCTCAGCAGATGTATCATATGCAAGTTCCGCTTCATTCCCCGGAGTAGGGGTAGCTGTAGCATTTGCAGTAACTGTTGCTGTCGGATCAACCCCTGTGCTCGGCTGAATATCGCTTGAAGAGCCTTGGTTTAAGAGTGCTGCCGCTAAATTCAATATTCCTGACGAAGACACTTTACCCATTAGGATTTGAATCTTTGTAACATTGTTTAATATTCTAGCTTTAATATCTTGAGCCGTCAGTGCCCCGTAAGTGTTTTTAACAAGGGCCGCTGTACCTGCAACAAAAGGTGCTGCCACCGAGGTCCCGCTCATATAACCGTACTTATTGCCTGGTAGTGTACTTAATATATCTACTCCTGGAGCTACAACATTTATCTTTGAACCAAAACATGAGAAAAATGCGAGTTGTCCGTTACTGTTCACTGCAGAAGCTGTTATGATATTGGATAAATCAAAACATGCTGGATATATCGGGCTTAAATCTAAATTTGTACCATTATTACCTGCGGCACATGTAAAAAGCATACCGCTCTGTTCCATGACTTCCTTTAATGCTTGGTTGTATTGACTTCCGCCCCAACTACAGTTCACAATACTTGCTCCCATATCTTTTGCATACTCAATTGCTTTTATTGCATCAGAAGTGTATCCTGTATTTCCATTTATAAACTTAATAGGTAGTATTTTTATATTGGGGGCTATTCCTGAAATACCTCCGTTATTCAATCCAGCAGCAATTATTCCGGCAATATGAGTTCCATGTGCATCCAGACTATCAGAGTCATATACACCATTGTCATTATTTGCATAATCCCAGCCCTTGATATCGTCTACTAGCCCATTACCATCATCATCAACGCCGTTTACCTGCTCTTTTGTATTTATATATATATTATTTAAAAGGTCTGTGTGATTTATGTCAACACCAGTGTCTATAACTGCAACAGTCACATTGTCCGAGCCTGTGGTAAAATCCCATGCACTTATTGCATTAATATCTACTCCGGCTTTTCCTACCTGGCCGTTTACAGCTTGTCCAGTGTTTGATAATCCCCACTGTTCATTAAACCTATCATCTTGGGGTATTAGATATGTTTCTAGCTCATAGTCAGGCTGAGCATATTCAATGTTATTGTTTTGCTTTAGTTCTTCTAAAATTGCTTCCATTCTGTCCGTATCTTCTATTTCAAGAGCCTCCATCTTTAAAAATTTATTAAGGCTCTTTGATTCAACTTTACGGTCCTGCTTTTTGGAAGCAATACCTTGTTTTACAGCATCTTTATTATTTGGATTCCTATATTTAACAATAACTCTTTTCTTACTTTGCATTGCTTTTTCTGAAATGTTTATATTGCTTGTATTTTGATTTTTAGGTATAATATTTTCTCCGTCGACAACCTCTCCATTTCGTGTAGCCGAATATGTAGGAGTCGACTTGGGTACTGTACTGACCGTTTCTTTAACTACATTGGACTCAATTACACTACCTTCAGAAGAATCAATTACACTACCTCCCGTATCAAAAGTGCTATTGATGTTAATCATACTATTTGAAAAAAAGGTTTGAGTAAGGAATACTATCAATACAAGTACTGATACAAGCTTCTTGCCTCTTTTCATCATAATTCCTCCCTTTAAAATTAAATTAACATAACGTTTTGGATAAATATATATAATAAGCATAGGAAAGTTTGCTAGAAAAAAAGTTTAACTTTCAAGCAAATAATCCAAGCATAATTGTTTGATTATAAATTACCAACTAACTTAAATATAAAGAAATTTAGTTTTTACATTTTGAAAACATGTTACTTAACTGCTACTTAGGTAGATTGAAAAGGTTTAACCATTGTCTAAGATTCATAACATTATTAGTTAAGAATAGATAATTGGACCTTTTTTTGGAGTTACATAAAAATTATATATGGTTTCAAAAGTAAATTCAATAGAATTTTACAATAATTTATGATTTTTTACATTAATACAGTACATGATTATTATCGAACTATGATTATTCTCCCCTTATTCTTCTCATAAAATCACATTTATTACAATCCATATACCCAACCAATCTAATAAGAATCATCTTTTCCACCCAATATGTAAATTAATAGCTCTACATAGTCATTTATAATCTGTAATAAATAACATAAGTCTACTAACCGAAAGCAATTATGTATTTAAAACGCAAAAAATAAAAGTATTTATTGTATATCATTCTTTATAACTGGTTTCAGACTTCTTCCCTCATATCAGTCGCTTGTAACTCTATAGTTACATATGTATTGTATCATCAGTGTCACTCAATGTCAATATCATTCTTCCATCACAACTCATAAACAACACCCCCATCTTAAAACATTTTATATAGATATCAGATATGTAACTTCCAAGTAATAAAAATAAAAAACGTCCTGTTTTCATAAAGTACTTGCTTGCACCTATTTTTACAAATCTCGCCCTGCCACAAATTAACTTTTATGTTTTCCTCAATCTATGCTAAAATCAACTATATACACAACCACACAGGAGTAACCAAATGAACAAAGCATTCTCATACATAATCGACTGCATATCCTTGGAACTTCTTCATAGAGAAAGAAGCTCCAAATCACACTTTTCAACCGACTCAAACATTGACATAACAAACTTCTACAAAAAACCTTCAGTCCCAATAATCACTCTTAACCCAACTGATAAACCAACAATATACTCTTATACCTTCAAAAGCAAAGTTGACAACAACAAATGCAATGAATTGGTCCATGGACTTTATTATAAAAATCCAACTCAACCGGCATCAAAGTCAATAGTCTTAGTACCCGGCTGGAGAATGAAAGACTATTCTGCAATATCAGATATTTTTTTAGAAGGTTTTCTGGAAAATGGTTATGATGTGTATTTTATATCTTTACCATTTCATAATCCTAGGGCAGGAATTGATTCAGAATACTGCGGCGAATTAATGATCAGCACTGATATAGGTAGAACCCTGTTATCAGTAAAACAAGCAGTGTCAGATATTCGGGCACTCATCTGTTACCTTAAAAGCATCAACCAAAAGGTTGTACTTGCAGGTATCAGCCTTGGCGGTTTTATAACCAATTTAACTGCAACCGCTGAGGAAAACATAGATGCACTTATATCTGCGTTTTACGCAAACAGTATGTCGTATTCAACATGGTACACTATTCCTGGCAGGTACTTAAAAAAGGATTTTGTTGCCAATTCATTTGATTATGATAAACTAAAACAGAAATGGGACATTTTTAATCCGAGCCTACGTATGCCTATTATACCAAAAGAGAATATCCTATTATTCAGCGGATTATATGACAAATATGTTCATATAGAAGATACTGATAGATTATGGGAAGCCTGGAATAAGCCAAAAAGAATTTTATATAAGATTGGACACTCCGGACTTATAATCTATAAGAAAAAGATATTACATGAGTCCTTATTGTTTATAAAAGATAAGAACCTTTAGAACATTGCAATGAAATAAGAACATCTTTAGGATGTGAAATAGATGCTTTTTATCTGTATTTTTCTTTGGACAATGTCTGCAATGCTATTTTTCAGCAATCCTAAAAACAAGGTAAATGTCTGGTGCAGCCTGGTTGCATTTTTTTCAGGTTGTGCAGGGCTTGGGACTTATATTGAAGAAGCGGTAATTCCAATGCTTACAGGTCAACTAAAATATTGGATAACAATACTTGACTCATTCATTTTTACACTGTCACATCAGTTTTCACCATATTCATTCTTAGTTTATGCAGTCCATTATTCAAACTCATTCAAAAAACGCTCAGACAGAATTAATAAACACTTTAGCATGATTCTTGCAATCCCAGCATTAATAGGCTATTTTGCCCAACAAATAGTCCCGTATTTTAAGCCCAATTATGTATACCTTTGTGTTTGGGTAGTACCATACATATTCTGCGGTAACTACTTGATATTCAAGGAATATTTTAAAGAAACCAACCTGCGAATCAAGCAACAAAAACTTCTGGTATGCATATTATTTTGCCCAATAACATTGCTTACTGCATTCCTTAATTATATTTTTGGGTTAATCGATATCAAAGACGCATGGCGTTTCCAAGTGTTTACGGTAGGAACTGTGTTTTTCCTATTCATAATATACGCAGTTAAATTTGGTGCATTAGGAGTTAAACTTAAAATTGAAAAATACTGCTTGGATAATGCTTTTAAAGCTTTTTCTTCAGGAACCGCCCAACTGAATCATTCTATTAAAAACGGTATATTGAAAATAACCATGTGTATAGATAATATAAAAACCAGTGTCAAAAAAGCAAATGAGCTTGAAACCCTTAAGAAATCACTTAATGAGGATATTCATATAATATCTGTTTCAGCTGATCACTTGATTGAAATAGTTAAACGATTTCAGGAACAGATGCAGGATATTGTTATTAGTCCAACCCAAAATTCTATTATGGATATTATAAACCAAGCATTAACCATGGTTAACCCTTTAGTTTTATCTAAAAACGTAACTGTGATAAAAGATATGGAGTTTGATGCAATTTTAAAGTGTGATGAATTCCATTTGAAAGAGGCCTTGATCAATATTCTGAAAAATTCGATTGATGCTATGGAACCAAACGGAACAATCATAATAGATTTTAGCAGGACGCAAAACAGAGGTATTGCTATAAGTATTACCGACAATGGAAAAGGGATTCCGGAAGATACTATTAACCGTGTATTCGATCCATTCTTCTCAACCAAGAAAAACGATCTTAATTTTGGCCTGGGCCTTTTTTACTGTTATAACGTGATGCTTTATCACGGAGGGAAGTGCGATATTAGCAGCAGGGTAGGCGAAGGTACATCGGTATTTCTGACCTTTAATAAGAAAAGTGTTTTTGAAGTCGTTGAAGTATAATGGAGGCTTTATATGGATCAGATTAGAATTATTGTAGTAGAAGATGATACTGATTGGATGAAAACTATCACCAAATTCCTTAGTAATGAAGACGATTTCCTAATTGTAGGTACTGCCACCTCTAAAGCTGATTCTGTTAAACTGGCAAAAAGCATAGATTTTGATATTATTCTTATGGATATAAATTTGTCTGGTGATAATTATGATGGTATCAATGCTGCCCAAGAAATTTTGGAGTTTCGCAATAAAAAGATATTGATGCTAACCTGTATCAATGATGTTGATGTCATAAAAAACTCATTTACTGCAGGAGCCGTGAATTACATGAGCAAAGATAACTACCGGGAGCTTCCAGGTGTTATTAGAAATTGCCTTAATGATAATTCTCCGCTTAATGTCATGCTACAAGAATACGCCCGTTTGAAGGAACAAGAACAGCTGATGTTGCTTTCCGATGCAGAAAAGGAAGTGTATGGACTTATTGAAAAGGGGCATTCAAGAGCTGATTTGCAGAAAATTTTGATGAAAAGTGAGAATACTATAAAAAAACAGATTAAGGGGATTTTCAAAAAGCTTGGGGTCAAGAGCAGCCAAGAAGCGGTTCGGAAGGTTAAACGGAAGGGGCTTAAGTAAAAGTTGTTGATCTTTAAGATTTCCTCAAACATTATTTATAAACTCGTACTAAAAGTGTTTCCCTTATATAAATCTAACGTTAAATTTGTTATTTCATTATGGGGCATAAGGGCCTTTAGCAAAAGCTTCTTATGCCCCTTCTCCTCAATAGATTATTTTCTAGTTTCCATAACAAATTACAATTCTCTTATAACTTCATCGCTTACAGCAAATTGATATATTATACGGAATACCCTGAACATTTAAACCACCCATTAATATCCAAATCATTTACATTCTTTAAAGCTATGGCCAATGCCTCAGAAAGTGTTTCAGAAGTCCTAGCTTTT
>JAEYYB010000053.1 GCA_023430975.1 Bacillota bacterium | reverse complement strand
CCAAAAGGTCTGTTGCATCTATGTAAAAACTTCCTGTTACAACGTTTATAGGGTCCCCTGAAGTGCATACATTTTGGGCAGCCTGATTTGTAGCTTTAGGGCTTTTTGACTTTTTGCTCATGCCCTTACCCTTTGGTGATGCCTTCTTCTTTTTCTTTTTATTCTCTTGCTTAAGCTTCCCTGCTTTTAACTTCTCCAAATCAGTTTTAGATATATCTGTACTTTTCCAATTCATTTGCTAGCCCCCCTACTTCAAATCAAATACATTATTTTTTAATAAGTGCTTTAAATTTCTTTTACAGTCAATTATCTTACTTTTATACATAGAAGTTACTTTATATTCATTATAAGATAAAAATTTTTTATATGGTAGTTATTTTTAAATTTTAATAAAAAAACTGCAGTGCAGATACACAATAATTTTCTGCATTAATTTTCTATTTACGCATTAATATAGAGACAAAAAAGGTATATGCTAAAAATTCAACACATACCTGACATCTTAATCCTAATGAATGATTAAAGAATTACTGCCCTTTCGAGTGTAAGTTCACGAAATACCATATCTGATATATAGTTAAATGTAATCCCCCAGCTTTAAATCTAATATTTCTTTATATACTCCTCCCAGGTATCTGGGAAAAGCTTTTTAATTTGTGAAAGTGTATCGTCATAAATATTGGTATCCCAGTAGTTTACACCTTGCTTCGCAAATTCTTCAACAATCTCCATTTTCATTTTATGCTCTTTAGAGTCCAACTTGAAAACCCATCTTCTTAATAAATTGACTGCAAAAAGCTTTTCATCAGGGTCTTCATTGCCGTAGCTTTGCCTTCTATAGTACGGTTCTGATACTTTTGCCTTTTTCTCCACAATCAGATAGTGTGCATATTCTATTGCCTCTGATGAAGCATTTGGCCCTCCTGCCAGCAGAGCCTCTATAGCTGCCGTTTTCCCCCTGTCTGTCTTGTAGTTTATATCTGCTCCGGCTTCCACCAAAGCCTTTGTTTTCTCAATACCGCTGCCTATGGAATTCATTAACGGGCTGGTCCCTGGCTCTATGACACTTTTCTTTCCTTGAATATTGCTTCCTATATAATTTATGTTTGGATTCGCACCATACTTAAGTAAAATTTCCACATACTTAGGGTCTTTTTTAGCATCATTATCTATCCATGAATATCCCGATGCTATGAAAAGAGGCGTTTCCCCATAATTAGTTGTAGCAATATCAGGATCTGCACCACATTTTAATAACATTTCTACAGCTTTATACTTTTCCATCCCTACAGCCCATAACAGCAGAGTAGAACCATATTTAGGCTCCTGATAATTTATCAGGGTTTTGTCTTCTTCCAATATTTCCTTTATATTCTCAGTCTCTTCATCATTAACTGCCAAAGCCAGTTTCCATACAGGAGTGTCCTTATATATTTTGACATTAGTAATCTTGTAATCCTTGTCTACAGCTTTACCGAAAAAACCAAATCCCCCTATTATGCCGGTAAAAAACGATACGGTCAAAACTATCCTTTTAATCATATTTTTGCTCACTACTGCACCCCAGCTCCTCTCCATTGCTTTAATGCATCCTTTACTGCCCCCATCAAATGATCTTCAATAGGGTTCCAGGATTGCGAAGGTAAATAAACAGCTTCATCAATCGGTTTTGATATAGGACCAAATATGGTATTTAATATATCTCCTTTTACAATATATGCAGTCATATCACCGGTATAAGTTGAACTATCCAAACCATACGCACCAAGGTTAACCGTTGCAGGATTAAACAGTATTGCATTCTTGTTGGTTGCGACTGCATTTGCAGCTGCCTCCGCACCACCTTTTGAATGACCGATAAAAGTTATACTCGAATCAGGATGATCTGCAACGAAGTCTCTAGCATATGTAATTGAGTTTTTCATATCATTAGATGCTCCAAAAGGCTGCTTCACATTATTTACCCAATCTCCCAATTTTGATGGTGTAGTTCCCTTATTAACCACCGCATATTCCATTTTTCCATCTGCACCGGACCGTGCATAAACACCCATTCTCAATGTTTCAACTTCATGAACGTCTACCAGTTCCCATCCTCCCGGAACTGTATCACCAACATTACCTGAATAAATCTGTGCTGCCATATCCGCTGCTTCCTCTACAGTAGGACCCTTAACCGGATTGGATTTGGATTCACAGCTATATCCGCTTGGGTCATAGTATTTCATAGGATTATTCTTTACATAACTATAAAGATTTAATCCATCACCCCTATAGGTATCTTCCTGTGTAAATCTACCTAATAAAGGATTGTAGAATCTGGCCCTTAAATAATATTGTCCAGTCACAGTGTCAAACTGCTCCCCAGAATACCTAAACCTGTTCTGCACCTTTTCTGCAGCCTCAACTGTATTTCCAAATGCATCATATCGGTAGCAATTCACCATGGAGCCTGTATTATCAGCTAACCCCAAAACGTCTCCGTGTTCATTATTTACATAATAATAACTCTTCCCTGTCACTTCCTTATGTGCAAGTAGCTCATGTCCCCTTATGGTAGAATGCTTTAAACTACCTCCGCCATCCAGTTCCGACACAATATCTCTTCCGCTGAATACAA
>JAEYYB010000028.1 GCA_023430975.1 Bacillota bacterium | reverse complement strand
TAGTAGACTCCATACAAAACCGACAAAATATCCAAATATTCTCTTTGAAAAAAATCTTTCAAAGTGCAATAATATTTCAAGTAATTCAATAGGAATGTAGATATACATGGTGACTGGACCTCACTTTCTGTTTTTATCTATATTCCTATTTTTATTGCTAAAAAGCTATGGTAATATATCCTTTGGAAGTATTTTGTTTTCAAAGTGCGAAACTATAGTAAAATTAATATAAAATAAAAAGTATGGAAGGAATATAATCCATATAAAAAATCAAATAATATAAGTGTGGTGATTTTGTTGAGTAGAAAAACAATAAGAATGATAGCATTAATAACACTCATATTCTTCTTTGTAACATCGGTAGTGTTAATTGTTACTCCATTATTTAACATGGGAGGAAACTAACAAATGGGCAGCATCATAAGCTCCTATATATTCCCTCATCCACCGGTTTTGATACCTGAGGTTGGAAAGGGTGACGAAAACAATGCAATTTTGACGCTAGACTCATGCAGGAAAGCTTCAAGTGAGATAAAGCTGGATAATCCTACAACCATCATAGTTACAACACCCCATGGACCATTTTTTAAGGATTATCTATATTTATCCACCAATAGCAATCTGTCCGGCAATTTTGCAAGGTTTGGGCGTAAGGATGTAGGGCTTGAATTTAAAAACAATTTGCAGCTTTTAGATAGAATTATTCATAATGCCAATAAAGAGGGTATAGATGCAGGTGGCATGGACAAAAAGACCCTTGACAGGTATGGTTTAAGCGATGAATTGGATCATGGTGCCCTTGTCCCATTGTACTTCATTAACAAGGAGCTCCAGGGTTTTTCTCTCATTCATATATCCATTGCAGGATTTGCATTGGATATGCTGCATAAATTTGGAAAATGCATATCCTCTGCAGTGAAAGATTCAAATGAGAGGGTTGTTTTTGTTGCCAGCGGTGATCTTTCCCATCGTGTCAACGAAAATTCTCCTTATGGCTCGAGCCCTCTTGGAAACAAATTTGACAATTTACTTGTAGAAAGCATTCGTGATTCCAAGTTTAATGATCTCATAAATATTGATGAAAAGCTTTGTGAAGATGCTGCTGAATGCGGCTTACGCTCATTTGTTATTATGTTTGGAGCTTTGGAGGGATCTGAGGTCAAGCCTCAAGTGTATTCCTACGAAGCTCCTTTTGGTATTGGATATTGTGTTGCAAGATTTGGTATGAAATAGTTGAAGAAACATCACAAAGAATCACAAAAAAGGAGAAATGTACAAATATGGACCCTTATGTAAATGTAGCAAAAAATGCCCTTGAGGCATTTGTCCGTGAAGGTAAAATAATCGATGTCCCTGATAGTTTACCCGATGAAATGATCCGTGATTCTGCCGGTACATTTGTATCAATTAAAAAGCATGGTGAGCTTCGAGGGTGTATTGGAACTATTTCTCCAACAATGCCTAACATTGCTCAAGAGATTATTCAGAATGCAATCAGCTCCGGTACCCAGGACCCAAGATTTGATGCAGTGGATATCAGCGAGCTAAATAGCCTGACATACAGTGTGGATGTCCTTAAGAAGCCAGAGCCTGTAGATTCAATGGAAGAATTGGACGCTAACAGGTATGGGGTTATTGTGCGTTCGGGTAATAGATCGGGACTTCTTCTTCCCAATTTAGCAGGTGTGGATACACCATTAGAGCAGATATCCATCGCACTTAGAAAAGGTGGAATAGATCCAAAATCAGAATTTTCAATTGAAAGGTTTGAGGTCATACGTCATAAATGAGCTATGATAACGGAAAACAGGCAAGATACTACAACAAAATAGAAGATTCAAAGGTTCACTGCTTTTTGTGTCCTCACAATTGTGTAATTAAACCGGAAATGGCAGGAGCTTGCAGAGCTAGAAAGAATATTGACGGTGAGCTTTTTTCATTAAATTATGGCAAAGTCACCTCTTTATCTCTTGACCCAATAGAAAAGAAGCCATTAAACAGATTTCACCCCGGTACAAAGATATTATCCGCCGGTTCCTTTGGATGTAACCTAAAATGCTCATTCTGCCAAAACTGGACAATTGCTCATGAAGATGCAGATACTGCTGAAATAACGCCTCAAATACTTGTGGACAAGGCCGTATCTCTTAAAAATAAGGATAATATTGGCATTGCATATACTTACAACGAACCTTCCATCTGGTATGAGTTTGTTTATGATACATGCAAATTGGCAAAAAAAGAAGGTTTATCAAATGTCCTTGTAACTAATGGGTTTATTTCCTATGAACCGCTTTCAGATATCCTCCCACTGGTAGATGCCATGAATATAGATGTAAAAGCATTTACTTCCGGGTTTTATAGGGATATATGCAGTGCTACCCTTGATAATGTCAAAGAATCGGTAGAGCTGGCTACAAAGCACTGTCATGTTGAGGTAACTACCCTTGTTATACCTGACCTCAATGACTCCATTGATGAAATTGAAGAGCTCTCTAAATGGCTTTCATCTATTTCCCAAGATATTCCCCTCCATTTATCAAGATTCTTTCCAAATTATAAAATGTCCCACATTAGTCCCACCCCTAAAGATACGCTTATTCGTGTAAAGAATGTTGCAGACAAATATCTCAATTATGTATATTTAGGCAACGTTTAGTATTCTTTAATCATTACTTGGCACTTCACACCATCTGTTATGAATATTTCAAAAATGTTACAGGAATATGAAATTTGTGTTGCAATGTGAAATAACCTTACAACTTGAATAAAAAAATTGTATAATCTATAGTAAAATTATTATTAATCTTACATTTGATTATACTTTTAATAAGGATGTGAAGTTTTTGCCTGGTATCTTTAATTTTGACATCCATAGTTTTTTAAACAACATAGTTAATTATATAGGCTTTGAAAGCCCTTTAGATGTTATTAGAGCAATATTTGACATAGGAATAGTAGCATACGTAATCTATAGAGCAATACTTCTTGTCAAGGAAACACGTGCTTGGCAGCTAATAAAAGGTCTTCTCTTAATTGTTGTTGTTTCTTACTTAAGTAGTGTTCTTGAACTAAATACTGTAAATTATATTTTAACAAATGCAATACAGGTAACGGCTATTGCTGTTGTTGTTCTTTTTCAGCCTGAATTGAGAAGGGGACTTGAGACAATTGGAAGAAGTAAGTTCAGTGACTTTCTTAATTTTGAGGAGAGCAGTATACGCATACAGACAACAGCAATGATTGAAGAAATAGTAAAGGCTGTTACCGAACTCTCGAGAACCAGCACAGGTGCTCTTATAGTAATTGAGCGGGAAACCAAGATAGGTGAAATAATAAATTCGGGAATACAGCTCAACTCAAATATATCTGCTGAGCTTATAATAAATATATTTGTACCCAATACACCACTTCATGATGGTGCTTTGGTCATACGTGAACATAAGATCAAATCTGCATCCTGCTTTTTACCCCTTACAGATAATCCCAATCTCAGCAAGGAGCTTGGTACCAGGCACAGAGCTGCACTTGGGATTACAGAAGTATCCGATTCCATTTCCGTTGTTGTATCGGAAGAAACCGGTAAGGTGTCATTCGCATTAAACGGCGGACTTACTAGAAATCTTACTCCTGATACCTTAAGGAAAGCATTAAATAAAAATCTTTTAGATGATACGACGCCAAACAAGAAGCTGAGTTTATGGAAGGTGAAAAGCAAGTGAACGAACTATTAAAAAAAGATATTACAGTTAAGATCATATCAATAATATTTGCGATTGCCCTATGGTACAATGTGGTGGATAAAAACTCCAATCCTATATATCCGACCAGTGTCAGTATTCCTCTTGAAATACTTAACAAAAACTCCCTGGATAACAAAAAAATAGGATTAAAAGATACCAACATTCCTCCTAATGTTCGGCTTACTGTCAAGGGAAGAAAAGATAAGCTTGAGGCTATGCGTCAGTATGACTTTAAAGCAACAATAGACTTGTCGGAAATCAATTCAGTAACCGATAAGGAGCTTAAAATAAAAGTCATAACTAACAATCCGGAAATTGAAGTTCTAACTTTAGAACCTGAAACAGTCACACTAGCTCTTGAGAAGGTAATTCAAAGCGCCTTTAAGGTTGGTATAAAAACCAGTGGTGTTTTAAAGAAAGACTACCAATTAATTAATACCAATGTTATACCCGATACTGTCCCAATTGAAGGTAATGATTCAATTATTAAGTCAATAGCCTCTGTTAAGGCTGAGGTTGATGTTAGTGATCTTGATAAAAACCTGACTATAGAAAAGGAATGCAGGTTTTATAATGACAAGGGCGAGGATATAAGCAGCAGTGTAAAGAGAAATGTAAAAGTCAAAATTCAGTTTGAAGTTGCTAAAGAAATAAAAGTTGTTCCTGATGTTAAGGGAGTTCCGGCTAAGAACTATGTATACTCCGACCTTCAAACAGTCCCGGATAAAATTCTTGTAAGTGGTCCTCCCGATATTCTATCGGGCCTATACGAAATAAGGGCTCAATCAGTAAATATTAACAACATGACTTCGAGCACTACCATTAAGAGCAAGCTGATTCTCCCAAAGGATATAAGTCCTGTTGATGGCAGCACTGATGTTAATGTTCATGTCATTATTGAAAAAGAAGGCCAAAAGGACTTTACAATTTCCAGCGAAAATATATCAGTTATTTACCCAAATTCCAGTGTTTCGTCGAGATATAAAATTGTAACCAATAATATATCCATAAGTCTTAAGGGAAAAACTACAGACTTTGCGAATATCGATATAAACAGTTTGAAACCCAGTATAAATGTTGCCGGTCTTGCAGATAATCCTACAGGGATATATAAGGTTCCTTTGAGCCTTAATCTCCCGGCAAACGTACGTCCTGCCGGTAATTACCAAATAGAAGTATCGGTTGAGGAAATTATAGAGGAGCCTACATGAAACTCATTATAAACAACATCCGCACTACCGTTGATGACGATTTAGAATTTATAAAGCAGCAGGCAGCAAAAAAATTAAAGCTTGGAACAAATGATATAAAAAGTTTTAAAATAATTAAAGAATCCATTGATGCAAGGCGAAAGCCTAATATTACCCTTGTGTATACGGTGCTGGTTGAAACTTATTCAAAGATAAGGTTTGCTGCCAATAGTGATATAACAGAGCTCGATGAAACACCCTCTCCCCCGCCTCTACAAGGCAATATTCCATTAAACAAAAAGCCTGTGATTGTTGGCTTTGGGCCTGCCGGTATGTTTGCTGCACTGGTTTTGGCACAGAATGGTTTTAAACCCATTGTTATCGAGCGGGGCGAAAGCATTGAAATGCGAACCGAATTGGTTAACCTATTCTGGGAAAAAAACAAACTTTCCACAGAAACCAATGTTCAGTTCGGTGAAGGAGGTGCCGGAACCTTCTCTGACGGAAAGCTTACAACAAGAATTAATGACCGAAGGTGCAACAAAGTTCTAGAAGAGTTTTACAATAATGGAGCACACGAAGAAATACTATTTAAAAATAAGCCTCATATAGGCACAGATGTGCTTAAAGGTGTAGTTAAAAACATACGTAAAAGAATTGAAGAGCTTGGGGGTATGGTATTATTCAATTCCAAGCTGACAGATATAGATTTTAAAGGTACTTCTATCCAGGGAATCAAATACAATAATACCAACATAATAGATACAAACATTCTAGTACTTTCCATAGGTCATAGTGCCAGAGATACTTTCGAAATGCTGCTTGATAAAAATATTCAGTTTTTACAAAAGCCGTTTTCGATTGGAGTCCGTATAGAACACCCTCAGGAAATCATTAACATGGCTCAGTTCGGTAAGACTAATGTAATACCGAAACTGGGGCCTGCAGATTACCAGATTTTTCACAAGATCGGGAACCGGACAGTTTACTCATTCTGCATGTGTCCTGGAGGCATTGTAGTTGCTTCTGCTTCAGAGCCCGAATCTATCGTAACAAACGGCATGAGCGAATATAAACGCGACAGAGATAATGCCAATAGTGCCTTGGTAGTATCTGTCTACCCTGGCGATTTTGGAGATTCACATCCGTTAGCAGGTATGCATTTCCAGAGAAAATGGGAAAGGCTTGCCTATGAAACGGCTGGCAGTAACTATTCCGCACCGATTCAGCTTCTGGGGGATTTTATAAAAGGATCAGCTTCAAAAGGATATGGGAGTGTAAAACCCAGCTATACGGGCAATACCACCTTAAGTGATATAAACTCATGCCTTCCTGATTTTGTTACCACTCCCATGAAAGAGTCTATAAGCATATTTGACAAAAAAATTAACGGATTTGGCATGGCAGATGCAATCTTGACAGGTGTTGAAACGCGTACATCCTCACCTGTAAGAATTCCTCGGTCAGATACACTCGAGGCCATTGGTTTTACCGGCCTCTACCCTGCCGGTGAAGGTGCCGGATATGCAGGGGGTATTGTAAGTGCTGCTGTCGATGGGATACGGATTGCGGAAGAAATTATAAGTAAATACAAACCCCACTATTAGGAAACTTTTAATAAATTTTTGAATAAAATATTTTATATTATGAAAAGTTATTAACTACTTCAGTGGATTTTTATGTATTAGAAGAATATGTATACAAATTTATTTAAAATTTTATTGTATTATTAAGCAATTACAAGTTATAATAAATTATACGGCCTAAAATAGGCTAATTTTTGGTAATTTTATCATACGAGCAATATTATTAAATTTAAAATAACTTATAATTTTAATAAACCTAAAGATTAATTAATTTAATATAAATTAGAGATATCATAATATTGTTATATAATTTGAATAATTTGAGAGGGGTATTTTACAATGGGAAAGCTTTTTGGAACAGATGGGGTAAGAGGGGTAGCTAACCTTGAACTAACAGCTGATTTAGCATATAGTCTTGGGCAGGCAGGTGCGTACGTATTAACTGCTGAAACCAAGCATATACCAAAAATACTTGTTGGAATGGATACCAGAATTTCCGGCGATTTGTTGGAATCTGCATTAGTTGCTGGAATATGCTCTGTTGGTGCAGAAGCGATATGTGTTGGTATAATTCCAACACCAGCCATAGCTTATCTTACAAGACTTTATAATGCTGATGCAGGAGTTGTTATATCAGCATCGCATAATCCCTATGAGTTTAACGGAATAAAATTCTTTGATAATAGAGGTTACAAACTGCCTGATTCAATGGAGGAAAGAATCGAAGCAATAATCCTTGATAAGGCTGAAGAACTGCCACGCCCTGTTGGTGAAAAAGTAGGAGTAAAAAGCGTTAACGAGTCTGCTTTGGATGATTATATTAACTTTATAAAAAACACTATTACCTGTGATCTAAAAGGAGTAAAGGTTGCAATTGACTGTGCAAATGGAGCTGCTTACAAAGCTGCACCTCTTGCACTGTTTGAGCTTGGTGCCGATGTTTCAGTTATCAATAACGAACCAAACGGCATCAATATAAATAATGGCTGCGGTTCCACTCATATGTCACAGCTTAAGGAATTTGTTAAAGAGGTTGGTGCCGATATAGGTCTGGCTTTTGACGGTGATGCCGACAGAGTTCTTGCTATTGATGAAAATGGAAACCTTGTTGATGGCGACCAAATTATGACTATTATAGGTATTGACCTGAAAGAAAACGGTAAACTTGCCAACAACACCATAGTTGCCACTGTTATGAGCAACCTTGGTTTGGATATAATGGGTAAAAGCAAAGGGATCAACCTGGTTAAAACAAAGGTTGGGGACAGATATGTGCTGGAAGAAATGCTGGCAAAAGGATATTGCTTAGGTGGTGAACAATCAGGTCATATTATATTTCTTGAGCATAACACCACAGGTGATGGTCTGCTTACGGCTGTTCAGCTTTTGAAAATTCTCAAAACAACTGGCAAAAAGATGTCGGAACTGGCATCACAAATGCAGGTTTTCCCTCAGATCTTAAAAAATGCTAAGGTCTGCAATGAGAAAAAATACAGCTACATGGAAGATGAGGTGATTGCACGCTTATGTAAAAATCTTGAGGATGAATTCCATGGTGAAGGCAGAGTCCTTATAAGACCTTCCGGAACTGAGCCCCTTGTAAGGGTTATGATTGAAGGAAAAGACCAGGAATATATAACCTCAAAAGCATCTGAAATTGCAAAATATATTGAAGAGAGGTTGGGATAATTTAAGGTTACCTTTAGGCAAACATGAGGAAGAATTAATCAAATTAAACCATTTAATAAAAAGCATATAAAATTTCATACAGAATATTTAAAATGTACCCCTTTATTTATGTTGGGCACATGGCATAAAGCGCCAGAGCTGCAGTGTATCTGCAGCTGACGAGGAGAAGGAGGTCACATGCGGTATTGGGAGACAAATCTTTTAAAACCCAATAAACATGTGAATTATCGAAAATTCGGCGGAAACCTTCTGGTCTACCATGATCACTAAAGACTTTACAAATATTACAGGCAACTGTATAACAAAATAAGTCTTAAATGGTTACTCTGTTTGTATTCTTATCATTTTTATTAAATCTTTTGGTTGGTTTAATTCTATTACGTTTGCCCGTATTTTAAAATTAATAAAAATTTGGTTATTGAGATATATGTTTTGCAATAATCATTTTACATTTTTAATTATTGCAAAACATTTTCCTTGATTCATGTTGCGAAAAATTCATTTTTATGATGCAAATACAAATGATCCAACTGTATTTGCTAATGTAAAATCTTTTTCGTAATATATATATTATCAAATAACCACTAATATTTGCTGCAAAATATTCCATACCATACAGGATTCACGCTGCCAAGCAGCTTTATCCCTATTTGTTTATGCCTTTAAAAATTACATGGATTATTTTGTGCTATTTTAAGTAATGCCTTAGAAATTAAAACAATCATTTTGTAAAGGAGAATTAATTATGTGCGGTATTGTTGGATATATAGGAGATAAAAAAGCCACACCAATATTGATAAATGGATTAAAAAAACTTGAATATAGAGGTTATGATTCTGCTGGAGTTGCAACATTTGACAGCAATTGTATCAATGTTATTAAATGTAAGGGCAGACTTGCTGCTCTAGAATCCAAGCTTTGTGAAGATACGCCTTCAGCAAATATGGGAATAGGTCATACAAGATGGGCAACCCATGGCGAACCTAATGACGTAAATTCTCACCCCCACATAAGCCAATCTGGAAGATTTGCCGTTGTACATAACGGGATTATTGAAAATTACATTAAACTAAAAGATTTTCTCCAGTCACAGGGTTATGAATTCAAATCGGAAACAGACACCGAGGTTGTAGCTCATCTTATAGAGTATCATTATAAGGGCGACCTTACACAAGCTGTAATAGAATGTGTTAATGATATTGAAGGCTCATATGCTTTAGGAGTAATATGCAGCGATTGTGAAACCCAGTTTGTGGCAGCAAGGAAAGACAGTCCGTTAATAGTAGGTCTTGGTAAAAATGAAAACTTTATAGCATCGGATATTCCTGCCATCTTGGAATACACAAGGGATATATATATACTTGAAGATAAAGAGATAGTCAGCCTTACAAAGGATGAGGTTAAGGTTTTCAACATACTCGGTGCTGAAGTAAAAAAAGAGGTGTATCATGTTACATGGGATGCCACTTCAGCAGAAAAATCCGGCTATGAGCATTTCATGATGAAGGAAATGTTTGAAGAGCCAAAGGTAATAAAGGATACTTTGTCGCCAAGATTTGTTGATGACGGTATATCTCTTGATAATGTTAATATAACAGCAAAAGACCTTGAGAATATTGATAAAATCTATATTGTAGCATGCGGTACCGCTTATCATGCAGGCGTAGTAGGAAAATATATCATTGAAAAGCTTGCAAGAATACCAGTTGAGATCGATATAGCATCTGAGTTCAGGTATCGTGATCCTCTTTTAAGCGACAGAAACCTGGTTATAATAATAAGCCAATCAGGCGAAACCCTTGATACACTAGTTGCCCTAAAGGAATCCAAAAAAAGAGGTGCAAAGACCCTATCCATTGTTAATGTTGTGGGAAGTTCAATTTCAAGAGAGTCGGACTACGTACTATATACATGGGCAGGACCTGAAATAGCTGTTGCATCAACTAAAGCATACAATACCCAGCTTGCTGCATTATACCTCGTTGCTTTTGACTTTGCATATAAAAAAGGCTATCTTGAGGATGCTACTTATAAAAATTATATATCCCAGTTAAAGGAACTTCCTTCCAAGGTTGAAGAGGTCTTAAAGAATAAAGAAGTTATACAGAAATTTGCATCCAAACATTATAATGCAAAAAGTATATTCTTCATTGGAAGAGGCCTTGACTACGCACTTTCAATGGAAGGCTCTCTTAAGCTAAAGGAAATCTCCTACATCCACTCTGAAGCATATGCTGGCGGCGAATTAAAGCACGGAACCATAGCACTTATAGAAAAGGGTACATTAGTGGTATGCCCTGTAACCCAAGATGACCTTATAGATAAAATGGTCAGCAATATAAGGGAAGTTAAAGCAAGAGGTGCTGTTGTTATGGCCATCACTCAGGAGAAAAACGCTTCCATAGACAAAGTTGCTGATGTGGTTATAACAATCCCCGATATAGATTCACTATTAGCACCTATAGCAGCTGTAACGCCGCTCCAGCTCTTTGCTTACTACATGGCTGTTGAAAAGGGCTGCGACGTTGATAAACCTCGCAATCTTGCCAAAAGCGTTACCGTGGAGTAACAAAACTTACATTGAATATATATATTGTTACGTGACAAAATAATTGTATCATGGACAAAATAACTGTATCCTAAAGTCAATGTATAAACATACGGCTAAATTTATAAATATACACCTATCAATTTAGGTGTATATTTATTTCTAATTTACAGTAGTGTTTGAAGAGGTATAGATATGAGTAGATTTTTCCCAATGCCTTATCCAGATGAAAGTATTTATAGTATTTTTGTCAGATATGATGAAGAGTCTGGCAACGATAACTATTTTGCTACGGTCAAAGATTTAATCGGGAAAATGCACTCTTCGATTAATTACACATTTGTAAATGGCTTGGACTATCTGTGTAAGCAATTACCAGAATCGTCAACTTACACTCCTGAATACTTTATTAATAACCATACTTTTACTACCATTATACAAGCCATTTATTCCTGCAAAAAGGTATATAAACGCCATGAATAACTTAAAGTACGGCAATATCACTTCTGTGTTGTCTGGAATTGGAGCAACTTCTGGGTCAATCTGTAAAATTGTTGACTTCAAGTATTGCCTTGAGTGTATTGAAGATGACAAAAAAGCTTGGGAAAAAGCTTATTTGCATCGGTCTCACCAGGTTGATGGAAACTATGTCTGTTTTAGACACAATACACATTTACAGGTCTTTGAGCCACCTAAAAATGATGTTTTCTATAATATTCATAATATGAATACACAAGATGAATACATAGGTCTTATGAAGCCATCAGACGAATTGCTGAATTTTGCTAAGGATATTGATTTCGTTTTATTAAATCACGAAAAATTTATATCATATGAGATAACAAGAGAAAAGTATTATTCAAGGCTTTTTGAGAAGGGGTATTCTTCTGAAATTGATAATGAACTTAATCATTTAATTTCTGGATGTAATTATAAAGAGAAATTAAGAATCATTAAAATGATAAGGTTGATGTTCCCTCATTTGTAATACTTCATTTTCTATGAAACCCAGTAATACCTGTATTCTTAAAATACTCAGTACCGCATTTTCACACTTATTCGCAAAATAAGTCTATGGTTTTATAATTTCCATTTGTGTCTATACTGCCAAAAATAGGAGTATAATGTCTAAGGGATTTGGACGGGCTCATGTATACTTCAAATAAATAGGGACGGTTATAATAGCCGTCCCTTTAACTTATCACTTTTTCAATTCTTCCATGCATCCGGCACAAATATTTTTACCTTTGTATTCAATTACATTTTTAGCCTCATTGCAAAAGATGCAAGACGGCTCGTATTTCTTCAATACGATGGATTCATTATCAACAAATATTTCTATAGGGTCTTTTTCCTCAATATCCATTATCCTCCGTAATTCAATCGGTAGAACAATCCTTCCCAGTTCGTCAACTTTTCTAACAACTCCTGTAGCTTTCATAATTCAAATCCTCCAATTTTATGTTTACCTCATAATTAATATATCACAATTCAAATAAATATACCAATAAAAGAACAGCAATCTGCTTGTAGGTAATTATATATCCCTTTATAAAGTACTTTTCAGGATAACTTTTTTATAATTAAACAAAATCAAATTCTAATTGATTAACCCCTGTTTTTATATGGGTTCCTTCTTTCATTTTGTTAAAGCGTTCATTCTTCTTAACGCTTCCAAATGCAACAGTTACAGACTTTAGCTTTGGGAGTGTAAATAGTAATTTTAAATCTTCAGGTTCATTGTTTAACGCTTTAATTAAACCGAACTCCTCTAAGGTGGGTGCTGTTTTTAACATGCTAAAATCCTTTAAAGATTTTAAATTTTCTAAATATATTCTGCGTAGTTTTTTAAGTTTACTGAAATCAGGCAACTTATAAACTCTCGGCAAATTGCCCAAGAATATATATTGAAGCCCTGGTAATTCTGAAATGAAACTTATATCAGCTAAATTACGCAGTTGATACAATTCAATATACCTCAAACTGTCTATACCTTTAATCGCTGAAAAATCCGTAATTCTCCCCAGTATAACTCTTAATGAAAGCAGTTTTTTACAGTTTGCTAAAAAGTTCACATCAGTAATTGGAACAGAATACAGGAATAATTCTTCCAAATTCTTCAACTCACCTAAAGTCTCAATATTCTTTTTATGATATTCAATCTTTAAATTCTTTAAATTCTTTAAATTTTTAAATCTTTTCAAAACTGATAAGTCGATATTGGCTTTTGTTGAACCAACCTCAAGTTCTTCCAGTTTGTCAGCATTTAAGCCGTCTAAAAATTCTAATGACTGAACCGAGCCAATAGCATATAATGATAAGCTTTTTAAATTCTTCATTGTACCAATTAATTCTACATTAATACTTTTACTTCCATGTACATGGAAATTCTCAACATTAGACAATAGGGGTATAAAGCTTAAATCAAGAACTTCTGGATAGTCAACTGTGGTTACAAGAGTAATATCTTTTCTGGTCGCAAAAAGTACTTTATTTAGAATTGACCATGATTTCATTTCTAATATGCCTGTTGTTATTAGTCTTTTGCAGTTATTATCTGAAACTAAATCAGTTATTTCTGTTTCTTTTATTGGTTCTTTGATAGAATAGGCACTAAAATATTTGTCATAAATCATAATTATTGCTCAGCTCCTATAAGCATACACTTTTACGACATAACCCCATGGCTCAATAAGGGAATAATTAAAAAAACAGTTTAGCGTTATGGAATTTTCAGTTTTTAATAAATAATACTAAAAGCGACAGGTGTTTAAGTATTTTATTCTTGCCAAAATCCAGATTTTCTAAAGACTTCTTCACATATTTCCTTTTCAATCAAATTCCCTTGATTGGATATATCTTTATATACTTCCTCAAAGGCTTGATAATTTTCCATTCGACTATGTAAAAGGTTTACAAGGTAATCTATAAACTCCCTGTTCCCATTAACCGCCTTATTTATAAACGCCTTAATTTTTCGCTTAATATGGTAGTTATTGGTGTAATAATTTCCATTTATCTTACTCGTATTCTGCTTATAATTAGCTCTTGTGTAGCCCTTTTCGTATCTCTCATTACTTATATTTCTATAATTTTTGTATAAATCTCATTAGTGTTGCAAAAAATTTTCAACAAAAAGTCAATGTAAATTCATTACTGGTATAGCTTGCACCCATAAGAAAATAATGGGTAGTGCAAGAGAAAAAGAGAGTGATCTCTTAAGGCTGAGCA
>JAEYYB010000021.1 GCA_023430975.1 Bacillota bacterium | reverse complement strand
TTCCATGTGATGTTTAAATGTAAAATTATAGCCTGAAATTGTGATTTGCAATAATGTACATTTTGTACTTGCAATAATGTACAAAAATATTTTGCAATAATGTACAAAAAGTTCTTGCAAAAAACATAACGCTGATGCTCATCTGAAACGCCAGATCATGGGACGTGAGGTTGTTGCAGCAATTACCAATGGAAAATTGGATTTTGGAACCTGGGAACAGATATTTTATGGAGAATATGATGGCAAGCGTGAAAAGCGGGTTCTTGTGAAGATTATAGGTGAATAACTTTGAGATCTTTCAAAAATGCAGGTATTGGCTGTCTCGAAATGGAGTCAGCCCTCCTTCACTTAACTACAAGCTTAAGACAAACTGATTTCATATACTATTTCTGTCATATCGCCAAATACACACCTATTGATTTCAATTATTTCCAAGTTATTTCTCTCTGAATAATTTCTAAATAGCTTTTGACTGGCATAATTGCTTTCTGATATTGATAACTCTATCTTCTCAAACTTATACTCTTTGGCTTTTTTAAGCAATGAATCTAATAATAAATTCGCAACGCCCTTCCCCCTATAATCGTTATGTACGCATATTTGCCAAATAAACAGCGTCCCCTTATCAACACTTGGCATACCGCTAACAAATCCAATTATCCTATTTAAATCTTCTACTACTTTACATGTAGACGAGTAATAGTTTTCTAAAATCCAATAAGCATAAACATTATATGGTGCAACATATGGACCGCATGTTTTAACCAAGTCCAGTATCTGTCCAGCGTCTCCTTCTTTAATATCCCTTATATTCACATATCTAACCTCCTATAAATCATCCTAATCCATCTTAACCTTTTTAGTATAATGTCTAATTACACATATCTATATTTCTATATTCTTAACTTTTACACAATGATATTCGGTAATAAATTCATCATCTGACCGGCAATTTTCAATCCTAAATCCAGCTCTTTCTATCATACCATCTAAAATCCATTTGAAGGTACTGTACTCATCTCTAATATGTGTTTCTACTTCTTCTTTAAATTTTGCACCTGCATTTTTCTCAAATATTGAAATCCAATTATCAATTTTTTCTTCATAATCAGCAGCACCAAAATGAAAGACAACATCATGGATATACAATATGCCGCCTGTTCTAATCATTTTATTCATTTTAAGCAATGCAATCTGCTTCCAGAAATCAGGCAAATGGTGAAATGCCGCCTTGGTTATCAACAAATCCACTGGTTCATTTTTATGTTCATAACTTAGAAACCCGGCATTAATAAACTCAATATTGCTGCTATCCATATCGGATAATTTTTTCTTTGCCTGACCTATCATCACATCAGAAATATCCACACCATATACTTTTTTGAATTGTTGTGTTGCATAAACCGAAGTTGCTCCTGTACCGCATCCTAGGTCAATAACCTCTAGTTCATGGGTATTTTTCAATGAAAGGAACTCAATCATGCTATTAAATTCCTTCTCATAGTCCCTAAATGTCTGATGCTGGGTATCATACTTTTTGACAAGTTCTTCACTTGAATAATCAACCCCGCAATGCTTGTATTCATCATAAACCCAGTTACTCATATATATACTCTCCAAAAATTTATTCTATTGATATGCTTAAAGGTTCAAATTAAAGCCTTAAATCTCCCCCGATTATTTCTTTATTATCAGGATCAATATATAAGGTAATCGGACCTAAAAGGCCATCAATAGTTGTCTTGAAACTTACTCTAATTACTTTATGGTTTTGTAAGTACCACCTTTTTATTTTTGTTATAATATCCAATTCAGGTTTTTCACCGTAATACACTACTTTTACAGTATTCAATGAAGTAATATCCTTATATCTTGCCAATCCAACCTCTGCATACTTCCATACGTCATTTTCATTTATGTTGACCTCTTTTTTACCATCAATAATAGCACTACGATCGGCGTCATCTTTTACAACACTTTTCTTTTCACCTTCTGACAGGCTGTTCCAAGCAATTTTTCTCATTTCCATTTCATCAAAGTTAATACTTTTGTTTTCATTATAGACTCTTATAATTGCAAATATGGCAACTGTCATCACAATTAAGGCAGCAAATGCAATCGCTATTCTCTTCATAAAACACCTCCCCATATCAAGCTCTTTCCAGCTTTGTACAATCTATCTCATATGTAATATATTCTCTATCAAAATGGTAGCCTAACTTTTCAGCCAAGGCTAAAGACTCCTTATTTGCTGCATCCCAGCTTGGATAAAGTCCTCTATCAATGCACTCTAAGATTAATTTGGCAGCACAGATTGTTGCCAGCCCTTTATGGCGATACTCCTCTTTTGTATCTATTTCAATTTCAATTCCTTCATCATAAACTGTATAGGATGATGCACCGCAAACCAGCTTGCCCAAATGTAAAATGGCATAACCAATCCCCCGCTTCTTATAATCATCATATGAAGAAAATTGCGAGCATAAATCTGAAGACCACTTTTCTTGACTTGCCAAGCCATATAAACGTTCATCTATGGGTACCAATTCATATTCGCTAGGAAGTTTATCAACAAACATCTTAAGCTTTGCTATGTCAAATATGTCCTTTTCCTTTTTAAATGCATATCTAAAGTACTTTTCATATTTACCCTCATACTCTTTTTCTATCAATGCTCCCCATGACTCATTTTCAGGTACCATGAGTATAAATGGTGTTTTATGAAAAGCTGGTATGTTTTTAACCAGTAAAAGTGCTTCGTGAATGTGACTTTCTCCTGCATAAACGCAAAAATCTCCGGTTAATACCTGTGCACATTTAGGACTTTCAACGCTATCGGCCCAGGCATTGCCCATATGTCCCTGCAAGCATGACCAAATCATAGTTTCTTTAATTTCTTCAAACAAAAAAGTGATTTTGTGCATTTCATTTTTTTTCAATTTAATCATAAATTTCACCATTCCCTGCCACATATATAAAATTTAAAAAACTTATTATTGACCCATGCCATTGTAGAAATCATTGGGATAATTATTTGGATAATTATTTGGATAATTATTTGAATTATTTCTTCTTTTTCTCTTAATTATTAGAATAATTACGACTGCAGAAATTAAACCTATAATTACTATTATACCTAATATGGATAAAAACTTTTTCATTGCAATTTTACCTAAAACCGCTTCTTTACTTGTCTTTGCCTCACTGAAATCTGGATCTAACATCAATGACTTGTTCAATGATTCCAAAGCTTCTTCAAGCTCGCCGGCGTTTTCGAGAGCCAAACCTTTAACATAATGCCCTAAATAATTGTCCGGGTTTATCTCTATTACTTTCTCAGCTGCATTTAAAGCATCCTGGTTTTTATTCAGGCCGATAAGTGCCAAACCTTTGTTTGCATAACAATTTCCTGTTTTAGGACTTATCTCTATTGCCTTTTCAGCCAATTCCAATGCTTCACTATACTCACCTTCATATCTAAAAATGATACTCTTATTTATATAAGCAGTTACAAGTGTTCTCTTATTTTTAGGATTCAATTTCATTACTTTATTCGAGAATTCAAGAGCCTTTTTAATTTCCTCCATATTGATATAGGCATAGCCTTTATTCGCATATGCCATAGCAACAGTTTCAGTATTGTCTGGTTCAAGCTCAATTGCCTTATCACAATCCTCAAGTGCATCCTTGTATTTCTTCTTATTCACAAGTATAGTACCTCTATTTGCATATATCATTCCTGAATCTGGGGATAGCTCCAAAGCTTGATTAATCAACTCCAAAGATTCGTCAAACTCATCTGTTCCAAGCAAAGATGCAGCCTTATTTACATAAGCCATTGGCTCGCTAGGATCTGCCTTGATAGCTCTATCAGCCGCTTCGTTGGCTTTATCATATTGTTCAAGACCTACATATGCAGCAGCTTTGTTTATGTAAATTATTGAGTTTATGCTGTTGAGTTTTTCTTTATTTAAACTATAGGCTTTGTTACAATTTTCAATACACTCTTCATAATTCCCCAAATCCACCAATGTAGCTGCTTTATCAGCATATGCCATAGCATTCGCGGGATCTATTTCTATAACCTTTTCAAACAGGGCTTTAGCTTCTTCATATTTACTTGACTCCATAAGCAATGCACCTTTAGTAAGGTAGGCTCCCCAGTCTTTTGGATTTATTTTAATAGCCTCATCCACTAAAGCAATACCCTCTAGTTTTTTTCCAATGTAAAACAAAGAATTTCCTTTGTGCATGTATGCCATATACAGAATGTCTTTATTATTCTTTGCAAGCTTTATACCTTTATCCAATTCCTTTATGGATTCCTGGTACTTTTTAATGCTGCTTAGTGCAAACCCTTTATTGACATGGGTATATGCATCATTAGGTTTAATTTTGAGGGCCTTATCACATTCAGCAATTCCTTCTTGATATTTACCAATATCAATTAGTGCAGCTGCTTTTATAACATAAGCATCAGCATATTTGGGACTAAGCTTAATAACAATATCACACTCTTTTATGATATCATTGTACTTTCCAAGGTTACATAGAGCAAGAGCTTTGTTATAATATCTAACCTTTCGTCTATTTTAATGATTGTTTTTTTTATTGATTATCACATAAAAGACTGCTCCTAAGAAAAGAAATGCTCCTGCCACAAGGTATATAAGCCAGCTATTATCATTTTTGCCGCTTTCCACTTTTTCAACTACTTTATCAGGGGCCGCGGTTTTTTGAACTTCTTCAGTAGGATCTGTTGATCTTTTGCTTTCTTGTATTTGTTTATCCTCTTCAGCCTTTTTAGCTATCCTTTTTTGTTCTGCCCTTTCATATTCTCCGTTATTTATATATTTTAAGAATCGTTCATCCTGGCTTTCGCCTAACATATTCATGCTTTTATTTGTCAGGTGGCTTATGAGCTTTAATGTCTTAGGATCTGTTGATGTCGCTTTAAAACTATAGTAAGACTTATTATCTTTAAGCGTAATTACACAACGATCATCTTTGACAGGCTTTTTCCCATCCCTTCCACTATACTCAAAATACGGTACACTCAATATATCATTTTCAGATATTTCACCCATTATTTTTTGAGCAACTTTTAATTCAACATAATCTTTCTTAACATCTAATACTGTTGCCGTAAAAAGCTTTACGTTTTCATCACTCATAAGGCTTTCAGGCATATCTCCAGCATAAGAAGTTACCGAAAACATTATAAATATGAATAATGTAATTAAAACTTTTTTCATTTTATTCCTCCTATTCAGAATAGAATAGCTATCTATATACTCATCTTATGAAGCAGACATTACAATTCTATCATTCTTTTCCATAAAATCAAATGGATTATTAAGAACCTAGGCATGGAAATCTTGTAATGATAAAGAAATAAGCCCCGTTACCGAGGCTCATTTTTTTATATGCTATAAATTTATCCCAATGTAAAATTTATAAGTTTACATATATCTTCTTTATATTTATGTATAAAAAAATGTGCATCATCAAATTCATACATATTAAAGTCATTACCTGCACATTCCTTCCACTTGATCATCTTGTCATATTTGGCATATGGATCATGCATTCCTCGAAGTATTGTTATGTTGCAATTATGCACATGTATTGGGCCTTCATGTTCATATAGCTCTATCATCTTATAATCCGACCTTAATACAGGCAGGAAAACCTTCATTATATCTTCATTACTTGCAGTTTCCTTACTCATTCCACCATATTCAAACACTTTCCTAATAAACTCATCGTCCGGAAGCAAATATAAATCTTCATTGCCGCTTTTAACATATGGAGGACAACGGCCGGAAAAGAAAATATGACATGGCAAACTGCCATTATTTTCTTTTATTTTTCGAGTTAACTCATAGGCTAAAACCGTTCCCATACTATGCCCGAATAAAGCATATCGAGATGTTTCAATATCCTGTGAAATCTTGCTATATATATCTTCCACTGCTTCATTTACATCGCTGTAGAGCGGCTCTTTCATACGCCGCCCTCTTCCCGCAAGTTCTATAGCTACAAGTTCTATATTGCTGCTTAAATATCTCTTCCAACTCAGATAGACAGATGACGAACCGCCAGCATATGGAAGAAAAAACACCTTGGTTTTATTCAAAAACAATCCCTCCATAATATAAGTCTTTATTATCTAAAATATAAGCCTTTGATATCTATATTAAAAATGATAAATCTATTACATTTGTCTTAAGCAAATCCCGTTGAACCGTTCGTTATTTGCTCCGCCAAATGTAAGATTATTAACACTTTTAATATAATTATCTTATGAAACATCTGCAATTTGAGGCTTAATTTGTTGTGCAATTTTCCATTTACCCGAAAAATAGTAATACACACTGGCAGCAAGGTTACACACAAAACTAATGAGAATAGCAACCCAAATACCTTTAACTCCCAGCGAAGTTCTAGTCAGTATGAAAGCTAATGGAACTCTTATAATCCACAAAGCAAACACAGTTATTTTCAAGGTGGACATTGTTTTACCAGATCCGTTTATTACTCCGTTTACTACAATTACAGAAGAAAAAATTACATAACCGATACCCACTATTCTTAAGTAATCAATACCAAAATTAATTACTTCCTTATCCTTAACAAAGATATATAGTATCTCTTTTGGAATTGCTATAGATATTATAGATATTATAAATGTGACTATTGAAGTCATAATAAGTCCCCATTTTAATACTTCCTTGATGTTTTCAGATTTATTAGCCCCCAAGTTTTGTCCGGTAAGTGAAGCTATAGCCATAGACATAGCAACAGCCGGCATGGATACTAAGGTATCGATCCTGCTTGCAGCACCAAATGCAGCCACAGCAGCACCCCCATAAAAATTAACCATGGAAGTTACGAAAACTGCACCTATCTGAACTAAAAGCTGCTGCACAATAGATGGAATACCTATTTTTAGAATAGTGACAGACAACACCTTATCAAATTCCCATTTTTTGGGCATTAACTGTAAATTGGATTTTTTCCTTCTTATGTACAAGAACCCCAGTACCAGTGAAATAAATTGTGCAATAAGCGAAGCATACGCTGCACCGTTTAACCCCATTTTTGGAATAGGGCCAAGTCCTAAAAGAAAAATCGGATCCAATATGGCATTTATTGCAGTTGATATTATAAGAAAAATAAGGGCTGTTAGTGTATCTCCTATTCCCCTTAATATCGAAGTCAGCAGGTAATAGAAATACATTAATCCTGTTCCGAGCATTACTATTTTTAAATAGGAAGACGCAGAACCGAAAATTTCATCAGGTGTCCCCATAGCCTTAAGTATTAAATCTGAACCCAAAACACCTAACAGTGTCAATACAATAGTACCTATTATGGTAATTGTATATGAATTTCTAATTACCTTGTTTGCACTTTCATAATCCTTAGCACCAAAAAATCTGGAGATCAGTATGGATGTTGCCATTGTAGCACCCGATATGATACCTATTAGTATAAGAATCAACGGAAAGCTTATAGCTACTGCACCTAACGATTCCGTCCCAAGTAGATTACCAACCCATATTGTATTAATAATACTATAACCGGAGTATAGCAAATTTCCTACAAAAATAGGCATCGCAAATTTTATCAGCGTCCTTGGAACATTTCCAACAGTCAAATCTTTTTCAATTTTATTTTCCATGTTCTACCCTCCCCTTAATTTATATTAAAAAACTTAATCTTTTAATATATAGATACTTTTCATATAGATGAAAAGTGAATAATCTTTTACATTTGTCTATCACAAATCCCGTAAAAGCGTTCGTTATTTGCTCTGACAAAATGTAAGATTATTAACACTTTTCATATAGATACTTTTTATATGCATAATAATGGAATACATATACAACAAAAACCCAATAACTATAGTTCGCCTTTTGGAACTATAGTTTATTGGTAATTGTAATCTTTCCTTTATTAATTTTTTAATTATATTGCAAGTTCATTCTTTTTTTTCGCAAAAGACACTTGTGTAGTAAGCCTTCCTATTTCTTTATATAATTCTTCTATACGCTCCTCATATTGCTGTTTTATTTCACTTATGTGCTTGCATTTGTCTGAGAAGAGCTCCTCCATATTTTCTATGACTTGTAGCTTCCATCGCCTTACTAAATTGGGATTCAATCCATTTTCTATAGCTATTTCATTAATTGATTTAGATTCTTTAAGTACCTCAATTACAATTTTGGCCTTATAGGCTGCCGTATGATTTCTTCTTTCCACTTATAAAACGCTCCTTTCAATATAGATCTCATTAGTACAGTCTTTATTTGCCTTTATAATATACTCTTTTATAGTTCACTCTTTTTTATAGCCACTTTTCCAGAAGTAGAATTTATGATCAATTTAGCTCCTCCACTGCCGACAACACCTTTTAATTGATTTTTCCCTACATTATCATCTTTAGTTGTTAGATTAAAATCATTTTCAAACACATCCGATGTAATATCCAAATTAAATTCAGCATTTTTGGGAAGAGTCAATTCTATACCTCCTGATGAACTATTGAAACTATAATCACCTGTATTATCCAGCCGGTCTAACTGTAAATTTATGTTACCTGAATCAGTGACAAACGACGATGTAGCTTTTAAATATGATTTATCAATATCAAAGCTGCTGGAATCTGATTTATACTTCAGTATACCTTCCACGCTGCTTAGCTTTATTCGGCTTGAGTCACATTTAATTTGTCCGTCACCTTTTAAATTATTTACGTTTAGTACTCCGGAATTTAGAGACAAACTATAGTTTTTTATAGAGCAGTCGCTTATATCTATTTTTCCAGACTCAGTACTTAGAGACAACTCATCTATATTGTTCAACTTTGAAGCCGTAAGTTTGGTTGAATCACTTTTGCCGTTTATGGAAGTAATTTTACTTGGTACTTCAACTGTAATTTCTGCACCATAGTGTTTCAATTTATCCAACATACCGCGTTCAAACTTGACATTTATATCTACACTGTCGGAAGTTTTATTTATTTGCACATCTATCTTCTTATATATCTCATCTAATTTAGCTTTGCTTCCTTTTTCAGTTGTAGATTTTACTATGGAGATTTTCATATCCGTATTTTCTGTTGAAATCAGATCGACATCCCCTAAAGGATTATCAAATACTAATTTTTTCTGCGAATCTAACTTTACTTCTTTTATTTCGTTTGTCTTAGATACAGACAATGTAGTTGAACATCCGTAAAATAAGCTCATAAATATTCCCAGTGTCATTAACATTATAATCAGCTTTAAAGCTTTCATATTTTTCCTCCCTTGCCTTCTCCATGTTGAGTTATGCTTATTCTTCTTTTATTTCCATATAGAATTATAATGGCACCTGTGACAATTAGAGCTAGTGGTGTAAAAAGGCTTAAGTATGCAGCGTTGAAGCTGATAAAATCAATACCACCTGCCATTAGCAGCCCGCCCAGTATAAGTAGAGATGCACCTGGAATTATTGGCCAATATTTTTCTATCAGGTGGCTACCATCCATTTTCAAATTATGGATAAAGAATATTGCGAAAAATGCTGCTCCAAGTAGCAGTAAGATGCTTATACCATCAAAATCATTCAAACGCACTCTCAAAGTAATATAAGTAGCAATGGCAGCCGATAAACACCCTGGTACCAATAAAATTATGTGTTTTTTAACAGTATAGTAAGGTACTAAAAATGCAACAGGCAAAATAAAAAGCACACTGATTATGGGAATTACATCCAGAATTGCCATACCTACGAATATACCTACAATAATAAGGAAAATGCCCATCATATTGTTAATGCTTTTCATAAATAAATCACTCCTTTATGTTCACAGCGTTTTTATGCTGTATACAAATTATTGTTTTGTTCTATATTCGTATTTTACCAATAAAACCTCGATATGACACCTAACTGAAGTAATAAAATAACGTTACTCTGGTCATATATATTTTTTTTCAGTAGCATAGATAATAGCTTTCGTTCTATCATTAATACCAATTTTACTGTATATGCCTGTAATATAGTTTTTGACGGTTCCTTCAGTAATAAATAGAGTATTGGATATCTCCCTGTTAGTCATACCGCGAGACATATATCTCAAAATCTCTTTTTCTCTTTCGCTCAGTTCTATTATATCGTCATCATTTTTTACTTCAGCTTTAAGATTTGTTGCTTTTTTTACCAAAGAATTTGTATCAACCACATGTGATATTATCTTGGAAGCTATTTCAGGTTGTAGTATGGAATTTCCCAAATATACATCCTTAATTGAACTAATAAGTTTATCTGCGGACAGATCCTTCAACAAATACCCATGTGCACCATATTTCAAGCACTCAATAATATATTCATCATCATCAAATGTAGTTAATATCAACACCTTAACCGTTGGAAACCTTTGACGAACTATCTTGGTACATTCAACACCATTCATAACAGGCATCCTGATATCCATCAACACTACATCCGGAGGGTCAGCTGAAATGGTTTCCAATGCAATTTCTCCATTCTCAGCCATACCTACTACTTCCAAACCTTCTTCAAGTTCAATAAGAGTTTTCAATCCCTCTCGCATAAGTCTTTGATCATCTACAATAAATACTTTAATTGGCACTAATATTTCCTCCTTCAAGGGGAAGCTTCAATATAGTCGTAAAACCTGCTCCCGGACTGCTGGTAAAGTCAACCAGCCCTTTAATTTCTTCAGCCCTTTCAGTAACTCCCCTAAGTCCATATCCTTTTTTAATATGCTCACAGCCCTTGCCGTTATCATGAATTCTTATTACAAGCCTATTGTTTTGTACTTCCAGGAGTATTTCTACCTTATCAGCAGCTCCATGTCTAATCGCATTAGTGATAGACTCCTTTATTATTCTCAATAGTGCAATTGCTGTTGTCTGTGAAATATTTAAATCCTTGAGGTTCTTAGTCAGCAATATCTGAATGTTGTTGTTTTTCTTAATATCGTTAGCAAGATTCATAACAATATCTATTAAAGATTTATTTTCAACCTCTGCAGGTCTCAAGGATTTTATTGTGCTTTTTACATCATTCAAACCTTCTTTAATTAGACTCTGAGCTTTTTCCAATTCCTCCTTAGCTCTGTATTTGTCTATCTCAATCAGTTTTTTGCAGGCCTCAGTCTGAATAATTACTGTAGTTAAGGTATATGCCAAAGTATCATGTATTTCACGCGCTATTCTCAATCTCTCTTTTTCAAGGGATAACTCTTCATTTGTTGCATAATTTTCCATAAGTTCTTTATATGCTTTTTCAATTTCACCGTTTATCCTAAGAACCTTCTCTCTTTCTATGACTTGCATCCTTATGATGTAGCTCATAACATAGCCGAATATAATGGAAATATCCTTAACAAAGCTGGAAAAACCCATCTCCAGGCTGATTATGGCCCCTGAAGCACCTTCAATTCCACTTCTCGATGCCAAAACCAAAAGAGTCAAGCTTACACTAAAAGGTAATGAATAAACAAGAGTGAGCTCTGATATACTTACAAAAAAAAGAATTTGAAAGGCATTTGAACTATCATAAATGCCTATCAGTGAAATAAGTATAATTTCAACTACTGTGCTTATCTTTGCATACAACTGCAAAGGATGGATGTTATAAAGGTAGAACTCTCTTAAGTAGCTGTTTCCTATTATACCTGCCATGCAAACAGCGTAGAACACATAGCTTCCCGCATCACAATTTATAAATATAATAGTAGTTACCAGAATGAAGGATATTATTTTAATTATGCCAACAAATTTTCTTACTGTACCGGATAGTTCCATATAAGTTCCTCACCAAGTTAAGCAATGAAAATAGTTTTCATCAAAATATTACTTTTGGACCTTTAACAAGAATACCATTTTTTATTTATTTTTTCCATAGTATTCTAATATTTTCAATATATTAACTTTAAACGTTTCACTAAAATTCTGCATTGTTTCATCTTTATACTGATTTTTATTAAAACTAATTTCAAAATTTAGCCTTCCCATTGTTATTAAGCTGACAATATAAATATTAAAAGGTCTTATTTCATCATTGGAAATGGTATTTCCAACTGAATTGGGTGAAATACTGAATACTTCAGTCATAATATCATTATCAAACTGCCCCATATAATTAAGTGATATCTCAGGTTTCAGTTTAAAATCATACTCACTTTTGTTTTGAGAAATATATTTAAGTATTCCATACCCAATACCCTTATTGGGAACTTCACCCAAAT
Source organism: Bacillota bacterium (assembly GCA_023430975.1). Classification (GTDB taxonomy): domain Bacteria; phylum Bacillota; class Clostridia; order Acetivibrionales; family DSM-2933; genus Pseudobacteroides. Next base: position 49,396 of record JAEYYB010000021.1, on the reverse strand, counting down.
CCGATTTTACTTTACTTAATGATGACTCAAGGCTTGATTTTCCGCTTACATCCAATATAAACGGATACATGGATGTAAATCTTCCAACAGTTCTGGAGATGTCAAGACCTTCAATAATCTCTTCTCTTCCATGCCCACCAAGGTTTATAAGCACCTTTTCAACATCCAATGCTTCTTCAAATGAATTACCAAGTGCTGTAAGAAGTACAGGATTAATATCATTAGTATCAAACTGGTTGACATGCTTCAAGAAATACTGGGTATCTTCCTCTGATAAGCTGAATTTAATGGACTTGCTATCTTTTAATAAATTGTCCCCCGTATTGCAATCCTTCGGAACCTCCGGAACAGCTGTTTTTTCTATCCTTTTCCAGTAAGCTGTTTCATTTTTAATAGCCTCACTATTTGAATACTTGTATATTTCGTGGGACCATTTCTTAAATGAGTCTGTTTTGTCCTGTAGTATGATTTCCTGATTATTTGAAGCCTGTAAATACCCGGATGTAAAATCTTCAAAAATTATCCTCCAGGACACATGGTCTATAACGAGCTGATGAACGATTATCAGCAAATGATCCCCATCATTTGTTTTAAACAATCCAAGCTTGATCAAAGGACCGTTTTTAAGGTCAATACCAGCTTGCAGCCTGTTGGCCTCAAGGAGCATCTCTTCTTTATAATCTGCTTCATCGGTTAAATTAAATATGGACAATTGGAGCATTCCGGGAGTAAATGGCTTATTTTCCTCTTCTATCTTCAAATCCTCTATATTAAATACTATTCTTAGAGCATCATGGTGCTCAATGATCTTGGAAAATACCCTTCTTACAATGTCATCATTAAAACGTTCTTTCCTATAAAGCATAAAAGCAAGATTATAATGGTGCATGAATTTAAAGCCTCTATCTAAGAGCCAGTTTTGCATTGGTGTGATTACTATTTTGCCTATAACTTCTTCATTATTTGACTTTTTGTCCAGGCTCGTTACACACTTGGAAAGTTCTTCAATCGTCTGGTATTGAAATATATCCTTTACTTGAAGCTTTAATTTATGCTTATGTAATCGTGTAATTACCTGTATAGCTTTTATGGAATCGCCTCCAAGTGAAAAGAAGTTGTTCCTTATACCTACGTTATTGATCCCTAAAACTTCTTCCCAAACACTTGCAAGTACCATGCCGACCTTATCCTGCGGTGGAACATAGTCCTCGGTACGGTCTATCTGTATGGCCGGTTCCGGCAGGTTTTTGCGGTTTATCTTTCCGTTAGCCGATAAAGGCATTACATCAAGCTGTATAAGATAATTGGGTACCATATATTCAGGCAAGCTGCCAAGGAGGTGCTCCCTAAGCTCCTTAAGAGGTACTTCCATAGAAGCGGTATAGTACCCGCACAGATATTTTCCTCCTCTTGAATCCTCCCTTGCAACAACCACAACCTCGTTAATTAATGGGTATGATAACAGCCTTGCTTCAATTTCTCCAAGCTCGATTCTGAAACCTCTTATTTTAACCTGGTGGTCAAGTCTTCCAAGATACTCTATATTTCCATCCGTCATCCATCTTGCAAGGTCTCCTGTGCGATAAATTCTTTCGCACTTTACATTATTGTACTCTACACCTGCAAATGGATTTTTTACAAACTTCTCATGAGTAAGATCAGTCCTGTTTAAATATCCCCTTGCAAGTCCATCACCTGCAATACATAGCTCACCTGGTACCCCTACAGGCTGCAGATTATAATTTTCATCTACTATGTATAATGCAATGTTATCTATAGGTTTTCCAATTGGAACAATATCAATATCTTCAGCGGTAGAGCAGTCAAAGTATGAAACGTCCACAGTCGCTTCGGTAGGTCCATATAAATTGTGGAGCTTTGTACCGAATTTTTTATTAAAGATCCTGTTGAATGTTTTTACCTGATGCAGATTCAGTGCTTCACCGCTTGCAAAAACCTGTCTTAATGCTGATATTGGCGATAAATCATCGATATTGTCAATATACTCTAAGAATGTATTTAGCATCGATGGAACAAAATGCATTGTAGTAACCTTGTTTTTACCAACTGCTTCTACAATTGCAGAAGGATCTTTTTCCCCTCCTGGAATAAGCAAATTAAGCTTTGCACCGACAAACTGCCACCAGAACAACTCCCATACCGATACGTCAAAGGTATATGGCGTCTTCTGAAGTATAACGTCTTTTTCATCAATGGGGTACATTTTCTGCATCCAGAGAATCCTGTTTATTACCGAATAATGTTCAATCATTACCCCCTTTGGATTTCCGGTTGAGCCTGAGGTATATATGACATATGCAATATTTTTTGAATTATTCACAGGTACGAGATTTAAGTCACTTCCCGAATATAGGTCCCCGTTGGAAAGATCAATTACTTCCCCGTCAAATTCCAATTCCTTTTTAACTTCACCATTTACCAATAATACCGAAGCACCGCTGTCCTTAAGCATGAAGGTAATTCTGTCCTCCGGATATTCCGGACTTATGGGCATGTATGCACCGCCAGCCTTTAATATGGCGTATATGCCGATAACCATTTCAAATGAGCGTTCCAGCATAATTCCAACAATACTATCGGGAGTAATGCCCTTACTTCTGAGCTTCACTGCAAGTTGGTTGGATTTTTTATTCAATTCACCATAACTCATTACAATGTCGTTAAAGATTAGTGCGGTATTATTGGGATTTGCTTCAGCCTGTTCCTCAAGATATGAATGCAAAAGCTTTTCACGTGAGAACTCATAATATGTATTATTAAAGTCGACCAATGCCTTTTTTATTTCATCTTGATTCAGAATCTGGATATTACCAAGCTTAACATCCGGATTTTCCGAAATTGCCTGAAGAATATTTATAAAGTGTACCGTCAATCTATTGATGGACTCTTTTCTAAAGAGCTTTGTGCTGTACTCCAACTCAAACTTTATACCGTCACTAACTTGAACTGCCTGCAGTAAAATATCAAATTTTGATGTCTTGTTCTCAATCTGGAAAGGCTTATAAGTAAGCTGGTTAACTTTCATTTCTGGGTTATCCATAAATTGAAGGATGAACATTACGTCAAATAGCGGATTTCTACTAAGATCCCTTTTTACCTGAAGCTTATCCACCAATTCCTCGAACGGAAACTCCTGGTTGAGGAAGGCTTTTAGTGAATTTTCCTTAACTTCCCTTAAAAACTCAATAAAGGTTTTGTCACCTTTTGGGTAGTTTCTCATAACCAGGGTATTTATAAATACACCTATCAAATCTTCTGCATAAGCATGGTTTCTTCCTGAAGTCGGTGAGCCCACAAGTATATCGTTTTGGCCTGTATACCTATATAACAGTGTATTAAAAGCAGCCATCAGCACCATAAACAAAGTGCTGTTTGTTTCTGCAGCAAGCCGGTTTAATTTATCTGTCAGTTCCCTACCGACAGTGAAGAATTTCCTGTCCCCTTCAAAGCTCTGTATAGGCGGTCTTGGGAAATCGGCAGGCAGATTCAATACCGGGATTTCTCCCCCAAGGAGGTTTACCCAGTAACTTTCCTGTTTTTTTAGATGCTCAGTCTTTAAAAGTTTATTCTGCCACGCAGCAAAGTCCTTGTACTGTATCTTTAATTCAGGCAGTTTCTGCTGTTCATAGAGGTTGATGAACTCCTTCATCAATACAATCATGGAAGATCCATCTGAAACTATATGATGCATATCCATGATCATTGCATGTTTTTCTTCCTCCAGCCTAGCAAGTCCTACCCTGAATAAAGGCGGTTTCACCAAATCAAAAACCTTTATGTAGTTTTTTGCCATTTCAGGAAACTCACTTTCACTTGTTTCCATATAATCAACTTTAAAATCAATATTGTCATGTACTTTTTGTATCGGTTCTCCGCTAACAAGCTCAAAGGTTGTCCTTAATATTTCGTGCCTTTCTATTATCATCTTAAAGGCAGCCTCGAACCTATTTCTATCCAGTGGTCCTTCAATTATTGTTACCATTGGAATGTTATAGCTTGTATCATCCTTTTCAATCTGATTTAAAACATAGATTCTCTTCTGGGATGATGAAAGTTCATAGTAATCAGCTTGCTGGGCCTTTTCCATCAAAGTATAAACAGTACTTCTTTTATTCTTTAAATATTTCTCTTCGATACTTACCGCAAGCTCTTTAACTGTAGGATATTGAAGCAGATCAGCGACTTCTGCCCTTATCTCAAATTTATTATTGATGTAATTGATAATCTTTAACGCTATGATGGAATCCCCTCCAAGATCATAGAAATTATCTCTTACATTAATTTCATCAAATCCCAATAAGACTCCCCATGAAGCAGCTATCTCTTTTTCAATCTCAGAATAATCTCCGTCATTTCTTCCCTTCAGCTCTACATTTACAGTATTCTCAGCAGTAGCAGTAGCATTCTTAATATTATCCTCGGTACCCTCCCAGTTTACTACAGGAACGCTGAGCCAATGCCTTTTTCTTTCAAGAGGATAAGGCGGAAGACTGACCTTCCACCTTTTCTCATCCTTGTAAAGCTCATTCCATTGGATTTCAGCACCGTTCATATAAACCTTGCACAATTCTTCCAGAATTGCTATATCCTTTTTACCAGTTTGTATGTACAATTTTATCTTTTCAAGTGCTTTTCTGTTTATTTCTCTTTTTTGACTTTCCGGAATATCAGCATTTTCTTTAGAAATAACCTCTTGTAAATCGCAGTCGCACAGTTCGTTTATCCTGCTTCTTAATTCATCCATGCTTTTTACTACAAAAGCAAGCCTGAATTCACAATGTCTTCTTCCAGTGTTTGCGGTATAACAAACATCTCTAAAGTTATCGATATTTTCCAAGGATTTCTTATAAATATTTATATATTCCTTTAGCCTTTCCATACTCCTTCCCGATACAGTGAATACATCCAATTGGCTGGAATTTTCATCTTTTTGAATATCCCGTTTCGGTGTTTCCTGAATGACAGCATGGAAGTTGGTTCCGCTGAACCCGAACGAGCTAACCCCGGCAATTCTTGGAGCATCACCTGATTTCCAATCGGTAAAGCTGTCATTAATATATATAGGTGATTCACAAAAGTTAATGTATGGGTTTGGCTCATCGAAATTTATTGAAGGCGGAATAACCTCATTTTTAAGTGCCAAAGCAACTTTTATTATTGAACCTAGGCCTGAAGCTGCAACGGTATGTCCTGTATTTGTTTTTACAGAGCCTATGCCACAAAACTGCTTCCTTTGTGTGTGTCTCCTAAAAGCATTTGTGATTCCTTTAACTTCTATTGGATCTCCTAATTTTGTACCCGTACCATGGGTCTCAATATAGAATATTTCTTCAGGATTTATCCCTGCATCTTCCCATGCCTTTAAGATTAATTTTTCCTGGGCTTCCGCACTCGGAGCAGTTATTCCGTTTGATGCTCCATCATTATTTATTGCTGTTGCTTTTATAACAGCATATATATTGTCTCTATCTGCAACTGCTTTTGATAGAGGTTTTAAGAGTAACGCAGCAACTCCTTCTCCCCATATAGTCCCGCCAGCATGCTTGTCGAAGGCCCTTAATTCGCTAGTTATAGATTGAACATCACTTAGCATCCCAGTCTCTGCCGGAAGCAAGAAAATATTTATTCCACCTGCAATAGCCATTGTACAATCTTTATTCTTTAATGAAACACAAGCATTATGTAAAGCCACAGCACCCGATGAACAGGCAGTATCTATAACCACGCTAGGACCCTGAAGATTGAATATATAAGACGCACGGCTGGAAAGTATACCTGTCCAGGAGCCCGTCATCGCAAGAATATCGGGATTCTCCATAAGATCGGTATATCCGATTCTGCATTTGTTTGTATGATCTATACCCACAAATACCCCTGTATTTGTTCCTATTATTTTGTCTCCGCCATAACCGCCGTCCTCAACAGCTTCATACAAAGTTTCCAGAAACATTCTTTGATTAGGATCCATCAACATCCCTTCTCTTGGAGATATTCTGAAAAAGGATGCATCAAACTTGTCTATATCATCCAAAAAGCCTCCCTGAAAATAAAAGCTGTCCGCAGGTCCTTTAGTTTTAAAAAAGAAAGGCTCTATGTCTTTTCTTCTTTCTTCCGGAAACTTCCTTACACTGTTAACCCCATTTGTAATATTACTCCAAAACTCATCCTTGTTTTTTGCATTAGGATATTTACAAGCAATTCCAATAATCGCTATGTCCATTGACTTTTTTTCTTCATTTATTGTATTAAGTTCTTTTAATAAATTAAGAGCAATATCTTTAGACAATGCACCGGACTTTACATTTTCCAGTACAAACCTGCTTATGCTTGCCACATTGCTCATTCCAAACCCCCCTCGACTTATATCATCAATGCAGTGCAAAAGACGCCGCAATATTAAAAGTGATTAATCTTTTCCTAAAGCTTCCAATGCATCGTCTATGGACATTCCATCTGATTCTAATCCATCTAAAAGGTTTTTAAGCTTATCATCGGATACTCCTTCACTTTCTGCCTCATCCTTCTTGGTGCTTACCCCTGTTCTGTTGTCAATATATTCAGAAAGCTCTATTACAGAAGGATAAGAGAAAATATCGGTTATATCCACAACCCCGGGATATTCTTTTCCAATTTCCTTGGCAAGCTGTGAAGCTAAGATAGAGTCTCCACCCATTGAGTCAAAGCTCATATAGATATCAATTTCAGATATGCCGAGAACTTTAGCCCAGATAACAGCAAGTTTTGTTTCGTTAGGAGTATATTCTTCTCCGCTCTTTCCTTTAATGACTATCTCCACATTGGCCTGGTCACTGCTGCCCTGTCCGTCTCCACTCATCTTCTTAAGCTGCTTGTCGATGACACTCCTAATCTGTGGAGAAACATTAAATAATTTTCCAATTTCCATTTTTGAAAGTACCGGGTAATTCAGCTCTCCAGGGAATACATTACTTATTCTTGAATTGAGTATCTCTTCGAAAGCACCTATAGCTTTGCTTGTACTGACTGATTTAAACATGACCACATCATCAGTTGCCTGGTAATCAACAGCCATTCCTGTTTCCTTCCACGCAGGCCAGTTGACTGTAACTGTTCTCCTTCCTAACCTGTTCCTGTATGCTGCATATGAATCAAGATAGGAGTTTGCTGCTGTATAGTCTCCCTGACCGGCTCCGGCCATAAGACTTGTTATGGATGAGAACATTACAAAAAAGTCAAGATTGTCGTTACGTGTAAGTTTATCAAGTATCCAGGTTCCGTATACCTTAGGACTAAGTACGTTTGTAAATACTTTTTCATCCTTGTTGATAATAAATCCATCACCGGCAGAACCAGCACTGTGTACTATACCGTTTATTGCTCCAAAGTCTTTTCTTAACCGGTCAATCAGGTTCTTTGTGCTATCATAGTCTGCGATATCAGCCTTGCACAACAATACTTCCGATCCGCTTTGTTCAATTTCCTGAATGGATTTGATCTTCTTAATCATATTCTTATCTGTTCCGGCGTTTAATATTGAATCCCACTCTTCACGGGCAAGGAATTGGGAACGGTTAATAAGTGCAAGCTTAACATTATTCTTGCTTGCAAGGTATTTACCGATTTCGAGACCTAATCCTCCTGTACCGCCAGTTATTATATAAACGCCCTGTTCTTTTATCTTCATCTTATGAAGTCCTATTGTGGATTTCTGAATTCTTCTTAATTCAGCTACATATCTTTTGTTATTGCGGTATGCAACCTGGTAAGTTTCTGCACTGGCCATGATCTCTTCCATTATAGTTTCAATAGATGTTTCATCATCTATATCAATACACCTGAACTTCAAATGTCCATACTCTTCTTCAACCACTTTACCAATTCCCGCTAAAGCTGCATTATGAGGATTAATCCTTTCATCACCGGTTACATCATTAATATATTCCGATATTACAGCTATATCTATATTTCCCCGCACCTTTTGCTGCAAGAGTGAGCGTATGAGGTAGAATGCACCGTATGTTCCTTTTTTCTGTGATTCTTTTAATTCCTTAATATCAGAAAACTCACTTTTTGAGGTAATACTTGCAAGGTGTATTATCTGTGTAAACTCCCTGTCTTTAATTTCTGATATAAGTTTAAGGTAATCACCTTCATTGCTGCCTATTATATACAGGTTATCGTTTTCCTTATTAAATGAGCTTCCGATTTTAACTTCTATAACGTCTCTGCCATGACTTCTAAGGCTTGCTGCAATTTTATCACTTAAATTCTTTTCATCTTTAAAAAGCAGCACACTTCCTTTAACATTTACATTTTTGTTTTGATTATCCAAATCACATGGTCTCCAGCCTTTTTCATAGAATACATTTATTTCACCGGCAAGTTCCTTTATCTTTGCTCCACCCTGTTGTACTTTCTTTATAATATAATCTTTAACTTCTGCTATAACTTTTCCGCTTTCATCAAACAATACAACATCGAAAGCAACAGTTTCCTTACTTCCTGAAAGGTTCTCCTTCCTTATAAGATAGCTGTAGAATCTCTCAGGCATCGGCATGTACACCTTTATTGACTTGTATGTAAATGGCAGGAATATTCCTTCAATTCCGGTTTTCTGTATAATAACATTTACAGCATGGTCCATCATCGCAGGATGCAATACATAATTAAGTTTCATATCTCCCTTGAGGTTTTCCGGCAGCTCAATTTCCAAAAACACTTTATTATCGCCGAATCTAACAGCATTTATGTTGTACCATCTAGGACCGAATTTAAATACAGAATCTTCACCTATAAAGTACTCAAGTTTCTGAGGTTTGTCACAAAGCCTGAACACTTCTTCCTTATCAACTTCTGCCGCATTCCTGTTGTCACTTAAGTAAACCTTGCCCTCAGCATGTTTTATCCATGTAACTTCATCTTCCATTTCTTCGGACACCAGCTTACTTGCTATTACAATCTCAACATAACCCTCTTCTTTTTTGTTTACTATAGTATGTACTTCCCTCATTTCATCTTCCTTCAAAATGATAGGAGTTAGGAATATCATGTCTTTCACTTCAACAGGCTGCTTGTTGAAATATTCTCTTCCGGCTACAACTACCATTTCTAGGAGTGCAGTTCCAACCACAATATTATTGTCCATTATTATATGTTCATTCAATATCCAATGGGTTTCCACCCTGAACTCTGAAGTATAAATTCTTTGTGTTAAAGAATCCACTATGCAGTTATCCAGCAAGGTATGGATGAACTCACCCTTCTTAGCCGCCTTGGGAGTATCGAAGAATTTCTTTCCTGCCCATACTCTTATCCTTTCAAGTGGGTAAACAGGAACACTGACTCTCTTTCTCTTTTGATCCTTATATAAAGCCTGCCAGTCAATATCGGCACCATTGGCATATAATCTGCACAAAGCATCTAAGACCTTCAATTTATTTCTGCTATCACCCAGTAATTCCTGTACCTTTCCCTCTGCTGTCTTTGTCATCTGTCTCTTATCGGAAGCTAAGTATTCACCTTTTTCCCTTACTTTCTTGTTATCGGGAACAACTTTATGTTCACCATAATATACTCCGGTTTCAAATATTTCATTAAAGTCAACATTATGGATTGCATTCATTTTTTCCTTAAGATCATCGTAGTCCATTACTACAAGAGCCAACCTGTTTGTAAAATGTCCTCGGCCGGTATTCCAAGTATAACAAATATCCGCTACACTGGCAGTTTCTCCTTTATCAAGCATTTCTTTGAATCTTGAAACAATTTCATGCAGTATATTATCGTTTTTAGCAGATAGAGCCAAACAGTATGGTCCATCAGCTTCAGCTGGCCTGGATTCAGTTTGCTCGAATTCTTCAAGTACTACGTGGCAGTTGGTACCGCTAAACCCAAAAGAACTTACTCCAGCTCTCCTTGGTTCACTTCCTCTTTCCCAAACCCTATGAGTATCATTTATAAAAACAGGTGATTCTGTGAAATTTATGTATGGGTTGGGTTCATCAAAGTTCAGACTCGCAGGAATCGCCTTATTTTTAAGGGACAATACCACTTTTATAAGTGATGCAAGACCTGATGCACCGACTAGATGACCAAGGCTTGGCTTAACAGATCCCAAACCACAGAATTGTTTTTTGTCTGTTACTTTTTTAAATGCGTTTGTAATACCCTTAATTTCTATCGGATCACCTAAAACCGTACCAGTACCATGACCTTCTATATAATTTATTGATTCCGGATTAATATTTGCATTTTTCCATGCCCTTAAAATAACATCTTCCTGTGCAGCAGCATTTGGTGCCGTAATTCCATTTGATGCACCGTCATTATTGATAGCACTACCTTTTATTATTGCGTGAATATTATCACCGTCTTCAAGTGCTTTCTTTAATGGCTTCAAAAGCACTACCCCTACACCTTCACCCCATATTGTACCGGTTGCATTTTTGTCAAATGTCCTGACTGTACCGTCTGTAGATTCAACCATGCTAAGGCTCATCGAGTCTTTAACCTTATCTGTAGCACCTATTGATATCTGAACTCCTGCTGCAATTGCCATATCACACTCTTTGTTCCGCAGCGATTGACAAGCAGTATGAACAGAAACAAGTCCAGAAGCACATGCCGTATCTATTACCATTGCAGGTCCGTTTAAGTTGTATATATACGATAATCTGCTTGCGAGTATTCCGGCCCACTGTCCTGTTAAATGCATCGGATCAGGCTCAGAAATAAAAGAATATAGCCTTATTGGTGTGTTATCTCTTCCTACAAAAACACCGGTTCTTGTTCCATAGATATTATCTGCTCCGTAACCGCCATTTTCTATGGCCTCCCACGCTGTCTCAAGGAATACTCTGTGAACAGGCTCCATAAACTTTGCTTCACGGGGCGGTATTCCGAAGAATGCTGCATCGAATTTGTCGATTTCTTTCAATGCTCCTGACTTGGCAAACAAATCATTCCAATACTTTTCTTCAGGTGCATTAACTCCAAACAAGGCCTGCATATAAGTATCATCTTTTAAGACATATTCTACATCATCTTTTCTTTCTTCAGGAAAATCACCTATACTGATTACTCCGCTTTTCAGATTATCCCAGTATTTATCTATGCTATCGGCTCCCGGAAACTTGCAGGCCATTCCAATGATTGCAATATCCTCGTGCTCCTTGTTTTCACCTGCTTGTAACTCTTTCAATAACAGTTTTGCTTTATCATGGGGCAAATTTTGAGATGCCACCTGTTCATAAATATATTTTTTAGTTAACTCCATTTCATCCGACCTCCAATTCTTTTATAAGCTCATCGACTTGATCAGGTGCTATTTCACCCATTGCCAGTTTTTCTAGAATTTCATCCATACTGCTGAATTTCTTTTTCTCTTTGTTGTTTTTCTCGCTAAATTTGGAATTAAGATAGCTTGACATCTCAGCTATGGATGAGTATGTGAATATGTCAGATATGTCTACCAGCCCGTCAAATTCTTTCTCCATCAGCTTCAATAATTGTGTAGCCAGAATTGAATCTCCCCCAACATTATAGAAAGACTGATAAACATCAATTTCTTTTAATTCCAGGACTATAGCCCATATTTTGGCAAGTTTCACATCAATTTCAGTGATTTCCGACTCTTCTTTCCCCTTAATTTCAACAATAATATCATATTCTTTTTTGGTACTTTGTTGAGCTTTTGCACCTGTATCCTTTTTTAAAACGATATTCTTCAAATCAGCAGATAACATGTTAAAAAAGGTATTATGCGATGATTTGATTACGGAATAATTCATCTCACCAATAAATGTCCTTGGCAAATTAGTCTTCATCATCACTCTTTCAAAGGCATTCATGGCTTTTAACGTTCCAATGGATTTAAATATATTTCCTTCTGATTTCACCCCAAAATTGACTGCCATTCCGGTCTCACTCCAGGCCGGCCAATTGATTGAAAGTGTTCTGCCTCGTTTGCCTTTACTTCTTAATGCTGAATATGAATCCAAATAGCAATTGGCTGCAGTATAATCACCCTGGCCCTGGTTATGCTGGACTGACGTCACAGAAGAAAACATCACAAAAAAGTCGATTTCGTCATTTCTTGTTAAATTATCCAATATCCAGGTACCATTAACCTTAGGAGAAAGAACATTCTTGAAATTAGACAGTTCTTTCCTTATGATAAATCCGTCTCCCGCAACCCCTGCACAATGAATAATTCCATTTATCTTTCCGTACTTGCTTCTGAGGTATAGAAGCATTTCTTTGACTCCATGAAAGCTGCTGATATCAGCACTTATACATTCTACCGAGGTGCCTTGAGCTTCCAAATTCATTATCTTGCCTATCTTATCGCATAAGTTCTGATCCTGCCCATCTTTTAATATATTGTCCCATTCACCTTTATCTGGCATTTTCGAACGATTAACCAGTGCAATATTGACCTTATTTTTAGAAGCCAGATAATTTCCAAATTCCAAACCTATTCCGCCGGTCCCCCCTGTGATTATATAGACCCCATCATCTTTTATCTCAATATCTTCTCCAGAAAGCTTATCAATATCAATTGTTTCAAATTCTTCAACATATCTTAAATTGTTTCTATATGCAACTGTAGAATCACCACTATGGTTTTCCAGTTCAAAAATAAGCCTGTCTATAGTAGTGCCATGATCAATATCAATACACCTTACAAATAGATTTGGATGTTCCATTGTTACAATTTTGCCCAATCCGAACAAAGTGGCATTATGCGGTTTCACTATATCTTCCTGCTTTGTTACTTCATTTACCAGATCAGATATAAGAACCAAATCAATTTCATTTTTGTATTTGTTTGAAATCAGGGCTTTAGTAATGTTGAATAGGCTGTAAACGCCCTTTGATTGGGTTTCATCAAGCTCATTAACATTTGATATCTCATGAGAATCTTCTATAGTAAGCATATGTATTATACGATCGATATTCTTATGCTTAAGATCACTAAAGAGCTGTAGGTAATCGTCTATAGAACTGCCGACAAAATATCTGTTGTCATTTAACTTCTCATATTTTGTTCCAGCCTCAACCTCGATTACCTCGATATTCTCTCTTAAAAATTGATTTATAAGCTGACTTGCAAGGCCTTTTTTATCTTTAAGAATGAGTGTACTCCCCATGTACCTTTTCTTATTGTCTTCTATATCCTTGCATACCCATGATGTTTTAAAATAAAGTTTTTTCTCCCCTGATGACTCTCTAAACTGAGCTTCATTCTTATTTACTTTCTTAATGGTGTAGTCTTCTACTTCTCCCACAACATTGCCGTTTTTATCAATAATCATCACATCAAAGCTAACTGTTTCAAAATTATCCCCATGCTTGTTCTTCTTTTTAATATAGCTATAGAAAGGGTGAGGAATTCGGCCATATAATTTAATGTTTTTATAAGAGAGCGGCAAATACAATCCCTGACCAATAAGCCTGTTTGCAGCATTCATTGCATTATCGAACAAAGAAGGATGGATATAATATTGCTCTAAATCCTTTATAAAATCGTTATTCAGTTCTAAAAGGATAAGGTATTCATCCTGTGATACATAAATTTGGCTAGTATTCTCCCACCTTTTTCCTGCAACAATCCCCTCAGAAACAATGTCTTTAAACTCAATCTTCCTGTTTCCGAAGCTGTCAACTAATTGGTTCATATCAACTTTTTTATGGGAAGGAGCATCACAGTATTCTATTTTACCCTCTGCATGAATGAGCCAGCTCGTCTCAGCCTCATCCTTGCTTGCAATAATAAACTCTGCAGGACTTTTATTGGAATCGATTATAATTTGAACGTCCCTTTCTCCATCTTCCTCAACAATAAGGGGCGAAAGAAACATAACATTTGCTAACTGGATGTTTAAATCATGATGCTTATCAAAATATGCCGCTCTTGCCATCTCCAGATATGTCGTTCCCGGCACTACACAACTTCCCATTACCCTGTGTTCACTCAAAACCCAATGAGTATCTACTTTGAATTTAGTTGTAAAAATCTTTCCTTTAATTGATTCTAGTGGAGACTCTCCTATGAGGGGGTGTGCTGAATGTGGTTTGGGCTTACTTTTATCTGCTTTCTTACCAATATCGATCCAACATCGATTTTTCTCAAAAATATATGTAGGAATCCTAACCTTTTTACGTATTTGACCCTTATAAAGATTTTCCCATTCAACGTCCGCCCCTTTGATATATAAATCACATATCCTGTCTATTATAGAACCATCCTTAAGATCTTCCATATTATAATCATCTGTAATGTTTTTGGCTTCAAGGGTCAGTTGAGCCTTTTCATCCTCGCTTATTTCCTGTTTTGTTCTATTCTTTTTCTGAGGAGGTGCTATAATATGTTCATTATAGAATATACCCTCATCCGAAAATGATTTAATGCCATTATCGCTCAGCAAGTCAATCTTATTTTTTAAATCGTTCCTATCCTTTACCTTTAATATCAATCTGCAGCCATAATGGCCTCTACCGGTATTTGCGGTATAGCATATGTCCCCTATAATGTCGTTGTAACCTTTAGAAAAGTATAATTTGTAAGCTTCTATAAGTTTCTTCAGTACATCCTCACTCTTGGCAGATAAAGTAAATATCTCTTCATTAGATTTGCTGCATTCTATATTTAATTGCTTGGATGTAGGTGCTTCCTCTAAAATAACATGGCAGTTTGTTCCGCTTAAACCAAAAGAGCTAACTCCGCATCTTCTAGGACTTCCATGTACTTCCCACTTCTTTAGCATATCATTAACATATATTGGAGTGCTGACAAAATTTATATTCTTGTTCGGTTTGCTAAAGTGCAGACTCGGAGGAAGCTGCTTGTTTTTAAGTGACAATACCATTTTCATGAACCCGGAAATTCCAGCTGCATTATCCAAGTGTCCGATATTAGTCTTTACCGATCCAACAGCACAAAATTGCTTTTTATCGGTATACTTTTTGAATGCCCTCTCTATCCCACTGATTTCTATAGGATCTCCCAGCTTGGTGCCAGTGCCGTGTGCTTCTATATAAGAGATAGTCTCAGGATCAATCCCTGCATCTTTCCATGCATTCAGTATCATATCTTCCTGTGCTGCAGAATTCGGTGCAGTAATTCCTACCGAGCAACCGTCCTGATTTGAGTAACTACCTTTTATGACCGCATAAATGTTGTCATTGTCTCTAATTGCATCATTAAGAGGTTTTAAAATAACTGCACCTACTCCTTCGCCCAATCCGGTACCGGTAGTATGGTCATCGAAAGTTCTAGCCCTTCCATCTTTCGACTCAATGCCATCGATTAGATGAGTTCCAACACCCTCTGAATTATTTCCTTTAATAGGCAGAATATGGACTTTTATTCCTCCTGCTATAGCCATTTCAGACTCACCAAGTCTTATGGAACGACAGGCCAAATGTATAGCCATTAAGCCAGAGGAGCAGGCAGTATCAACAATAACACTGGGCCCCTTCAGATCAAGCAGGTAGGATATCCTGCTTGCGATAATAGATTTAACATTGCCTGGTGCAGCAAATCCCATAAGGGAGCTGTCCGCAACCTGTACAAACCTTCTGTACTCCTCACCGAAATCATTGCTTTGTCCTACAAAAACCGCTGTTCTGGTGCCATACATTTTTTTCCCGCCATATCCTGCATCCTCAATGGCACTCCATACCGTCTCAAGAAACATTTTCTGGCATGGATCCATCAACTTTGCTTCTTTTGGTGATATGGAAAAAAAATTGTAGTCAAAGTTGTCAATATGGTCCATGTATGCTGCTTTCATATATTCATAATCGAATTGACTTTCATCAATTCCAATATTGCTGAGATATTTTTTTATATCCTCTTTTCGATGGGACGGAAATTCACGTATACAATCCTTACCTGTCTTTAAAATATCCCAAAACCCATCAACATCTTCTGCTTCAGCAAATTTACCTGCAATTCCTATCACTGCAATATCCTTTTTTGAGACACTTTCAATTTTTATAGCATCTTCATCAGGAAGCTCACTAAGTTTTATATTTTTTAATTTAAGAAAATTCTTATCCACTATTGCTTCCTCCTAAATCCCTATAGGTTTAAAAATAACTTGCTGCTATGATGCAAAGTATTCAAATTCACTGAAAACATTCTGCGTTCCTGACTTTTTAAATATCTTGTTAAATCTGTCTGACTGTTCCTTTTCCTGTACCCTCTTGGTTTTGAATATTATTTTAAGGAGCCTTAGAGCTTCCCTCATTTCTTCTACGCTAGGCTGTCTACTGTCAAGTTCAATCTTCTCCTGCATATCCTGAAGCTTTTTATAGGTTTCAACTACTCCCTTTTGATATTCATCATTGTTAAAGTTGTTGTTTTTTGTCGCAACTGCGTTTGCCATACATAAAGTTACTACTGTCATATTTATTTTAGGAGCTCCAGCCTTTACCGGAAGGACTTCTTTCATTGCCTTTATGTCTTCATCCTTATCGTAGGAAAATGCTTTTATTTGCGGTGCATTCTTTTTCATCAGGTTTCTTAAAACTGTCTGAGGTCCAACCTCAACTGCTGCCTCCACTCCAAATTTCGACAAATATGCCATGGATTTTTGCCATTGAACCGGCTGTACAATTTGTAAAGACAAGCTATTTATTACTTCGTCCTTATTTTTGTATGGAAGTGCTGATACATTTGAAATAACTGGATAAACGAAATCATTATAGCTGTACTTTTCAAGCTCTTGTCTTAGCTTATCTGCAGCAGTTTGCATAAGAGGACTATGGAATGGAGCACTAACCTTAAGTGGAGTTACTCTCGCACCTAATGCCTTTAAGATTTCTCCTGCTTCACTTATAGCTATTTGGTGACCTGAAATAACAATTTGGTCTGGTGAATTGTAATTTGATACAACAGCGACATTTCCATTTATTGAAACACTTTTGCATGTTTCTTCTATACGTGCTATTTCAACACCGGAAATAGCTGCCATTGCTCCACCCCCAATAGCAACCGCTTCCTGCATAAACTTTCCACGCTGACGTACAATCTTTAAAGCATCTTGAAATGTTATTACCCCTGCACATGTTAAAGCAGAAAATTCTCCTAAGCTATGTCCGGCACAATATGATGGATCTATGCCTATTTCTTCCTGATAAACCTTGAAAGCTGCTACGCTCGCAGTCAATAATGCAGGTTGGGTATTCTCAGTTTTTGTTAGTTCATCAATATTCCCCTCAAAACACAACTTTTTCAAACCAAATCCCAATACCTCATCCGCTTCATCAAATACTTTGTTTGCTACCGGAAAACTTTCGCAAATTTTCTTGCCCATGCCTACAAATTGTGATCCCTGTCCTGGAAATAATAATGCTAATTTCATACATTTTACACCCTTTCTTTAATAGTATTAGTTATAACTTTTAAAGCTTTTAAATATAATGCTAAGAATCTTTGTACTTCCGACATCTTAATTAATGTGGAATTATACTCACATGTAATAATTATTTGGTCACTGCCTATTTCAACCTTGAAAACCATACCATAAACACTGGCTAAAGCTTGAGGTAATCTTGTATTTGCAGTAAAGAATGGAATTATTGTTTTTTCATCTTTTTGACTTTTGAGCCTGCCTACTAAATCTATGGAATAGATATTCTCATTTGGTGACCGACACCCTTTTTGAATTTGATCCATAATATCCGAAAAATCAGAAATTTCAGAGAAATCCATGCTTAATGGCATAACTCTTTCCATTTGTTCATTATAAGCGTGTACCTTAATAAGGTTTTCCTCCAGCTCCTGATACAGCGAATACATGTATATAGATAAAAGAAAAGTGTATTTATCGGTATTAAGAAATTTCTCAACCTTCATTATGTCTTCAAAATCATCATCAGATATCCTGTATTTAAGAACTGTATCTTCATTTTCTTCGTTAATATTTATGTAATACCTGGATGGAAATATAATTCCATCGAGATTAACTTCTTTATAACTTTCCTCAGCCGAACTTTCTATAAACCTAGATAACCTTGAAATGGTCGGATTTGCAAATATGTCTGCAACACTAACCTTACCCGGATAAAAATTTTCGATGTTCGACTGCATTACCGTAAGAAGAATAGAATTGCCTCCTAATTCAAAGAAATTATCGTTTATACCTACCATTTCTCTTTTCAATATATCTCTCCATATTTCTTCAAGGACTTTCTGGCACTTGGTTTCAGGTGCGATATACTGGACCTCCATGGCATGTCTTGAATAATCCGGCTCAGGCAGAGCTTTTCTATTGAGTTTCCCATTAGGGGTAAGAGGTAAGCTGTCAAGCCTTACAAAAGCTTGAGGTACCATATAGTCAGGCAAATCCTTGATCAATTGAGCTCTAAGCTTGGATACCGGTATTTCTTCCTCGCTGACATAATACCCTGCAAGATACTTATCTCCAGTCTGATTTTCCTTTGCAACAACAACGCTTTCCCTTATACCTTCATATTTGAGCATGCACTGTTCGATTTCACCCAGCTCTATTCTATAACCTCTTATCTTTACCTGAAAATCTGTCCTTCCCAGGAATTCTATTTCGCCATTAGGAAGCCATGAAGCCAAATCTCCGGTTCTATACATTTTTTCACCATGGGCAAAAGGATTTTTCACAAATTTTTCCTTTGTCAGCTCAGGCCTGTTGTAATACCCACGTGCAAGACCTTCTCCCCCTATGCAAAGCTCACCGGGAATTCCAATTGGCTGCATTTTATTATTCTTATCTAAAATATAAATTTTGGTGTTGGCAATTGGTTTGCCTATATTTATCACCTGGTCATTCACCAATTCTTTCAGTGTTGACCAAACAGTTGTTTCAGTCGGACCATAAACGTTTATTATCCTGGCACTACTTTCTTTTCTTATTCTCTCATAAAGATTCTGTGGAAAAGGTTCTCCACCGATTATAATTTCTTTTATGTTTTGAAGACACTTTACGCTGTTTGCATCTGACATTAAAAGCTGCATTCTGGAAGGAGTCATCTGAAGCATATCAACTCTGTTTTCCAGTATGACAGAAGATAATAAGTTTGGTGTTATCTGGTCCTTCTCATCCGCTATTACAATTTTCATTCCCCTTGACAAAGGCAGCAGTGTCTCAAGTACAAATATGTCAAATGATATTGTAGTAAGAGCAAGTATTGTTTTATCACTTGAAAAGTCTATTTTTTCGCACATTCCGGCTATAAAGTTGTTTACTGTCCTGTGTTCAATCATTACACCCTTTGGTTTACCTGTTGAACCGGATGTATAAATGACATATGCCAGATTCTTTTCGTTTATTATTCTTTCCGGGTTAGTGCCTACACCCTCTTGAAATTTATTGTCATCAATACACACCACTTCTCCATTAAACTCAACCTTTTCCAAAAGGTATTTTTCCGTCAGAAGCACTTTTGTATTGCTGTCTTCTAGCATGTACACTACCCTGTCCTGGGGATATACCGGGTCTATTGGCATGTATGCTCCCCCTGCTTTTAGAACTCCCATAATAGCAATAATCATTTCAAAAGAACGATTTACCATCACACCGACAATACTATCTGGCCCAACTCCCTTTTCTCTTAAGAATTCTGCAACACAGTTGGACCTTTCATTAAGCTGTCCATATGTAAGCTTTTCTCCCTTAAACACCAACGCCGTTTTATCAGGGTTTTTATTTACCTGGTGTTCAAGTAATTCAGGAATTGTCTTTTCTCTCTGATAGTCAAGGCTAGTATTATTAAATTCCATCAAAAGCTGCTTTTTCTCATTCTCTGAAAGAAAATCAATATCATTTAAGTTGGCAAAAGGATGCTTAAGAACGTACTTTAAGATACTTACAATATTCTCTGCAATTCTTTTGGCCTCATCTCTGGAAAAAACACTTATTTGGTAGTCGAATTCCAGTGTTATTTCTTCACAACTTCCCCAGTCAGTGACATTAAGCGACATGGGATTTATATCACTTCCAACAAAAGTCCAATCAACTCCAGCTACCTCTTCATCATATACCGCATATTGATAAATGAGCATAATATCAAAAAGGTTTATATGTTCCATTTTGGGATTCTTTTTTCTTAAATCCTGAATCATGGAGTCGTATGGATAACTTTGATGAGCTATTATTTCTTTTAATTGAGTTCCTGAATTTTTAAGAAGGGTGATAAAATCCATTTTATCCGACAAATTTGCCTTAAAAGGAACTGTACTTACAAGTGCTCCGATAATGTCCTTGAATTCCGGATTAAATCTGTTGTGAAGAGATGAACCGACTACTATACTCTCTTTTGATGTAACCCTATAAATATATACATATAAAATAGACAAAAACAATTTAAAAACCGAAGTTTTGTGTTTTTCGCAAAATGAATATATTTCGGAGGACAGCTCTTTGGAAAGTACAATTTCCACACGATCTGCATCTAAGCTTTCAGAATGGGAAGGCCTGGGTTTTAAGCTTGTACACTCTGAAAAATCTTCAAAGGTCTCCTCCCAGTATTTCTTGTTCTTATAGAATTCTTCAGTTTCCAGATACTTCTCTTGTTCAGATATATATTCAATATAAGAACCTCTCTTTTCAAGATTGACGTTTGAACCATTCTTGAGACATTTATAGTATTCTACCACTTGATTAGCCAAAAGAAACATTGTCCAACCGTCAGTTATCAGATGGTGCAATTTAATTATAAGTCCATATTGTCCTGTTTCAAATTTGATAAGTCCAAAGTAGAATAGTTTATCATTAAGTAAATCAAATGTTTTTTTTGCTTGAATATCCAGCCACTCTTTTGAACTAATGGAATGTTCCTTAGTAAAATCAATAAAATCAACCTTATATTCACTATACTCTGAAATGTATTGCTTTACCTCTCCTTTCAACTCAATAAACCTCAAGTGTAGTGAATCATTCTTTTTAAGCATCACATTTACAGCTTCATTGATTATTGAATAATCTTTTTCGGTTTTAAATTTAACAGTTAAACAGATATTAAGATATGGTGTGTTTGGATACATTTTCTCAATAAACCAAAAGTTTTTTTGATTATGAGTTAAAGGATAATATACTAATTCCACCTTTATACCTCCCTGCAATACATTCTTTATTTTATTTTTCTTTACCATGGTATTTATGTAATAATTTGTAAGGCTATAACATAAGTAAGCAACATAGTATTGGCTTTGTATTGGCTTTACAAATCCTATCTATTGTATGGGTATCAAACCGTAAAACCATAATTTTTCAAAGTTATCATAACAGTTCAAACCAAAATATTCCTCTTTGCCAGAGCATGCAATAAAGCACTGGAATGACCAGCCCAAGCCAACTAATATAAACTTTGTAATTCTGTATCTATAACTTAACGTTATGAAATTATAACTGTCTTATTTGGAATTTGAGAATTCACTTATATTATAAAGTATTAAGATAAAAATGCTTTAATTTCATAGTATGTTTTTTTATTTATATATTCACTCTATAAATTTCTCTAATCCCTATTGTCAAACCAAATTCAATCAAACTAAAAAATAAAATAATGCCAAAAAATTACACTATAGTATAATTCTATAGTGTAATTATAATTTATGTTATTAATAGTAATACATAATATCTATTTTGTCAATCGAATATAGCAATATTTTGAAGTAAAATCCAACATAATCTTTCGACACATTTTGACATTTGTATATATCGTTTCTAGTCTTTTACATATATTGTAACCGTAGGTGTTTCAGTAATTACATTCTAAATTTTCAAGAGTTTTGTGTCAGTTGCTGTCGTTTATTAAAATATAGTCTATATGAAAAGTGTTAATAATCTTACATTTGTCAGAGCAAATAACGAACGCTTTTACGGGATTTGCGATAGACAAATGTAAAAAATTATTCACTTTTCATATAACAAGTGTTCGTCATAATTTTTTAGACATTGAAAAAGCCAGTTGGTATAATCCAACTGGCTTGTCCTGTAAATATTATTATATTCCGAATTCTTTATGATCAACACTAAGTCTCTGACACATTTCTTTTACAATCGCTACTTCACTCTTGTCAAAATTGCCGTCAGAAGAACCTACAGAACAACAAACTGCAATTAAAAGCCTTGCTTCTGTAGGTTTATTCTTCATTTTATCGATTTGCTTCATTGCTTCAATTTTTCCTACATTGTAGTCAAAATCGAAGTGGCTTGCATAGTGATTGAATCTATCGATAACATCGCTGAGTTTAAATATTTTAAGTGTATCATTGATATTTATAAACCCAATCATTTTTTGTTTTTCTTCCGAACTGATATTTCCATCAGCTGAAGCTACTAAAGCACATCCTGCAGCTACCGCTTCCATAAAATCCTTATTAGCAACCTTTTTAACTTCTCCTGTTAATGAAGCACCTTTCTGTTTTGCCCAATCTAAAAAGCCCATTTTTCTTCCTCCTCGAATTAGTATTTTTTAGCATTTTTTAAGTATTATTAAATTACACCTTACTCTTTTTAATACCTTTAGCCAATTTTATTAATTTTATCACAACCAACTTATAAATATCAATATAATCACATTAAAAACATGAAAAATATGCCGCATTATAAGAAAATTGGTATGACAAATTTTCACCTGATTCAATAGTTTTATCGGCATTTTCCATTAAATCATAACTATAAATCATAACTATAAATCATAACTTTAAATCATAATGATGAATATTATTTCATAATTATAATGCCCCATACAAGAGTTTATGTAAAATACTCAATAACTCCCTCTGGAAATCTTTCCTTTATAAGTGAGGAAATGAACTCCTTAATCTCTCCTGAATGCTCTTTAGGATATACATACTTAAACCTTCCGAACTTTCCCCATTTTAATGTTCTTTTTGTCTCATCCATATCAAGTTTCGTACCTGGGAATCTTTTTAGTATAAACTCTTTTGCAGTAGTAGTAAAACGGTGTTGAATGAGCTCGAATGTTATGGGCTCGCTGGAATTTACACTAATTATCTGCTTTTTCAAACGGTCAAATAGCTCTGTGTATTCTTCTTTCCACCCCTCATACATCATTATCGGTGCTACGATAAATCCCATTGGATAGCCTGCTCCGGCTATCTTTGCTGCTGCCTCTATTCTTTCATCGAAGGTTGCTGTGTTATGTTCAAAATTTTTTATTACATATCTGGAATTTATGCTAACTCTGAAACGTGTGTGTGAGTTATGGTTCAAATCAAGCAGCGGTTCTACTTTGTCAAACTTTGTTACCACCCGCAGCCTTGCATTATCGAGGCTTCCGAAAAACTCGATTGTCTTGGATAAGCTTCCGGTAATATGCTCCAAGCCTAAAGGATCTCCTGAACTTGCAACTTCAAAAGTAGTAATTTTATTTTCATTATTTACAATATGTGCTTTTATATTATCGAATATATCTTCCAGGTTTACATATGTCCTTAAATAGGGTTTAAAGGCCTGAGCTGTTTGTAGATAGCAATATTCACAGTTTCCAGGACAATTTGTCACAAGGGAAAACTCATAATCTGCCGATGGCTTGCAAACATCAAGACGGGTTCCTTTTTTTGTTGTAACCACAAGGGTCTTTTTAGCTCTTGGATACTTTTCTCTCTCAGTAGTGCCGGGGATCATACGAGAAACATTTTGTGCCGATGTTTTTATAATCTCAATATTCTTATCCTGAAAATATGAATAGAGCTCTCTACCAAGAGGATACTTTAGTGACGAAGGTTCAAAAAAGACTCTTTCAGGCATAAATAATTCCATAAGCTATAATCAGCCTCCTCGACTATAGTATCTCTCCAATACATTAAAAAATAATGTAGAAATTATGGCAGGATAGGCTTATCATAGTATCACTTTCTGTCTTTTAGTTCTATAAATTTGTAAACTAATTGGGTGATGTGGTATACTCTTCAAATTCTCCCGATTTCTACACAAACTAACAGATAAAGCTTATTTTTCATTCATGCCTCAATTGACTTGCATAACCAAAAACGTAACATCGTCCTTTTGATGGCCATCATAGCAAATACCCTTTATATTTCTATCAATCTTCTCACAAGTGTCCTTACCGTCATAATCCGCTAGAAGCCTTTTCAAACGATCCTTAGTAAAAGCCTCCCCTGTGTGCTTATCATTTAACTCTAAAAGTCCATCGGTATAAAAAAACACCTTATCTCCGCTTTCTAAGTGTGTCGTCTTATCCGTATAATCAGGCGAATAAATATTTATGAGATTACAGATAGGGAGGCCTTTAATATCCATTTCCATAATCTCTCCATTTTTCTTCACTATAATCGGCTCCACGTTCATTCCTGCTGATGAATACTCAAGTTCCTTTGTCTTTATGTTATAAATGGCATATAACAATAAAATATACACCTCATCCTTAAAATTCACCTTATTGTATAACTTATAAAGATTCTCCAAAACTTCAGAAGGTTTAATAACCTCAAACATGTTTCCTTCCAATTCCCTAATTGTTTTTATACTTTGGTTTAAAAAGATAGTAAGCATTGCAGCAGAGACCCCATGCCCCGATACGTCACCTATATACATCCCTATCCTATGGTCATCGAGTCTTATAACATTATAAAAGTCACCGCTTACTGTTTCTGCGGGATAATATTTAGCTTCAAATTTAACCTGCTCATTATTTGGTAAATTGTGAGGAAGCATGCCTTTTTGAATATCCCTTGCATATTCAAGGTCATCAAGCAGCTTTTTATTCATCTGATATAACTCTCTTGTTCGCTCATCAACAAGTTTATTTAAATTCCCGGCGTAAGCCTTTAACTTGATTTTTGCCTTATACAATGCCAGATATGGTTTTTCAATATTATTAATAAAGGCAACCCTAAAAACTATAAAGTAAGAGATAAACTTATAAACATGCCCCATATAGTTATATATATCATAGACTGAAGTATACATTACGAATGCCAGTTCACTAAAAACACTTGCCGTAATGGCAACGGCAAACAAATAGCTAGAATTATCTTTCCTTCTAATATAATGCTGCAAAAACATAATTCCGGCAAAGCATAAACACAATATAACCAGATATTCAAGCACCTTCTTTAATCCGGTAACTCCTACCCCCTCTATGTACATAGCCGGTAGAATATGTGGGAAATAAGTTACAACAACTAATATCACCATTGACAAAGAAATTGAAAAAAACAGGAACACTCTTCGATTAATATTGGATTTTTTATTACTTTTGATAAAGCTTCCAGCCGCAATTCCAATAGCTCCAATAAGTCTGGCAATTATCCAATATGTGGTAGCCCTGTCTGCTGTGCTGTTTTCAATTAAAAAATACGGCATACCTTTGAAGCTGAGTGCATGAAATACATCGACAATTCCCATACATAAAAAGACATTTGCAATAAATATGCCTCTTAACCTGCGATTTTGCCTGTATGCATAATAGGATAATAGAAAAACACATAAGGAAACCAATATACTTATAAACTCGAATATGGTGTGCCACGATAGATATGATGAAACATTTACTGTCTTATCAAAAAAAGGCTCAAGTAGGTATATCTTTTCAAAAAGTACTGAAGAAAAAACAATTACCACACCAAGCCAAAGAAGCTGCTTGTATTCATATATGTACTTAAATAAATTCTTTACGCTTAAAACATTAAGTATTCTCGACAATTTTCAAAGCTCCCCATATTATACGGCAAATATATACAACATCTTATAATCTAAATGCAAGAATATATACCATGTCTTATTATATGAAAAGTGTTAATAATCTTACATTTGTCAGAGCAAATAACGAACGCTTTTACGGGATTTGCGATAGGCAAATGTAAAAGATTATTCACTTTTCATATGTTTACTTTATTTTAAATTGTTGCAAGATAGATGTCAAGAATATGGGAGGCCAATAGACCAATTATATTTCCTCATTTTAAGACCTCAAACTTTCCATTAATGTTGAGTTGATCATGCGTTGACGCCATAATTGAGCAAATCTGTCCGAATCCATTGGCTTTGCAAAAAAGTACCCCTGCATTTCATCACAATTATGCTGCAGCAAAAGATTTCTTTCTATTTCTGTCTCAATGCCTTCTGCAACAACCTTCAGATTCATTCCATGTGCAAGTTCAATAATAGCCCTTACAATAGATATGTTGCTTCGGTCTATTCCGATGTTTTGAACAAAGGATCTATCTATCTTTACCACGTTGACAGAGAAATTTCTGAGCTGACTTAGAGAGGAATAGCCTGTGCCAAAATCATCTATTGAAACTGTAACTCCCATTGCTCTTAGTTCGTTTATTACTGTGTTCACGTAGTCTGGGTCCTTAATCATAAATCCCTCAGTAATCTCAAGTTCCAGATATTGTGGCATTAGCCCTGTCTCCTTCAATATCGTTTGAATCTCTTCTGTTAAGCTTCCACTGTAAAATTGCCTTGCCGATAGATTGACAGCAATTCGGACCTTTTTAAATCCTTCATCCTGCCATTTCTTATTCTGCAGACAGGCTTCCCTCAGTACCCATTGTCCGATAGGTATAATGAGACCTGATTGTTCGGCAATAGGAATGAATTGCATAGGGGAAATCAAACCTTTCTCCGGATGATTCCATCTTAACAGTGCCTCAATTCCATGTATCTCAGATGTAACCCCATCAACTATTGCTTGATAGTGTAGAGTCAGCTGATTCAAATCCAAGGCCTTATGCAGCTGATGTTCTATCCATATCTGTTCCGACAATTTGCTTTGAAGTGACTCAGTATACAAAGCATATGTGTTCCGCCCCTCTTCCTTGGCAATATACATGGATGTATCGGCAAGCCTCATAAGTGTTTCAGGATTGTCTCCATGCTGGGGATATAGTGCAATCCCAATACTTGATGTTATGTGCAGCTCATGTTGGTCGATATATACCGGTTGGCTAATTATGCTCAAAATATGCTGGGCGGTTTGTTCTGCAGACACCTGATCCATTCCATCCGCAATGGCAACAAACTCATCTCCGCTCACTCGAAAAATTCTTATACATTCCGATTCAATTGTTCTAAGGCGTGCAGCAATTTCTTGCAGAAGTTGATCTCCCACGGCGTGGCCAAGGGAATCGTTCACTTGTTTAAAACGATCCAAATCAAAAAACAGCAACGCCAAATTTCTCTCTTTATAATTGCTGCGGAGTAATTTAATGAGGGCATCCTGCATGGATAATCTATTTGGTAGTCCGGTCAGAAAGTCGTAATATGCCAGATGATGCGTTCGATGAAGCATGCCTTCCAGGCCATCAGTAACGGTTTTGAAGTTATTTACCAGCGAGTCAATCTCAACGATACTGCTTTTATTCCATTCAATACCATTTCCGTCGGCCAGTTGTATATGAATTCCTGTTGTAGATTCAGCCAACTTCTCTAAAGGTTTAAAAAAGATGCGATTATAAAAGATACTAAGGATAAGTATGACAGAGCAAAACAACAGATATACCCAAATCTGATAAATATAAGTACTTAATAAATTTGACAGAAAGGGTTTAAATGGTGTCATCATGACAGCTTTTAGCCGCAGAAGCGGAATATCCTTTTCTCTAATCATGTATCCATAACTCCAATGTTCCAACTCGCTGCCAAATTCCTGATTCGGTACCCAATAGTATGTATTCGCAAATTTATCGGCAATACTACCTCCCATGTACCATATAAAAGGTTTTCCTATAGTAATATCTGAATTTGATCCCATAACTGTGTTATTATTGTCGGTAACGACAATTTCGGTACCGGTGCCTGCTGAAATGTTCTTAAGCTCCTCATTCAAGCGGGACACCTGCACGATGCCTTGCTGTTTTAATTTAAAGAGATCGCTTTCAGTTTGATTGTGAAGATAACTTTCTATTGTCTGAAGTTGGGAAACAAATGTATTGTGAACTGAATCCTCCATGCGTTTTGTGCTATTATAGCCAGCTATACCCATATATAAAAGATAAGGAATTGTTATAGCAGCAAGTGATGTATGAATCATAATACGGTTGAAATGAAAGCCAATTGGTACATGTTTATCGGTGCCGAGTCTATTGAGTGGAGTATATGTGAATAAAACATCAACTAGCAGGCTGCTCAATAGAGCAATGGTTACTTCATTCTGAATCTGGAAAACCATTATTTGATTAATATTGCCGTTTACAATCGTGGCGAGAACAGCCATAATCGGCCCACCAATCAACAACCAGAATAACATTGTACTGGTAATAAGTCCATTATGCTTGATTCTCACTCTCCAGGCTATAAATGCAATTGCAGCAATATAAACAACAGCCGATTGCAGATCAGTCCTACCAAGTATTACAGCAGTTCCATAAACAAATATTGCAGTTATGAAGGACTCCTTTAACCCATACAGGCAAACGATCATCAACAGGGTAACTGAAGGTATAGAAAATTCCATACCCGGAAAAATGACAATAGGCTTCAAAAGAAAAAATAAGGAAAGTGCTGCAAGAGGCAGAAAAATTAATATACTTGTTGGAGACCGGTGCATAATAGTTTTAATTGGCATAAAACAATAACTACCTCCAAAAGCTTAGGCATACTAAGAATGCAATTCTTCTATATGTATTTCTACAAAATCCGACATAATTCCTCCTTTTTTTATCTTATTTTATCCATCTCCTAAACGTGCTTTTTCCAATTCTTTTAAATCAAATTTTTTCATTTTTAAGAACGCTTCAGTAACTCTTTGTATCTCATCCCTTGATCCATTAAACATTATATCATCCATGTTCTCAGGAACAATCTGCCATGAAACTCCAAATTTATCTTTAATCCACCCGCATTGCTCTGCCTCAGGTATTGCAGAAAGCCTGTCCCAAAAGTAATCAATCTCCGTTTCTCATAATTTTCATTATCCCCATGATTGTATATACTTTGTTAAAAAGTCATGGGGAATATTGAATCTTTCATTATCAATAAATACTTCCTCCAATCCATCATTTAAATCTTCCTTCTCTTTAAATTGACTAATCTCTTTATGAATGCTCTCCATTTTCTCATCGAGTTGTGATACCCTAACTGCTGCCATCTTAAGCTCTTCCTTCAAACCTTCAGGAATTTCTTTGTCATATTTATAGTAAATTTTATGCTCTAAACTGGCCCAGAAGTCCATAGCAATTGTTCTTATTTGAACTTCAACATAGACATCTTCTGATCTGTCAGACATAAAAATAGGTATTTGTAATATCAAATGCAAGCTCTTATAACCGTTAGGCTTAGGATTCTTTATATAATCCTTACATTCAATTACCTTTATATTTTTTTGATTTTGCAGCATATCTTTTAATTCATAAATATCTGAAATAAAGGAACAAGTAATTCGAATGCCCGCAATATCTCGGACATTCTCTTTTATTGAAGATACTGTTAGTTCGTATCCTTTTCTATTAACTTTATTTACAATGCTTTCAGGCGTCTTTAGACGAGATTTAACATGCTCAATAGGATTATAATCATGAATATAGCGAAACTCTTGCCTCAAAATATCAATCTTTGTATTAACCTCATCCAATGCAAATTTATAAGACATCATAAATCGAGTTAGTTCTGTTTTTATTTGCTTTAGATTTATGTTTTTATTACTCTCCATAATACATCTGCTCCTTTTACTCTTCATAAGTTATTATTGTGTCCTGAATAAATTGTATAATTTAATTTTACTATAAAAATATGAACTAAATATGAACATTGATCAAATCTGTTCTTTAATGTGGTTTTCTATCTACCTACTTCCTATTATCCAATATAGAATTGGAACTGTCCATAGAAGGTTTTTTAGTATTTGTGTAGAAATATAAAATATACATACATATTAAAATAAAAATTATAGTTGATTATATAGGTTATGCCCTGTTCCTTCTCCCATATGACTTTATTAAATTTCCTTTCATGGATATCCGCTATTTATTTAATGATGATATTACATAAAAAATACATTATTAAAGTATTTTTTATGTAATATCATCAATTCAGCTTTTTGAAATGTCACAACCAGCTAATTATTTACTATTACCTAATAGGGAATATCCTAATTCTTTGACTTTAGAAGCACACCAGGTATACTTTAAGTTAATATTGAGATATTATTAGTAATGCTTGCTTACATATGCAGATTAGTGTGAAAAACATAAATCTTCTTCACCTCTCACTGCAACAATAAAAGGAGATAATAGAATGCTACAATTAAAAGAAATCAAGAAAAGCTATACAACAGGAGATTTTACTCAGGTTGCATTAAATAATATAAGCTTGAACTTCAGGAAAAATGAGTTTGTTGCTATTTTAGGGCAAAGTGGATCCGGTAAAACTACTTGCCTCAATATAATTGGAGGGCTGGATCATTACGACAACGGTGATTTGATTATAAATAATAAATCCACAAAACACTTTAAAGATTCAGACTGGGATGCTTATCGTAATAATAGTGTAGGTTTTATTTTTCAAAGCTATAATCTTATTAATCATTTAAGCATTATAGATAATGTAGAAATGGGAATGACTTTAAGTGGTGTTTCGGCTGATGAAAAGCACAAGAAAGCTCTTGAAGTACTGGAAAGGGTTGGACTACAGGATCATATCCATAAAAAGCCCAATCAGCTTTCAGGTGGACAGATGCAAAGGGTTGCTATAGCTCGTGCTCTTGCAAATGATCCGGATATTATTTTAGCTGATGAACCTACTGGTGCCTTAGATACTACTACTAGTGAGCAGATCATGGATCTTATCAGGGAAATTGCTGCTGACAAACTGGTCATAATGGTTACACACAATCCTGAGCTTGCAGAGCAATACGCAGATCGTATTGTAAAATTTAAAGATGGTGAAGTTGTTGATGACAGTAATCCTTACAAAGCTGCTAATGATGATACAGGCTATGCACTGAAAAAAACCAGCATGAATTTTGCTACTGCTCTTAAATTGTCAGGTAAAAATATCTCAACAAAAAAATGGAGAACCGCACTTACTGCCCTTGCATCGAGTATTGGAATTATTGGTATTGCTCTGATTTTAAGCCTTTCATCTGGTTTCCAACTTCAAATCGACAAGTTCCAGAGGGACGCTCTTTCTGAGTTTCCCATCATCATTTCCCAAACATCCATGAACACTGATGAAGAAAGTTTGGAGAAAATGCGTGGCGAAATGAGAGAAAACATGGTAGGAAATAGAAAAACAATAGATTCTGATAAAGTTTATCTTTATGACCCCACTAAGGGATCGTTGATCCATACAAATATCATTACAGAAGATTATATTAAGTATATTAACTCTATTGACTCTAAAGTATTAAGCAGCATTGGCTACACCCGAATGACCGGAATGAATTTACTCCGCCAAACTAATGGAAAAGCTTCACCAGTATCATTGGCAATTGGAATGAACTCCGATATCAATGACACTCAATCCATGGCATCCGGCTTTAGTGGGAAAGGACTATCCTCCTATCCTGAACCATTAGGCGATTCATCGTTATCCTACTTGGAGAAAAACTATGACCTGCTATCAGGGAAGTACCCTATAGATGAAACTGATTTAGTATTAGTCATAGACAACAAAAATCGTATTGACTACTCAGTGCTAAAAAATCTTGGATTTAATACAGATAATATAGAAAGTATAGATTTTAAGGATATAGTCGGAACAGAATTTAAACTGATCGATAATGATGATTACTATATAAAAACCGACAAGGGTACATTTATTCCTGGCAACAACTATAATGCAATGTACAATTCAAAAAACAGTATCACTTTAAAAATCTCTGGAATTGTTCGCTTGAAAACAGATGTCAGTATTGGAATTATAGGCAATGGAATTGCATATAGTGATAAACTCGTTCAAAAAATCATCGATATGGCTCAAAACTCTGAGATAGTTAAAGCACAACACGAATCAAATTATAATGTTATTACTATGGAAAGCTTGGATGAAAAGGCAAAAACTACAGTTTTGGCCTACCTGGGCGGTGATTCAACCCCATTTATGGTTTATCTTTATCCGTCTGACTTTGAATCTAAAGATGTTGTTTTAGCACATCTTGACAACTATAACAACGGTAAATCACAGGAAGACATGATTATTTACTCTGATCTTGCAAGTTCCATGTCAGAAATGACCGGCGGCATAATGGACGCAATTACCTTGGTATTGATCGCTTTTGCATCAATTTCACTTATCGTTTCTCTCATAATGATAGGAATAATAACATATATTTCTGTTTTGGAACGCACAAAGGAAATAGGTGTTTTACGTGCACTTGGTGCAAGAAAGAAGGATATTTCCCGTGTATTTAATGCTGAAACCTTTATCATTGGTTCTTTCTCCGGTATTTTAGGTATAAGCATTGCCTATCTGCTCACTATTCCTGTAAACGTAATAATAAAGGAAATGACAGATTTACCAAATGTAGCACAGTTAAACCCCCTTCACGCAATTCTATTAATAGTAATCAGCGTCACATTGACATTGATTGGGGGATTACTGCCTGCTAGAATGGCAGCAAAGAAGGATCCAGTGGAAGCCTTGCGAGCAGAATGACAACATTCTACATAAGTATCTGCCCACTCAGCAATAGTTCTTCCTTTAATCTGTCATAGGACACATTCTGGACTATACAGGAGCTCTCCTCTATGGCAATTTTAGCAGCCTCAACAGCCGACTCTGCCATAATCATAAAAGTTGGCTCCATTCTGATTGATCCATAGGCAGTATGTGAAGCTGAGATAGCCACAGGAACTATGAGATTTGTACATTCACCCTTCCTAGGGATTATAGACCTGTAACTTATGGGCCAGCTGGATTTGTATGAATTATCTACAAAAATACATCCTTCATTTTGAATGTGTTTTACATATTTATAAGTATGTACATATCTTTGTACATTGTGTGAATCCATTGGGTACGAAGCCAATCCAATACTATCTTCCGCCACTTTATTGCCGATACAGTTATGTTCTGTCATAACATAATCTGAAACCATCCTTCGTGCTTCCCTTACATAAATCTGATAAGGCCAGTTATTATTATCTTTAAATTCATCTTTGGCAAGCCCGAATTTTTTATAAAAATTCTTTATATAATCAGGTATTCTTGGGTCATCGGAAAATTGAAGCGTCCACAAAAATCCCCTCTGATAATCCTCATGTTTTTTCATTATGGATTCTCTCAGTTCATGGCCTGCTTCAGGATACGAATGATTAAAACCTATATAATCTGTTGAAACCGGCCCGCAATTATTGGCATCGATTTTGCCATTGGGCAATCTGTCGAGGCAAAAAAATGTATTATGCCCCTTATTAAATTTATTCTCACTGAGTCTTCCGTCTTTCTCAGCTTCAATATATCTGAATAAAAGTTCATAATCATCTTTATTATAATTTTCCGGCGGCTTTATATAATCCCTTATTCCATCATTATCTTCATCCTTGTAGTCAACCATGTTGGATATTCTATCTGTAAGGCACATTCTGAAACAATAAGCCTGGATTCCCTTATCTCCTGCCCCTTCTTCTGTTGCCAGTTCCTTAATTCCGTTTATAAACCCGAGTCCCGGATTATACTTGTCAATGTAAGGATCAATACCAAGGGGAAGCTGCTGGCTGGAAAATGAGTTCTTGTATTGAATGCCGTTATTTTCCTCACCATATACGCTGTTTCCTTCACGGCCGACTGTATACGATACACCTGCTTTCGCCATTAAATCTCCCTCATATGAGGCATCGATAAATATTTTTCCATTAATTATGTCTCCGGATTCTGTTTTAATTGATTGAATGCTTTTATTATGTACTTTGTCCCCATTATTAAGGCTAAGGCTTTTTCCATACAACACAGGTACATTTTCTTCCTTAATCAGTTCATTAAATATGTTTTCTGCAACATGCGGCTCAATAGTTTTATATTTTTTTACCCTGATGAGGTCTTTCTTTTCTTGATCGTCATACCCACCACCAGATTCAAATTTCTTAAAATAATAGATTAAGCCCCTTAAATAATACTCCCTTGCCATACCCCCTATTGAATCATCATCATTTACATCAGCTAAACTCAAGCCTGATGAACTCATTCCTCCAAGATGCTTATCCTTTGATACCAGTATGACGGATAATCCAAGCCTTGCTGCTTTGCATGCAGCTATAACTCCTGCCGATGTTCCTCCGTATACTACTGTATCATAAACATAATTACCTGGTTTCTTTTTATTATTTTTAACATCCAGCTGATATGTATTCTCATCTATTTGATCGCCTTTTTCAACTCCTAATTTATTCTCTGCAAGAATAAATTCTCCCAATCGCGAAGTTTTAAAACTTAATAAACTATTTTCCTTATCCAAAGTAGTTTCTAGAACTTCAAATCTTTTTATTTCATCGTCGTATCTTAGTGCAATAACTTTGTTTAAATCAAAATCACCGGTTTGGAGAGGGTCGTACTTTATAGTAATACTTGCCGACTCATAATTTGCCGCACTATTTATATATAAAGGATCACCAATGTATTTTTCTATATTCTGAGGAAGTTTACTAAACCCATATGCCTTTGATATTATGCTGACTGAATCAATTTTTTTATCACAAACCATTTTTAGCTTTATATCTTCAATAAAATTTCGTGTATCGTATTCCTCCCAGTTATCCTCGATGCTGACATACCGTGCAGCCTCATTCCTTGATAAATCGTTTAAAAACAACAGAATTATCATTACAGCTAATGCCGCTGCAGATACTACTACAACTCTTTTATTCATTTCTACTTACCTTTCACTGCCCTTAAATTGCATAATTCACAATAGCATTATAGCATAAACTATACGAAAAGTGTATTAATATTACAATTGCTAAAGCTTAATAATGAACTCATTAATGCAAGCAGTACATATCGCAAGATATATGTAAGTAGGATGAACCTATACAATAAGGAGTTTATAGAAGAGCATCGGCCTTTACATAAGAAAAAGGCCGATGCGGTTTAAATTATTTATCTTCTCTTAACATGTACTCATTTCCATCCTGATCTTTGAAAGAAAACATTTTTCCATAAGGCATCACTTTAAGTTCCCCGACTTCAACTAAGTTCTCCTTCATTTTTTTATAGGCATTATCAATATCTTTCGTACTTAATATGATTGAAGGGTGTGAAACATTGGTCATTGGGTTTTGTTTAATCATCAAATTTTTATCATACAATATAAATGTGGTAAACTCATCGGTATTTGGAGCAACTTCCAACCATGTCATTGACGGTCCCATTGCTTGTTCAAATTTAACAACAAAATTCACCTTTTCTACCCAAAACTTTTTTGCCTCTTCCTGGTTATTTACGTAAATCGTAATCTTTCCAATTTTATTAATCATGTTGCTTACCTCCGATTCTATAACCTTTTTCCTATAGTGTTTGAATAATAATTCAATTATAATCCACAAAGCTTTACCAATTATTAATATGCATTAGAGGCTTGCCGCTCATTAAAGTGATTTTACTGCAAAAACAATTATATATGACTTTTACTACTTTACTATTTTTTATTAGAATCAATTGTTTCAAAAGAAAGTGATTTCCTAAATTTTCCAATAAATACATCAATATTTTGAAGATCGAGTTCTAGGGGGCAGATCCCCGGAATGGTAGGTAAGATATATTTTAACTCTTCTATTAATTCTTTTTTTATTTTTAGCAATTTTTCATATTGGCCAAAATCCTCCCCTGATTTCATAGCTTTAACACACTCAATGCCAAGCTCATGCTCCCAGCTTATCAATTTTTCTTTAATAAAGCGATTTTCAATATTGGTGTTTGAAATTGATTCATTTAATTCTTTAATTTTATTCTTTAACTGTTTTTTTCTTAGATGAAGCTTTATGGGAAATATGAGTTTTTTTGTTTCATTTGTGTCCTTTTCAAAGCTGAACCAGTCGTTTACAATAGCTGTTACTTCCAGCTTCAGCTTTTTTATCCTATCGTTGTTTGAATTATAATTATCAATATCTGATTGTACTAAATGTAAACTGTTATTTAAATACTCTTTATAAAAGGTATCGGAGTTCTTTTCCATATCCAATGCAATTTCTGAAAGCCCTTTTAAAACCTCCTGCAATTCCAGTAATAGTTCCAAGGCTAATTCAGACCTTTCACACTTTTGCTTTAGATCATTCATCATTTGTCACTCCTTACTTCCTTAAGGTATTTTGATGATGCCCATCCTTCTTTCCCATCTAGAGACTTCACCAAGTACCACTTAATGCCGTTTTTATCAGATTGGTTTATATTCAGGTATGTAACAGTGGAATTGTACTTAAGCAAGCCTATGGCAGGTTTATTGGAAGCAGAGTCAGGACTCTCCCTTAAATAAAGCCCTTTTTTTGCTGTTACAATGAATTTTAGTTGGTTGCTTCCGGACTTTTGAATCATGGCATTATTGTTTTCTGATGTAGATTGAGGCAAACTGCTCATTTCTTTATTATCAAATGCTTTTAATATATTCTCCGTTTCAAGAACCAATTTATCAACAACCGATCTGGTATATTTTACAACTTGGTCTTGTTTCTCTTTAATATCCATACCTGTGTATTTATAGACAAGAATTCTTCCGGGATTTGTATAAGCACATGTCAAATAAGCCAATAGTAATAGAGCAAATATTGATTTCTTGTATCTTAGAATCAGTCGCAGAGGTGTTAAAATTACATATGCCGCTTTAAATACTCCTTTTTTCATCAAATCGGAAAACGTTACCTTATCTTCCTCGAAAATCGGCCTGTATGGTGTTTTTGTAGCATTACTATCAAGTAGATTCCTTGAATACTCCCTTTTAATATTCTTCTTATCTTGTTTTATCAGCTTTTTATCATTATTTTTGCTGGCTATAGATTTATATATACCTTTTAATCCTTTAAAAACAGTCTTCGCAGGCAATACAACCAATATAGGTACAATAAAAACAATAAATTTTCTAACATTCCTTAGGATAATCCCCGGTACCTTCATCCAGTTATTTTTGATACTGACAATTAGACCTTCCATTAATTCCAGAAACCATTCCTTTGTGGAGAAGCTGAACTCAAGCTCTATGTCTTCACTTTGCCTCAAATTATCAGTATCAGAATCCAACTCAGCCTTCAAAAAATTTTCGCTCAACTCAAACTTAATTGCATGTGTCCCAATATCATGAATTGAAAACCTCATAATATCAATTGATTTCTCATCACCGCAATATTTATTGAGGAGCTTATGATTTAAGAAAATATCCATTCCCCATTTGCTGCTGATTGATTTAATTGTCCACGCCGCTAACTCCTTATTCATTTGACTTTCCGACAAATCATCCATTACTTCCATAAGAACACTAATGGAATCCTTAAGCTTAAGGTCATTAATCCTTAATATTGCCAATCGCCTTATGAATTCATTGGAGTTTTTCAAATAAAAAGAAAGCTCTTTTATATTTGTCAATTTATTA
The DNA here is from genome assembly GCA_023430975.1 of Bacillota bacterium. Taxonomy (GTDB): domain Bacteria; phylum Bacillota; class Clostridia; order Acetivibrionales; family DSM-2933; genus Pseudobacteroides. Next base: position 11,902 of record JAEYYB010000021.1, on the reverse strand, counting down.
ATTGTTATTCCGGTTTCCCTTTCAAGGCTATACCACTGGGGATATTGAAGAAAATCAGATTTTATAGAACTCAACATAAAAAATACCTCTCTATTTCAATGATATCATTCTTTGACGAGAGGTTATGTAGGATATTGAGGCAAAATGGATAGTTTTTTGGATTCATTTTTATATAGGTAATACGTACTATATGAAAAGTGTTATTAATCTTACATTTGTCAGAGCAAATAACGAACACTTTTACGGGATTTGCGATAGACAAATGTAAAAGATTATTCACTTTTCATATATTTAATTAAAATACCTTTTAACCACAGTTAAAATCTTTGTATATTTACATCATATAAGAAAAAGTGTATAACTTAATCAATTTAAAATCAGACAGCATAATTGGCATTAAGAGTACTTAGAAAAGCTTGAACAGCATATGGATCAAACTGGGTACCTGCATTCTTTTGCAGTTCTTCTATAACCTCATCTATTTTCATACCTTTTCTATATGGCCTATCTGACAGCATTGCATCAAAGGAATCGGCTACGCACAAAATCCTGGCCTCAAGAGGTATATCATTTCCTTTAATTCTGTTTGGATACCCTGTTCCATCATATCTTTCATGATGGTGCTTTATTGAATCTATTAATTGGTCAATGCCTGACAACGGTTCTAATATATCCGCACTATAACTTGGATGCCTTTGAAGCAGCTTAAGATCATCTTCAGATAATGGCCCGCTCTTATTAAGCACAGATTCAGGAATTTCTACTTTACCTATATCATGCAATAAGGCTGCTATTTTAAGAAGCCTTATCCTCTCCCCTCCAAGTCCCATTGCTCTGCCTATCATAACTGCGTAATCCATAACACGTTCCGAATGTCCTAATGTATACTTGTCTTTTGCAGATACAGTACCTAAAAGAGCCCTTAGCCCGCCAAACAATTGCTCATCTGAGTCAAAAAAGTATTTAATATCTTCAAAAATATCCCTATAAAGCTGAACGTTATTTCTTCCCATATTCTTTGCCTGATAAAGAGCACTATCTGCCTGCATAATTAAGTCATCCTTATTCTTTGCTAGGGCTGGGTATATGGAATATCCTGCAGACAATGTAACTTTATCCAGTAATGAAAAATATTCCTCCAAACCAGCCATTTTAGCAAAAGATTTTCTTATACGCTCAATAACAGATAATATTCCTTCTGAATTTGCATCCGGCAACAGTATGGCAAATTCATCTCCTCCATACCTGCAGACAATATCCTTTTCTCTTGTTTCATTCATAAATATTTCAGAGGTTTTAGACAGCAGTAGATCCCCAGCTTTATGACCATAATTGTCATTAAATTTTTTAAAGTTATCCAAATCAATCATTATCATACCTAAAGTGCTGTCTTTTTCATTAGCTTTAGCTATCTCTTCTTCAAGTTTTGATTGAAAATATCTATGATTGAATACACCAGTTACGCCATCTATATTTGCTAGCCATTCCAACCTTTTTATATGCTTTCTTCCCTGCTCAGATGTATATGCAATCATGATTGAAGCTACTATAAGAGCAGTCCTGGTACCAGCTAAAGAAAAAAGCAGCCCTGCTGTACTGTTTGTCACCTGTTCAATATCTTCAGGCAAATGTGTTGTGCTTTTTGCAACAACACCAGCTACATAATTTGATACCATAAACATATTAAGAGCAGCAATTCCATTAGTTATCATCGATACTAACAATCCTACATAACCAAAACGATAAGAAAGAAATGCTGACAAGCCAAACTCTATGATTCCAGCGAAAGCCCTGAGTTTTATAGGTAAACAATTAGAAGCCTGTGTAATGACAATACAAACATGGATTACTAAAATGATAAAGAATAGCAATGATATCCTTTCTTTTAGGGCAGCCCGCAATTTCGAGTACATGCTGGTTTTGTTATGGATATCATTTGATTTCCTTCCTGAATTGACAACTGTATTTTCCATCTCAAACTTCCTTTTCTTCTGAAATTATAATTATATCAGTTCACAAATTAAAATAATACATAACTCTATATAATACTATCTTCTTTTGCAACAGCTGCATTAAATGGTAAATTTGAGATCAAGTGTAACTTGTAATCTTAAGGATTACTTTCCAACATTTTATTTACAATAAATATATCATACACTAAAATTAGGATAATTTAAAGATATTTTTCTCAAGTAATAAACAATTTTTAAAAAAATGCCGATATTTATACAATTTGGCTTTAATCATCTGCACATTTTTAAATATTAAAAGTGACACTTTTAATATAGTATTGGATTTTTTGTGATTGATATGGTGCTTTTAATATATTAGAAGATTCCTTTAAACACTCCAACGCTTCATCTTTCTCATTTCTTTTATAGTGGTATATTCCCTTGTACAGCAGTAAATTTCCTCTTTCCGTCTCATTGCTCTTTACTGAAAGAAGCTCTTGAAGGTATCGTCCACCCTTTTCCAAGTCATCATGCAGGATATTAAGTTCCATTTCTTTGAATTTAAGTAACTTGTCAAAAGTCTCTATGTACTTTTGGTGCTTCAAGTTGGAAAAAGTTATCTTGATTAATTCAATTTTTTCCTTTGCCTCTTCAAATTTTTCACAATATATAAGTACTGACGCAATATTAAAAAGTACTAACATATAGAAAGTATCGCTTGTTCTATGACCTTCAGGGGCATTAATTTCATCAAGCAGCTCATAAAGAAATTCCTTTGCTTCTTTCATATTTCCATTGTTAATAAGTGCTGTGGATTTTTGATATCTAAAATGCAAAATCCTCCTTCTCCATTCATCTCTACTCCACCACGCAGTTCTACTTTTATATATCGCATACTCAATAAACTTTTCTACCATCATAATATATTTTTCAGGATCAAGATTGATTAGATCTATATTTTTATTCATGGTTCTCAATGTAATAACATCTTTAGGTTCCGGTATCCAGTATTTACTTGGAAGAATAATAGACGCCTCCGTCTTTTCGGGATAAATAATAACAGGAAAATATTCAAAATCAATATATCCATTAGGAAGATGATTCCTTACCACCATAAAAGATGTAAAATAAACATTTTTGCCAAAAGTAATTTTTTCAGGAACTTTGAAATTAAATAAAGTCACAAATTCATCCTGTAAAATGTCTGAAAATATCTGTAAGTCTTCATCCTCGCATTTAACACCTTTAATACTGTACAAGTAAGATGCTATTTTTTTGAGCTTTTCGGGATTTTCCTCAAAATAGGGATCTTCGGAATAAACCATAGCTGCTGGCGAATCGTCTTTGCCAGCATTAAAAAGCAGTGTATTTGACTGGACTATTTTTCCCATAGCAATCCTGCCATTTTTATAAAGAATTCTCTGATGTCTGTATGTATCCTCGAATCTTCGATCCATTAATTTGGTCATCCACTTGGGCTTGTATAAACGGTTATACCAACTAAAAGAAAAAGTAAGCTTTTTACGTTCTTTATAAAATATTTCCCGTGACTGTTTCATAAAGTTTTTCATCAGATGACTCCTTAAAATGCGTATTGATGGAAATTGCAAATTATTTTCCCATCATATATAATTATATATAGAATTTGACTGGATGTACATATGTGAAAAGCGTTATTAATCCAGGTATTTGAAAGCAAAATAAGCGAATGGTTTGGAGGAAATTTAAGATAAATGTACTATTGGAATATACTTGGTATAGATCCCACAGAAAATGTTTCCGAGATCAAAAAAGCATACGCTCAAAAGCTAAAATTGTATCATCCCGAGGAAGATGCAGAAGGCTATCAAAAATTGCGTGAGGCATACGATAGTGCCCTTAAATATGCAAAAAGAACGTCATCCCCTTTTTTATCAATTGATCCTATACCGGACGATAATGCTGATTTAAATACTGATTTAAATGCTGATTTAATTGAAGAGAACGTTATTCAACCTGATGGTCGTTTTTTCTCACGTACCATTTCAATGCAAGACAATTTAGATAAGTCCCATGATCAGGAGAAGCAGATTGAAGAGCTTATGGTTAACGTTGGAACATTATATGATGACTTATTTTCCAGAATAGTGCCAAGCAATTGGGAAGCATTATTAAATAGCCATGTCATGTGGAATATAAATAGCAGGAATATCTTGAAATATAAGATGTTGGACTTTTTTACCGATCGTCATCACCTGCCGCAGCAGGTTTGGATATTGCTGGATAGCCATTTTAACTGGAGCGACGAACTTGACAATGATTCATATTCACCATATTATAACCATGAAATTCTCTCTTATATTATTGGACAAATTAACAAGGTTAAGCCATTAGGTTATTCATTTTTCAAGCAGGTAGAGGGAATTAACTATGATGAGTACCTTGATGCTAGGGAAAATGCCCAAAATGCTTATTCTTCCGAAAACTTTAGCGATGCATTCATGTATATCCAACAAGCAAAAAAACTTTATCAGGAAGACCCTGATTTACTCAGGCTGGAAGGTATACTATATCTTCGTAACAAAGATTTTCAAAAAGCAATTGATACTTTTAATAGATTACTTGCTATTGATCCTGATGATACTGATGGAATACGTTATCGTGCAACGGCCTTTTACGAAATAAAGCAAAGAAAAAGATTTCTAGAAGACTATAATCGTTTATATTCCAAAAAACCCTGGCACGATGAAATTCTACTTTTTATGGCAAAAAATCATTTTAAACTTGGTAACCTTGAAAAAGCAAAGTACCTGGCTATTAAAGCACAAAAAAACAATTTTCTGCGTAACGAAGCAAGGGCTTTGGTTTCACATATAAATGCAAAAATGAGAATAGATATTAACAGGGATTTGGAACTATATCCAGATAATCTCAGATTAAAGACCAAGTTAAACAATATAGACAAAGAAGTGCTGAAAGGGTACTATTTGGATTTTGGAATAGTTGGTAAAGGATTGAAAGTATATTTTGTTTTAATGTTTTGGATGTTTATTGCACTCCTTTCATTAGGAACAAATATATGGATTGTGATTTTAATATATTACTTAATAAAGTATTTACGCAGAATTTCAAAATCAAATTCTTAGACATGAACAAAATCATGAAATGATTTTGTCGACCTTGGTGGTTGTAGTGAGAAATCATGGTGTAGAACACGCCATAATTTCCTAGAAAAAACAGGAGCCTTAAACCAGTGGCTTAAAGCTCCTGTATTGCTTTATACATCAGTTTTCTTCATATATCAATCAGCCGTTGACCGCATTCTTCATAATACGAACATACTCTGTAACATGAGGCACACAGTCAGCTCCATACTGTGCAATTATTTTTACAATTGCACTTCCCACGATCACACCATCGGAAAACTTTATCATACTAGCTGCCTGCTCAGGAGTAGATATGCCGAATCCGATTGCACATGGTATATCACTAACCTCTTTAACATGCCTTATCATTTCCTCTACCCCGCTGCCAATCTCCTGCCTTACACCAGTCACACCCATGGATGATACACAGTATATAAACCCCTGTGCTTCACTTGCTATCATTTGTATGCGGCTTTGAGATGTAGGGGCAATCATTGATATAAATGCAACATTATATTTCGAACAATAGGGCAGCAGCTCATTCTTTTCTTCAAACGGAATGTCAGGAACGATAATGGCATCTATGCCTGCCTCCTGGCAATTTTTCATGAACCTTTCGGTACCATAGGTAAATATGGGATTTGCGTATGTCATAAACGCAAGGGGCACATCGCATTTTTTTCTGATACGCCCTACCATATCAAATATTTTATCAGTTGTTGTACCGCTTGCAAGAGCACGGTAGTCCGCCTCCTGGATAACTGGTCCTTCTGCAACCGGATCGGAAAAAGGAATCCCCAACTCGATTAAATCCGCACCTGCCTCAGCCATTTTCAGCACCAATTGCTCAGTAATATCCAATGTAGGATCACCTGCTGTAACAAAAGGAATAAATGCATTTTTATATTTAAATACCCTGTCAAGTCTATTCATGGATTTGCACCCCCTTGTAACGTGCTATTGCAGCAACATCTTTATCTCCCCTGCCTGATAGATTTATTACAATTATTTTGTCCTTGCCCATGTTGGGAGCAATTTTCCTTGCATGTGCAACTGCATGGGAACTTTCTATTGCAGGAATAATTCCTTCAAGACGTGAAAGGTATTCGAACGCCTCTACAGCTTCAATATCTGTCACTGGAACATACTGGGCCCTGCCGGAATCGAAAAGGTTGGCATGCTCCGGACCGATTCCCGGGTAATCAAGACCTGCCGAAATGGAATACACCGGTGCTATTTGACCGTATTCGTCCTGACAGAAGTAGGATTTCATTCCATGGAAAATACCCACGGAACCTTTTGCAATGGTTGCAGCAGTCTTATCTGTTTCTACTCCATGTCCTGCAGCTTCACATCCTATGAGGCGTACATCTGTGTCCTCTATAAAATCATAAAACAAACCCATTGCATTACTGCCTCCCCCAACACACGCCAGCACTGCATCAGGCAATCTTCCTTCTTTTTCCAGAATCTGTTTTTTTACTTCACGGCCTATAACACTTTGAAAATCTCGAACAATAATAGGAAAAGGGTGTGGTCCCATAACAGATCCCAAAACATAGTGGGTATTGTCTACACGCTTGGTCCATTCACGCATTGTTTCGTTAACTGCATCCTTTAGTGTTTGTGTACCGCTGGTCACCGCATGAACCTTTGCACCTAAAAGTTCCATACGAAATACATTGAGTGCCTGGCGTTCAGTGTCTTCCTTGCCCATGAAAATCTCACATTCAAGTCCCATCAAAGCTGCAGCAGTAGCTGTTGCAACACCGTGCTGTCCGGCTCCTGTCTCAGCTATAACACGGGTTTTACCCATACGTTTTGCAAGAAGCACCTGACCCAATACATTGTTAATCTTATGTGAACCTGTATGGTTAAGGTCCTCACGCTTTAAATATATTCTGGCACCACCAAGATCTTCAGTCATCTTCTCTGCAAAATATAAGAGAGACGGCCTACCCGCATAATTCTTAAATAATTCATCCAATTCCTCTGTAAACTGCGGGTCGTTTTTGTAGTGATTATAAGCCTCTTCCAGCTCAATAAGAGCGTTCATCAGTGTCTCGGGAACATATTGTCCGCCGTGAATACCAAATCTTCCTTTTGACATATTAGTCCTCCTTCTCGTCTAAGTTAAAAGTGTTAATCACTTTTAACAGCTATTCTCGACTATTCTATATTAAAAGTGTTAATAATCTTACATTTGGCGGAGCAAATAACGAACGGTTCAACGGGATTTGCTTAAGACAAATGTAATAGATTTATCACTTTTAATCTAAACTATAAAGAACAAAATTCCTTAATATAAAAAAAACCTCTATCCCCTTAACAGGGACAAAAGTCTTAGCTTCTGCGGTACCACCCAAATTGACGATAAATCGTCCGCTCATTTAAGTATACATTCATATACTCCTCACTGATAACGGACGAGGTTCCCGTAAGCACCTACTCTTTTAAAATTTCGGGCTTCCCTCACAAGACCATTCAGAACAACTTTGTAGCCGCATTCTCAGCATCTGGCGACTCTCTTTATACAAACGATTACTCTTACTATCCTTGATCATTGGTTTATACTATTGACAAGATTATAGCATTGCTATACATTTTTGTCAAATGCAACTCTTAACATGCAGAGAATTCAGGGCTTAAATCTAATGAAAAAGATTCTATATTCTCTATATCCTTAAGTGCAACAAACGGCTTTATATTATCATCCCCTGATGGGAAATCGTGGGTTAAAAGTGAAATGAAAGACATGAGGATGAACGGTATTTTTTGGGATGGAGATTCATTTTTGCTCCCTTGTGCTCATTTTACCGACACAGAGATTCATAGAATTTATCCAAACGGAGAATCTTATGTTGAAGAAATATCAAAACGTCCTCATGGATTAATTATGAAATCAATTGACGGAGTTAACTGGGTAAAATCCAGTATAAAAGACAGTATAGGCTTTGGAATTTTTTCAATATTGAAAAATGATAAAAAATATATAGGAACCACCTTGTCTGAAGTTGTTGAATCAGATGATGGAATCACTTGGAATATAAATGAACATTATGCAGAGGTTCTTACTCCTCTTTATGACCACGGACCAGATAGAACCTACTTTGATGTAATAAAAATCAAAGACAGAATTTCAATTGTAGGCACTAATGGGTCAATTACAACTATGACAAAAGAAGGTCAAAAGGATATTTTATTTTTAGAAGCACCAGGGGCTTTACACCAATTACTGATTTGATATGGGATGGAAAGAAATTTCTCGGATTTTTAAATGGCTATAAAGATGGACTATTTGCCAAATCTTATGATGGTATAAATTGGACATTTAAACCTGCTGACTGTATCGGTCCAAGGTTAAAATTGGGTTCCAGCTATACGCCATCAATAAAAAGCATAGCCTATAACGGTAAAAAGTATATTGCAGTTGGAAGTGAATTTTTTATTACTGAGTCGGAGGTAAATCTGTTATTTTAACATCAAATGATTGCATAAATTGGAACAAAAAATATATTGAAATGGATAATCGATATATTTCTCAAATCTTGTACTGTAATAACTTTATAGCTTTTATACCTGAAAAGCCTTATATTTTAACTTCCCCGGATGGCATATCATGGAAAAAACAAACGCTCAATAATGAAATAATATCCCAAGTAACAATATGGAACGGTAGTCAATTTATTTCTCTATCTTATGAGGATGGCCGCAGTTATCATTGTTATCTCTCAAAGTCAAATGACGGTATAAAATGGGATAAACCTGAAGAAATAGATAAAAATTTTACTGCATATGCTTTAGCATATGATGGGAATCAATACGTCGCTATTGGTACCCAAATAGTTGAAGGTGAGTTTTATTCTTGTGTTTCAAATCTCAATTCAAGTCCAACTGAATTTGTAAACAGGCAAATAAAGCTATTAATAAACGGTAGGGAAATCAAAACAGATATATAGTAATTGAGAAAGATAGGGTTTTGGTTCCGTTAAGAGCAATTTTTGAAGGGCTTGGAGCAAATGTTTTATGGAATGGAAATACAAGATCTGTTACCGGAACCCTTGGTGCTTGGGGATCTTGCCGCTTCAAACACCGGCGAAACCACTGGGCTAAGTTCCTATACCTGTAATCTTTACGCCAACTATCAGGCGGTTACGCCCCAGTGGTGAATTCGGATTTACACCATACAAAAACCCTCAAACACACATATTTTGGGGTTTTTGTATAAGAGAAGGGAGTCAGGCAGCTTTTTAATCTATGGCCAACAGGACTCCCGACTGCTTTGCTTTGGTTTTAAAAACCGCACCGTAAACCAGTGCGGTCTCTAGATTCATCAAAGTCGCATCTACCTTAAAACGTCAACCATCTGCTTTTCCAGATTCCTTAACTTGATTCTGATTTCATCTATTTCGAAGTCTTCCTTCTCATCTTTCATATCGGTTTTAAGAATTTCTGCAAGCTCATTAAACTCTTCCTTCATAGTCTCAAGCAGTTCAATAACAGCAAGCCTCTTGAACTGATAGCTAATTTCAGGTTTTTCCATACTCTGAATAACTTTTCCACTACCTACCAGATAGGACTGGCCTTTGTCTGGTATAACAGTTTCTATCCCCAATTTTTCCTTAATCAGTTCTGAAAAGGTTTCCATTACCTCCTCTTCACCGTGAACAATAAATATCTTTTTGGGTTTTCTATTAAACCTTGAAACCCAGGCAAGGAGATCATCCCTGTCTGCGTGGCCTGAAAAACCGTCAATCGATTCGATCTTTGCCTTTACGGTGACTTCTTCTCCGAAGAGTTTAACCTTTTTTGCACCTTCTACAAGTTTTCTCCCTAGGGTACCTACAGCCTGATAACCAACAAAAAGAATAGTAGAGTCTTTTCTCCATAGGTTATGTTTTAAATGGTGTTTTATCCTGCCGGCCTCGCACATTCCGCTGGCAGATATTATTATGATACTGTCTTTCCTATTATTTAGTTCCTTTGATTCATCCGCTGTTTTAGTGAACTGAAGCCCTGGAAAGTCCAATGGATTATCGCCATTTTCTATATACTGCCTTGCTTCCTCATCGTAGCAGTCAAGATTTTTTCTGAAAATCTCTGTAGCTGAAATGGCCAAAGGACTGTCGATAAATACCGGAATATCCAGCAACCTTTCCATCTTGCCCTCAAATTGTTCTCTCTTCTTGTGAATATCATATATGATTTCCTGGGTTCTTCCGACAGCGAAAGAAGGTATGACAACATTTCCGCCCTTTTCAACTGCCTCATTCACAATATCAATGAACTTATCAACCCTGTTGTTTTTATCATCATGAAGCCTGTCACCATAAGTCGATTCCATAATTAGATAATCAGCCGATTCAATAATGGATGGGTCTCTTAAGATTGGGATATCTCTGTTTCCAATATCCCCGGAAAACACCAACTTTGTCTCTTCACCCCTATCGGTGACCCAAACTTCTATCATGGCTGATCCCAAGATATGTCCTGCATCATTTAATCTAACCTTAACATCATCATTGATTTTGATTGCTTCACCATAGTTTAGCCCCTTAAACAGGCTTATACAATCAATTGCATCCTGATAGGTATAGAGAGGTTCTATTGAATGTTTCCCCGCCCTTTCCCTCTTCCTGTTAATCCAATCTGCTTCCATTTCCTGAATGTGTCCTGAATCTGGAAGCATTATACTGCATAAATCACAGGTAGCCTTAGTGGCGTATACAGTCCCTTCAAAGCCATCCTTGTATATTTTAGGGATTCTTCCGCTGTGGTCGATATGTGCATGAGTGAGTAAAATGAATGATAGTTCTGATACATCAAAAGGAAATGGTTCCTGATTTAGAGTAATCTCCTTGGAGTGGCCTTGAAACATTCCACAGTCCACAAGAAACTTACAGCTCTTTGTTTCAACTAGATAACAAGATCCGGTTACTGTTTTAGCTGCTCCGAGAAATGTTATTTTCATATCGGCACCTCACTTATTAAAATTAAAAGTGATATTAATCTTATATTTGTCACTTTTAATTTTGCTTTATTAAATTGTTCCCTACTTCTATTATACCAGATATTTCATGGCTTCGAAATCCCTTTTATTATAGATGTTAAAAGTGTTAATAATCTTACATTTGGCGGAGCAAATAACGAACGGTTCAACGGGATTTGCGATAGACAAATGTAATAGATTTATCACTTTTAATAGAGTTATGAAATAACTTATTTGGTGTTTGTTATTAAAAAATATTTACACCAAAAATATTTATATGCAAACAACATTATTATAAAACAAAAACATAAATTCCTAGTTCGAGGGAGATAATAGCAATTATGGAGCCACAAGTAATTTACAAAAAAAGCTCAATTACTTCTATAACAGCATCCTATATTTTTATTCCTTTTCTTTCAGGAATCTGGATTTGGGAAGCTTATACCAAAAATAACAACTTTGACTCGCCTCCAAAATTGAACATTTGGACAATCACAGCATGACACTTTTTGCTTTTTGGAATCCTATAAACCCTGAAAACTCAATGCCTGATTTTAATCCTGTATATTTCTTTACCAATGGTGGCAATAGTATGTTTTGTAATATGACTCCAATGATACTTGCCATATTGTTTTTCTTCTATCCCAAAATAAATACAGCTGCTTTGAGGGTTACCGGATTATGCGGTTCCGCAATTGGTCTTACACAACTAGTAGTCTGTAACTCTTAAATTTCTGGGTACAGACTCTTCAATTTTATCCTTGCATCCTCTGTAGTGAATTGCCAATTTACAGAGGTACATTGCATATTTCTGTTAAATTGCCATGATGCTACTT
>JAEYYB010000112.1 GCA_023430975.1 Bacillota bacterium | reverse complement strand
TTTATGGTAGCTCTATCGTCTATCAGGCATCATTGGCTCGATGATGTCCCATCTATTACTATATCAGCGGGTTATCTTGCGGAGTTTGGTTTTACAGCAGGTCAAAAGGTGGTTATTGAGATTTCCCAAGGTGTCATTACCATTCGCCCTGTGGATTGCGAGGATGATGCATGAGGGATTTTGAGAGGTCCTTTCATAGAGCTGCCAGTCAGTATGGCAGCTCACTTTATCATTTCAGGTTTATGTTTTATATATGGCCATTTTTCAAAAGTCGTTGATTTCCAGCTTTAGTGCAAAGGCTTGTATTTACTACAGGCTTTTTCAGTAAAACTGGAGGGTTATATATATGAAGGTGTTGGTATCTGGCAGCCGCTTTTATTCTGATTACCAGAAGATTTTGGCTGTTATTTCAAGTTTGGATATTGATTTGCTTATTGCTGGAGCCTGTCGGGGTGCCGATACTCTTGCGGTCCGTGCTGCTCGTCAGTGTGGTATCAGGTATATTGAGTATCCAGCCGACTGGCAGAGGTTTGGAAAGAGTGCAGGACCAAAAAGGAATCAGCTCATGTTGGATATGGAAAAGCCTCATTTATTGCTGGTTTTCCATGAGGACCTGACAAGGAGTAAGGGCAGTCGTGACATGCTTTTTAGAGCACTCAAGGCTGGTATTCCTTTCAGGCTTTTTACTTAAATTTGCTTTATACCATGAATAAATGCTGTTGATATTTGTGCGGGTTTCTGGCTTTGCCTCAATCTAACGCTTTGCAGAGAATGCCTTTATTCCTTGGTTTTAATGTTTTTCTAAAGGCTGTATTTCTTATACGGCTTTTATAAAAGTTTTAAAACCTTTGCTTAGAAGTTGATGCGGGACTTTTAAATAAAGTCTAACGCTGGAAATTAGGGATGCTTAAGGTCAATTTTGAACCTTGAAATATGAATAACGAAAGGATGATTTAATGATGTTACACCCAAAAATGCGGCATGTCTATATTGGCTGCGACATACACAAACACCAGCACACAGCGGTTATTATCAATTGCTTTAGTGAAAAGCTTGGAGAATTAACGTTTCCAAATAAAAAGCAGGACTTTCCCAAGTTGTTAAGCTTGGTCAAAAAGCATACAACCCAAGGAATTACCCCTGTTTTCGGTCTGGAAGATGTGCTTGGTAATGGTAGGGAATTGGCAATGTTCTTACTGGAAAAGGACCATAAAGTCAAGTATGTAAACCCTTCATTGTCACAGTCCGAGAGGAAAAATCAAGCCACTATAAACAAATCAGATTCCATAGATGCTCAATGTGTTGCAAATGTACTTTTAAATAAACTTGATACCCTTCCAGATGCAGCCCCCAACGACTTACACTGGGCATTGAATGAGCTTGTAACCAAAAGAAACACCCTTGTTAAGAACAATGTAGTACTGAAAAACCAACTCCATACATACTTAAATCACAATTATCCGAGCTATTCCCAATTCTTTTTCTCATTGGATAGCAAAACAGCGTTGGAATTCTTTAAAGAATATCCATCCCCATCAAAATTAAATGGAATTACCCTTCAAGAACTTACAACCTTCCTGATTGATAAAAGTCATCATAACTGTTCTGAGAAAAAAGCACTTCAAATCCTTGATTATGTAAAGAAAGATGGAGATACAACAAATGAATTTCAGGAACTAAGGGACTTCATTGTCAAATCGTCAATAAAGCAAATCAATGATAATTTAAACATCATAACGAGTATTGAGGATAACTTGGAAAGTCTTATTCCTAAGTTTGGGTATAAACTGGAAAGTATGAAAGGAATAAGCACTGTGACAGCTGCTGGAATAATTGCAGAAATTGGTGATATATCAAGGTTTCCTAACGCTGATACTCTGGCAGCTTATGCAGGGATTTCACCGATGGGATATGCAACAGGTCAGACAAATAAGAATTTCAGTAACAAGCTGGGCAACAGGAATCTATATCAAATATTCTTCCAAATAGCGGTCTCGGTACTGAGTAATCCCAAAGATAAGCCTACAAATGCTTATTTCTATAATTACTATAAAAAGAAACTGTCTGAGGGTAAAACAAAAAAGCAGGGGATCAAATGCATTATGAGAAAGCTTGTTAATATTGTTTACAAGATGATGCGGGATAAAACGGAATACCGGGAACCAGTCATTCCAATGGAATAATAGAAATGATATAATAATTATCATTATAATAGTAAATTACTGTAAAGGAGATTTTTATATTGATAAAGAAGCGTTTATTTGTTATAGGTGTTACTATTTTAGTTCTATTTTCATTAAGTGCTTTTGTAAATAATAAGTTTTTCTCAAACCAAGGTGAATCTTCATTAAGTCCTGTTGCTACTGGAAGTGGGTCCTTATCGGCTCAAGATCAATCTTCGCTAAGCACTGTTGCTCCTGATAGTAAGGCCTTGTCAAGCCAAGATGAATCTTTACACCCCATAACATACTCCAGAGAAGAGCTTGAACATATATCGAACAAATTAAGTGCAAAGATGATAGAATTAGGAATAAAATTCATGGCTATAGATGAAACAACAAACAGAGTTAAGGTTTATCTAGATAAGATAGATGCATCAAAAATAAGTAAAATAAAAAAAGTTATTGATTCTCCAGCTATTGAATTTATAGAGCAGGAAATAAACATGTCCTACTGAGAAAAAATTAACATTACTCATCAGGAAAGCCATTAAGGAATATCAGAGGGACTGAACAGTATTTGATTAATAAGTGTAAAGTTATGTAAAAAATTCCGATATTATATTTGATGAAAACAAAAAAGGAGTTGATTACATGGCAAACGATATTTCACAGCTTAAAGCCCCTATAGCAGATTTCCAGGCAGACCCAAACCAACCTCGCAAATACTTTGATGAAACAGCACTTTTAGAGCTATCTGAATCTATAAAACAATACGGAGTTTTACAACCAATCATCTACTATGTGAACGAGACAGGCCAAAAAACAATTGTTGCAGGAGAAAGACGATATCAGGCAGCTAAACTGGCTGGGCTCACTGAAATTCCAGCTATAAGCATTGATAGCAATGATGCGGACAAAGTAGCTATCATTGAAAATATCTTAAGGCAAGACTTGACCCATTTGGAAGAGGCAGAGGCCCTACAGCGATTAAAAGACAAATACAAGTATTCAAATGAAAAACTTGCCCAAGTTTTCACCAAATCGCCAAGCAATATAAGTGAAACTCTTCTTATTACAAAGCTTCCTGATACTATAAAAGAAAGTTGCAGAAACAGACCGGAGATACCCAAACGAGACCTTATTAAAATTGCAAGAATGAGAAGTGAAGTTGGCCAAATCAACTCATTCAATAAGCTGATAAAATATAAGCCGGAAAATGAAGAACCTAAAAACGAAGAACAAGATGGAAAGGAAAACTACAAATTAACATTAGGCTTTATAAAAAGCTTAAACAGCAAGCTTAATAAGGCAAACATTATCATGTTCAATGATGAAGAAAGAACAAACATGAAAAACCAACTTGAGCTATTAAGTGGTGCAATTAGCAACTACATGGACAAAAACGGATTAAAGTAAAAATTCCTTAATTATTTTCCAATTTTCAAAAAAGTGTCGAGTAGATGAGTCCCTTGCAGGACTCACCCCTCACAGAACCGTACGTGCCCTATTAAGGCATACGGCTCTTCATGATATCATTACAGAGCTATACGTTGAAATATCCCTCGTATAAATGTACATATATTTTAGGATATTTAATTGGGAACTTCTTTATTATTTTGTTTTGAAAATCCTTCCATGAGTATCTGTTACGCTGGCTCCTTCGGTTAAGCGTGAAATGAAGTTGTTTTATAATAAAATATCTGAATTTATCCATGCTATTACTGTTTCCAGTTACACCATAATATCTATAGTGACCTTCTAGTTTTATGTTAAGCTTACCTATAAGTGTTTTTACGTCTAAATGCATGTTTTCTCTAAGCCACTTTTTAGAGGCTTGCAACTTAGCTTTTAATTTCTTTTTACTTGTAATTCTTTTTACTATGAAATTACCTTTTAAAGATTTACTGCATACATGGGTAAATCCAAGAAAATCAAAGGTCTCTGGCTTTCCTTCTCCCCTCTTCTTTCTGCTATTCACTGCATATCTGCCAAATTCTATAATTTTAGTTTTATTGACCTCTATTTCAAGTCCAAACTTATCAAGCCGCTCTATAAGTGCTTTATAGAATTTCTCTGCCTCATCCTTTTTCTGAAAGCAACAAACAAAGTCATCTGCATAGCGTATCATGTTGGCTTTGCCATTACAATGCTTCTTTACTGCTTTTTCAAACCATATGTCAAGGACATAATGCAGATATACATTTGCTAGAATTGGTGAAATCAAACCTCCTTGAGGCGTTCCTTTATCTGTCTCATTATAAATTCCTTCTTCCATAACCCCTGCTTTAAGAAATCTTTTGATTAGCCTCAACATATTCTTATCAGCTATTCTTTCTGCCAGAAATTTCATCATCCATTCATGGTTTACATTGTCAAAGAAGCCTTTTATATCAACATCAACTATATATGATGTTTTATCAGCCATTATCACTTTGTTTAAGGCTTTTATTGCATCATGACAACTTCTTTTCGGCCTGAATCCATAGGAAAAGTCCATAAATTCTGGTTCGTAGATTTCTGTTAATATCCGTGCCATTACGTCTTGCACAAGCTTGTCCTCATATGATGGAATACCTAAAGGCCTCATTTTATCGCTTCCTACCTTAGGAATATATACCCTTCTTGCAGGTTGCGGTTTATACTCTTGTTTCTTCATTCTTTCTATAAGTCCTCTTAGATTTTCTTCTAACTTTTCTTCATATTCAGATTTTGTTGTGTTGTCGTATCCTACAGCCTTGTTTCCATCTAATCTCTTATTGCTTTCTTTAAGATTTTCCATATTGATTATATGTACAAGGGTCTGTAGCTTTCTTTTTGGATTTTCTTTAACTAGCTCTGCTATCCTGTCCAATCCTGTTGCCATCTTAACCTACCTCCAGTGTAGTTGATGTATCCTTGTTTGGGACGATATTCATGTTACCGCCTTCCCTCCATCTGCTTTCACAGGTTTCATAGGTACTATGCAGTAATCCGACTCCCATAAAGCCATTTAGCAATCCTTACTTTTACCGGGCTTGTTTTGCTATACTCTTCTGAGGGCTTCATGGGCCTCCCTGGTACACACGATATTCTTATCATCAAACTCGCCAAGCTCTAAGACCCCGGGAAGTCCGGTTTTATCTTGCCATTTGATAATTCCGGTATTGCCTGCTGTACGTAGAACTACATCGGCACTTCCATTTAATCTACTATCGAGGCTCAATCACTTCACCCTATCGGATTTCGGCTCGTTTGCTCCCTGTCCTACGCTTAAACCTAATGTTACCATTTCGGCTCCAAAGACTTGGTAATAGCGGCTGGCTAGGCCTTACTATGCAAGGTTTCCTTGCTGAATATCGTGTGCCTCACTGGCACACTCTACATGTAGAACTTTTTAACTCAAATTGTACTTATTCAAAAAATCATTTATTGCAGTGCTTAACTGTGAAATCTGGGTTTTAAGGTTTTCTTTTTCTTCATCACTAGAAATAACAATGTTTGATTTGCTTAGCTTTCCAGTTAAACTTTTTATAAAACTAAGAGTCAGCTTATAGTTTTCCTTGCCTTCCTGATCAGTGTCTTTTGGCTCTGCTGTTTCAGGTTTGTAATTTGTCAGTTTGTTATATGCATTAATTTGGCCTTCTTCACTTCTCATTCTTGCGATTTTTATAAGTTCTCTTTTGGCTAACTGCGGATTTTCCTTGTATCTTTCTTTTATAGCATCCGGCAGTTTATTTATACTAAGTGCTTCACTTATGATACTGGGGGATTTGGTAAATACCTGTGATAGTTTCTCGTTTGAATACTTGTATTTTTCTTTCAACCGCTGAAGTGCTTCTGCTTCTTCTAATGGTGTTAAATCCTGCCTTAAAATATTTTCGATCAATGCCACCTTATCGGCTTCGGTTCCATCAATAACAATAGCTGGAATTTCGCTCAACTGGGCTCTTTTGGCTGCCTGATATCTTCTTTCTCCTGCTACTATAATTTTTTGACCGCTTTCATTTACATAGTAGATTATGGGCTGCAACACTCCATATTGTTTTATGGATTCCGATAGCTCACAAAGTGCAGTTTCATCAAAATACTTTCTGGGCTGGTTTGGATCGGGCTGAAACTCTGCAATTGGCATTTTCAACTGTGAAATATCATTTGGCATGGTTATCAACTCCTTGTAGTTTCTTATAAGCCCAAATAGGGCATAAGAAAACTGAAATTTCTCCGAATCCACATGAAATAGCCTTCAGGAGCCGGGAAAGTATACAATAAAAGTTTTATCGTATACTTTCTCGGCTCTGATGCGCCAAGCCCACTTCGCAGCGACCAATCAGCTGGTTATGAGCAGCCCACAAGGCTCTAAAGCATGTCTCCGGCAGCCTTTCTAAAGAATGGGGACACCTTACCCTAGCTTCTCTCCGTTAACAGTCTCAAAGAGACTCCGAAGAATGCAACTTTATGAGCCTGTTATTACTTGTTTTTCACTTGTATTTTTGGAACATAAAAAAAACGGAAACATTTAATAAAATCCTGGTTTTGCTTTTTAGAAATACCCCCGAAAGTAACTTCCCGCAAATTGTACAATTATTTATTTTCGTGTTAAATGGAAAACCTGGATTGACATTATTTCTATCTAATAACCGGGTATTTCTTCAAAGATTATTCCTCCATTGTCTTGTATTGATGCTAATAAATCTTCATAGTAGACATCATTCTCTGTCATTAACTCCCAATATATAGAATCCCAATTACTCAGCAGGACTTCAAAATTAAATTCACTTGTTGCTTCCTTATTTAAAATCAGATTTTTTAAATCCTCTACGGACAAATCTTTCATGAGCTCAACTACTTTTTCAAAATATCTGGAATCTCCGTAAAAACACATTAGTTCATTCCAATCGTCTTTTATAAAAACTCCATACCTTTCCATGAAACTATTATCAACAAGTACATATTCATCCTTCTTAGATATTACTGCAGAATAAAACTCATTTAACTCTGTTCCATTATCTGATTCACTGTCAGGATACCAATCTATAGGCAATTTAAAGGAATCATTTGTGAGTATCCAGAAGCTGCTATCCATCTTATGAATTAAGTTTTTAAAGATAGAATAAAACCTTGAAGTAATTTTTGGTAAATCTTCATTATGGTATAATCTTAGAATTCTCATATTCAGTTTCACCCCATAAGCTGAGTCTAGTAATTCCCAAAACCTATATTTATTGATATCAAATGCTTTCAGAAGTTGCTTTTTTTATTTCATCCAACAAAACTATTAACGTTTTGTAATAAAACTAAGTTTGGCCCCCTGATATTCCTTAATGGCTTTCCATATGAGTGTATTAACCAACTTATTGTATGTTTATTTGATTTGTTGCATATGGCTCTACACTTACTTTTTTCGATTCCTTATTAATTACTATTTTCCATCCACCGTATTTAGAGCTATATAATGGATAATAAGATTTTGCATCAGGAGGATTCTTTCTTGGTGGCAATAGAGGCCCAATCGTTTCACCATCAATTATTAACGGTTTTTGAAGTCTAACTAATAACTCATCTACACTAACAGTTTTAAGATTATTGAATTTTAATTCCTGATCATTACTTATAGCAATATACCCTTGAACAATCTTTTCCAAGTCCTCTGCAAGGTGCTTATATTGTGCTTCCCTTCTCCCTAAAGGTTTGCTAAATAAAAATAGCAATATTGAAAATAATATGGCAAGAAATATTAGTATAGCTAGTATTACCGATATTTTTTTAATCATATTGTATCGTCCCTTCTTGTTTTTACAGGATTATAGGAGAAAAAATACAATCATATTAAATAACGGTATTATTAAGAAATCCCTTTACTAAATGTTTTCTTATCACGAAATAGTTAAGCATGATGCAATTATTATATCATTTCCATTATTCCATTGGAATGACTGGTTCCCGGTATTCCGTTTTATCCCGCATCATTTTATATACGATATTTACTAACTTTCTCATGATGCATTTGATTGACTGCTTCTTAGTTTTTCCCTCAGAGAGTTTCTTTTTGTAATACTCATAAAAGTATGCATTAGTAGGCTTTTCCTTAGGGTTACTCAGTACCGAGACAGCTAATTGGAAGAATATTTGATATAGATTCCTGTTACCAAGTTTGTTACTGAAATTCTTGTTTGTCTGACCTGTAGAATATCTCATAGGAGCAATTCCAGCATAAGCAGCGAGAGTATCAGCATTGAGAAACCTTGATATATCGCCGATTTCTGCGATTATCCCAGCAGCTGTCACGGTGTTTATTCCCTTCATGCTTTCAAGCTTGTACCCAAATTTGGGAATGAGTTTTTTCATGTTCTCTTCGATGCTTGCTATGATAGCCAAATTATCGTTGATTTGCTTTATTGATGAAGTAACAATAAAGTCCCTTAAATCCTGAAATTCGTTTGTTGTGTCTCCGTCTTTCTCCACATAATCAAGTATTTGACGTGCTTTTTTCTCAGAACAGTTATGATGGCTTTTTTGACTTAGAAAGGCTGTAAGTTCTTGAAGGGTGGTTCCCTTTAATTTTGATGGGGACGGAAACTCTTTAAAAAATTCCAGTGATGTTTTACTATCCAAGGAAAAGAAAAAGCTTTTATAATTTGGGTAGTGATGGCTTAGATACGTATGGATTTGATTCTTTAGGACAACGTTGTTTTTAACCAGTGTATTTCTCTTTGTTACAAGCTCA
>JAEYYB010000003.1 GCA_023430975.1 Bacillota bacterium | reverse complement strand
ATAAAGGTAAACAGGTAAAAACTACCGCCGACTTTTCGTCGCCTATAGCAACAACCATTTGGGGTAAATTATGTGCGTGATATATTTATTTATCAAGGTTCAAACATTATGCGTAAGTACTGTTATTAATAAAAATCATTTCTTATCTACCAGTTTGAATTATTTTATCCAATATATTTTTTATTTTATCCTCTTCTTGGCTTTCATAGGACTTTATTCTTAATACCGGTATTCCATACTTTTGTAATATGGTATCCTTCATACGGTCTCTTATAAGTTGTGGAGGATTATTATCATGAAAGGCAAATCCATCAACTTCAATGACTAAAACTGGCTTTTTATCAAACCTATTAAAAATTACAAAATCTGCACATGTTAGATCATTAGAAGCATATCTTTGTTCATCATTATTTAGTTTATCCATATTCCTTATTAACAAAGATAACTTCACTGAATGAACATGATTAAAACAGCTATATTTATCTTCTTCGAGAACCTTCTCAATAACATAATTGATTAGGCATTCTGATTGATATTGTGAAATATTTTTGATTTTAGCCTTTACTTCTATTAACTTACTTGAATATTCATTATATAATAAATCAAAAATAGAAATAACATCACTTTGTACAACATTTTCCTCATTAGCATTATATTCAATATATCTAATCAGATCTCCAATATTGGTTCCATGCTTTTTAAATAATTCCCCACTTGTGATTAAAACAAATTGATTCTTAGCTCTTGATACTGCCACATTTACCAATTGGGGATCATCAACAAAGCTTATATCATTTCTTCCATCTATTGATTTATCAAGGACGGTAGAAAAAATGATTACTTCTTTTCCTCTACCTTGATATTTGTGAACAGTATCCTTTTCTATAGTTAAGCTTAAAGTTTCTTTTGCCTTTTCAATTTGCTTCCTATACGGAGAAATAAAACCTAATATTTCCTCTTTATCACTAGGTACTTTTCCACTTTTTAAAACTTCTAACATAAGAACTTCAATTTCTCTCATGTTAAATTTACCTTTTTTCACATTTGTAAATGTTCTCATATGATTACCAGGAGTAGTTTGATACAAAATTAATGGAGGATTATCACATTCTTCCTTAGTAAAAACTATTAATTCTCCACCATAATATTTATCATTACAGTATTGAATAATTTGGGGATGGCAACGGTAATGCTCTTTTAATAATGTTTTATTATTTATTTCTTTAAATAGTAAAACTATGGAAGATAAAATACATTGGTAATTATAATTGAAAACATCACTAATTGATAAACTTTGAGACAATTGCTGAACTTTTTTCTTTAGTCTAGGTTCAACAATATGAGACAATTGCTTTAAATCACCAACAATTACTGCATTCCTGCAACAAGAAAGAGCTAAAACAGCTGTGACCAAATCAACCTGTGATGCTTCATCAATAATGAGATAATCAAACATGAAATTTTGAGGTATAGAACTTCTAAGAGCGTGGGTAGTGCTTAAAATGATGGGGTATTCCTTTATAAATTGGGGAAAATCCTTTGTATATGTATTCTTTGCAAATATAGGACGTTTATAAAGATTTTCCTTATATTTTTCAAACAGCTTTGCCCTAAATAAAATCTTTGATTTTTCAAAGCAATCCTTTTTCATTTGCTCAAAATCTTTGTTCATTAGCTTCATCTCAATTCTTTGAATTTCATCATCCAAGGAATTTATTTTAGCTTCATAATACATCTTTTGAAACCTTAGTACAATATCATTATTTCTTTCATTTAGCTGCTTAAAATTATAAAATCCATATTTAAATAGCAATTTAAATGATTTTATAATTTTAAGTGCCTTATTATTTGACATTAACATATAGTTATCTACTAAAAATGAAATGATTTTTTCATCAGAAAGTTTATAGAAAGATAACTTCCCAATTCGTTCAAAGTCACTATTTTTATAATATTTATCAAAATACTCTTTTTCCTTTACTAATGCTAACCTTTCTTGTTTTAGTCGAGCTTGTCTATTTTGTAATTCAAGTAAGTTTAACATATCAGATTGTAATTGTTTTATCTTAGATATTAATGTGCTTCTCTCTTCATCTGTACATTGCCATGCCTTCATATCTGATGGATATGAAGGCTGATTGGTAAAAAACTCTTTTTTATTATCATCTTTGCCTAAAAGTGCAGTAAAAAAATCATAATGCTCTTCAGATAACTTTTCTTGAACGTTTGCGATAGCTGAATTATTATTTGAGACTACTGCAACTGTTTTATTTTTCATAACAGAATTAGCAATAATGTTTAAAATAGTTTGTGTTTTCCCTGTTCCTGGGGGACCTTCTATTATACTGATGTTATATCTAAATGCATTTTCAGTTGCTTGTTTTTGACTTAAGTTAAAGTAAAAAGGGTAAATCAACAGTTCATCACATAATAAACTTACTGGAGGAATGCTATTAAGATATGAATGCAATACACTTTTTAAGTTTATGTAATTCAAATTTTCATATTGCTTTCTTAAAAAGGAAGTAACAGGATCATTTTTGCCCATATCCTGAAATTCAGCAATCTTCTGAAAGTATTTTATTTCTATTGTTATAGGACACTTATCTTCAATATGTATTTTAGCTCTTGGGTATAATACTTTAGAACCATCCTGATAGACAATACGGCAAAGGTTCCCAAACTCCTGTACTACAGTTACCTTTTCGCATGGATAATTATCCATGTATATAATCTTGTCTTCTATTCTGAAACATACGGCCAATTTGGCACACAAGTAACCAAAGCGTATGTCTTTACGCCTTTTAGTCTTTTGTTTTTAATTCCGACTTAAGATGCTTTGGGCTCCAGAGACACCTTAAATCCTAGG
>JAEYYB010000156.1 GCA_023430975.1 Bacillota bacterium | reverse complement strand
CTAATTCACGGGCTTTATAGCTCCAGTAAAACTCGTTCTCTTGCTTTTGCCTTATAATATATTTACCAACTTTTTCAGCTATGTTTCATCCATTGTTGGTGCCATTATTGGCATGTAGGTCTAATTCATCTACATTAATCATATTGCACCCCTGTAACTAAACGTTTTCGTTAAACTATTTTGCCAAATCATACATCCTTTCAGGAAACAAAAACATAAATACCCACCTGTATTCAAATCCTTGCGAATTATAAACAAAGCATAATATTACTACTTATTTAATCAGGTTTTAAATATTCAATTAACTGATATCCACTAACAATAACCCATTGTACATCATTATCTCCATTAATAACATTGTCACCTTGGATTAGCATGCGAAATACTGTTTCTTTCTTTAGTTGTATGCCTTGATAATAGATTTCTAATGAAATACCGATTTCGGTAATTGCTGGAGCTTCGTCATTAATACTTGTTATTTCATAATTAATTAGTTCTTTATTCTTAAATATCATTCTCATTTCACGTGCTACCTGCGAGTTTTCCTTGGATTTTATTGGTAAGTAAGCATACTTTGCCATATATCCATAGTTACGCATTTGCCAGTACTCTAAAAACTCAACAGCAAATTTTTCGGGTGAGAATGCTTGTAGTTTTGAAGAATTTATGTTTTTGTATTGATTGCTTTCTATGACTAAACTTCTAGGCTTCCAGTTTTTAATTCTATCTTTAAATTTATTACTTTTTTCCAATTTATCAAAAGAATCTTTTAAATCTCCTAATTGTTGCATAAATGTTTTTTTAGGTTGAGGCTCGGGTGCTGTCTTTTTACCATTCATTATATCCCGTCCCCAATCTAAAACTGCTGCTAAGCAACACCAGCATTTTGCTGCTACATATATATTGTCAAAGTTCAAATCTCTTCCATGCATTATTCCATTTCTATATGGCATTGTAATTTGTTCTGTATTAGTTTTTTTTCTAGAACTATTAAATATTTGTTTTAGTGCTGTGAGTCCGGAATAATGTCCTGCTATACTGTCCCAAGATGTTAAATCTGTTTTTTCTGCGAAAAAGCCTGTTTCTTTAGAAATATCATTGACTAATCCATCAATTACCATTAGCAATAATGGAACACATGCATAATAGTGCTTTTTAACATATTCATCTAATGCATTTAACGAAAGCTGTCTTCTGGCTCTAAATGCTTCAATAGCTGTGCCTCTGGAAATAATAAACCTAATATTATCTTCTATGTAATAATTAAGTATTTCCTCTTCAGCTTCTTTGAATTTACCTTGTTTTGCATATTCAGTAGCTTTTTTCATCACTTCAACACTAAAACTTTCGTATGCTATCCAACCATGTTTAGAAAAAAATCCATTAAAGTCATCTGGAAGTGTTGTAAGTATTTCCAGTTGATTCCTTAATCCACTTAATTCTTTGAACTTTTCCTTGTTGAAAACTCCCAGAATTTTTCCAAATGTAATTAATGAATTCATGCTATCCATTTCTTCTTTTAACTTTTTTGTAGATGGGTTATCCTTTATAGGTTTATTATTATTGTTGTAAGTCACTTTTTGTCACCTCCAACTTTGTAATTTGGGATTGAAAAAATATTTCATGTAATAAATAGCATTATTTAAAAAACTTGTCGATAAAAGAAAGTAATTTCTGGTTGTATAATATCATAAGTGGTAGAATAAAACAATAAATCTTAAACTTTTATAAGTATTAAATGGTTAGGTAATCCCTGAAGTCTCTTCTTAAGGGGCTTTTTGGTTTTCTTGAATAGTGGAAAGAATAAGCAGTAATATATTTGGGGTAAGAAAAGCTGAAAGTGCCGAGCGGCTGTATAAAATTCTCACAAGGACAGGGAAAATGTACTGCAAAAGCTTTTGCAGTACATTTTCCCTGTCCTGACGCTGCAAGACAACCCAAAGGAACTATCCGTGAACTTGAAAGCGATTGCAAAGATTCTAAAGCCCACCTCCGTCAGCCTTTCTAAAAGATGGAGGGGATTTGTTTTCCCAGGTTTTGATCCGTAAGTTTTCTTCAAGTACTCTTAAACTACATGGAATTTGGGATAATTTCGCTGAATCTCTTTTGATGTATTATCACTCTTTATATATAATTGATACTTCATAATCGTCATCAATCAAGGCAATTATATAAAAGTTTGATTTGTTACTAATTTTTTCAATGCATTCTCTATATATTTCAGGAGTGCCCAGAATATCTGTATTATAAATTAACAGTATTTTCTTCTCAGTAATCTTCGATAGTTTTAATGTCTTATCATTTATTGCTCTAGATAGCAAATCCAAACAAAAATTAAATATATTATATCCTCTAGAACTTTCCTGGTACATACCATGAAGCCTTTTGCCAGATATTAATGTCTTGCTAATTTTGCATATAAATCGACTATCAGCATATATATCGATTAAGTCTGTTGGATTGCCATACGCATTTCCAATTATAAAATCTTCTATTTTCGCTTTAAGTTCCTTTTTTATATAATTAAAGTTTTCGGAAATACCGCAAAAGTAAATATTATATGTCCCATTAAGTAAAGATTTCGTTTTTAAATTGTTCTCTATTATATCTATAAATTTAAATAAGGACTCAGATATACTTCTAACAGGCACCATTTTATCTTTTAATTTAGCATATCTTGAGAAAGATGTTACTTCCACCGCATATTTTTGATTATATATATCAAGATAAAAATCTGGCGGTTCATCTACAAGTGGTACATTATACCAGTATAAGTCTTTGTCATACATAGATTTCAAATATTCATTAAATGCTTCTTTGCAGAATTCTTCTTCATATTGCGATTTGCTCATTTTTACCACCTCATATCTAAAATACATAAAGCAAGTTCAATAACTTTATCTCTAATTATACCAAAATAGTAAGTAGGTAAATTGGTGTTAATATCTTAAACTTTAATTTATGAATTTAATCCTTAAAAGTCAATTAGTTGTTGGCAAGATCGGCTACATTATTTGTTTCGCTGAAAAGAAGAGCTCCTAAATGTATATAACTTGCACCTCTGATATTCTCTGCTGGTTTCCAGAAGAAAATTTCCAACAGAGATTTCCATTATACTATTTCAATATATCATAAATCTCATTGCTGGTCTGCTGATATTCTCTGCTGGTTTCCAGAAACAAAATTACCAACAGAGATTTCCATTATATCAATTTTAAATATTTAAAATAAGCTTGCTGGAGCTTTGATATTCTCTGCTGGTTTCCAGAAGAAAATTTCCAGTGTAGTTTTTACGCTATACCTGTTTTTAATTTTTAATATATCATAAATTCGCAGTTCCTGGTCTCTTGATATTGCGTAATGGTTTTCCATAAAAGAAAATAATAGTTTTTTCAAAAGCTCATAAAAAACTGTGAGAAATTTTGTTTCTACACATTATTGCTCACAGTTTCTTAATAAGCTTTTTTTATTTTCATCTGTAAATCTAGCTCACAGCCTTTTAAAAAAATACTAAGTGCAGAGTCTTTACTTAGATTTTTTGCAAACAGAATTTCTTTTCTTTCATGTGCATTTTTCAAGATATCTTTAACATCTAATGAATATAATGGAAAATTCTTTCTAAATTTAAATATTTGATCTTTAATATCTAAATCAGTTTTGATTACTAAATACATTTTATATCTTATTGGCCTCTTAAGAAAATCATCTAGCCTTACAGTGAATTGCTCTTTTGTATCTGTCCATTCGTATATTCGGTATGAATTGGCCTTCTCTATTAATTTAGGGATAGGCCTTCCATTTAAAATTTCTTCTCTTTGACTGTTTTCAAGTATTAAACAATCTCTATTCATCATTTCTCTAATTATACGATCTCTTTCCTCATCTAATTCAACTAATAACACTTTTTTTTGGTATATATCAACAATTCCAAATCCATATTCAAACTTTAACAACATAAAGTTCTCTAAATTTTCCACAATTACCCCTCCATTTTAAGCTTAGGGCGGTCAATGACCGCCCCTATTTAGCAAACATACAATACAAATTCCTTTAGCGATGATATCCATTACTCTTCATAATATACTTAACATATTCTTCAACATCTGTCATATCATTAACATCTTTTGAAAATATTATGTCTGGCCCATCCAAGGGTAATGCTTTAGAGTATCTCTGTGGTGTTCCATTACTGTGTATTCCTAACAAATCCATATCATCTTGGCTTGCATACTTCGGATAACCTGCCGGATGAGTATGATATATTTGTATTACATCTTCCCCATAATTGGGCCAAATTCTATCTTTTATACCTGAATATAATCTATATATGCCACCACCACCGTTTTTATTAGGCCCTAATTGATATGTTAATGCAAACTCCACTCCATATTCTTGTTGTAAAAACCTCATTTGAAAAGGTGTTAGCCTATTTGGTACAATAACGCCCTCTCTTCCAGGTAATTTATTAAAGTCATATACAAAACTTCCATCTGATAAAAATCTTTTGAAAATTGTTGGCGAATTTATCTTTTCGCCAGCACTAAGGGCTGCCCTAGCTTCTTTCCAAGATCTAAACTTGTTTATTCCTGATCTAAACAAACTTATACCCGACTTTACAAGTTGATAACCCCCATGAATCATACCAGGTACTTGTGTTCCAAAATAAATGGCTTCTCCATATTGAGGGCTAAAAGCATTGCACCCATTTCTTACGAAGTTCCAAGTTTCACCTTTCCCATTACCAGCAATAGCATTAACTATTCTAGAAATACCTCCAGTTGTAGTGCTTACACCATTAATAGTATAATAAGTCCCACCAGCTATACCTACAGGTCCATCTATTAAGGTCGAGCCATACATTAATATACCACCAGATGTTTCTAAAATCCCACCAGCTGTTTGCAATGCTCCCCACCCGATTTCGGACATTGGAATACTGATAGGTTGACCACCAAATGCATCCACTAAGTCACTAAGAGTTTTTAATGCTCCTACTACACTTTTTGGTACTGGTATTTGTATGCCATTATCTCTTTCTACAACTTCATGTTTTAAATTAGTGTTTGCATTTACACTACTAATAGATTTTTTTACTGAGTGCTTTTCTTTATAATCGTTATAGTTTAAAAGTTCATTATCATGTGGTAGCGTAGCAGTTATTAAATTCGAATATTTAGCCCTAATATCATCCGTAAGTTTCTCACGTAAGTATCTTTGCTGCAAATATGCGTCATTTCCCGTTCTGTTATACAGATTATTCAACCAATTCCATTCACTGCTATATGTATCTGCATCAATCCAATCTTCTGGTGCCCACAATTCAATTGCATCCCTTGCTTCTTTAGCACTACGCCAATGACCTGTTGGGTCAGTGTACATCAATGGCTCGTTATGACAATACGTATAGAGATTAAGACTCAACGGATCATTAATATCGCCTGTATATGTATCCTTAATAAAGAAGCTTAAGTTTTTTTAAAAAAATATTTGATTTTCAATGTTCTTCTGTTATAATCTTTATGGGTGATGACTACGTAGATAACGATAGGTTAGCGTTTAAATCCTATGCCTTAGCCGGACGCATTTGTAGCTCACCCATTTATTATATATAGAAGAAACTGATATTTATTTTTCAAAGAACAAGGGTAGTTCTGCTACCCCAATTATATCATTCTGTATTTGGTTGGAAAAGATTTGATTTTGACTTGGTTTGTTTATTTGACAAACACGTATTAGACTTTTGATTATATGATTCTGGCAATTTATATTCCGTTTTATTCTTCATCATTCCCCATATGATATTTACAAGCCTTCTGGCAACACAGACTATTGCTTGGCCTGATGTTTTACCCTCGCTCATTTTCTTCTCATAATACTCCCTGAATACTGGATTCCTTGGATTGTTTGTATTCCTCTCCAATATGATCTGATGAACAGCCAGTAAATGAAACACCCCATATAAAACACGGTTTCCCTGCTTATTCTTAAGTTGTTTATCCTTTTGACCTGAACTATAGGTAATCGGTGCGACTCCTGCATATTTTGCAAGCTTATCAGGCGTTGAAAACCTTGATATATCGCCAATTTCACCTATTAATTTGGCAGCTATGACATGATTAATACCTGTCATTGTATGAAGTTTATAGCCCAATTTATCAACTATTGCTGTGATTTCACCCTCAATCCTTGTAACCTCTGTATCAATGAATTTAATCTCTTTTACAATGCTTTCTACAAGTAAGTCCCTGATATATTGAAACTCCGGCAATTCCGTGTTGCCGTCTTTCTCAACAAACTCAAGTATTTGCTTGGCTTTCTTCTCTGTAAAAACCCTGTGGCTTTTCTCAAATAAAAACGCTGTTAATTCATCAAGTGTTGCAGCCTTCAATGATGCTGGTGATGGATACTTTTCCCAGAATTCTATAGCGGTTTTACCGTCTATTTCAGAAAAGAACTTTTGATATGACGGATAGTTATGAGCAAGTTGAACATGCAATTGATTCTTCAATGATGTTGCTGTTTTGACCATCATTGACCGCCTTTCTACAAGCTGGTTAATAGTCCAGAATAAATCCTGTGGATTGGCATTTCTAAGGTCATCAAGACGAGAAAGGAGAACCCTTGCGACACATAGAGCATCAAAGGTATCATCCTTATGATAGATTGGAAGTACTTTTCTTTCAACGTTGGCAAGATTGGACTCAACTTCTTTGACTTCCTTTTTCTCATGGAGAAGGAAAACAGCCAAAGACCTCCCAACGCCTCCGCAGTCCTCAAGTCCGTAGACTTCTTTTAATCCGCGTTTCTTATGCTTTTTTACTTCTTGTAGGATATTTATAAACTCAGACGGTTTATTCTGAATTGTTATTTCACCCAGCTTGTCACCCCAACAGTTGATTATAACGGCTGTGTGGCTTGATTTGTGGGTATCAATCCCTATGTAGATATATTTTTGCTTTTGATGCATTTTTTCACCCCCTTCCAAGAGCCGACTTGAAATTCTGTAAATTTTTAAGCACCCAAAATATAGCGTTAAAGCCTGTATTAAGACTTTCGCATAGATACATAAGCTAATTAATTTACAATTAAGCCGACGTTATAAAAACCTCATATAAAGCAGCAATAAGCTTGCAGCCTTGTATCAAGCCTTTAATGGGTATCCCCAAGGAACTGCAACAAAGCAGAACCTTAAGGATATGCTGGAAATAACGACATCCTCCTGATAGCGTTAAAGCCTGATGCCAGGCTTTCGCATAGATACATGCAGCCAGTGTATTTCCATTAATCTATATGAAGAGAACTTCAAAAGCCCTCAATCTAGCTGTAAATCCTATAAGGTATACCAGCCCTTATCACTCTGGAAAGCATATCACGGCTGCCTTTGCTCCTTGCTAAATCCTCATGGAATACCAGCAATAAATCAGGCTTTTCCATATCCAGCATCTGCTGGTTACGCCGAGGCCCTGCACTCTTTCCAAACCTCTGCCAGTCTGCCGGATACTCAACATACCTGATGCCGCACTGACTAGCAGCACGAACAGCCAAAGTGTCAGCACCACGACAGCCTCCGGCAATAACCAAATCAATATCAATACTCCTGACAATGGCTAAAATCTTCTGGTAATCGCTATAAAAACGGCTACCAGCTATCAAGACCCTCATATATAACCCCCTTCCGGTTTTACTGAAAAAGCCTGTAAAAAATACAAGCCTTTGCACTAAAGCCGAAAACTGCAAATACAGCTATATCAACGCTTCTTGAAAATATATAGTATGTAGAAAAAGAACCTGAACTGATAAGCAGAGCTGCCATACTCTCTGGCAGCCCTATGTAAAAACCTCTCAAAATCCCTCATGCATCATCCTCACAATCAACTCTACGAATGGTAATAATACCCTGTGACACATCAATAACAACCCTGGAACCAACCTCAAAACCATAAGTGGC
>JAEYYB010000173.1 GCA_023430975.1 Bacillota bacterium | reverse complement strand
ATGTTTGTCACTTCCAATGGCTAGCAAAAGCTATCTCCGAAGCAAATCCGGGCAACCCTATCCACACATTCATTTTTTGAGAAGACCCCCAAAGCAGCTAGCGGAGCTAATCCGGGACAAAGCGTTCTACTTTTAGAAAAACCTTCAGTTTGGCTTCGGGGGAGAGCTAAGAAAAGACAGTATATGGATACTGGGATGTTGCTCTTAGCAATAAATATGTTAATTTAACTCTGCTAATTTATCAAATTCACCAAAAATCTTTTCTTGCAAATTATCTGATGTAACTTCAAGAAGGCGAATTGACTTTGAAGTAACTTTTTTTAATCCCCAATACGATTTTGAGCTTTTTTCATTCTTTGGTGTTGCTACTTTATACTGGCTATCTATTTTATAATCCATATAATCTTCATTTCTCAGCGGGTAATAAAAAGCCCAATGATTTGCAGGTGAACAGCCTTCGTTCCATTCATTTAAATTTGAGTATTCAAATTTTGATATATACAACAAAGGAATATTATCACTTCCTTTTTCCCCTAAACATACTTCCAGAACAAATAATGGACCATTTCTCCAACCATTACCACTATCGCACTCTTCATTGTATTTATTTTGGAATAGTAATATAAAGTCGCTTAAAAGCCATGCTTCAGTATCGTTATCTGATTTCCTCCTCAAAAATTTAGGCACCGAGCTAATATAATCTGTTTTCTCTACAGCTATCGTTTTACAATACTCCAAT
This sequence comes from Bacillota bacterium, assembly GCA_023430975.1. Classification (GTDB taxonomy): domain Bacteria; phylum Bacillota; class Clostridia; order Acetivibrionales; family DSM-2933; genus Pseudobacteroides. The sequence goes on along the minus strand of JAEYYB010000173.1, from coordinate 2,987 downwards.
AACTTTTCAACGTTTTCATATGTCTTGAAAATCACTTTCAGGGCATTCTTAATATTTTCATCGGAATTCATAATATAAATCTCCCCTTACTTTAGTTCCTATATTAAAGTCAAATAAGTTCTTTAATTCATAATCAAATCGAAAATAGCTTAAAGTATCTACCGAAAATTTATATTCAAGATTCATATCCTTGAACTGGTCGAACCCTTTTCTTTTTAAAAGTTTTATTAAATCTCCAATTATAAGGCGATAGAACTCGTTATCTAGGGTTAACTTTGATAATTCAATTAAAAGAGCTTGCCAAGACACATATCCTAAATCAACATCCTTTTTAATCAAATTCCTCTTTATAGTGTCTTTATACACATATCTGCATGAAGAACTATCTGCAATAAATATAAGTATTTTCTTCTTTTTGCTACCTCTTTTAGAGACAATTCTAGACTCTCTTGATAGTTGATGAAAACTCAATTTCTGTTCGTATTCAGCAGAATTATATATGGATGATTCAGAACAGTCTATGTAATCATCAGAAGATAACCCACTTAAATATTTCACTTCTATTCCAATTATTACGTCATCAAATTCAATTAAAGCATCTAATTCACCTTCTTCATCATATGGCCAGAATTTAATATTACTGTCCCAATAATGTGCATGTATTCCATTGATAATATCCGCAATTGATTTAGGGTAAACTGCATTAACAATTATTGGCTTCATTGCTTTATCAAAAGGAATATATCTTAACGCCCCAAACACATTCCCCGTTAGATTGTCTTCCAATCTTTCATGCAAATTGTTGCCTGAACTACTTAGCTTTCCAAATATTTCTGATATCATCATTATCACCACACATTTAATACTTAGAAACTGCTGATTATTAGCCTAATAGATATATGCATAATAGGGTGATTCCGAAAGTACAAGAGCCGTGAACCATTACCATGTTTCCTTAAACTCTACTGCTATCGATACTTTTGTAGGTTTTAAAATAGTCCTTTTTTCTCTATCTTTCAGAATCCAAATTAAACCATGGTCTTAAATAACCGATTAAATAATCTTCTATATAAAACCTGTTAACGAAACTATTCTTGCCATCAATTATGTAATAACTAAAACCAATATTTTCTGCGAGGAGCTTTTTACGCGTTTGGAGAGATTCATTCTTAAACAAGTGCTCAAAACCACTTCTAAATTGACATGCTGTAGTTTTTTTCTTTAACGTCTTCAATTTTTCATCTTTATCATACCAAATCAATGTACCTAACATTAAATGTTGCCGAATTCGGGAATCAATATTTGTACTCTTTCCTAAATAAAGCGGTATTACATCTTGTTCGATATTCCAATCCCAAGTTACATAAATAATATTTTCTGAAGATATTTTAGGTCCAACGATTCCAATTTCCCTATTAGCATTAATTAACGTTGATTTATCGCCAATCCACCAGAAACTATAGACTCCAGCCGTATTTTTAATTTCTTTAGGATAGATTGCAGTCATACTAGTTGCATCTAGTTTTAATACACTTCGAAGGCTTTTTACCTCTGCCTTCAAATGTTTTACTATTTTATCCATCGAATAAACTCCTATCAAGAATAGATTTGAAAAACCTTTTTCTAGTATAATTATCAAAAGACCCATAGAATTTCCCGTTATTAGCCTTATCTGTACATAGGCACCTAACTATATTTAGATTATGGGAAAAATATATTTTCAAGAATCTTCTTGAAATAATGTCTGTAAAATATAATTAAGACTGCAAATTACATTAAATAACTTAATGCAATCAGACTCTATAACTTTTCTTTTACTTAATCCATGCATGAGCCAATTTCGTTCTAAAAAATGAGGTTCTTCCTTGTTCCTACCCTCTTTGTCTTTACCAAAGTGATAGCCGCTATCGAAATAATTATCTATAAATCCATCAATAGATGGTAACAAGATGACAGTTTCAATATACCTGTTCAAAGGTTCAAGATTTCTGTTGTAATAATCGTCTATTTTATTATTAATAGCTTTATCAAAAAAATTTGTAACTTTATATAGCCAACCCTCAACAGGACATTTCCGTATACTTTCTTCTAAAATAGCTGTTAATAACATTGCGCATGAAGTGTAATAATGTTTTTCAAATAGAATTTCTGCTTCAACAAACCAATCATGTCTGTCAACTTTAAAACGTGAATATCCATTTATACTTTTCAGTAGCGAATAATCATTCTCTAAGAAGTAGTCAGTTATTTTTTCCGTTTGATTATTGTATGCTATCCAAAACCATGTATCGTACCATGTTTCATTTTCTCTGGGACACCAAAACGGGGACGTAACCCACCCTTCTTCTCCTAAGAACTTACATTTAGTACGTATATCATCAGCTTTTTTGTTGCTTAAACTCTGAGTGATACCAGATAATTTTAATAGCTTCTTTTGTTTTTTAATAAAATCTTCATTAGATAAATTTTCTTTGTTGCTTCCAATTATCAACCTAAACTGATGCAATGAGAAAGCATATTCTTTTTTATCAATAAACATTACTTGTGTTCCTCCGATTAATCGTTTTATCTTAATTCGATTTGCCTTCCCATTATAGACATAATGATTACAATGTAATCTCTTTGAATAATTTCTAATATTTATTTTATATATTAGACTTGCGTATTTCAACCGTTTTTTACATTTATTTTATTCAATTCTGAATAAAAGCTTTTTCATGGCTCCGAGTACTGGAACATGTTTATTAAAATTGTTCTGTGATGCCGTTTAAAGTGTAGTGAGAGTTAAACAAGATAAAAAATAGTCCGGGGTCTTTGCCTAGCTCTCCGCCGAAGCCAAACGAAGGTTTTTCTAAAAGCGGAACGCTTTGTCCCGGATTAGCTCCGCTAGCTGCTTTGGGGGTCTTCTCAAAAAATGAATGTGTGGATAGGGTTGCCCGGATTTGCTTCGGAGATAGCTTTTGCTAGCCATTGGAAGTGACAAACAT
>JAEYYB010000166.1 GCA_023430975.1 Bacillota bacterium | reverse complement strand
GTACAACCTGAGTTTCCGGTTTTTCTTATCCAAAATTACATTTTACCTCCCCCGTTGATTGCCAAGTAATTTTGAGCACTTTTTATGCCATTCTTATTGAATGTTGACCATTACAGGCTTTACTAGTGATGTGGCATTTATTTTTTTGAGTGTATTTGCATAAATTTAGTTATATCATTTATAGATGGAATACAATCTCTAGTTCCGCTATTTTGGACCTTCCATGCGCCTAATCCGTTTGCAAAAGTGAGTGCATATTCAACATTCTTTCCTTTTGCAAGCATACCAATGAAACCAGCTGAAAATGCATCTCCTGCCCCAATGGAGTTAATTTCTTCTACTTGAAATCCTTTATGGACATATTCATTTGCTGTAGTAAAAACTTTTGCTCCTTTTTTATCGGTTGTTATAACCAACATGCTAGGACCTGCGTTAAGTAATTTATTTGAGATTTCCGAAAACTCTATTTTTCCAGAATAACATCTCGATTCATATTCATTTAAAATTAATATATCTATATTCTTGAAAATATCATACGCTTCTTTTATTCTTGTATCGTCCATCATATAAGCTGGCCCAGGATTAAAGATAGTGCAAATACCCTTAGTTTTACAATATTGAGCCAGATAATTTGAAATATCACTTCTTTTATTTGGAGCTATATATAAATAACTATATTTATCCAAAATATCTGTTTGTATATCATTGATATTAAGCTTTTCAATTGCCCCAGGAAATACTATGTGCATTCGCTTACCAGAAGGTTCTATTAATGTACATATTCTAGAACTGCTACAGCTAGAATATACCATAACCCCTGAAGTATTAACTCCACATTGGTTTATGTATTTAATCAAATTATTTCCTGTTTCGTCATTACCTATAGCACTTATAAGTAAAGTATCAATTAGCGTAGTTCCTGCTAAATATGCACATACGTTTGCAGCTGCTCCACCATGAGATTCATTATACTCATTAGCAAAAATACTTTGTGTATCAATATTAGGAAGGCTATAAATATTAAATGTTAAATCTAAAGAAATTGTTCCGAATACAGCTATATTTCCACTTCTCATATTCCATTTTCTCCTTTAATAGTGTATGTCCAATCTAATACAAATAAACTTTTATAATGATAAGATAGCTTTTGATACAGCTTCATTTAAACTTGCATTAGCACTTTTAGCGTATTGCATTAAAATATCTCTTGAGCCTTTGATTTTTAATTTACCGATTGTTTCAATAGCAGCTTGAATAACTTTCCAATTAGTATCCTCTAATGCTGATAGTAGCTGCTTAGGAAATTCCTGTTTTTCTGAGCTTATGAATTTAAGGTTACCATAGCTACGTATAGCTTCACGCCTTACACGCCAATCGGAATCCCCAAAAGCTTTTAATAAGAAATCACTACATGTAGGGTCACCAATTTTGCCCAGTGCTGCTGCTGCACGTTCTCTAACTTCATTACTAATATCATTTAATAAAGACTTACATATTAGACTAGTTCCATTTTCAGAACATATTTCTCCTAATACACGAACTGCACCATAACGCACATTTTTACTTTCAGCATTTTCTATTATCCATTCAAGCAGATTTTGTATCTTATAAATACTTTTTTCATCATACTTATATGCATAATCTGTAGTGCCAAGTGCATGAAGTGCAGGCCATCGAATCCTGTCGTCAGGGTTTTTACATAAGTCAATTAAATTTTCTATTATTTTGCTATCCTTTTGTATTTGACGAAATGCATTTGATATTCTCCAGCGAATAACTGGCTTTTCATTAACATTGTTTAACATCATAATAAGTTTTGGTGCAGCTCTTTTACTATCCATTTTTGCAAGGCCAATTAAAGCACTTAATTTTATAAACCAATTTTCTGAATCCAACCCTTCTAGAAGCTCATTTTCTGATAATCCACGTCCAATTTCGCATACTTTATCGTAAATTTTACCATCTGCATCAATTTTTTTAATTAAGGAAAGGCTAGCTTCCTTTGTACGTTCAAGTGGATCGTCTAATTTTTCATATAAAATCTGTAATACGGCTATTTTTATCTTTTCATCTACAAATTGCGAAGACATGATTGCTTCTCCTGCAAGATATAAATTTTTATCAATAATACCATCAAAAATAATATCACTAGAATCCCCTAGCAATCCAGATAAAAATATAACTGGTTCTTCCCACCCGAAAGTATCATAAGCAAATGAAATATCCTGTTTTTCAATGTATAGTTGCTCAAGATGTTTAGCTGCGAAGAATTCTTGAAAGGATTGATGAGGATACGTTAATATTCCATCCGATAAAATAACTATTCTATTTACTAACAATTCATCTAATAACATGTCTGAATTTTGATCAGTTGAAGAACTAATTGAAGATATTACATTGGCCTTTGATGTTGATACTTTATTATTGTCTTTTATCATATCAAATGCTATTTTAGAAAGGACTTTCATCTTTACTTCACTTTTAAAAACAGCACCTCTTTCTTTTTTACCATCAATATTCTCCCACTCATCGAAAATCTGCAATATAAATTTGTTATACAAAAGTCCTCGGTTAGATGGAATTACTTTGTTTTTAATATAAACTTTGAGTAACATTAACAACATAAGTGGATTATGTGCAATTTCTAGCAATTTATTGTCTAATAGATTAAAAAAAGTTGTTCCATTTATATCACTTACTTTAAACAACTTAATATATTTATCAACATAACTAATAATACTATTCTTATCCAATTCTAGAACTTTTAATATAGGAATAGAGAGTTCATCGTTATAGTTATATTCTCTTGAAGTAAAAATGAATTTATTAGCTAAATTTTGTGTATAAAATGACCTAATTATTGACAGAGCTGATTTATATAATAAGATAGATATTTCATTAAGTCCATCCATAAGAAACACTAAATGACCATTTAATAAATATTTTAAAATATTATCATCAATTTCATAACCAAAGTCTTTAAAATGCTTTTTGATTAATGCATTGATATTACCATCAAATAAATTTAACTTAATCAAAACAGGTATCTTACTTTGTTCAAAACCAGGAGACTTAAAAGCATTTCTTGCAAATATAAGTGCTAAAAATTCTAGGGAAGTTGTCTTACCTGAACCGGGATCACCAACAATTATAAAGTTATTGTGACTCTCGAATGCCTTAAATATATCAATAGTAGTACTTTTATCAGTAGAAAACCTAATTGGTAGATTTAATTCTTTGCTTATATTTTCTGAATGATTAGTTTCTATCATTAAAGGTGTATATAAATCATTCCAATTTTCAAACTTATTAATTAGATTGCGTAAATAAATCCACAAGCCTTCTTCTAAAGATTTTTTATCTAAGAGGCTATTATTTTTTTCTTCATTAATTTCTTTTACTTGTCCAATATTTAATAGCATTTTAATCTCATTTATCTTTTCCTCAATTTTCTTCTCTTCTCTTAATAATTGTAATGGTATGTCAGTGGGAAGTACGAATTCACTCTGTCTTTGCCGCACAAACATCAAATTTTCTTCTAAGTTGCCAAGAATTTGCATATATGTATCTGTTTCTTTGTCTTTAGGATTCATAAAATTATACACCCTAACCTTTTAGTTTTTTGCTTGAACTTTTATTAGGAAATACTAGAAATATAACATTAATAAAAATACCGCACAAAGCACCAGCCGCAATAGCTGGTATTCCATTTGGAAAGATACCTTGAATAATAACAGGTATACTACCTCCGCTAATTATTTGTCCGCCAATTGATATTGTCAACACTACAGAACCTATTGCTAATTCCTTTGGCTCAAATAAATCGACAGCACGTTCTTGTAATATTGTTATACCTTGCATTGCAACTACACCAAATAAATATATTGACAGTCCTCCAGACACACACGCAGGTATTGTCATTATAAGTCCTTGTAATTTGCCTATAAAGCTAAACAGAATAGCAAATAAACCTGCTACTATTAAAACAGGTCCCGAATAATTGCGTGTTACCCCCATTAAGGCATTGTTTTCGCCGTATTCAGTGCTACCTACTCCACCTAACAAGCCATTTAAAAAGTCACTCATTCCATCTAGCATCATATTTATGGATGCATGATTCTCTAAATTATATCTTGGTTTTGATTTTTCATCTGCAAGTCTATCAACATATATACTTATTTGATAAAGCCTAGCAATAGACTGAGGTATCGTAGCAACTGATACAATTCCTATGCCAAAAATCACTTCAATAATACGCTGATTTTTAAAATCAGGAAAGGTGAACAAAGGAATCTGTATCCAATCAGTTTTATACAACAAACTAATGTTAATCATACCCATACAATAACTAGCAAGATACCCGGTAACCGCTCCAAACAAAACTGGTAAAAGCCCAAAAAATCCTCGGCCTTTAAGATAATAAGAATAGAATATAGTCGAGAATAATGTTATAGCAGCAACAAAAATGAATTTATTTGACACTTCACTTGTGTCATTATAAAATGCTAATTTTAGAGCATGTCCAGAAAGGTTTACTCCTATTGCAAGAGCAACAGTTCCAGTAATTATCGGAGGTAAAATTTTATCAAGAGCTTTTTTGCCGAACAATTTAATCAATACTCCAATAACAATGTTAAATACACCACTAGCTATTATTCCTACCTGAGCTAGCCTAACACTATCACCTGCATAAATCCCGAAGTTTGCATGCGTTATTGTAAGAAGAGCAGCTGTATAAGTAAAGCTTGAACCATAAAATAAGGGAATAAATTTTCCAGTAGTTATTCTTGAGAGTATTAGTGCAGTTATAGTTGATAATCCAGTTGTAAATAATACAATGCCAATATCGAAGCCAACTAGCAAGGGTAGTAAAACAGTAGCTGGAAACATTGTTATAGCATGTTGAAATCCTAGCAGAAATGTCCTCCACCAAGAAGGTGTTTCATTGGGTAAGTATCCGGTAATCTTTTTGCTATTATAACTATTCATTCTAACACCTCTTTATAGATAAACAACTTTTAATTTGAATCTATCCAGATGCTACATATCTCTAATGCCAGCCAATTTACAGTTGGTTAATTTAAGGTTTTCAGCTGTTTATCTTTAGCAAATAATAATTATGTAATTATATACTCAAGAGTTAAAAGTTAACCCCATAATAAACCAACATATTTGATAATGCGAATACTAGAACCCTTCTACACACTAGGTTTGTAGCGTACGGTTTCTTCTTTGTTTTGATACTTGCGAATAT
>JAEYYB010000030.1 GCA_023430975.1 Bacillota bacterium | reverse complement strand
AATTTTAACTACTTACTGACTTTTATAAAGTTCGCAAGTTACTCAAATTTGATTTAGCTCATAGAGCTTCATCTTAAAATTAACGAGTTTCTTTCGTCTTTTTACACTGTTTACTTTTCAAAGTCCAACGCTTCGTTAGAAGCAACTTGTACATACTATCACAATCTTTTTTCGCTGTCAACACTTTTTTATTTTCTCACTTTACCACTTTGTTTCAGCAGCGTCTCGGCGACAGCTTATTTAATATACCACCTTTCAAGACTTATCTCAACACCTTTAAAGTTTATTATAAACTCATTTACGTAAATTATACTTTTTATCCTCCTCCATACTCTGATATAGACCTTTAATGTATTTATTCCTCCTTTTCTAAATTAAAAATGTCCATTATATATAATTGATAGAAATAAAGTAGCCTCACACTCTTTAAGCATGAAGCTACTTTATAAGAACTATATAATAGCTTTAAGCAGTCTTATTAAATTTACCCGCTATAAGTATAACATCAGCCATATTTATTGCACCATCTCTATTCAAATCGCATAAATCAGTATATTTGCCATCTCCTCTTACGCTATTAAACTTCACAGCAATTAATATAACATCGGACATGTTTATTACACCGTCATTGTTTATATCATAACTAATTGATGTTGGGGTTGGTGTCTTTGCAGTAGTAGGAGTAAATGTAGGAGTTGCTGTTGCAGAAGCTGCCAATTCTCCTACAAAAGTAGTAACACTCTGTGCCGGAAGTTGAGCTGTAAAGGAACCTGCCGATACACTTATGGACGCTCCAGCTGCCATATTACTGCTTCCTGTAGTAACCCACGGAGCAACCTTTGATAAAGTTGCTGCATTTTGAACATTAAATTTCTGACTAACTGCACTAGTTCCTTTGTTAATTGCAACAATAACAACTTTGTTATCCCCTTTGTAAGCAGATACATAAACGTTTGTATCGGGGTTCTTTGTTGCATCAACTCTTTTATATTCAGGACGAACAAATTTAGAAAAATGAGCCATCATGTATCCACGTTTGCTTATATTTCCATCTTCTTTCATAGGACCATATGACCTGCGTATGTACCACCATACATAGGCCTGAAACTCTGCCTCTACCATGGAATTGTGCATATGAACCGCAGTATCCAATGCCTCTGGCCAGGTATCCGCAGGACTACTACTATTTGGGTAGTATACTTCAGTCATCCACAGCTCTTTTCCCGCACCTTTTTGTTTGAAAAGAGGATAAGGGAATTGGCTGACTTGAGTGCCGTAAAGGTGAGCACCAAGGATGTCCATATTTGCAAGAGCTTTATCATCATTCAATATAGGGTCAGACATACTTTTTACATATTGAAATGACTCAGGTGCTATTACCCTGCAATTAATTGATCCAGCATTATTCTTCATAAAGTTAAGCATTTCCTGTGCACTCCACCAAGTCCACTGGTCTGCATAATCAGGCTCATTTTGCACAGAAATAGCATACAACTCCACACCATTTCCCTTCATGTATGCAACAAAATCGTTAAGATGCTGTGCATATGCAGCATACTTATCATATTTAAGCCGTTTTTTGCCACCTACAGTCTCACACATTTCACTTGGAGGATTCCATGGTGAAGCAAAAACTATTGCTCCGTTTTTAATTGCTGCTTTTGCAGTATCCAATTCTTTTGGCCAATTAGCTTTATCTGGGTCAACATGGATTCTTAAAATAGAAAATCCTAACTGCTTCTCACCATTACCAAAAGCCGTTTCTCTTTGAGGTGCTGTTAAATCATCAATCCAAGTCGGAAAGTTAATTCCTCCAAAACCTCTAATCAATTGTTTTTCTGATGATAGATTCACAGCTACGTCACTTGCTGCTCGAGTTATTACTGTATAATTGATAGATGTTACAGCAACAACGCAAACCAAAATCAATACAAGCAGCCTTTTTAATTTCATTTTCATTTCTAATTCCCTCCTATAATGAATATAATATTTATAATTTACATAAATAAAATGTAAATTTCATTATACGCTCTATGATAGAATTCGATGAAACTATATATATTGTGTCGTAGTTTGAAAATTATAAAATAATTTTATTTATTTTAAAACGAAAAACTTTCATAAGCAATGGGTGTAACACAAGCTTTAGCATATATATGCATCTTTTATTAACTTAAAGGACTTGTGGAATGGTGACAGCCACAAGTCCGTTATATATCAATGAAAAAAAATATTTATTTTATTGCTTTATATATGGTACCTCTTTGATTAATTTCAATTGATTTTGCTTCATTGTTTTCCCCTATCTCGAATGTACAAGTCAAATCCATATTCCTTAGGAAAAACTCAGTTTCTGAAATGGGGTAAAGTTCTATTCTTTCCATACCTGTAAATGTTACATATGTATGCTCCCCTTCTCTGGTTATAACCACATCATATCCTGGTTCGATATTATATGTACCAAGAAGTCTGTCAATTTTTTTAACATCCAGCCTAATAGTCGCTTTCTCTTTAGGCAGTTCTATGTCTTTGCCAAGTAGTATGCTGTTAATATCATTCTCAACTTTATAGATTGTCGAACCGTTTATGCTTTTATTACTTAAAATTATTGATGCCGAATTAATACCGATATATTTTGATATTATAGAATGAAAACCTGCGATAATGCCATCGTGAAAAGCGGTTTTTTCCTTGTCCTCACCTTTTATGTACCAGCCATATCCGTATGCACCCATAAATGTCTCAAAATAAGGAGTAAATATTTTATTCATTGTCTTCTTGCTCACAAGCTTTTCAGTATCTAATGCTTTTTCCCACAAATATAAATCCTCAACTGTCGAATACAAAGAACCTGCTCCAAACGATCCTCTAAAGCTCATTGTATCGTCTACCGGCTGAATATCCAAGTATCCATCGTATCCTACTGTTTTAATATTAAGCTTGTCACGGCTCATGCATAATCCCGAATTCTTCATCCTCAGTGGCTTGAATATATTTTTATCCAGATATTCCTCATAGCTTTTTCCCGTAATCTTTTCAACTATATCACTCAGCAAAACATATCCGGAGTTGCTGTAATTCCACCTTTCGCCAGGTTTAAAGTCCAACGGGTTATTATATAGAAGCTTAAATATATCATCTTTAGTTATTTTATATGGATCAATCTGCCAATACTCAGGAAGCATTGTATAATTAACAATACCAGAAGTATGGGAAAGCAGCTGATGGATTGTGATTTCATTTCCTCTTGGAAAATCCGGATAGTACCTGGATAACTTATCATCAAGTTTCAGCCTGCCTCTTTCATAAAGCTGCATTATAGCCATTGCAGTAAACTGCTTTGTAATTGAACCTATTGCAAATCTGGTTGAACTGGTATTTTGTATGGTATTTTCATAGTCCGCCATCCCATAACCCTTTGAAAGAATTACTTTGCCTTCCTTCTCAACAAGTACTGCACCTTGAAAATTATTGTATTTTACTGCTGCATTAAGATACTCTTCCAATTTCATTTTAATTTGCTGATCTTCCTTGGGCAAATAAGATTTGCACCTTGCAATCTTATTCCATTTATAGTTGTTTTTCAAAGAGTAGTTATATCCTGGTTTACTAATATTAAATAAACAGCTTGATTTGACATTAATTGGGGCCGCACTTGTACTAACAGAAATTGAACATATACACATAACACCAACCAATATTATTGAAAAGTTTTTAAACACATGAACACCCCTTTCACCCGTTTAATAATAATTCTAAATGAAATAAAACAATGATATCCGGATATTCTTTGTACTTATCTCAAGGTTTTCATTAACCTAACATCATATTAATGCTTATTCGCCCCTTTTTTCAAGTAAATATATTGTCTGTTTGAAATGCAGCATTTTTTTGCACATCATAATAATTTGCCAGCAAAATCCTACAAGAAATTTTTCTACATAATAAAAAAGCACCTGTATGTTTTGTAATAATTAAAAATGTAAAATGATTATTGCAAAACATACAGGTGCTTTTTTTATTCTTAAATCATTCTCTAATTACTGACCGGCTGTAACCTTTTCCACCTTGACTCCATACCAGGAAGGATCAATAATGAAGTCTTTCATAACTCCTGTGGAATTTAACTGTCCTGACCCTAATAGTGCGTAAAAAGTGCTCTCACCCTGAGAGTTAACTCTTGTAACAAGCCATACATTACTGCTTTCCTTTATAAATTCATTGAAATCATGGCCACTTGTTCCGTTTTGTTTAAATGCGTCATAACCACTATAGCCATTAGTACCAGGCTCTAAATATAAATAGTGCTTACTGCTAGGGAAATAATAACAGAAGGTTCCAAAAGTATGCTCATCGGTATGTATGAAAATATCATCCTTTTTCATATTTTCCTGCATATATGTCTTTACCTCAAACATAGGGCCATTAAAACGTTTTGTGTAAATATCCACAATCTGAGGAATGGATAATGCAGTAATCAAAAGGCACACACCTATTATAACCGGTTTCTTGTTAAAAAGTGAAATTCCATAGGCTGCAGCAACTATCATTATTCCAACTACCGGAACAATATATCTCTCAACAAGCACTGGTCTTATAATAAATGAAGCTGTCACTCCGAAAGCCAGTGTGAGTATAAATACAACGACACCCAAAACAGCCATTTTACCTTCTTTATACTTCTTTACTCCAGCTCTAATAATTCCCCAAATTATTAGAGCCTGGAACAAAAAGGCCAATATATAAGCAAATGTCATCAATGGAAAAAACTTATTTCCATAAGGAAAAATTAGTGTACTTACTATGGTTTCAAAGGTGACAGGTTGTATCCAGAAGTCCTTCGATACCTTGGATACCTGCTGTGTCAAATAGTACATCCACGGCAAATAAGATATGACGCTGATTATAGCAGTTACCATGAATGGTTCAATTACATCCTTTTTCTTGATTAAAATTGATAAAAGTATGATGATATTGATAATTGCTACAGCCATGAGTGCATAATAATGCGTATAGGCTGCAAGAACCGTACATAATCCAAATTTTACCCAGTTAATCTTCTTTCCTTCGCTAACTGCCAAATACCCAAATAACCCTGATGCCGCAACAAAAAATGCCGCCCATGTATACATCCTGGTCTCCTGGGCCATGGATAGGTTAATAGGCAGAGTTATCACCAAAAATGAATAAATGAGACCTGCTTTTACTCCAAATATACGTCTTACAGGACCTATTCCAAGACTTGCCAATGCCAATACACCTAAAACAGAGAAAAGCCTTAATCCAAACTCCCCATCGCCAAAAATTGTTGTAAAAATCTTTAGGAAAATAAAATACAACGGCGGATGACTGTCACTTCCTGCGATAGACCAAATTTCAGGAATGGAATGGTTAATTATAGCCGCTGAGTATGACTCATCGTACCACAATGATTCATGGGTAATTCCAAAAGTCAAAAATATTAGGCCTGCTAAAAAAATCCCTACCCAAATTATTATTGCCTTTTTGCCAACAGTTTTTTTACCCTCTTCCATCATTTTGCACCTCCTACAATTCTCTATATTCTATAATGAAAGTGTTAATAAATATTTATAATATAATATTAATACTTGGAACTTGGCTTTAACAAGAGATTATATTGTCGCATTGAAACATGACACAGTTTTACACCATGCACAATTTTTACCCAATACCTCTTTTGCCCTTGCTCTTATGTGAGACATGTTCCATGATTTAACTTAATTAATATTAATGCTATAATTATATTAAAAGTGTACAATCTTCTAAAGGGGGACAAAATATGATCAGAAAATTAAGTATTTTCGTAGCATTTACACTAATATCGGCTACAGTAGCAATTCCATACACTCCTGCAAATGCTGCAAATCTCAATATTAATGTAAGTATTGATACCACCAAGGACATAACACCCATAAGCCAGCTTATATACGGCGGAAACTGGGATTTCAACGATGCATCAATAACATCGAAAAGGCTTGGAGGAAACAGAATGACAGGCTACAATTGGGAAAACAACTTCTCAAGTGCCGGAAGTGATTGGCAGCATTCTAGCGATACATTTTTATTAAGTAACGGGAACGTACCCAAAGAGCAGTGGTCTCAGCCCGCCTCAGTTATAACAACATTTCACGACCAGAACCAGGCAGAAAACATTCCATACTCCTTAGTTACCCTGCAGGCTGCAGGATATGTTTCAGCTGACTCCAAAGGTACTGTTACTGAAACCGAAGTAGCACCGTCAGCTCGCTGGAAGGAAGTTAAGTTCAATAAAGGATCTTCCCTTTCCATTACTCCAGACACTACAGATGACAATGTGTATATGAATGAACTGATTAATTTTCTAACAAATAAATATGGAAGTGCATCTACGCCTATGGGTATTAAAGCTTATGCGATTGATAACGAACCTGCTTTATGGCCGCACACACATGCAAGAATCCACCCAAATCAACCAACCTGTTCAGAAATTCTCAATAAAAACATAGAGCTTTCCAAAGTTGTGAAAAAGCTTGACCCAGCTGCTGAAGTCTTTGGAGCAGTACTCTATGGCTTTGGAGCATATTATGATTTTCAGACTGCACCTGATTGGGAATCCGTTAAAGGCAGCTATAAATGGTTTCTTGACTATTATCTTGACAATATGAAAAAATCTTCGGACTCAGAGGGAAAAAGACTCCTTGATGTTCTTGATCTCCACTGGTACCCGGAAGCTCAGGGCGGCGGATTAAGAATCACAACCAACGATACTACAAACATAGACTGTAATAAAGCCCGCCTTCAGGCACCACGTACTTTGTGGGATACAACATATAAGGAAGATAGCTGGATTGCCCAATGGTTCAGTCAATTCCTCCCGATCATTCCGAACATTAAAACCTCAATTGACAAATATTATCCAGGTACCAAACTTGCTTTCACCGAGTATTCCTATGGTGCTGATAATCATATAACCGGTGGAATTGCACAAGCAGATGTATTAGGTATCTTCGGTAAATACGGCGTGTATGCTGCAAACATCTGGGGCGGCGGATCATATACTGCTTCCGGATTTAATCTTTATAGGAACTATGACGGTAAAGGCTCTAAATATGGAGATTCAAGTGTTAAATGTGATACATCTGATATTACCAACAGCTCAGTTTATGCATCCATTGTTGGAAGCAGTGACAACAAGCTTCATATAGTGGTAATGAACAAAAGTTATGATAGTGTTGCAAACTTTAATTTTACAATTAACAGTAAATCAAGCTACAAAACAGGCAGTGTCTGTGGCTTTGATTCAAGCAGTTCAACTATAACACAACGTACAGGTATAACTTCAATAACAGGCAACAAGTTTACATATACCCTCCCTGCCCTATCAGCATACCATATTGTCCTTGAAGGATCACCTGTTGCCCCAACCATATCCTTATCGGGCTACATCAATCCATCAGTCACTTCAGCCAACGCTTCCATAAAAGCAGGATTCAAGGTTGAAATTCCAGGCACAACCTTTGGTACAGCTACAGATAGCAGTGGTTATTTTAAAATTGATAATGTGCCTTCAAAGACATCTTCATATAATGTACAGATATCAAAGGCCGGCTACCTGTCAAGGATCATATCCAATGTCTCAGGAAGTACAAACAGTCAAATGGGTTCAAAGGATGTTCCCCTCGAAATATGGGCTGGTGATATTCCTATAAACACAAAGGCAGATGGTGCAATAAATATGACTGATATAGTGGAACTCGCCAAGTGCTTCAATTCTACAAAAGGAGCTCAAGACTTTAATGCCAGCTGTGACTTTAATTTAGATGATGCCATAAACATGTCTGATGTTATATGTATTGCAAAGCACTTTAACGCCACATCTGAAAGTTATAACCAAGGCTGATTCCAGACATTAGAAAAGTAGTCCTGCATGCGATTAATGCGGGACTACTTAAAATATCATTTCTTTATTTATCGTTATATCATATTCTAAACATCTCTATACAATTTCTCACAAATTTCATATACCCTAAACACTGCATCAGAAGAACTAAAAAAGGTGGAATTACATAGGAACAGACCTGGATTACCATGGATGAAACACTTAGACTCACATCCCTTGTTAATGATGTGCTTGACATATCTAAATTAAATTCTGGAGTACATAAACTAAATAAAGTTCCCTTTAATATTACACAAAGTATAAATATAACAACCTTGTGGATTGCAGAGCTAGTTAAAAAAGACGGCTATAAGATTACATTTACATATGAACATGAGGTTATTATTTCAGCTGATGAAGTCAATATAAACCAAGCCTTTTATAACCTTTTGGTCAATGCCATTAACTTCACAGGCTATTATAAAACTATAACCATTCGGCAAATTGTATCAGAGGAATATGTACGAGTTGAAGTAATAGACAATCGAGCTGCATGGTGGCGAATATGGTGTGGAATCTTCACTCAACGGAAAAAGCAGCACCTTTTGGTTTAGTCTTAAAACTCAATAAATACTATATTTACTACTCTCAATAGCCTTGAAGGGAACAGATACAAGTTTCAACTACAAGCAGATTCCTTCCCTGATGGTTCCTATAACTATTACCGATCCTGTTGCTCCAGTTAAAGAATTGAATGTACTAATTGCCAATCGTGAGTTTAATGTTATTGATGCAACAGTGGGAAGTTCTACCCTTGTTGACCACGTTGGCGGATCCTCCGGACTAGGAAACATCTGGTTTCCAAAACCTCCAATCCCAGGTATGAATATATCCCCTGTATACATATTATAATTACCAAAGAATGTGGGTTGCGGCAATGTTGCCATAAAACTTACCGCTTGCCCTCCTCTAGGAGCAAAGTTTATATACGCCACTCCCCCAGTACCAAACGGTACCCGATCTTGGGGCTGTAAACGAATACAGCATGGATAAGGAATCAGGCCTGGCACACAAAGAATATCCCCTGGGAATAAGATATTTGGATTTGAAATATGAGGATTATTAGCTGCAAGTGCTTCTATTCTTACTCTGAACATTTGTGAAATAGCATAAAATGTATCACCTGGAAGTACGGTATATCTCCCAAGAAATGCAGGAGGACAGTTTTGTGGTACTCTTGGCATAATTGCTACCTCCCCTGATAGAGTTTATTAACTTTTTATATAATATATTATAAAGATGCTAATTTGGTTTATAAATTTCTAAACATGAAATCTGATACTTTTTTAGATTATTAGGGTAAAATAATATCAGGAAGAAATGGTAGGTGACAAACAATGGTCCAATTTATATTATATATATTGATAATAGGAATAGTCTTTTCAGGCATATCAGTTCTTATATACAGATTTGAGAAGAGCAAGCGTATACCAAAATACGTACCTGGCATAATATTATTTTCATCAGGGGTAATTTTCATAGTTAAAGCCAGATGGTTTTCAGATGGCATGGAAGGATTGGGGGATATAATACTTGCTATGCTTGCCATAGGCGGAAGCATTATATCACTAATGTTCCCGGCAGCACTTGATCTATATAGAAAATCTCATAAATAATTTAATGTATATTAAAAGTGATTATTCTCCTACATTTGTCTGTCGCAAATCCCGTTGAACCGTTCGTTATTTGCTCTGACAAATGTAAGATTATTAAGACTTTTAATCTAACATTGTGTCACACTTAAGACATGTCCTCCAATGTATTTAATATGTAATTAATCAAAATACAATATATACCGATAAATTATATTATACATGAAAAGTGAATAATCTTTTACATTTGTCTATCGCAAATCCCGTAAAAGCGTTCGTTATTTGCTCTGACAAATGTAAGATTATTAAGACTTTTCATATAGAATATACATGGAGAGGAGCTTTGTAAACATGTTTAAAACATATGATTTCTCTGTAGACTTAAGCAATATTGATAGAGATGCATTGATAAATGAAGCTGCCAAACTTGCCGATGAGCTAAAAGACAAAAAGCCTGTTCTGAGTGGAAATTTAAAGCCTGACAACACAACTGCTTCATCTAATTATAATACTCTATCATCAGAAGTTTTACCCAAGTCTTTTGAAGGTGATATAATCCGAACTTTTGCAGAGGACAGAGCTTCTTTTGCTAATGAGCCTGAAGTTTATAAAATAACCGACAAAGATTTTATTGATAAGAAGCGGAATATTCCCCACATTTTCAGTCAATTTTCAGAAGATTATGACTTTTACTGGATTCGTTTCCCTATTGAATTTATAAAAAAGAGTGGCTGGGCCTTCAATAAACTTGAAGCTATTATTGATTTTCATGCTGATCCTGATGATCCTCAAAGATATCCAAAAGTATTTCAAATATTGCCTGATAAAAAGCATATGTACTTTATTCATACTAACGGTTCTGTTGCTATCAATATTGATGAGAACTTTCAGTTTGCAACTAATCCTAATATTGAGGCTGCAAGTTTGATGAAAACTGCCGAGGTATCAGCAAAGGCTAAATCAAATGCCGGATTGGTACTTGGTCCATTCCAGTATTCGTTAAGTAATGCAAAGATCGATCACTCCGACATCGGTTCCCAGTGGTTATTCTGGATGCTAAATGGTATAGAATTTGTACAAAATACATCACCAGATTTTGTTATATTAACTCAACTTCGCAAAAACACTAAAAAACTGAACATAAGTGCTCACCTGCAGACATACTGTGATTACTCTCTTTTAAATGCAAATATACAGTCAGTAGTTAATAGTCTTCCTGATACTATTAAAAGCTATTTTATTAAAGGTTGTCCTATCAAAAATATAAAGGAGTACCATTTAGACCTATGATTTGGGGTGTTTTTGTAATTTAATATATTTTTTAAAATTAGAATTGCTGGTAGCAATCATTTACCAGCAATTCTTTTTTATTTCAATATTAATATTTCTTTAGCCGGGAGATTCCAAGTATTATCGGGTGATGTTAAGGAGAACATTAATAAGGACAGATTGAAAAAGTTCAATGTGTCCTTTCGAAAATAGCATTACTGTTCATTAAGATTCTATGAGGCTATTGGAGCTTGATTGAACATCTTTTGCAAAATCAGCAATTGTTTTGAAGGATTTATTAAGCTCATCCAAAACACTGGAAACACCTGATATATTTGATGAAGTAGTCTTAAATTCAGAAAGGGTCTCTCCCAAGACTGATTTCACATTTTGAACATAATCTTCCAGTTGTTGTATAAGGTTTTCCGAGTTCATTATTTCATCTATAACAGATTTCTGACAGCTAAACATTTTCGAAAAGTCCCCCTTGGTATTTTCCAAAAGTTCAATGGTAGCATGGATATTTGCTTCTGTAAAATTAACAGCTTCTATAGATTGATTTGTTCCGGCACTCATTTTACTCAAAATATCTGTAATGTTTTTTGCAGAAGCATTAGACTGGTCTGCCAGCTTCCTGATTTCCGTTGCTACAACTGCAAATCCTTTTCCTGCTTCTCCAGCCCGGGCAGCTTCAATAGAAGCATTTAGTGCCAAAAGATTAGTTTGTTCTGACACAGCATTTATAATCTTAAGTGCCTCATTTATTTTTAGATTGTTCTGCCTTATATATTCAAATTGTGTGACTGTCTGTTGATTGGATGTTTTGATATTGTTAACTTTATTCACTATATCATCTATATTGTCCTGATTCTTTTCGGTAATGGAACTCATAGACTTTGTTAGTTTTATAATAGAAGTAGAATTCTCCATGGTTTTATCAATATGTGACTTAATCTGATTTATATAATTTTGACTCTCTTCAGCTTTTACGGCCATTGTTTCGGACTTAGCAGAAATAGAATATGCTGTACTGGTAATATCCGTTACTAAATCGTGGCTGTTATTTATGTATTTGTACAAATCATTAATGCTTTTATTTATACTTTCGGCGTTATCCATAACCTTTTTTAATAAGGCTTCACTGTTTTCACTTTGCTCTAAAGCATTGTCTAATACACTTTTGGTTTTTCTTGACAGAAACATAAAAAGATAGCCATACCCAATCAGCTGTATTAAATAATATTCAGCCGACCCCATAGCCAATTGCTTTGTGAATATGACACCATCTATAATAACATTTCCTTTATATAGAAAATACAATAAAAATGACGTAGCTATTAGAGTTGGAATCTTAATAAACAGCAGTTTTTTTAGAATTTTCGAATCATAATACATTGTTCCGATAACAAATGGAAGTAGCAGTGCCGGTGCCGCATAGATCCAGGAGCTCACGTATAATCCAATAGAAATAAGTTCTGTAGCTATCAGCAGAATAAAAACAAAATTTTGCTTGTCTTTCGAGAGTTTATAATATAAAAACGGAATTAATGCGGCTGCTGCGGATAGAAGGATTAAATTATCTCCGGCATCTGTGTTTCCTTTTTTGTTAATTGCCAGAAGGATAAAGTCAATTACAGCAAGAACTGCACAGAATTTCATACATTTTAGTGAAAAGGCATCGGATTCCTTACGACTTCTTGCAATAATATCTTTTGAATTCATTCGGAGGGCCTCCTTAAATAGTGTTTAGTGCTATAAATATCGACATCTATTAACGCAAAGTTGATAAAAATATCGAAAATTCTATAGACTAAAAAATATAAACATAAACTCTCGAAAATATGCATCTTTCCCTATAAAGTTATCTCCCTTCAAATAACTGAAATTGTCGAATTATATATCGAAAAACATCAACCAACACTTAATGATAAAAAAGAATCAATCATTACATGATGGACCTATAGTACTTTTTGATTTTCAAACAACTAGACCCACGCCAACTATTTGCAAGTTACAAGCCCTACCATGTGATTATGCAACATTGATCGTTGTCGCAAGAAATTATGGTGTAGCATACGCCATAATTACCTAGACGTAATAAGAGATTTTAACCTACTTTTTACTGGCTTTCTTATTAAGTTTCAACACAATATTTCGCCTCGATGCCATAGTTTGAATCAGATTTGCTGCAAGTGCAGCCTTTCCTTTTAGTGCAAGATTATTGGATTCTGTCTCAGCTGCAATTTGTTCCACTACAAATTTTAAATCTTGCAATTCCAAAAGATTAACAGCTAAGCAGAAAAAACTCTTTCGACGCCCATCGTTATAGTTTACCAATAAATATTTTAAAATTTCTGTTTTTTCTGAAAGTTCGTATTGATAGGAGTCTATTCCTATTTTCTTGACTTTCTCAATATCCCTTAACTGATTGCGATGAGTAATAAAGGAGTCAAACTCATCTATACCATCATACTTTTTACAAGGATACTCATCACACAAATAGCAGTATTCAATTCCGCCATGCTGTTGGCTGCACCTTGCAATTGCACATGATTGATTACCATCTCCGCCACCACAACCAGGACAATAATTATCCAGATGCATTGAACACAGTCCACAGTTTAAGCCGCAAAGCGAAAACAAGGGATAACGCCTTCTAAAATTTTTCATTTATGCACCTCGTTAAATTTCTTTTCATTGGTGAATTATATAAATATCATAATTTCGCATCATATAAAGAATGCAAATTAACCTTCTTTTAGTTATGTTCACTAACCAACAATAAATTTAACTGCACCTTCATAACTTTTAACTTTTTTTACTGTAAAATACTTCTTGAATTCTTTTGTCCACATGTCCATCTCTTCTTCTATTTCATTTACTTCATTTATGATAAACACAACGTTTCTACAATTTGTTTTTGACATTGCTGGAAGTAAAATAGAAAATCCCCATTCAACATCCTCTTTTTCATCCTCAAATCCATTTATCGCATCTACAACAAAATTACTATATGGGTATTTCTTAAGCAGTTCCAATGCAAATAATGTTGGATTTCTGTAATCATCAAAACAGCAAAATTTTTTCCATTTAAGAAATACTATATTGTCTTCTTTAATATATTTTACGTTGCAAAATTCAGAATTAAATTCGTTCTTCTCAATATTCATAAATATCTCCTTCTGATTTATGACATAGCGAATCTTGGGAAAATCATCCCCCATTCTTTAGAAGGGATGAGATGGGTGTGCTTAGGAACCTTATGGGTAGCCACAAGAACCTGATAATAACTTTAAAGCAGTATTGAAGCAACAGAGCTGGAAAAGTATACAATAAAAGCTTTATTGTATACTTTTGCCAGCCCTTTACAGTTGCTTCAAGATTAGAAATGGCAGCTACTTTATTTACCATTAGTTCGCCAAATCTCAATATACTCTCTTGGAAGAGAAGTTCCTCTTATCCAATACAACAGATAACCTTCACTATAAAAAGATTCATCCTTTACTGCTATCCACTCGCTTTCAGGCTGCTCTTTAACTTTATATGCTTTTACTGTTTTTCCATTCCTTTGAATTTGAGAAAGCTCTGTATCAACCAAAAAGTCAGATGCAGTTTTGGAAAAGTAATAATAATTTTTATCATTAAATTTAATAAATTCGTCTCCATCTAATATAACATTGCCAGCTAGCAATTCGAATGGAATACTCTTGATTTTCTCGTTTACATAAGTAGAGAGATCTAATCCAACAGTACGATCCTCAACGATTAAAAAATCCCTATCATTATAACCTTGTATAGTATAGGCATATGAATTTGGTATATTATCTTCCGTCTTAACCTTTGCTATTTTTTGATTTCTCTCAGCACTATCCGGTGCAGCCCCAACCAGAAAATATTTTTCACCTTCTAGAGTCATAGTAACCGCACTATCTTTATCATTATATGTCATCTCCAATAAATTACTATCATTACTACTGTCATTATTGTTTTGATTATTAGTACTTTGACAAGATGATAACATAAATAAACTCACTATAATTAAACTTAGAGTTATTATATAATATCGAATTCTCATAATTCACCTCCCATTAAATTTGTTTGCTTTAAAACGCTGAATTTCGCTTATAGTATTTCAATTTTATTTTTTTCTTAAGGAAAATATACTAACTTTTTGTGTTATTTAAATTTGGAAATTAGTCTTAAATTACTATAAGACTAATTTCCAAGCCATTACTTGTAATTTGGATGTGCTAAATATAGATAACTTTAGAATTGAACTTATCCAGCTGCTACATGGCTCTACTGCCAGTCACTTCGCAGCTGGCTTTTATTAAGGTTTATAGATCGTTATCTGTGTCAGCAATTAAATCCAAATGAAGGTCCAACATTTTCATTTAACAACTTGATTTAGTGCGTATGGAATGATTCACTATGTGATATTCCAGAGAACCAGGAACAATTGATATGACTACCCTTGCTTGTTCCATTTTTCATTTTAGTTTTACCATTACAATAAACATTTGTTTTACCATCGTCACTACTGATTGCTTCATCAACACAATATTCACTATATGGATAAGGTCTATATAATGGCCAAAATGGATTTGCTATTGATAATAAACCTAGTTTAACTGATTTTGAACAGTCTGAATTTCTAAGAGCAAATTGCTTTGTAGATATTGACTCACCATAGTCCTTATCATGCTTATTACAACCAACAACATTAGTGTCCTTCCAAATTTTCGATTTTCCGACTCCATATCCATAATATTGACCTACAGCTCTTTTAGGATAATAGGTTATAGCTTGTCCCTCTGCTTCCATTTCATTACCCATTCTCTTAATACCTTCTCCAAGTGTCTCCAAAGATCTAGTGATTTTTATGTCATTATTACTTTTACGTTTGTCGAATTTAACTTTTTGTTTTGCTATCTTCTTATTTTCTCTTGAAACAGATACTTCATACTCTTTATTCTCAATATTATCTAATTCATAATTTCCTTTTGCATCTGTCCTTACCTCTTTTCCATCTATGGCTAACTCAGCATTACCATATGGTATTTCAAGAGTTGCAGATCCATCTTCATTACTATTAAACAAATTGTCAATATTTATTGACTGAGAATATTCGAGCATTTTCTTTAACTGATCAATCTTGTCTTTATCAGTTGTATTTGCAATCAAGTCCTTATAATAGTTCTCACCATCTTTTTTAGCATCAGCCATTGAACTCTTAAATGCATTAATGTCACCCTTTGAAATAACCACTGAAACAGATACTTTACCTTTTATGGACTTTTTTTCAGCAATTGAAGTTAAACTCAATGTCGACATACATATACATACAACTAACAGCATGCAAATCCTTGCTACATTCTTTTTCATTTTTATAACCTCCTATAATTTTTGAACAAATGCATTATATTGAAAAATAGTTTATGCCAATGGCTTTTTAAGTACTAAAATAATCACCTCCTAAATCTTATATAATATTCACCAATAGCATATACTACTTCAATTATACTGATATTTCCTTCATTTATTTATGTATACAATATATCTTGTAAAAGCTTAATTACATTAATTCATGCCCGATCTTCCAAGTTTTTTCTAAATTAGGATCATAGATAAAACAATTATCATTCTCATTGTCATGCAAATAATATAGTATAAAGCATAGACCTGGAAACTTTTCCGAATATAAATTCAATTTCTTTTCTTCGGTCTCGGTTTGGGGATAATTAACAATATTTTCATCTTTGATATATGACAAAACTTTTGAGATTGTATCCGTTTGTGTGATTGTTACTTGTTGACCACTTAACTGCCTTTCATCATGTTCAACAATTTTATTTGTGTTAAATCGTTCAACAATCAAAAATGGCACATTGGTTTCTTTGTAAATAGTTTCTAAGCCATCATGTCTTATACATATCCATTCATCAGTCTTTTGTCCTAAAATCTCAAATACCTGATTCTTTTCATCAGTAACCCCAATTTGTTTACCCAAGTTTATAGCCGTAAGATTAACTGATTGAGCAATAAACTGTCTGTCATTAAAATACACTATTTCATCAATAATCAAATATTTATTCATAGTTGTGCTTTTAAACCAATTAAAATAAACAAATATTCCACATAAAATGATCCCTATTAGACAAATTGAACCTATAATATAGGGCTTTCTAGCATTCAAAAAAAATTTCTTCAATTAAAATACTCCTCTCTTAAATAAATAAATCCTGCTCCCTGTTTATAATCTTCATTTTTAATTTTCACGCAGTTATTAAACAATACCTTTTTTATTTCTTCTAAAGATTTTGAAGGAAACTTATCTAACATAACAGAGACAATACCAGTAACAACTGCACAGGAAGCAGACGTACCGTTAATACTGAATGAGTATGTATTATCACTTTTTATGTAACCATCTCCCTTGTAATATATATCGCTTTTTAAAGAAAATATATTCCCTCCAGGAGCAACAAGGTCAGGTTTGATTTTTCCATTGGAAGTAGTCCAATGGGAAGAAGATTTCGCAACATTATACTGTAAATCTTTACGGACTTTGGTATTTTGAGTTGAGCCTACAGCTAAAACAGGCTCAACATATGCAGGAGAAAATATTTCTGTCGATTCATTATCAATATTCTCTTCGTTTTTTATATTACCTACTGATGCAACAACTAATATCCCCTCTTTATATGCTTTTTCTGCTGCCATTGCCACCTCATCATATTGTTTTTCATCCTGTTGAATTCCAACTGAAATATTCATTACTTTTATGTTATACTTTTCCTTATTTTCTATTGCCCAATGGATACCTTTTGCCACAATGCTTGCTCTTCCTTTGCACTCATAATCCAAAACCTTAATAGATACAAAATTAACAAAAGGAGCTATACCCTTATATTTACTATTTGACATAAAACCGTTACCGCCGATTATTCCTGCTATAGCAGTTCCATGTCCATTGTCATCATATGTAACCTCTTTTTCATTGACAAAATCCTTAAAGGCAATGATTCTATTTTCTGGTTTCACCAAATCATCATGAGGAAAAATCCCAGTGTCTATGACAGCGACTGAAAAAGGTTTGCTTGACTTACCAATTTTAATATTGTCTATGCCTACCATTTTTCCCAACTCATCCAACATTAATTTACCAGATAAATTATTATTTATCTCTTCTGATTTATGGTATTGTTTGTCTGGCAACTTACTAAATCCGTCTGAATTCGCGGGTTTATATTTCACAAAGTTATTAGCAGTTTCAGTCTTGTTAGCAAATATAATAATAAGAACCAAAGCTAATAAAACAATCTTTTTAATTTTTTACTTCCTCCCCCATTATTTTCGATTTTCATCTATAAATTAAAGCAATCTATTCTATAGAATCAACACTATATCCGGCATTTTTTACAGCCTCTTTAATTATTGACTCATTTATATCCTTACTAAATTTGATTTTTGCTTTACCAATTGATACATCCAGAACATCAAGACCTTCAATTTTCTCTAACGATGACCTTATATGCTTAACACACATTTCACATGTCATTCCCGTAATGTTTACCACTTTTTCCGTTCCTTTAATAAATAAAGTTTCATTAGTTACGTTATTGTTATTTTCAGGTACAGTAGTTTCTTTATCCTGAGATGTTGATGACTCTTCAGAGATTGATAATACCTTAATTACATCAGGTAATGCACCCTCGACACATTTAAGCAGTATTTTTATGTTTTCTTCAGTAGCAGTATTTTCAATTAGTTCTTTTGCAAGCTTGTGTCCATTTTCGTCAAACTTGTAATATGTAGTACTCCCATCCTTATTTTTTACATTCACACCATAACCTTTTGCTTCGCAACCTGGCATTAAAAGACACTTTTTCGTTTCCTTAGGCTTGTTCTTGCAGCATGTTGAATATAAAACACCTGTTAATTCTTTTTCTGCACTTTGGACCGGAATCTTTGCGTCATCTATGGTTCCTCCTTTTGCTTTATAGAGTAAAGTAACAGTTTCCGCTCTTGTAACATTTTTGTATGGTAATATCCAATTATCAATTGAAGCTTTGTAATAATTATCTGAAATCATGCAGCAAAACTGCTTTTTACCCCATTCAGGAACAGAATTAGAATCTTTGTAATCTTTTAAAACCTCAGGTTTTTCTTCAAGATTTATCTTTAATAGGTCCGCTATAATTTTTGCAGTTTCAATCTTGGTAACAAGTTTGTCCGGCTTTGCAGTACCATCACTGTAGCCTTTTATATAGCCTGCTGCAACAGCCTTTTTCAGTTCATCAGCGTACCAGGCATTTGCAGGAACATCCTTAAATGATATTTCCTTCTTTTCAGTTAACCCAAAGGCTTTATTAACCATTGTAATAAACTCAGCTCTTGTAACTTCCCTATCGGGCTTGAAATTACCATCTTCATAGCCTTTCACAATACCCTCATTGATGAAATCTCTTATCTGAGTTTCACCCCAGTGGCCAATGTAATCAGGTTCTTTTGGTGAAGTATTATTAGTCATACCATCAAGCCCAAACACCAAACCACTTGTTAATAAATTAAATGTCAAAACGCCGCTCATAATAAATTTAATCTTCATTTCTTCTACTCCTCCTAATTTAATTATTATCTATTGAAGTTAATTTATAGCCTGCATTCTCAATAGCATTTTTAATATCATCATCGCTTACATCTTTATTTAAATTAATCCTAGCGTGACCAATAGATACATCGATTATTTCAACTCCATCTATCTTTTCCAATGCATTTTTTATATGTTCCACGCACTTTTCACAAGTCATTCCATCTATTACCACATTCTTTTTAACACTTTGAATTTTTGAATTATATACCTGGTTTTTAGTCAACTCTTTAGCATTTGTAGCAGATGGTGAAATGGTATTCCTATGTGTAACTGTTGCAGTCGGAGATAATATAGCTCTCGGTACAACAGTCGAAGTTGGTGGAATTGCGGTTTTTTGCACAACTATTGCAGTTGAATTTTTCGTGTCCTTTGGTGTAACCGTTGCTACTGGAGAAATTTCAGGCACCGGTGTAACAATCAATAAACTGGAAGTACTGGTATTTTCCACAACATTTATCCTGCTCTTTATCATCCCCATCCAACAAGTATACGGTATTATTCCTACCTCATTGGGATTGAATTCAACTATGTTGTCTCCAACTTGAAATGAGACATCTAAACCAAGTTTTGGAATTGTTATTGCATTATTACAACCGTTTAATTCATTTTCATCTACTTTTATTGTCCATCTGACGGGTATGCCCTTCTGAACAGTTATCTCAGGAAAGCTTCCAGATTTAATTGATGTCGTAACAGTCTGAATATTCCCATCAACCTTCGCAATTTCTCCATCATTTACTATTGTAGAAGATGTAATCGATGGTATTTTAATTGAATAACCCGATAGTGCAAGGCCTCTTCCAACCATTACAATTCCAAGAAGTATAACAATAACCGCACTAATCTTTAATATTACATTTGTAAACTTTTTATTTAATAAAGAATTTAAAGCACCTACCAGAAACAATAATGGGAAAGTCCCTAGGGTAAAAAACAGCATTGAAGCAGCACCAAGTATTGGACTTCTGGTCCCTAAAGCATAAAGTTCTATGATTTGAAGCGGACCACAGGGCATAAGTCCTGTCAATAATCCAACAATAAATGGTCCATAATTATGTTTACCAGTGAGCCTTCTTGCTATAAAATATGGCATTCTTATATTTAACTTCCTAAAAAAGGTAAAGATATTAAGTAGATTTATTCCCATTATTACCATGAAAATTCCACCAAATATAGGTACAATTCCTTTAAAAACTCCTGGAAATGAAAGTATCCTGCCAAGGCCACCAATTAAAGCCCCAATAATTGTATATGATATAATTCTTCCACAATTATAAAATACTGAAGGACTTATCCAGCTATATTTTCCATGGGATTCTTTTGACTTAATTGACTGAGAAATGGCTATCCCCCCGCACATCCCAACACAATGAAAGGAAGTTAAAACCCCAAGCATAAATATAACTCCTATATTTGCATCACTACCAAGTTCCGGTAGAAATTTAAGCATAAATAAATCTTTTAAAAAATTAATGAAATTAAAATGTTCCATAAATCATAACCTTGCTTTCCCAAGTTTTTCTTTAAACTTTTTAAATGCTCTCACAGGACATTCTTTTTCGCAAATTCCACATAAAATACATTTTTTCATGGAATTTGTATTTAAATGTAAATAATAAAACTAAACCAATTCTATGTAAAAGATTTTTGATTTTGTTATGCTAAACTTTTCCAACCCCATCTACATTTCCTCCATTTTAAAATAATTTATTATAATTTATATAAATAAATAATAAACTTGACTTGTTTGTATAAACCAGTTTTATATTTTCATCCCTTTATAATCTCTAAATTTTCTAAGCCTTAATGAATTCATTAAAACAGAAATTGAGCTAAGGGACATTGCAGCAGCTGCTACTTCAGGACTCAAATTTCCACTAATTGAAATAAATATGCCAATCGTGTTATACACAAAAGCCCAAAACAAATTTTGCTTTATTGTACGCATAGTTCTCTTAGAGAGCTTAATAGTTGCCGGTATTGCTGAGAGATTGTTTTTTAAAAGCACTATTCCGCCACTCTGTATAGCAATATCTGTTCCAGCGGACATTGCAAATCCCACATCTGCAGTTGTCATGGCCAATGCATCATTTATACCATCTCCAACCATTCCGATAACCTTTCCTTCCTTTCTCATTATCTCTATTTCTTTAGCCTTATCTTCTGGCAGAGCTCTATATACTATATTGTCAATACCTATTTTTTCTCCTACATATTTTGCAACCTTCTCATTATCTCCGGTTATCAAAAATACCTTAAGTCCCATACCCTTTAATTGATCAACTGCCTTAATAGAATCATCTCTAATAGTATCAGATACTGCAATTATCGCTTGTAATACACCATCTACTGCCATAAAAACTACAGTTTTTAATTCCTTTTGCAACAATTCATAACTTGAATTATCTTCTTTGCTAATTTTAATATCCATTTCATCAAAGAATCTTTCAGATCCTATGATTATTTTGTGTCCGTTAAATGTGCAAGCTACACCTTTACCGGGAAAAGCTTGAAAACCATCAGGTTCTGGTATATCACATAATAATTTATCTTTTACAGCGTTATATATGGCACGCCCTAAATAATGCTCGGAATTTCTTTCTGCAATAGCTGCAAAATTCATCAGTTCTATTTCTTTAAATGAGCTGTCGGGCTTCAAAAGTATGAAATCAGTTAATTGAAGGCTTCCATGAGTAAGGGTACCGGTCTTATCAAACACGATAGTATCAACCTTTGACAATCTTTCTAAGTCTTCGCTGCTCTTTATCAGTACATTATTTTTTGCTCCGACTCCAATGCTGACCATAACTGCAGCAGGTGTTGCCAAACCCAATGCACATGGACAAGCCACTACTAAAACAGATACTGCATAGATTAATGGCTTTTCTATATAATAAACAGACATATTATACGCCAAAATATACCAGTCAATAAATGTAAAAAACGCCACAAATAAAATAGCCGGAACAAACAACTTGCACACCTTGTCCACAACTTTTTGAATAGGTGCCTTACTTGCTTGTGAATCCTCTATCAGTTTAATTATTTGAGCTATCTTTGTATCACTGCCAACCCTTAAAGCAACATATTTAAAAGTCCCATGTAGGTTCACTGTGGCTCCTGTAACTGCTTCATCCTTTTTCTTTTCGACAGGACTACTTTCTCCAGTAAGCATTGATTCATCAACATATGAAGTACCTTCTGTTACAACACCATCTACAGGTATTTTCTCACCTGGCTTTACCAGTAAAGTATCTCCTACCTGAACATCTTCTAATGGAACTTCTATTTCAATATTGTCTCTAATAACCCTAGCGTTTTTTACCTGCAGTGCAATAATAGATTGAATTGCTTTTGATGTCTTGCTTTTGGCAATAGACTCTAAATATTTCCCAAATATAATAAAAGTAATTATAAATACTGATGCCTCAAAATAAATATTGGGATTATGTCCTTCTTTTCTATTTAATATAACCATATATAAACTGAATAAAAATGTTGCTGAAGTTCCTAAAGCAACTAATATATCCATATTTGTATTTTTGGTCTTCAAGGCATAAAACGCATTTTTATAAAATTTACCTCCTACTATAAACTGGATAGGTACAGCAATGATCAGTTGAATTCTCCAATCATGTACAAAGATAAATTTAGAATAAAGAAAATATATCAACGATGTAATTTTACTAGAAGCCATGGGATCTAGTAAATTGCATATCTTAGCTGTCATTTGAAAAAACATCATCAACAGCATAGGTGAAGAAAATAAGAATGAAAAAATACATAAATTTCTCAACTTTTCATTTTCACTCTTTTTATTTATTTTGTTAAAATCTTTATTATCTGCAAAGTCAACATTAAAACCTATAGTTTTAATCTTATCGCTTATTTCCCCTATTGATAATACACTGCTATCATACTCAACTATAGCCTTCTCAGTAGCGTAATTTACTGCTACCTTATTAACACCATCTAGATTTTCTACAGTATTTTCAATCATAGCAGAACATATTGTACACGTCATTCCACTTATCTTGAAATATCCCTTTTCTAACATTTTCATATTCCTTATCTAAAATTATGGTCTGAATGCGGCGAACCGCCACCTTCATTTTCATCGCTAGATGCATCTGTTTCATCATCTTCAAGTGTTTTAGGATATTTAGAATTAATGATTTTAACTGGTATTGTTCCTATAACAACACTTGTTTCATTATTAACGAAATTTATTTTTCCAGAACAAACACTATAATTTTTTGCATGATCCTCTTTATAATAAATCTTTATTGAAAACAGTAAAGACTTACCTGGCAATATAGATTCCGCTAGTCTATAAATATAACCCTTATAACTCTTTCTATAAATTTCAGGTTTGATTGATGAGATTTTAATCTCATCATGGAAATTTTCAGCTTTTATCATAAGATCTAAACTGTTTGAGCCTATATTCTTAATACCTCCCAAATACCCTGTTGTAATTTCAACATAATTTGTTGTAGTTATACTATTTATCCCGCCTTGTTTATTAATATCAAATATTATAGGATTGTGCTTAACTGCTTTTTTTGACTGCCCATCCAAATCAAATGACAGCACGTTAATGTCCTTTGAATATATTATAGTGCCAGCAACAGTTATAAACGTAAATATAAATAATATTAAAATAAATATTAACTTACTGGCCTTTTTTTCAAGCAAAGCTTCCAAATATAACCTCCAAAATTAAAATAATTTTATTAGCCAAAAATCACTTTACATAATTTTCTATATAAATCTATTTATTTAGCATATTATAACACATTACTTCCTAATTTCAACTATTTAAATTGCTTCATACAAATTTCGATCCAAAAAGCATTTTTCCATCTACTTTAATTTCTATTCGTAAACATACGTTCATCAGGATAACACAGTTATTGTTACACTTGTCCTTATACAACATGAGGAAAATTCAGTATACTCCACCGGAATTACCAGTTGTCAATGTTCTCTTGGAATAACGCAAAGCATATCCAGGATAGCAAAATGAATGGAAAAACATGAAAGGTATTCGAAAGTGGCATGAAAACTGCCAGCAGGTTACACCTACTGGCAGAAAAGGTCTTTATTTTTTAATTGTCAACTTGACAGGTAGAAGTTCATTTATCCCGTCATTATAAGTTTTATTATTGTTGTTTCATCCAATTAATTTATTAAGAGACAATAGTGTTGAACTTAATTGCACACATTATTACATCACTCATGTTTATTACACCATCGTTATTTAAATCAAGATTTGGTTTATAATTAGAATCTCCTACAACCGAATTAAACCCAATTGCTATCTGAATTACATCAGCCATATTAATAACACCATCTTTGTTAACATCTTCAACTACAGTTTTGGGTGTATTTGTAGGTGTATTCGTTGGTGTATTCGATGGCTTATTTGTTGGTGTATTCGTAGGCGTACTTGTTGGTGTCGGACTTTCGCCTGTCTTCTTTATAGCATTTTTGTATGCAGTTAAAGCAGCTTCACTTGAGTTGATTCTCCAATCAGTTTCTTTATTGTGGCTAAACCAAACAACTGCAAAAATTTTGGAATAAGATGATCTTATTGTATTAAAAGAATCGGTAATCCACTGTGCCTTGTTTCCACCTATTTCTGCTGAAGCCCATTCAGCTATGAAAATTGGCTTATTATAGTTTTTCAGGCTGTTATATGATCTTGAAAAAATCTGATCAAAAGAATTCCACGTGCTTCCCCATGATTGTGTAGTTCCCCAATTATAACCATCTATGGAATTGTAATCCACATAATTATCACCAGGATAAATTCCTTCATAAGAGGTATTTGGTCCTACATTATCACAGTTTAAAGTGAATACCCATTTTATATTGTTTGCACCTTCATTCCTGAAAACATCCACAATATGCCTGAATGCAGCTATATATGTGCTATTTGTATTTTTACCGCTATTATAGCCTATAGCCCATGGATACCAATCACCATTAGCTTCATGCAATGGTCTTAACCAAATTTCCTTACCATATGACTTCATATCTTGAGCCATTCTTTTAATATAGCTGTCAGCGTTACCATTCATAATCTGAACAGTATCATATTCCCAAGGTTCCCATGTAATTAATATAACTGCGTTGTTTAAATATGCAGAATCTACATTATTCCTTATAGAACTAAAATTAGTGCTCCAATCCATATACATATGAACAATATCTAAATTTCTGCCTTGCAACTGATTAAATGCTTTGACTCCATTATCAGTGGGTTGTTCACCTAACCAGGCACCTACTTTTAGATCACTGCCGGCATAGCTTTGAGCAGTAGGAAATAAAGATAAACTTGATAACAGCAGCACTATTGCCAAAATAGAAAGTCTTTTTTGCTTAAACATGTAATTCCCCCTAAAATTCTTTAGATTTTAAATTTAAATAAATTACGAAAAATCTATTACATTCCGTTTTCGCATGTATCCTAGAATAGTTGGCTACGTGCTCTCCGTAATGTAAGATTTTTATCGTAATTTATTTAGACCACTTATACCTCTTATACTTCTTATACCTCTTATAATAATTTTATATTAAGTATACTAATAGTTTCTATTAGCATTATTTTTAATTCATTATATTTTTTTTTGATAAATATTAAATTTGAAATGTTCTTTACTTGTTTTCATTTATTTTAAGGTTGGAATAATATTGTCCAGGAGACATGCCTTCGTATTTTCTAAACATGCGGATAAAAGTCACAGAACCATTACATCCTACTTTTGATGCAATTTCATTTATTTTTAAGCTGCCATTTTTTTGCATTAGCTCTTTAGATGCTTTAACCCTGCATAAATTTAAATAATCCTTGAAATTCTGACCTGTATAGTATTTAAACATTGTACTAAGATATGAAGTAGACATATTGAAATATTCAGATATTTCATTAAGGGAAATATCTTTTTCAAAGTTTTCATTTATGTAATTAATCATTTTATTTGCCATTGTTCTGTCATATTTGTTATCATCCAAAGCATAACCTATCGCATGTTCAAGGCTCATACTATGTCCCTCATCCCATGAAGTTTCAAATGCACTTGCATCCATCTTGGAGCGAAGGGCATTAAGCCTGTTATTGAATGAATCTACGTCATTAATAGCGAGCAGATTTCCTACTGTCTGAAATAACTTGTTTGCTGCTGAATAAAGACAAGCAGCTCGATTGTAATCCTCTAGCATTGCTGAAACAGTAGCAAGCCCTTCAAATACCAGAAAAACATAACTAAGAGTGTTTTGCTTTATCTCAATATAAAGCTTTAATCCTATTAAAAGTAACTCTTCAGCTTTTAGATAATTACCCCTTGTTAATTCCAATTCAGCCATATTACGATATACCCAAGGCACATCTCCCTTATAACCTGTTTCTTCTAGTATTGTTAAGCTTTCGTCAAATAACTCAGCTGCTTTACTGATATTCCCCATATAATGATAGATTTCGCCCAAGTCTTTTTTTATAGATGCTATTATAGCCATATATCCCAGTTCATATCCAAGATTTAACCCTCTCAAATAATAACTCTCTGCAACTACATATTCACTTTGGGATCGTGCCAATTCTGCAATATTAATTAACGCAAATGCCATTTCAACTCTATCATCTATTTCTTCACAAGCTAAAAGATGTCTGTGAAACATTTCCATTGCCTGATTGAACTCACCCTTACCCCTAAAAACCAGTCCCATCCTTCCATATGTCCTTAATATGCCATATTTGTCGTTATATTCTTTGTAGATATCAAGACTTTCATTTAAATATGTCTCTGCTGTATCATATGATCCTTTATAATAATAAAGCTGTCCAAGCTCTTGGAGGACCTCCGCAATACCACGCTTGTAATCAGCCTCTCTGTATGCACTTAAGCTTTGATTTAACAATTCCACTTCATACTTTAAATTGCCTGATATATTATACGTTAAGGCTAAATTATATCTTATTGAAGCTTCGCCTATAAGATCATTTCTTTCCATTGCCAATCTCAAGCCTTGTTCGAAAATATTTACTGCTTCCTCATAATTGCCATTCAAAAAAACAAATCTACCAAACCATTGGTATGCTTTTACATAATAATCGGTATTTACAGAATTATCCTGTTTTTGAATTACTGATTTGAATATACTTTGACCTTTTTTCCAATAGCCTCGTGCCTCCCAGTAGTAACCCATTGCTACAGCCAGTTCTAATTCTTTTTCCAGGCAACCTGTTATCGTATAATACTCCAAAGCACAAATTATGTCTAAATATGCTTGATCCACCATAATAAGACTCGTTTGACGGTTTGAATAATAAAAATTGTTTTCGGCATCAATAGCATAAGAAAAAAAATAATCTGCATGGCATTCTTTTATTATTTTTTCATCACTATCAGTTGATAATAACAAAACCGCATACTCCCTGAGTATTTCAAGCATATTGAAGCATACTTTATCCCTTTCATCAAATTCTGAATCTAGCGTCAAGATGCTTTTATTTGTTAATGACAATAAATCCTCATATAAATTTTCAATATCATTATTTTTATTAATTACAGCTGATACAGCCTTTATGTTAAACTTTCCTTTTAAAACACCAAGCCTTGTGAAAATTCTTTTTTGATTGGTGCTAAGTAGATTATATCCCCATTCAATAGTGTTTATCATGGTACGCTGACGATCGGGTAAACTATTAGCACCTTCTATAAGCCAACTTAAGCGATTTTGGCTTTGATTCAGCATTGTTTGTACGGAAATTTGTGCAATGTTTGCCGCTGCAAGTTCGATAGCCAGGGGTATTCCCTCAAGGCATACACATAGATTCGCTATCTGTGAAGCATTTTCCTCTGTAATACTAAAATCATTTTTGACGGCTTGGGCACGTGCTAAAAATAAGCTGACAGCCGGTTGATTTTCCAGCAACTCAACAGTGCTACAACTGTTCAGATCTGGAATTTCAAGGGGTGGAACATTATATAAATGCTCTCCATATATTTTCAATGATTGACGGCTTGTTACAAGTAATGATAAATTTGCTGCTATGGCTAAAAGGTCTGCTAATACCGGAGCAGAATCAATAATTTGCTCAAAATTGTCCAGAATAATCAGAAGTCTCTTGTTTTTTAAGGTGCTTTTAATAGAGTCTAATGTGTTATGTCCTTCTATTTCAACTATATTTAAGATTTTTGCAATGCTGGATATTAATAGTTCTGTTTTCGTGATTTGCGATAAAGAAATCCAAAAAACTCCATCTGAAAATTTGGAAAGGCATAATAAAGCAACCTTAAGTGATAGCCTACTTTTTCCTATGCCCCCAGGGCCAATAAGCGTGACAAGCCTGGCTTTTTCAAGTAATCTTAAGATTTCTCTGATCTCATTTTTACGTCCAACAAATTCAGTTGTCTCAGCAGGTAAATTGTTTTTTGGAAAATAATTATTTCTATACATCTTATTTACTAAAGCTGACAAATCCTCTTCATTTGTGCTCCAGCCGTTATTATTGTCATAAATTAGTATTTCTTCTTTTATCAGAAATTCAATTTCTGTAAGTATATATTTAGGCAATCCTTTTGTCTTGTTATATAGGTACTCTAGTAAAATATTAGGAGGTTTGTCCCAAACAAGTATAGTTTTCAGCAATTGATGAAGTCCTTTTGGTGACAACGGCTCTAAAAATATGGTCTTATAAATTGGGATATCGATATAATCAACATTTGTTATTAAATTGGATTTCGTTGAATAAATCAGTGCCAGAACAAAATTCGTTTCACTGGATAATAGCTTATTCACGATACTTAGGGTATCTTTTTCAATCTGATCAATGGTATCAATTATAATGATTTTTCCAGCTTTTTTACTGTTAATGTTTTTTTTATTTAAGTGACTTTCGAAATATTGGAAATCATTTGTGTTACAGGTTTTTAATCTATCTATCAACTTATCATTATTATATTCGTTTATATTAATAACTTCAAAATTATGCTTTAGTGCACTATTTGAAGCTATATTAAGAAAGCTTGTTGCCCCGGAACCATGATTTGCAACAATTCTTAATATCCCGCGCTTTTCAGTATGCAATTGTTCTAGAAAATCTGAAAGGATACAAATATGTCTATCTCGCTCTATTAACTTGGAGATATTATTGAATTCTAAGTTGTTATTTTTCATACATATCATCTCAATCTATATTAGGCAATATCAATCTTTTTTCTTTTAATTATATTATATCATACCTCTCCATCCAAAAAACAAAATAAAAGAGTCCTAGATATTTGAAGTATTCAATTATCCTCACCTTAACAAACAGCAGCTAAAAGACGCTGTGGATAATAATCCACTTTCCAATTTTTCCAGAAAATAATTTTACTGAAAATTTTCATTTCACTTTAAAAATTGAAATTGATTTGTTAAGTTCCTGAGCAAGTTCGTTTAAAAGTTTTGCCTGATCTCCAACTTCTTCAACACCGTCCAATTGGTTCTGAGTGGTAGCCGATACTTCTTCCACTGTGGCTGCAGTTTCTTCTGAAACTGAGGAATTATTGTTTATGGCTTCAAGTGTCATTTTTCCAGAATCAAGAATATTGCTTACAGACGATTCGAAGCTTAGCATGTATTTACTGATATTCTCCAAAGATTTAAAAATAGCATCAAATGAATTATCAGTTTCACTTACGGCTATCATTTGCTGTTTTATTATTTCCTGAGTATTGCTTGCAGAAATAGCAGTGCGGTTGGCTTTTTCTTCTATATTTTTGATAACATTACCGATTGTAGTTAAGGCTTCTTTTGTTTGATCGGCTAGTTTTCTTACTTCCTCAGCTACCACTGCGAATCCTTTTCCCGCATCTCCGGCTCTGGCCGCTTCAATTGCAGCGTTTAATGAAAGCAAGTTGGTTTGCTCCGATATTTTGCCTATAAACTTGACTATTTTTTGTATCTCTTTCATATCAGTGTTTAGTTCATTTATATTGCTTACTATATCATTGGTTACTAAACTTGTCTGCATGGATTTCTCATTGAGTGCTTTTACTACAGAAAGAGCATTTTCACTCAGTGATTTGGTATCGCCGATAATTTCCGTGACAACCTTGACCTCACTTCCTACCTTGTTTATGTCATCGGACAGTATTTTAACAAATTCAAGAGATTTGTAGTTGTTTTCTGCCTGTTCGGACGCTCCTAATGCAATTTGATGCATACTCTCGGCAACCTGCTCGACAGTTGTATGGAAAGCAGATGACAAATGATGAACTTTTTCGGAGCTTTCCAGCACATTCAGGGATGATACGCCTACCTTGGAAACAAGTGTTTTTATATTTACGGCCATATCATCAAAGTTATTGCCAAGGCTGGATATTTCATCGCTGTATTTATCTTTAATGCTAATATTAAGGTTTCCGTTACGGGCTTCCTTCATCAGAGTTTCCAACTTGTTTATAGGTACCGATATGCTGATTGAAATAAACAGGGATATTATCGCAGCAAGGAGGAATATACTAACTCCAACAAAAATCATTGTATCCCTTATTTGCCTGGAATCGGATTTAAGGTAATCCATAGGTATCATTCCTACGATATCCCAATTGGTATGGCTTAAATGTGAGAAGAATACCATATGTTCAATGCCATTTATTGATGTTTGAAAAGATCCCTTAATTAATATGTTTTCATTATTTTTATTATCAGATGCAGATTCAATTTTTTTAGTTTCCAATGCAATTTGGTCAACTATATTTTTGTTTGGATATTTTGAGTTCATTGGAAATTTGTCAAGATTTTTGGACGAAATAATAGTATTGCTTGAATCGACAATAAACAAGTCAGAAGATCCGTCAATATTAATATCCTTAAGGATATTATTCAAATAGCTTTTATCGAAAAATACACCCATAGTAACAAGTGCATCTCCTGTGTTGTTATTAATTATTTGCATTACTGATGCGAGATAAATTTCATTGCTGTTTGCACCTTTAGTACATAGCCATACAGGCTTTCCCTTGCCTTTTTCAGCTATTTGCATCAATTCATTTTCCTTACCCGCAAAGTCTAATGATTGGTTTCCAAAATTATTCAAAACCATAGTACCTTTATGAATCATGGCATATCCAATGCAACCTTCGATTGAATTGAAAGAAAACTTACTGCCTAAATTAAAATACAGTTCATCGCCTAAATCTTGCTGCGATACGGTATTCTGGTCAAATTTGTTTAATGTTTGCAGAATTTTATTATTGTTTTGGATCTCATTTAAATTAGCTTCAATTGATGTCATTGAACTTCTTACACTTTTGGCTGACTGTGCTGTAATTTCACTTGAGAAAGACTGGATTTTTGTCTCCAGAGCTGAGCTTGATTTGTTATAACTGAAAAAGCCAAGAATAAACAGAGGAACACTTGACAGCAATACAAAAAACAATAAAAGACGAACACTAATTTTTGCATGCCTCAATGGTTTGGCAACAATGTATAGTAATTCTGATATTTTATCTGTAAACCTGACGGTTTTACCTTCTGGATACATTTCATTTCTGAAAAACCTAAAAGTCTTTAAATCTTTATTCATAATGGTTCTTCTCCTATACGAATATTAAGATTATGATAAACCTAGATTATAGATATAATTCGATATTTTTTCCTTGATTCCTTTAAGTATTTAATGTCAATATTTACATGAGATAACTTTATTGGAACCCATTCACAGTTAATACACAAATTCAATCCTTTGTGGAAGATAGTCCAGCCATGAGAACTCTTTCCGAGGGCTTGATGAACTCAATTTTAAAATATTCTTCATCCAACTTGGTTGTTTTTGTTAAGCCAATCAAATAGTTTCTAATTTCTTCTTCATTTTTAATTTGTTTTATACATTTGAAGTGTGCCGCACAGTTTCTGCCATTCTCCTTCGCATGGTATAAAGCATAATCACTAATATTAATCATCTGTTCCATATTTAAAAGATCAGGTTTTGATATAGCCAAAGGCATTTCCAAGTAGCCAAGAGAACATGTTTTATAAATAGTTGCATTTTCACTCACTTTTATTGGAGTACCTTTTATCTCGTCAAGAATTTTCTGTGAGAACTTCTCAAGATATTCAGGTTTTGTGTTGTAAAGAATTATCAAGAATTCTTCACCACCCCAACGTACAAGAATATCTTCGTCCCTGATTATCCTTTTAAGAGTTTGTGATAGGGTTATTAAAACATTATCTCCGGCCAAATGTCCATATGTATCATTAACTTCTTTAAAATGATCAATATCAATTAAAAACACTCCAATTACATTTCCTTCAATTGAGGGATTTCTTTTTTCC
The DNA here is from genome assembly GCA_023430975.1 of Bacillota bacterium. Classification (GTDB taxonomy): domain Bacteria; phylum Bacillota; class Clostridia; order Acetivibrionales; family DSM-2933; genus Pseudobacteroides. Next base: position 5,099 of record JAEYYB010000030.1, on the reverse strand, counting down.
AATTTCTTCTCTATCATTATTTTATTCTGTATAAATTTTGTTATTTTGTCATATGTGAATTCAAAGGCATACCTTCGATTATACAAGCTTGTCAATGGGTCATGTAATGACAGCTCCCTAAGCTTTTCATTGGCGGTATTCAATTGGGCAGTTCTTTCTCTGACTTTCTCCTCCATATTTTCATAGAGCTTTGCATTTTCAATTGAAATAGATGCCTGGGAAGATAAAATTTTTAGAATTTCCAATCTTTCAGAGGTAAACACATTATCCGAAAGATTATTCTCCAAATATACTACGCCCTTTAATCGGTTCTGATAAATTACAGGCACACACAAAACTGACTTAATGCGGTTATTTGCAATGTATAGGTTGTTTTGCCAATTTTCATCAGAGCATGCCTCATGAATAACCAGGTTTTCTCTGGTTCGAGTCACATATTGTACTATTTCCAAACACAATTCCCTGCTTTCAGTAAAAAGAAGAGAATGCATAACCTTTAAATAATTTATATTTACATCCTGGATTGCTTCTATGTAAAATTGTCCATCAGTTTCGTTTTTCAATAAAAGGCAACCCCGTTGAGCACCAGCATTTTCAATTAAAGTATGGATTAATGTTGTAAGAAGCTTTTCAATTTTGATTTCCATAGAGATAGCTTGAGAAGATTTCATAATTGAAGTCATATCAATAGAACTATTAGTCGTTTGGGAAATAGTTCCTGTCATACCTCTGGTTCCCTTCATTGTATTTTCTTCGTTTACAAAATATTGAGAGTATTTTTTTTCCATAAGAACAACTTTACGATGAGCTCCCCAATGTTTATATAAATAATAAGCGTTACGGATATATGCCTTACCTATGATTTCATCTCCCTTATTAAGCCAGAACTTTCCATACCTTTCATAACAAAGAGCCTTAAATTGAATAAAATCGTTGTTATCAATCGAATTTATTGTCTTCATAAAAAGATTTATTATTGTATCGAAGGATTCATTCTCAATAATGGCTATTTCTGCAGATAACAAGAAGTATTTATGAGCAAAATTTTCCGTGCAATTTTCCGTCCAATTATTCAATTTTTGTTTAAATTCCATCAATTTGTCTTTAATTTGTAACTTTTCTTCATCAGATGCTTTATTCCATTTATTTAGAAGTATTAAGCCTTGAAACAGATAATGATCAGGTATTGAAAAATCTGAAAGTCCTGCAAAGATGATCCTTTCAGCCATCATGTTCCACTTTTCAGCTTCCTTAAAATTGTCCATTATTATATTAACATATGTGTTATACTGGAAAAACCTGCCCATAAAGGCCAGATTATGACATTGATCAATTGTCTCAATCATTTTGCTGTCCTGTGCTTCAAAATCAAAATTACCACCATGTTCAGTATTCTGGAACTTTTCGATTATATAGTAAACAATCTCAGCCAAAAGTAATGGTGCTGCACCCTTAGCCTGTTTGAGGAAAGCGATGATATTTTTCGTCTCCGTTTTAATTTCCGTCAGGTTTTTACCTGTCCACATCAGCAAATGTACTTTATGAGCAATGGCATATGTAGCATGCATCAGGTCCCCGGTTTCCAATCCTGTCCTGTAGGACATCATATAATAATCCAGACTTTCTTTATAATGTGTACACCAGTGTGAGATAAATGTAAAAGTAAAATAAACAGGCGGTTTTTGTGATTCGGCCTTGAACTTGTTTATCAGCTCAAATGCAGTCTGTGCCAACTTATAACCATTTTTATAATCGCCAAGATAGATTTGCAGAATACCTCCACAATCGCCGAGACATTTACAGCACAATGGTGATATTCCAAAGGTAAGGCTTTGTTCAAACATCATCAAAGATACAAGCATAAAGAGCTTATAGTTTACTTGAATGGCAGGTGGTACAACCATTGAAAACAACTGCATAACCATGAGTTTTTCCGGATCACTCATTACAGGAATAGTGACCAACTCCTCAACGGGAGTACGCACTAATAATTGCTGCATTTTCATGATGCCTTCATTTGTCTTTTGTGCTATCTCATCATTATTTTCCGGTAAGGAAATATTAAATAGAAGCAGAGTTTTTCGAATCTCTTCAATTGATTCATACAATTTGCCCTGAAAAATCAGAATCAACACCTTTATATTGGAAATAGCACCTTTTTCAAGATTGTTTGTTGCGATACCAGATAAATGTTCACAAATTGTATCGGCTTTTAGCAAGTCACCAGAAAGCAACGCAGTCTCTGCCCGTTCCAACAAGAGACCAAAATGCTTTTGTGGCATCAAGGACCACTCTTCCTCTGATAATAATGATTGAGATGTTTCAAAATAGTTTAGTGCAACTGCAAAAGCAGTAGATTTCTTGGCTTTATTACCAGCCAGCATATTCAAGTCTGCCAGCTCAATACGTTCATTTTTACCCTTGATCAAATTCTTGCCAATATTCAAATGATTAACAATGTCAAAAATCTCATCAATACGTTCTGTTTCTCTGAACAAGCGTAAACACTCATTACCTATGCTTAAATGAATTTGGCACTTTTCCTCGTCCTGTATCAAAGAATACACCGCTTGACGGATTCGGTCATGGGCAAAAGAAAACCGCATTTCCAGTTCTGCAGGGCACATATCATTTTTTATAGCATTAATAAAACGATAGTTGTTATTTAAAGGCAGAACAATTTCCTTATCTATAGCTATCCATAAATTTTTACCTATCTCTCCAACTGGTTTTCTACTGATTAAAGAAACTGTATTTAGGTCAAACTGAGTACCAATGCAGGCAACAAGCTTAAGAATGTTCATGGTTTCTTCCGGTAAAGATTCCATCCCTTTTACCAGCAGGTCAACAACATTATCGCTTATCTCGGCAGCTTTTACCTTTTCAAGCTCAAATACCCATTGACATTTTTCCATCATAAATTTAAATGCACCCTGAAGATACAAAGAGTTTAAAATACGGTTTGTAAAAAACGGACTTCCTTTTGTCTTATGAAAAATGATATCAGCCAAAGGTTCAGTTTCGTTAGTATTACTATGAAATGTGTCAGCGATAAGATTGTTTACTGAAGAAAATTCCAGAGGTTTAAGGTATATCTCTTCAAATGGTTTAACTGAATCTTGTTGGCTATTTTTTAGCTCCTCCATAAATCCAAGCAACTGATGTCCGGCTTGCACTTCATTATCCCTGTATGCTCCAATAAATAAAACATGCTTGACATTACCTGATAGCAAAATATATTTTATTAAATCCAAAGTCGAAGTATCACTCCATTGAAGGTCATCCAAAAAAACAACTAATGGATGTTCTTTCTTGGCAAAAACATTGATGAACTGACGGAAAGTCATCTGAAATCTGTTCTGAGCTTCCAAAGGATTAAGTTCGATGGCCTGAGGCTGAGGACCAATAATTTGCTCCAATTCGGGTATTATATCAATAATAACTTGCCCATTGCTTCCCATTGCTTCCAATAGGTTTTGTTTCCAATTATCCAAACTATTCTGCGATTGTGAAAGCAACTGCTTTACCAATTCCCTAAACGCCTGAGTTATGCCGAAATAAGGAATATTTTTCTCAAATTGATTGAACTTTCCAGATATAAAATACCCCTTTTTCCCAGTTATAGGTTTTCGAATCTCATGGATTAATGAGGATTTACCTATACCTGAATAACCACTGACCAACAGTAATTCGCTACTACCATTTGCAGCTTTTTCAAAACCGTTTATCAGCATTTCAATTTCATCTTCACGGCCATACAATTTATGTGGAATCTCAAATCGGTCCAAAATATCAAACTGTCCTAGTATGAATGAAGTTGCAGTGCTCATTTTTGTATTAAGATTGACCTGGCAAAATTCCAAGTCTTTTAATAATCCAAATGCCGACTGGTACCTTTCTTCTGCTGTCTTGGATATCAATTTCATAATTATATTTGATAGCAAAACCGGAATTTCAGAATTTTTCTCAATGGGTGGAGCTGGTTTTTTAGCAATATGGCTGTAAATCAGCTCCAATTCATCTATCCCACTAAATGGCAATTGTTCCGTAAATAATTCATAAAAGGTAATACCAAGAGAATACAGATCAGTTCTATAGTCGATTGGCCTATTGATCCTCCCTGTTTGTTCAGGAGAAATATAATCCAATGTTCCCTTCAAAACGTTTAAATTTATAAATTGTGAAGCTTCCCTGGTTAGCTCAGTAGATAACCCAAAATCAATGATTTTTACTTCATTAGTCTTTGTATTCCATATAAAATTTGATGGATTGACATCTTTATGAATTATGTTTTTCTGATGAACTTGAACTAATGATTGTGTAATTTTTATAGATAAAGTTAATTTCTCATTCAAACTCATATTCGAATTTTTTAAGCCCTTGGCAATTGACTCGCCTCCAATATCCTCCATAACAATAGCCAGGCTATTATTATATTTTTCCAATGAATAAGCCTTGACAACACCGCCGCTGCCATCTAGCTTTCTCATAATTTCAAATTCCCTATTAAAAAGAGTTAACTCTTTATCAGTTGGGTATTCATTATTCAATAGCTTAATTACCACAGGACAATTATCCACAACCCGAGTCCCTCGAAAAATTGTTGAGCTGTTGCTTTTGAAAATCTCTTCATTTATTTTATAACCTGTTAGATGGATCATAATGTATCCTCCCATAATAACTTTCGTTCTATTGAATAACCACATTACTATGTATACATATACTTTTTCGACATTTTTGAAAAAAAATTAACCACTTTTCTATTTTGAAGAATACAAGGAAAAATTTTTTAGGTTTGACGTAATTCAACAAAACTGAAGTTGATGTTCCTTTTGTCGCAATACTACTAAGCCTCCGATAAAATAGTAGCAGTAGAAAGAAGACTAAGCGGTCAAAAGATGCTGTAACTTGCAAAAATCAAACTATGTTGGATATGGAAATGCCTGATCGAGTTTTTCGGTTATAATAGTAGTTACCTAAGTTTTGTACAAATAAAGAATATGTAATATGCCAATTGTTTTCCTGTAGTATATATGGTTTAGCAACCATGATGTACCTATAAATAACTGGAATAAACAACATAAATGTATTGCTTATCA
>JAEYYB010000010.1 GCA_023430975.1 Bacillota bacterium | reverse complement strand
GACCATAAAGGTAAACAGGTAAAAACTACCGCCGACTTTTCGTCGCCTATAGCAACAACCATTTGGGGTAAATTATGTGCGTGATATATTTATTTATCAAGGTTCAAACATTATGCGTAAGTACTGTAATAATAATTAAAATAAACGCTTTCTTCCCTATCACTTATTTCAGTTAGTTTAAGCTTTCTAATCAATTCATCTTTACTTACAAATGAAAAACCATCTTTTTCTACAATATATACAGGATACTCTTTATGAGGTATTTCATATAAACGTTGATAAGGTTTTAAATCATCTGGAATCATCTCGAAAAATTCATGTGACTTTTGCTCTTCCATAAACACTCCAGATATCCATTTCCAGTCCCCTTTAACAGCTTCAATAATATACATAATAAACCTCCATCTCATAAACATTATTACTTTAAAGGATGACCCAAACACAACCCACCATGGATGGTGGGTCTCTGCATCATCTTTCGTAGAACGCGAGCGTCTCAGACGTCCTCGCACGGTCCCGTAAGGATGACCCTCGTTAGCACGCGACTGCGCCCGTGGGAGGATGTAGCGGAGCCTTCTTCATGTCCTTCTCCAGAGATATACTTCATGCTCCTGCTCTCGTAGCTTTCATAGAGACGCATTGATATGTGAAGGCCAGGTGCCCCGCGAAGCCGAAGCCGCACGGACGCGGCCCTTGATGAAAATTAAATCAGTAACATTATTTCGCTCTATGTAAATAATACACATTAGTTATTTATTACAGATTTTTTGACTTTAAGTACTTTATCAGCGTATAAGTATGCATAGGATAAAAACAACTCTCATTATTTTTAATATATGAACTAAGTTCTTCTAAGGAAATCCATCTGATGTTTTTACTCTCATCAGTTCTTTGTAATAACTCTCCCCGGACTTTACAAATGAATACTTGGACCATTATAGGATAATACCCGTGAATATTCTGAGAGCAATTAAATGGAATGTAATTTAGAACCTTATAACCATTTGATTCACAAATCCAGGATTCAGATTCCCCTTCTATCTCAATTACATCAAGACCTGTTTCTTCTTTAATTTCCCTTCTGAGGCAATCAAAAATATTTTCATACTCTCTGATTTTGCCTGCAGGTATTTCAATTAAACCTTTTTCCAGCGGCACATCCTTTTTAAACCTATCTTGTATTAAAATACAGTCAACATCATCTACACGCTTTTCAATTATTCCCCCCACGCCAGGTATTGTAAATAGTTCCATTCTCAAATTACTCCCTTTGTACTGTTAAAAATTTCAGTGCCTGAATATAAATATTGCATAAGCTTTTATAATATTATAAAATACCAAATTCAAGTTTAAGTTTTTTATACCTGTCTTTCTCATGCTCCTTGATTTCAAGCATAGGATCATATAAACAGTGTTGAAACACATCCGCATCCTTTAAGACTTCATTAAAATTTGAATGTATTATTTCTTTTTCACTATGGGTATAAATGGCGTCACAAATCATTTTAGTTTCATCATCATTTGTTAACCTCAATGAAGTCAAAATTTCTTTTGCCAGAATTGCACCTTTATATGCATGGTCTTTTGTATCCATTTTAGCATATGAATATATATCATGAAGCATACCAGCCATTACTGCAAGTTCAGCATTTTCTCCACGCTTTAACGCAATTAATGAACAAAATTGGGCAACACCGTATAAATGTAAATAAGCACATCTTCTTTCTTCAAAATCTGTCATATTCAAAAGGATTTCATCTATATTTTTTCTTAATATCTCAATTCTTTTCATAAAATATAACCTTTCTTCAAAATATAAAACTAATGCGAACTAAGAACTTCAAAGCCTTACCTGAAAACCGTGACAAGGATGTCACGGAAATTGCACCTGGCTTTCATATATCGTCGCCCATGACTGATGTTCCAGAGTCGGACCAGCAGAGCCTTTCTTCGTAGGCGGTGCTTGTCACCCGACGATGGAATATGGTGCGGCATACTTCATGTTCCTTCTCCAGCGGCTTTCTTCATGAATTTTCTTACCCGCACCTTTACAGTCATGGATTGTTATGTAAAGTCGCGTGCCTTCGAAGCTCAGAGGCTGACAGGACGTCAGCCCCTTTAAAATCCCCCATTTGAGCTCAAAATAACATTTCTTACTAATCGTTCGTTAAGTATTTATTATCTTTTGACACTTTCCAATTATGTAAGCGTAAAATACAACCCGTCTACAACTACTGCTCCTTTTGCTGTAAACTGTTATTGTTAAGTCTACAGGATTCAGGCAACTCAGTCGACCAAGGCATTAATGAATCTAGTACATTATGATCTTTGACATCTACATTAGGAAGCGTTTTAAGCAAGTAAGTCAAGTATTCATAAGGCTTAAGATTATTTGCTCTGGAAGTTTCAATAATACTGTAAATCATTGCACTTGAGGTAGCTCCGTTTGGAGTATTGCAAAACAGGAAGTTTTTACGGGATATAACAAAGCCTTTTATACTTCGTTCCGAAATGTTATTGTCGCAATAAAGTCTTCCATCAAGTAAGTAGTTATTAAGCTTATCCCATTGATTTAAGCAATAAGTTATTGCTTTTCCTGTTGCACTTTTAGGAGTAATTCTTGGCCTCTGATACTTAAGCCATTTATAATACTCGTCCAGTATAGGTTTGCTTTTTTCAAGTCTACCTTCATACCTTTCTTCGGTACTTGCATTTTGGAACGCATGTTCAACGCTGTAAAGCCTATTGCAAAATTCCAGTCCTTCTTTTGCGGCACATGGCTTATCACTGACCTCTTTTGGCAATGACTTTAAAGCCTCATCCCACTTCCTACGAAAATGTGCAAGACAGGCAACATTTATTACATCCGGCAATCCCTCATAAGACTGATAACCATCAGTACAAAGGTAGCCTTTAAAACCCTGCAAAAATTTTTGAGGGTGCTTTCGGGCACGTGTTGTTTGATATTCAAATAATACAATTGGCGGACCATCTCTGCCGGTACGGTAAAGCCACATGAATGATTCTGTTTGTGCAGCTCTTCCAGGTTCTTTCAAAACTTGCAACCCGGTTTCATCTGCATGTAATATGTCATATTGCAATAACAATTGATGCATTCGTTCAAATATTATTGACAGCCATCTGCTGGAAGCTAATATCAGCCAGTTTGCCATAGTTTGTCGGGATATTTCAATATCAAGCTGTTTCCAATATGTTTCCTGCCTATACAATGTTACTCCAAACATATACTTTTGTGTCATAACATATGCTATAGTTTCTGCCGAAGCTATACTTCCAGGTAGTGTACGATTTGGCATAGGTGCTGTTATAACAGGAGTTGTTATTTTGTTTTTTTCACAATCTTTACATGCATATACTGAACGTCTGTGTTCAATTACTCTAACCTCTGGAGGAATTATTTCAATTTCTCTTGTGATTTCTACACTCATTTCATGCGTATCTCCACCACAGACTCCACAAACTTGTTCCTCTTTAGAGAGTTTGTGTTCAACAACTTCTACTGGAAGGTCTTTTAGCATTTCCTCCCTGTGTCCTTTTTGTTTTTTCTTTCTTTCGTAGGTGATTTTTTCAACAGTAGGTTCAGGAACAACGGGCTTTACAGAATCTAAAGCTTCAGCTTCATTGAAAAGTGTTTGCTGTTCTGGAATGATGGTTTTTTCGCTCGAAGGACCATATTTCCTGTGCTGCTCCAGACGGAAATGTTCCTCAAACCAATTAAGCTTAGCTAAAAGCTCCGCTTTTTCATTTTCCAGAAGTGCTATTTTATCTTCTAATTCAGAAATTTTATTTTGACGCGGATTGTCTGAAACCGCTTGATTTATCGTGTTTTTCATGTGTTCATTATATCAAATTTTCGTAAAATACGCCATAGAAAAATAAAATATTTTCCTTAAATCCATTCATATCACTGCGTTTGAACCTAATTTTTGATGTGCTTGTTTCTGTTCAATTGAAAGTCCAGTCAATAACCAATAAAGCTCCCTACTTCCCACCTGAATTGTATCCTTTGAGTTGTCAGAAGGCCATTTAAACGTTGCATTTTCAAGTCGGCGAAAATAGAGCCAGAACCCATTGTGATCCCAATGTAGTATTTTTATCATTGTCCTGTTTTTATTGCAAAATACAAAAAAATTTGATGAAAATGGATCAAGAGAAAAACATTGCTGAACTATTGCTGCCAATCCATCGATAGAGCG
>JAEYYB010000114.1 GCA_023430975.1 Bacillota bacterium | reverse complement strand
TGAAACCTCAATAACCACCCTGCAACCTACCTCAAAACCAAACTGCCTCAGCCACTCTGCTGATACTGTGATAGCAGGAGCATCATCCAGCCAATGTGATCTGATAGACGATAAAGCAACCATAAAATACACCTTCCTTAAAACCCATAATCAATAGCTACGCAGAACTCTATATCTGCCATAAGTCGGTACAAAAAGTACCGCTATAGAGCCTTTCTGTCAAGATATATGGAAAAAAATAAATAAAAAAATGCCCTTTTTCTCCGAAGGCTCTAAAAAAGAGGCTTTGAAAGCATCATACGGTAAATAGGAATACTAAAAAATATTTTCAGTATTCCTATTTACCTAAAAGTAGCAAGAGCAATGAAGAATTAAACTTTTTGCTCTTGCTACTTTGTATGTCGGCGGAAGTATTATATATCAGTCTTAAAGTGAGTTCTTCAAAGAAGCACTTATTTTCTAAATGTAGTAATTTTGATATAAGGTTATTTAGCAAGGTATAGCTAAAAGACGTGTATATCCAATTTATTGTATTGTCCCAACGTAAGTGATAATATAATAATTAGAAACAAAACTTGGCTTCAACATACTTTTTATGATAAGTTACATAAAGCTATTTACAAATAATTTTAGTATTTTGCTAAGGGAGAAACATACATGAATAATCCATGGAGAGTTAATCCTAAATTAAAAGATAAATTTCATCCAGAATACCCTGATGATATAGAAGCAATCGTTCATGAAGGTTTTAGGGTAAGTGATTCTAAACCAGAACAAATGTGGATTCGGGTTCAAGAATTTGATGGAAGCATATTTAAAGCTATATTGTTAAATCAACCTTTCCAGCTTAAAAATTTGAAACAAGGTGATAAATGCCTTTTTATCCTTGAACCTAAATTGGGGGTCTTAGTAAGGGTAACAACTGAATATTTAAATGATATAAAAATGTGGGAAATAACGCCTTGCGATAAGTGTTCTAACTCAACGTTATTTGATCCTCCTTCTAGAATAATGCATGCTGCTTTCCCAGGCCTGCCAGAAGGTGCTACAACAGAGGGCTTTACCACATTTTGTCCTTTTTGTGGTGGTGTTATTATAGTTAAAAACGTTGGCCTTCAAGTAAATAAAAAAGTTAAGAAAAAAAGGTGGTATGAATTTTGGAAATAAGGCTTTTCAAGTAGATCCAAAACTGTGTCACTAATGATAATTATGCAGGAGGGAAGCTCATGGAGGAACATATTTACGATAATAACAATGTAATCATTAATTGTGATCCAAGTAAGAACAAATTTGCTATAGTAGGGTTTATTTTTTCAATTATAAGTCTTATCTTTAGTCCCTTTTTTGTTTTCCAAATTGTCGGAATGATATTCTCTATATTAGGATTAAAATCTGAAAGGAAGAGATTTGCAACTGCTGGTATTGTGTTATGTATTATTGCAGTTTTGTTGGGAATATTCGTTTGTTTCAGTGTGAGAGTTACTCGATTAGCTGCCGAAGATGGTTGTCAATCTTTGGATAAAAGTAATGCAGTATATATTCAAGAGGCACTTCAGTCTTATGTGATAATGTCAGACGATAAAGACTTGAAATTTGGGGAAGATATAGAACCTACGGTTGAAAGAATAACACATTATCTTAAAGAAGAAATTCAAAAAATCGCAAGTGATAATTATTTGGGTTTAGAAAACTTATCTCTGAAAACTCTTTCAAAAAGATATAAGGGATTTAAAATAACCTATGATAAAAAGCTTTTGGATGTAATAGTAGAACCTTCGGAGGATGGTAACTTAGTTGTTATAAAGGATCAATAAATCGTTTACAAAGTCTATGATAATATGTTGAGGTAAGAAAATGGATATTGAAAAACTCAAAAAGAAAAGACAACTAAATGTCCAAGAACAAAATGCTTTAGAAGAGTATCGAATCCTATCAGCAGCTACCTATTGGCGTGAAAACGGTATTCCAAATGGTTTAATTAAGGTACTCAATGACTATAACATCAACCACGATAAATCTATTTTTCTTAATTACCAGCAATACTTTCCAGACTGTTATACTGATGAGGGTATAGTAGTTACAGAGGATGAACGGTTTATAAAATTTGAAATGGATTTATCAGCAGACAGGGAAAACTTGAAAGAACTTTACTTGTGGAATGACATTACAAATAGAATTGAAGTTAATTCATCAGTGAGAGGAATAGGAGCGACTTGGGGATACTTGGCTTTGAAAGCTCTTAGTAAGTTAAACGGTGATGAATCTTTTGAATATAGAAATTTAGTTGACATAAATTTCTGTAGCAATTTTATGAAAGCATATCAGGATGTATTTATTTTAATAAGGGCAAAACCTAAAGCCATATATAATGTTATTTTACTAAAAATATTTCTAAAATACTTGCCCTCAGTTCTGGAATTCAATGACTCTGATGCTAGGATGTTAAAAAAAGACCTTAATAGTAATATTGTGATTGAAGATTGGGAACGTAAAGCTTTAACATCTCAACTTAGCAAACATGACAGCAAACGAAGATTTGAAAACTTTGAGAAAATTAAAAGATTTATGCCAATTCTTGATGAGATTACACAGGAGATGATTACTTTATTAGAAAAGCAAGAGTTTCTACGAGTTAATGAAATTGCAGACGCTGCTCATAATTTTCCAGAATTTCTTATCTCAAGCACTTGGAATATTGATGAGTTTTGGAAAATCTACATAGTCCCATATAAAAAACGATGGGACAAAGACTTTTTAGATCAGTGGGAAAGCTTAAGTGAGTTAAGCTCTTTAAAACTTGAAAAGAAAATGGAAACAGGTTTTCTAAAACGAATATTTAAGAAATTTCAATGAGTCATATTAAAAAGAACTAAATGTATGTAAGCTTCTAAATAGCGGCTTTACATGCACCTTACTGTAATAGCATGAATAAAAATATATTATTTATGCTCTTACCTAAAAATACAGAAGGTCAATAAATTTTATTGATCTTCTGTATTTTGTTGTCACTATTAAGAGAGCGTTTGAAACTCAGTAGTTATATTTGAAGAAATGCTATAGCTTTAGGGATTCTTACAGAGCAGCTTTTAAGCCGCATCGAAGAATTTACTTAAGTAAGGGCATTTTTTTATTTATTTTTTTCCATATATCTTGACAGAAAGGATCTATAGCGGTATTTTGTGTTCCAGCTTATGGCAGATATAGAGTTCTGCGTAGCTATTGATTATGGGTTTTAAGGAAGGTGTGTTTTATGGTTGCTTTATCGTCTATCAGATCACATTGGCTGGATGATGCTCCTGCTATCACAGTATCAGCAGAGTGGCTGAGGCAGTTTGGTTTTGAGGTAGGTTGCAGGGTGGTTATTGAGGTTTCA
>JAEYYB010000105.1 GCA_023430975.1 Bacillota bacterium | reverse complement strand
ATTAAGAATGTTTATGATCCTGAAGGCTTAAGGTATGAGGTTCAGGAGAATGGCAACATCAGCAGATTTGTATTCAGCGGAAGAGATATTGTGTCGGAACTGGATGGCGGAGGTAGTTTAAAGCATTCTACCATAAGGGGACATGAGCTACTTGCACATAAGGAAGTGACAGGGAAGAGTTATTATTATGTAAGTAATGAACACGGTGATGTCACAGCATTAGTTGGTGGGAATGGAGAGATAGTCAATAAGTATCAGTATGATGCATTTGGTAATACGGTTGAAGTTGTTGAGAAGGTGCTGAATAGATTCAGATATGCAGGAGAGCAGTATGATCAGGTCACAGGACAGTATTATTTGAGAGCTAGGTTCTATAACCCGGTTGTTGGAAGGTTTACACAGGAAGACACCTACAGAGGCGATGGATTAAACCTTTATTCATATGTAAAAAATAACCCTGTTAAGTATCTTGACCCAACCGGACATTGGGGCGAATTAGTCCATAAAGACGTAACAACTGAGATAGCCTCAAAGCTATTAGATAATGAAAAATATGGAAGTATAGTTGGAAATGCTGATAACGGTGTTGATTCAGACCCTACAACAAGTCCTTTCTTTAAAGCGACACAGGATTGGCATTTTGATCAAACCAAAGGTACTGGCGTAGATACAAGACAGGAACACTTTGATGAGTATTATAAAAAATCTGTTGACACATGGAATAATGCTGAAAAAGACTATGCCAACAATGTAGCCAATATAGAAAATTCATCTTCCTATAAAATGAAAAAGGTTTTTATGGGCGAAGAAAAAGCAAAAAATAGTTGTCTGCAAAGCTTAATGGAAGAAAGAGAAAAACAACGCAAAAAATCTCTTGAACAGTTAGGAAAAGCATTACATCCATATCAGGACATTGATGCTCATATGGATTGGGATACTGGCCTGCTTGGTGTGAATGCTCATCATGCTAACAGCGGTTATGATAAAATCAAAATTTTTGATGATCCACGTTATGATCTGGTGAAAAATCCAGCAGGTGGCTATGATCCGATAGATTCCGGAGAGAAATTTGGAAGTCAGAGGTATAAGGTAACAGAACAAAAGACAAAAGATGCTATTACGCAATTTATGAAGGATGTTAATTACTGTGCATCTAAAAGTCAGACTTTTTAACGAAGAGTTTGAAAGCCATTTAAGGAAATAGGTGAGGAGAAAATTTATGGCATTTCGCAATGGATTAATAAGTTTTTTAATTGTTATAGTTACATCTTTAATTGTAATAGCAGTAGGAATTATACTAATTGTTAAATTTAAAAATGGGTTTAATGCCTTAAGACTTACTGGCATTCTATTAATCTTAATAGCAGTGATAATGTTGCTTTTTTCAAAAAGGGTTTGTATTAGAAATGTCAGGTTAAAAGAAAATATAGTTGTTACACCAATGGCGAAACTGCAAATTTCTTCAAATATAAAAAGTGTTAAAGACATTATTGAGAGCATTGAATCATTTAGCTCATTCGAAGTTAATACTACCAATGGAGTAAATACTGCAGTGTCAGTAAAACGGTCAGATGGAATTATTGAAATGCTGACAGGCGTTGATTCTAAAGGAGCTCATTTAGATGTTAAGGTATCTGTATTTGACAGTGTGGAAAATGCCTATAGATCGTATAATTTCAATTATGAAAAATATAGTAAAGACTATGGGATTATGGATAGCAGCGGAACGGAAAATGACAGATATTTTGCTACATACAAGAATCAGTTGCGATCAAGTGCAGAGACAATGTTTCAACTAACCGATACATATGTTACATACGTCTTTTTCCAAAAGGGAAACATGGTTATTAGATTATGGGAAACCAGAGACAGCGGGGATAGTAGCAAAATTGATAGCTATATTAACTTGTTATCGAATAAGTTATCTACATTGAAATAGATTGCTTGATAAAGGCCGGAATTAAACCGGCCTTCTTAATATCTAGAAACCAGCCGAGAATACCAGAGGTGCAGGGGATGATTTTTATGAAATTATCAAAAAAAATTTTATTATATTAGGCATAGTATTATTTTTCATAATTCCTCTAATAAGTCTAAAATTTTATACTTATTATGTTGAAGAGAAAGCAACTATTTTTTCGGGCAAAGAATTAACCTTTCAAATCTATGAAGAAGAAGTATTTGATTATTCAATGATTAATAATAATTCGAGGGTAAGTCATTTTGGAATATGGGACACTTCGGAACGAGAAAAATTAATCGATTATATGAAAGAAAATAGTCTTGTAATTAAGCCAGGAAGATACAAATTTCATCAAGGAGATAGATTTGTAAAGGTTAAAAGAATATTTCAATTTGAAAAAAAGAAAGATTAAAAGATTGGATTATCACTTGGTGGTAAACAACAATTATGGCAGGATTTTTCCAGACTCTTTATGCTTCTAGAAAGCCATTAAGGAATATCAGAGGTGTAAGCATATTCATTTTATAAATAAGTTTGAGTTGTTTATTGAATCAAATTACATATTATTATATAATCGAAGAAGTTGTTTGAGGGGGAATTAATGTATGGTAATTTTTAATTGGTTAGCATTAGTCGAGTTTATAATATCGTTTGCAATAGGGTTTGTTTTTAGTAAGTTTTTTGGACTCCTTGGTGTTAATGGAAATTCTAATGAGTACATAATGACTGCATTTGCTGGTTTGTTTCTTATAGTAATAGATTTCATGTTAAGAATTAAAAAAGTGAAAACTACAAATGGAAAAATAAAAGAAATAATATACCCTAAAGTGGGAGGTCATATTTTCTTTGTCCCTGCTTTTATATGGGGATTCATTTGGCTAATTCTTAATATTGTAAAATTGATAGGTGCGTAAAACATAAATTTGCAAATACTAATACAATTTACCGGGATTTAATATTCCGGTTTTTTACTGACGAGAATTCTAATAGGGGATTCTTTACTCTTAAAATTGCTTTTAGACCAAAGATGCGATTACACAGTTTATGAAGGATGTTAATTATTGTGCTGGTAAAAGCCAGACATTTTAAAGAACTGTTTTGAACTATTTAAGTAAATGGGTGGGATAAAAACATGTCATTTCGCAATGGATTGATTGTAGATTGTCAAGTAAAATTGACCCCTTTTTTAAAGTTTTTACACTTAAAATTGACCCTTTAGTTCTTACAGCATATAATTCAGCATGTTTGAAAAACAACCACAAAGAAACCCTAGGATTTACA
>JAEYYB010000062.1 GCA_023430975.1 Bacillota bacterium | reverse complement strand
GCCAGTGTCAGGACAGGGAAAAGCATACTTAAAAGTTTTTATCGTATGCTTTCCCTGTCCTCGTAAGTTGTTTTCCTCAGACAATTTAGAGATACTTCCAAGTGAATACCAACCTTGAATTAGTATAGCAGCGTTTCAAGAATTCTCAATACTATAAGTACAACAGATCCCAAAGTCCAGAACAAGCTTATTGACCTGCTTTGAAAGACATTCCAAGCTTTGAGTCCTATGAAAAATGGATGAATTGCACATTCGGATACTTATTCTTATGTTTTGATAAAAATCATTATCTTATTCTGAGCGTTTAGAGAAACCTTTGTAATTAGTTGCTTTTAGTCCTGAAATTCCTATACATGAGATACTTCTGCTCACAGAATGTATTACTTCACATGGCAGTAAGCCTTGATGTATTGTATTTGATATAACTCAATTTACTTTTAATACACCCACTAAAAAACCACTGCAAATAAAAGAAAAATATGGTATAATTACAATATTTATATCGTTTGCGGGGTGATTTTGTGGACAGAGCAACTAATGATGCAACGCTGGTGAAAGTCGGAGACATTTTCCAATACTATATTGCATTAAGAGACTGCTTTATGTTGAATAGTGGCGATAAATTGCAAATTGAAACTAATGGTGATGTTAGTATAATTGCTAAATTATCTAAAAATTCATTTCAACGAGAGGTAAAACACCATTTTGGGGAGAAAAGTCTTTCCGACAGAGATGTTGATTTTTGGAAGACTTTATCAAACTGGTACATAGAATATAATAGGATATCATCATTTTCGAATTTGATTTTATACACAACTGCTACAATATCCGACGATTCACCTTTTTATAATTGGGATGCAAAAGATTCAAAATCTAAACTCACTATTTTACAGTTAATCGGAAATATTTCTAAAACAAAAGAAGAGATGTTTAGAAAATATTACAACAAAATTTTTACAGATAATATATATGATGAAAAAAAGTTGTTAGATATATTATCAAGATTTACTATTGAGCATTCCCAAAATCAAATTTCAGGCATTTCCAAAGAATTCAGTTCCTATATAGGGCATATTCCTGAAAAAAATCGTGATAAATATATTGCTGCACTGCTTGGGCAGATTGTTGCTATAATAAAAGATCCTCCTCATCGATGGGAGGTGTGTAGAGAAGAGTTTGACAAAATGCTGCAGTATGAGTCACCTGCATACTCTAACCCTAAAGAAATACCTCTCCCTAATGATTTTGCAGAATCAAAATTTCCTGAAGAAAAAGCAAGAAAGTATGAACAAAAAAAGTTTGTAGTTGCTATCAGAAGCATAGAATATGAAATTCAAATTCCAGATGCAGTTTCTGATTATTGGAAAGCTGAAATGACAGTTATGAGATATTTCAAAGACGATTTGTTATATGTTAGAAGTTTGCCTAGATATAAAAATGAACTTAAAAGTCAAATGAAATATGCAAAGGACAGCAGAAAATTAGAAACAGAAAACACTGACAGAAGTGTACAGATTAGACATTCAAAACTTTTATATAATGAAGTTATGAAATGGGATGCAAAAGATTTTGAATCTATTATTAGGAATCAGGGATATTTTCAGCGAGGAATTATTCATACAATTGTAGACGATGATGAATTTAATTGGGATGTAGGTGAAAAAGATGAGCATTGAACATATACAAACATTATCTATGAATCCACATTTTTATGGTTTGCTTTTGCAGGGATTTTTATCTGGATACAATAAACCTTGTGAAGTAAGGTTAGTATTTATGGCATTGCCTATTTTACTATATTCCGAGTCAAGAAAAAAGTTAGCCAATGCAAATAACAGAAGCAAGATGGAAACTTTATTTAATACATCTGATGATTTAGAAAATAATACAAAGATTTCAGGAAAAGTAAAACTTTCCGGATATTTAAAGCGATATGAAGAATTAAAATCCTATTCAAAAAAGGCATTAATAATTTTGTATTCGGAGAAAAAAGTTGTTTTTAGTGAAAATAGAATTGTTCTCATTGAGCCAATAAAATATTTGGATTTTGAGAACACGGTTCGAGAATGGATTAAAGCAGCACATTATCTAGGAGTTGTTTTTGCAAAGAGCAACGAAGATCATTTGAATTATTTCTTGGGGGTGGATAGAGAATGAATAGTTATATAAAAGCAATAATGGTTTTCAATAGATTTGGAAAACGCAGAATGGTTCCAATGAAAGCCGGAGTTAACATTGTGACCGGAGAATCTAAAACTGGTAAAAGTGCTCTTGTTGAGATAATAGATTACTGCTTATGTAGTTCAAGATGTACCATACCTAAAGGAAAAATAACTGATTTTGCGTATCTTTATGTTATGCCTATGCTTATAAATCAAAATGTATATGTAATTGCCAGGTACAACTGGCAGAGCGGTGGCAAAATGCATATTTTAAAAGAAGCAGAGGACTTTCAAATTGATAAAATTAACCTTGACTATTTTGTTAATAAGCTTGAATTGTCTGTAAAGGATGCACAATATGAAATTGAAGCAGCATTAGGATTATATGTAACAAATATGGCTGTTGATGGAGATAAGCAGGGAAAAAAAGCTTCATTAAGAAATATGGTTTCATACTTGTTTCAACATCAAAATCTAATGGCAAGCAAATTTGCTTTATTTTATAGATTTTCAGATTTCTATAAAAGAAAGGACATCATTGAACAGTTTCCTGTTTTTGCAGGTATGATTGGACAAGAATATTACAGTGACTTAATAGAACTTGGAAATCTGAAAGCACAGCTTAAGCGAAAACAAAAGACGTTAAAAGCCAATGAAAAAAGTACAACCTATGTTAAAGAAAATTTGCAGCCCTTATTACAGGATTATTATGCATTACTTGATATGCCGTTTAACCAAGATATTACAGCTCAAAAGATGCTTAAACTTGCATCAAGCTTACCTGAATTTAATGATTCTCAACTTTTTAATGAAAGTGGCATTGCAGAAAGATATCATTCGTTAAATAAACAATTAGAAGAATTAAGAGGTCAAGAGCGTGATGTTTTACTCAAAATTAGTAACCTTGATGATGCAAGTAATAATGGAATAGCATTTACTGATATGTTACAGGAACTGAAAAATCAAACCAGTGTTGCTGGTAATATTGATACGAAATATACTTGTCCATTATGTGGGAAGAACTGCGAAGATATTTCCGAAGATGATACGAGACTATTAGAGGCTACAGAGTGGCTAGATTCTGAATTAGAGATTACCAGCAAATATACTACTGATTTTTCGGAAGATGTAAGAAAATTAAGAGAATTTCATGGGGAAATAGTTAATAAGATAAAAGATGTTTGGAAACAAATTAAAAATATTGAACAGAGATTCATTACCTCAAAAGATTTGGTTTCAAAAAGAGAGAAAGTTCACTATGCTAAAGCAAGGATAGTGCTATATGCTGAAATGACTAGCTCTGGATTATTTGAAAGTGTTGACGAAGATATAAAGACTCTAAATAATAAAATTTCAATACTTGAAGAGAAAATAAATGGCTTTGATTTAGATACTAAGAAAGCTAAGGCCCAAACATTTTTATCGGATAATATGAATCATTTGGCACTTACACTTGATTTTGAAGAAGAATATCGCCCAATCAACTTAAACTTTGGATTGATCGATGAAACTTTTGATTTGTATCAGCATCAAAAGCAGCATGAAAAAATCTTTTTATATGAAATGGGAAGTGGTGCGAATTGGGTTTCTTGTCATATAGCACTGTTTCTGAGTTTGCTAAGGTATTTTGCGGCTCAAGAAAAATCGCCTATGCCATTGATTATGTTTTTTGATCAACCTAGCCAAGTGTATTTTCCGCAAGGTACACTTGAAAAAGCTGATAAAAATAAGCTTTCTCAAGCTGATTTGAAAGCGGTAAACCAAATGTATAAAACAATATTTGACGAAATTAATTCTATAGGAAAAGAAACAGGGGTACTTCCTCAAATATTGATTGTTGATCACGTTGATGGCAACGATCTAGAAATTAAAAACGAATTTGCTTCTTATGTTAGAAAAGACTGGAGAAATGGCGAGGCATTAATATAATAAATTTTTAGCAGTTGATATGCCATGTAATTAAAATGAACAAGTTATGCGATTTTAAGAGGATAAAATGATGAGGATTAATGCTGATAATGATACAATTTTACTGGAAAAAGTTTTTGATGCTGGAGCTAATACAATATGGTCAGAAATGAAGAAGCTTAGAGGACAAGCTCCAGAGCAGAAGGAAAACACGAGAAGACGATGGGTATGGGAATTAATCCAAAACGCATCTGACTGTATTCCAAAGGATGAAAGAATAAACATCAACATCTCTGTTAAAGATGAAAAAACACTTGAATTCACTCATGATGGAGTACCTTTTAATTATGAGAATTTAATAGATTTAATAACTCAAATATCTTCGAAACAAAGTGACATCGAAGAAAAAACAGGGAAATTTGGAACTGGATTTATTTCAACTCATTTGTTATCTGAAAAAGTTAAAATTAATGGGATATTTAAACAGAACGAAAATATTTATAAGAATTTGAGTTTTGTTATAGATAGAAGTGGAATTTCTTATCAAGATATTAGAAATCAAATTAAAGATACACTTAACTTAATAGAAGCCTTAAAGCTGAATGAAACAGGAATAATTGCAAAACCCAATGAAATTAGAACAACCTTTTTCTATGATGTACATAATTCACAAGAAGCAAAAGAAGCGGTAAAAGCGGGTTTGGAAGATTTGAAGAATACAGTGCCATTTGTATTAGTTTTAAATAAATCTATAAAATCAATCACATGCAATGGAGTACGATATCAAATTACAAACCACTGTGAGGAGATGTCAGGAAAATATCAATTAATTGAGATTAGTAATTCTTTAGGTGAAATAATTAATATATTGGTAAGACAAGCAAAGGAAGTATATTTAGTAGTATTAATTGAAAAATTAGCTTCTTTAAAGTACCGAATATTGCCGTATCCACAAAACACGCCAAAGTTATTTTGTAATTTTCCCTTAATTGGTTCTGAAAATTTTAGCTTCCCAGTAATTTTAAACTGCTCAAAATTTGAAGTTGAGAAAGATAGAAATGCTATTCATGAAGGCTGTCAAGAGAATATTGAATTCCTTAAAATGGCATTAAAGTTATATGATGAATTAATAAATGATTCAAATCAAAAGGAGTGGGAGGATCTATATAATTTATGCTTTGTCGCACGAAATAATAATTCTACCATACAAAAAAAGCTCCAAGAAGCAATCGAAAGTAGATTTGAACAGTTGCCAATTGTGGATGTTAACCTAAATGGAGAATATTATGGTAGAGCGTCTCTAAAAGTAATAGATAATAGTGAATTAACAAATCAAATATGGATGCCTATTTGTGAAAAAAAAGAACTTAATGATGAGTTTTGGAACATAATAAATTCATTTGCAAAATTTTATATACCAACAAAAAGCTCATATTTGCAATGGTATAAAATTTGTAAAAATAAAATTGAAATATCTAATATAAACCAATGGTATTTAAAAGATAAAGATTTATCTTACCTTGAAGAGAATTTTCATGGTTTAATTGATGATATATTTACTTGGTTAAATAAATATTATGTTTTTTGGATAAAAAGCACCAGGCAGGAAGATTTTATTCGAGAAGCATATGTTTTGAATCAAAATTATAAGTTTGTAGAAATATCAGAACTTTCAATTGATATGAATATAGATACTGAATTTAAAAATATACTACTTGATTTAGGAGAAAATATTAAAGATAACTTATTGGCCAAAGAGATTAATCTACCCGAAGGAATTATTACAAAAAATAAAGATAATAAATATATTTCAAAAATAATTCAAGATAAAATAAATCGTATTTTATCTGATGAGACAATCAACAATACGCAAAGAAGTACTAAAAATCAACTTGTTTTTAATAAATTGACTAATTGGTTTCTTGAAAAGCCTAAATTAAGTGAGGAATTATTTGATACATTGTATAATAAACGAAACTTACTTTCAACTCCAGAAGAAAATATTAGACGCTTTAAAATTGCAGAAAAAATTGAAAGTAACAACATCAAATATGAACAATTAGATGATATTATAGAAAATCATAATAAGATAGCTGACTTAATTGAAAACTTAGGTAATTTATCAGATTTAGAGATAAAGCAGCAATTAAAGCATATCTCCGCACAATCAACGTTTGCCTTTGAAAAGTTTCACTTAATGATGGAAAGGTCTATTAAAAATATATACTATTATTTAAATGATATAAAAGCGTACAAAATATCGCCTTCTTTAGAGGAGTGGGAGCGTGATAAATACTCAGATACAGTTTTCCAGGCAATAAAGAATGGAAAAGACATTAGAATCATTGTTCGTCCGAGTGACCAAAATAAGATAATTTTCTTCAATGACGAAGAATTAGAAGCATTAGATGATACGGATTATGAGTTATGGACAGACGATGGACAAGGAAATACACGAATGATTACATTGGGGGATATTATAAAAACAACAGGTATCAGCGTTATTCCTCTTAGGAATATATATGACAGTTAACTTTATTAAAGCATTGAGGTATTTATGATTGATTACATAATTAAAATGATTGAACAAAAAAACAGAACTAATATTAAATACATTCACCCTATCGAGCCGAGTGAAATGATTGGCAAGTATATATCTGCTTTTTCAAATTCTCAGGGTGGACTTATTGTATTTGGAGTGGCAGATGATGGGAAAAATCTTACTGTTAAGAACTTCCCTTTTAGTATTAAAGAGTGTGACATTAGAAATCTGATGGACAAGCATGTTAATTTTGAATATGAAAATTTCGCTTATATAGGGCATCATTTGGCTTACATTAAGGTAGAAAAAAATGATATTGTTGTAAAATGTAACAACGTTGCATATTTGTTCGATAATAAAATGGAGGTTGAAAAAATGGTAGCAAAAAAAATTTTCCTCTCATATTGCCATAAAGATAATTGTATTGCCGATATTATTGAAAATAGAATAATAGAAATAGCTAAAAATAAAATAGAAATCTCAAGAGACATCCGAAAATTAAAATACAAAGATAGTTTAGATGAGTATATGCAAAGTATTAAACGACATGACTTTGTAATATCGATTGTATCCGATGCGTATTTAAGGTCAACGCCATGCATGTATGAAATTACAGAACTTATGAGGGATAGGGATTATTATGATAAATTGCTATTTGTAATAATATCAGAACATGATATTAAGTTTTATGATAATAAAAGTATTACAATTAAAGATATTAAAGCAGACATTTACTCTTCTAATAGATTTGATTACATAAAATACTGGGAAGATGAAAAGACAAAAATTGATAAAAAAGTTGCAGAAATTAATAATCCTGCATTGATGCTAGAGATGACAGAAGAATCAAAGAAACTTGAAATAATATCACTACATGTAGGAGAGTTTATTTCTAAATTAAAAGATGGAATTGGAGTCAGCTTTCAAGATATGCTTTCATCTGATTTTAAAGAGTTCATTACTATTATCTTGAAATAGGAATGGTGCTGGTATAATCTCTAAAATATGTCGATTGTCGGTATTAACCATAATGGATTTGAAGCACAAGTTTACTCTGATAGAATTAAGATAAAGTAATGTTAAATTATGATCTTAATAGCTAAGATTATTTGAAATAGGTTGTATAGATTGCGAAACTGATAAGGTCAGGAAAAATTATTTTTTAGTATACTAATTCAAGGTTGGTATTCACTTGGAAGTATCTCTAAATTGTCTGAGGAAAACAACTTACGAGGACAGGGAAAGCATACGATAAAAACTTTTAAGTATGCTTTTCCCTGTCCTGACACTGGC
>JAEYYB010000039.1 GCA_023430975.1 Bacillota bacterium | reverse complement strand
ACATAATCTAAATTATATAATATACCAGTAAATGCTGGAAGGCTTCGCAACAACCTTTGTGCATATATTTATTTTTCAATGTGCTGATATATCTTGTTTATAAAGTTTCTGCGTAAGTTCTATTAATATACTTAGTTTTATAGTCTGCATGGGCATTTACTTCATTTATTACTAAACCTCCAAAAGCATTTTTACCCCTAAACTTCATATATAAATCCAAGCCATCACTTGTATCTTTGTATTTTGTTTCTATGTGTTCAAAACTCTTAGGGTCATTCATGTTTTCCTTTACCAGCTCTACCAAGTATTTATTAGAACCATCCCAAGCACTAAACTGACTCTCAACCCATTTCTGATATTCTACTTTAGCTTTTTCCTCTGGAGATAAAGGTTTTGTGGGATTTGACGAAGTAATATAGCTGTATGCTATAATACCAATGACAGACATAGCAATTAACAAATACACACTCCTTTTGGCTGTCTTACGGACTCTTTTTTGCCAAAACTCTACTAATTTACCGAGCACCCAGAAAAAAGCCACAACAAATGCTAATGATAAAGCTAAATATAATATTGGCATTTGGTATTCCCCCTAATATAATATCTAACTTGGTTTTATTCTATAAATCCACCACTCATTTACTTTTACTTTATTATTATGTTCATTTAAATTTTAATTAGTTGTACATTACAAAACAACCTGTAATTAAGTGGTAAAAGAACTTAGGCAAGCATTTTACTACAATTCCAATGGGCATCCATAAAAGTATTGCTTTTATCAGATTTTCAAATTGAATAAATAATTACTTTCTTTCAAATAATAGTTTAGTGGTAAATAACAACTGAAGATGATAATAAACTTTTGAATAAGTATTTTAAATTACGAAAGGAAGGTGATGCCCACATGTCAACTAATAATAAAGCCAATAGACTAATCCATGAGAAATCCCCCTACCTGCTGCAACATGCCTATAATCCTGTAAACTGGTTTCCTTGGAGTGATGAAGCTTTTCAGAAAGCCAAGTCAGAAGATAAACCTATCTTCCTGTCTATTGGCTATAGCTGACCTGTATTCTGAGAACATGTCATTGGTGTCAATCCGATTACTATAACCAAAATTATACCTATATTTTCAATTCTCAATACTGTGACCTATACTGTTATATTTTTTATATAAATGGTTCAAGAATTCCAAAATTGTTTTGCAGTACGCATCATCTTCACTCATATTCTTGAAGTCACAATTTTTTACAATAAAGTGTTCCCATGAATCACGTACCCATGTTTGAACATTGGGATTTGCTTTCTTCAATCTTTCCATACTTATTGCCGGCACACCAGTATCTCCAGTACAAGCAACCAACAAAACGGGACGTTCTCCAGCATTTTTAATTTGTTTTATTGGCTTGAGTTCATTTACTTTATCATTGCCAAATAACATTTTTAAAGCAAGTTTAACAATAGGTTTTTCAATATTTCCAATAAAATCTGGTATATGGTTTTGTTCTGCCAAGTCAATAACTACATCCTCAAAAGATGAATAAACAGACATGGCAATCAATCCATCAATTTCATCAATTTGTCCGAAAGAGTTAACTGCAATGGCACCACCCATTGAAACACCATGCAATACAATAGGAACATCTTTGTATTTTTCTTCGCTTTTTATATATTCGACAACAGCACGGACATCGTTTATTTCCTCATATCCTAAGCAAATTCGATTACCATCACTTTGTCCATGTCCTCGGACCTCAAGAAGTATTGTTGCATAGTTGTTTTCCTTCATCCATGCAGCGTGACCGTAAAAATAGGTTATGGAAGGCTGTATAATTCCTGTTAAATAAATAATTACCGCTTTAGGCTTTTCTACATAGATTTCAGAACACCAGATATTTAGCCCATCTTGTGTTCGAAGATACATTTGCTTTTCATCAAGTGAATAATCAGAAGCAAAATAAATGTCCTGCAAAGGAAAATTTTCTGTTGCATAGCCCTTGTAGTCAACATGTTTGTTAAGGAAAATAGACATTGCAACAAAAGGTGTGACAATCATAAGTAAACAACATATAATCAATATGATTGAAACTGCTTTTATAATGCGTTTTAAAACTGGTTTTTTAGTTATCGGGTTTAATGCAACAATTCTCCGTTCAGTCTGATTTTGATAGTTCAATAATACTCACCCATTCACATAAATGTAGATAATAAAATTATAAATATAAAACAAAGTAATACTAATACATAGTTATATAATTATTATACTATAGGTTATAGCATTATAAAAGAATACAATTGATAAAGGACTGTACACAACTGTATTCCTGTATTGAGAAGTATATTTGAGGGAAAACTAAAATTAGTATCTAAAAGGAGGTGGTATTTTTTTAAAGAAAAATATGTGCTATTCTGTACTTTTATAATTATCGTAATACTATTATCATTTTTTGTAACCTTTGTTTTAAGAAGTTCATCAAAACAACATCAGGATTTCTATGATAATCAAAATGAGGTTTTAGCAGATAAATTGCTCAAAAGTTCAATATCACAGACTGAGTGGAGTAATCTATCTTGTCAAGAAAGACTATCATTTTTAGAAAGATTGATAGTGTTGAACTATGTGCCCAAAATCAAAGAAGCTGTTGATAATTATTATAAAGAACTAAGAGGATTTAATTTAGTAGGAATAACAGATGTTAAAGTAGTAGCCCCCTATGAATATGAAATAAAAATACAAATATCAACTTATGTTGGAGCACATAATCCCCCCTATGGATTAGATGATGTAACAATACATTTTAGCAAATTATGTGATGGAGAAGTAGTTAATTTTGAACACAAGGATGAGTAGAGTACAGGAAACTTTCAAGGGTGTAAAGTCAAAAGACTTATGCCCTATTTTTTGTTTTGAATAAAACTGTGTGCAGCATGGGTAAATTATATTAGATAAACATTTTTATAATGAAAGGTGGTGTTGCCAAATGCATAAATCAAATAAAGCCAATAGATTAATCCATGAGAAATCCCCATACCTTCTACAACATGCCTATAATTCAGTAGAATGGTTTCCTTGGAGTGATGAAGCTTTTCAAAAAGCCAAATCAGAAGATAAGCCTATCTTCCTATCTATTGGCTATAGCTGACTTTATGACTTTGAGAACATGTCATTGGTGCCACGTAATGGAGAGAGAGAGCTTTGAAGACGAAGAAGTAGCAAAAATTTTGAATTCCAGTTTTATATCAATTAAAGTGGACAGGGAAGAAAGGCCTGATATTGACCATATATACATGAATGTATGCCAGATGCTAACAAATCATGGAGGATGGCCTCTTACAGTAATAATGACTCCTGATCAAAAGCCTTTCTTTGCAGGAACTTATTTCCCTAAATATGACAGCATAGGAATGGCAGGGCTTGTAAATGTTTTGGAGAAGGTAAAGAGTGCCTGGGGTAGCAACAGAAAAGTACTTGTTGATTCAGGAGAAAAAATAGTTGGGTTTCTTAATGATGAACAGGAAACATCTGCTGAAGGTATTGGTGAAGACACAATCATTGAGGCTTTTACACATTTTGAAGAAGCCTTTGATGAAAAACATGGAGGGTTTGGCAGTGCTCCCAAATTTCCTACTCCCCATACATTGTACTTTCTGCTAAGGTACTGGTACAATACAAAGGATCCTATTGCCTTAAGTATTGTGGAAAAAACTCTTATTTCCATGTATAAGGGTGGAATATACGACCATGTAGGATTTGGCTTTAGCCGGTATTCAACGGATAGAGAATGGCTGGTACCCCATTTTGAAAAAATGCTATATGACAATGCTCTCTTAACTATAGCGTATATTGAGGCGTTTCAGGCTACAGGCAATAAAAAATATGGGGAAATTGCAAGAGAGATATTGGCGTATGTTCTAAGAGATATGACTTCTCAAAGCGGTGCTTTTTATTCTGCGGAAGATGCTGACTCGGAAGGGGAAGAGGGTAAATTTTATGTTTGGTCCTCAGATGAGATCATTGAAGTCCTTGGAAAAGAAGAGGGAGAGAAATATTGCAGCTATTTTGATATAACACAAAAAGGGAATTTTGAAGGTAAAAACATACCTAATCTCATAAAATCAGCTGTATATGATATTGATAAGGAGTTTTTGGAGAGAGCCAGAGAAAGATTATATAGACATCGTGAAATAAGGATTCACCCATATAAGGATGACAAGATACTTACATCGTGGAATGGTCTTATGATAGCAGCCTTATCCATTGCAGGGAGAGTTTTTGGTATAAAAGAGTATGATTATGGGGCAAAAAAGGCTGTAGATTTTATTTTGAAAAACCTTATAAGGGCTGATGGGCGGTTACTTGCAAGATACAGGGATGGAGAGGCTTCATATCCTGCCTATGTAGATGACTATTCTTTTTTTGTTTGGGGACTTATTGAGCTGTATGAGACCAGCTATGATGAATATTATCTCAAAAAAGCTATAGAGCTTAGTAATGACCTTGTTAAGTATTTCTGGGACTTAAAAAATGGAGGATTTTTTGTATATGGCAGTGATAGTGAACAGCTTATAACAAGGCCAAAAGAAATTTATGACGGTGCAATGCCTTCAGGGAACTCGGTTGCTGCATATAACTTCCTAAGGCTTGCCAGGATAACAGGTGAGAATAAATTTGAGGACAGAGCACGGCAGATTATAAATGCATTTGGTGCTGAAATAAAGAAATACCCCTCAGGATATACTTTCTTCTTAATAGCAGCTATGTATGCAAAATCAAACCCCAAAGAAGTGGTTGTTGTATCTGAGACTGCAAATAACGAAGCTCAGAGAATGTTAAATGTAATTAACGAGAAGTTTAGGCCGTTTACTGTTTCGGTTTTGTATTTAAAGGAGAATAATGACCTGACAGAAATGATACCTTATTTAGAAAACTACAAGCAAATCGAAGATAAAGCCACAGCATATGTTTGTGAAAATTTTGCATGCAGGCCCCCTGTTACAGATATAAACAGTTTTAGAGACATGATTTCAAACTGAAATAGTAAGGAATAATTTATACTAATCCAGTGGTATGGTTAAGGTTATCTTTGTGCCTTTGGGATCATTTGGGACAATTTTTAAATTGGTTGAAAAGTTATTGACAAGAGTCAGACCCCAACCTCTCGATGACATTGAGTTCACATCGGAAACTCTGCGATTAAGATTCAGTGTCTCAAGATCAACACCATTTCCTTCATCGCACAATTCAAATAAAATAGAATCTTCAGTCCTCTTTATGGACAAAGAAACCTTACCCGGATTTTTTTTGTATCCGTGTTCCAGAGAATTAACTAAAAGCTCATGAATAGCACTCTTGAGCTTGAATTTAGGCTTTTCATCATTAGTGATATTATCAATAGCATCTTCACAAATGGTAAGAAATTTTTCAATATTATCCTCATCATATGGGATAAATGCTTCAAGATTGTAATTTAATATTTGCATTATTAAGCCCTCCATATCCATTATATCACTCATTTGAAGGAAAATCCAGATGGTAAATTTTATATTTGCATATTAATTATAAATATATGTTTTGTATATACAGTGTATTAGAGCTTAATAATCATATACATCACTAATAGGGTTATATGTTGTATCATGTACAGGAAGCTTGATTGTGAATCTGCTGCCGAGCATTTCCTCTGAGTCTACAATTATGGTGCCTCCAAATTCTTTTATAATTCCAAATGTTATGGAAAGGCCAAGGCCTGTTCCCTTACCTACTTCCTTTGTGGTAAAAAAGGGATCGAATATTTTATTTATCAGCTCCTTTGGAATTCCTCCGCCAGTATCTTCAATCTCAACATATACATATTTGTCTTTTTCATATGTACTTATTATAATTTTCTTTTGCCAGCTTTTTACCCATTCCGGTGGTGTTCCCTTTTCCTTGAGACGTCTTATAATCTTTTCAAAATCATCGAGTGCATCTCTGGCATTGCTGAGAATATTTAAGAACACCTGTTCAAGCTTGTTGTGGTCTGCAAATACCATAGGTACTTCTTCAGAAATATAAGTTTCAATTGTAATGTTTTTATTTTTCAGCTGCTGACCGATAAGCTTAAATACATCGAGTAGGGGAACACTGACTGATATTGCCTGATGTGCTTCCTTAGACTGCCTGGCAAAAGTCCTTAAATGAGTTATTATTTTATTTATTCTATCTATTTGTTCGATTATGGATTTAAGCTTTTCATCGAGGATTTCATCATTTAGCTTGCCTAAGTTTTTTGCACGCTGCAATCCTTGAACAATTAAGCTTATACCTCCTAGTGGCTGGTTGATTTCATGGGCTATACCTGTAGCCATTTCCCCAAGTGTAGCAAGTTTTCCCGACTGAACAAGTTGTGCATCCTTGACTCTGAGCTGATCGGTTCTCTCCTGTACCAGCCTTTCAAGATCGTAGGCATATTGCTTTATCTCTTCTTCAAGTCTCTTGCGCTGAATACCGGCGGATATTTCATTGGCTATTATGCTTAATACTTGAGTTTCGGTAAGGAGCAGATTTTTTCTTGAAGAAGGTATAACTATATGTAGTATTCCCATCAGAGCTATGTCTGCAAGGAGCGGTATATGTATTATCGAGCTATCCGATTCAGAGAGGTTTTCATCCTGCATAAACTCACATATTGCGTGTCCTGCCAGCTTACCATAATTTATAGTATATTGGGAATAAGTCAGGAAACAGTCAAATACATTGCCATAAACGAATTTATCATCATAGGTATAAGAGCAATAATGCCTTTTATAATCACTGTTAAGACCTATCTGATGTTCCACATAAAAATTATTGTTCCTTTTATCAAGCAGGCAGATAAATACTGAAGGTATTTCAAGTATTGTGCTGATAGCATTTATAATACCGTTACACATTTCATTTATACTTATAGGGGAATTAACAAGGTGTGCAACTTCAATGAGAATATCCCTGTATTTTTCTTCTACTTTAAGATTTGTTATATCTCTGACAATGATTAAATAACCACACATCTCATTATTACTTTTAAATCTGGGAGTGACTGTTACCGAGACAGGGAGAATAGTGCCATCTTTTCTTATTGCTTTCATTTCATAATCATTGACTCTTGAACTGTAGTTACTTTCACTATGTATAAGAATATCATTGGTAGGCGAACTGTTTACATGAAGAATTTGAGGCGTTTGTTTACCTACCATTTCAGTTTCATTGTAACCGTAAATTATCTCCGCACCTTTGTTCCAGAATACTATAATATCATTTAAATCTGTAGCAATAATTGCATATTCAGTAGAACTGTTTAAAATATTATCAAGAAGTGCTGTAGTTTTTAAGTTGCCCAATAGTGGTTCCGATGCAGACATATAACCCTCCAGATAAAAATTAGTTTAGTCATGATCAAAAAATAATAATGCAATATATTTACTAAATGGCTTTATTTTAATTATTAATATGAATTATTTAATCAGTTCCAGTCCCACAATGGTTACATCATCAAAGAAGTCATTGCTGCCATATTCGGCAGAGGCTTTCAAAAGCTCTTTGGTTATAGTGTCTATAGGCTTGGAGTTGTTTTCCATAAGGTTTTTTTCAATGTTTTTGTAACCAAATATAATATCGTCATTGGATACCTCCAGTATGCCATCAGAAAATAGAACTACTTTGTCTCCAGGGCTTAATTGATGAACGCTACAGGTATATGTTGCATCTTCAAAAGCACCAAGTACTGTTCCAGTAGAATTTAAAGGTTCTATTTTTTCATTATTAAATAAGTATTGTGTAACATGTCCTGCAGAAACATAATACAGCACATTGGTTTTTTTATCTAAAAACCCAAGGAAAAGGGTCGCAAAGACATTTTCCGCAGTATTAATTAGTACCTCATTATTAAGATCTGCAACAATTTCTGGGAATCTGCGTTTATTGATACCCTGTCTGTAGTTATATTCTATATTCTGAAGAAAGCTTTTGAGAATAACGGCAATTACTGCTGCCAGTATACCGTGGTTGGAAACATCAAAAACATAAAAGCATAGATAATCTCCAATATCACAAATATCATACATGTCCCCACCAACAGCGTCAGAAGATTTGTACTCCACAGAAAATTTCACATTATCCATCTCGGGCAGCTTTTTTGGTAGCAAATTCAGTAGAATTTTTTCAGCTGAATCATGCAAGCCTTGAAGATATGAGTTCTGATCAAGCAGCTTTTTTTGTATATTGGTATTTTCCAAAAGCAAATCCTTTTTTTCTATGGCTTTAGATATGATTATGGATAACTGATCAACATTAAGGGGCTTTTTCAGATATTCAAAAGCACCTTCCTTCATTGTCTGAATGGCATTTTCTATATCACCATGACCAGTTAAAATGAGGACACCCATTTCAGGCATGATTTTTTTTATTTCTCTGAGCACATCAATACCGGTAAGTTTTGGCATTCTCATATCTGTAATGACAGCGTCTATGATATTCATTTTTTCTCTGAAAATGTTGAGACCATCTTCTCCGTTGGAGGCAGTAATTACATTATAATTTTCCATTTCCAGATTGAAGCTTATATTTTCTAAAATTGTGGTTTCATCATCAATAACTAATACCGTAGGCATAGTAAATATCTCCTTGAAATTTATTGCAATTTAAGTAATTTTGTTTATAGAGTTATATTTTAGTTATTCCTAATGTGAAGTGCTAGTTTATCTTATATTATAGCAATAATTATAGGGAATTTCCACAACTTAAGATTTATTTATGCTATAATCGGTATATTAAGAGGTGAATGAAAGATTACTCCTGCTTTTGAGAGATTGTTGACGAGTTAAGCCAACACATGAGCGAAATTTATAGCGGAAGTAATTTGTGATCATGACTAAGCTTTGAAAAAGGAGGGTGAAATTCTTTGATTGTTGGAGTATGTAGAATGGAATTGTCCCTTGAAGGTGCGTTTTCTCTCAAGGATAAAAGGCAGATTGTGAAAAGTATAATTGAAAGACTTAAAGCAAGATATAACGCCTCAATTGCTGAAGTTGACCTTAATGATACATGGAAAAATGCTGTTATAGGGGTTTCTTGTGTATCAAATGATGCCAAGCACATTGACAGTATGCTTAACAATATTGTAAATTTTGTCGAAAATGATGGGCGGGCTGTTCTTTTTAACTATAATACCGAAAAAATTTATATCGATTAGAACAGTGGGCGTAGTGTACACCGCAATTTTCCACATATTAAGAAAGCTGCTGCAAAACTAATTATATAGTAATGCAGCAGCTTTTACTTTAAGAATATTTGTTAATGAGTGACGAACATATTGCTATGTAATATATTCAATATTTGTCTGGCTGGCCTTTATGCCTGATTTAGCCTTTTGACCTGATGTACCGTTATTTCCCAGGTCTTCAAGAACCAGACTGTCATCCATTGTTGTCTGTGCATAAGCTCTTACCCCATGTTCACTAATATCAAGGCCTTCAATCTCATCTTCTTTGCTAACCCTTACGCCTGAAATTGCTTTTAACACTTTAAAAACCAGGAATGTGGAAAAGAATGCCCATACCGATACTGTGAGAAGTCCTAAAGATTGAACACCTAAAAGCTTAAGACCGCCTCCGAAGAAAAGTCCCTTTGATGTGCCTATTGAAGCAAAAAGTCCTACAGCAATAGTTCCGAAGGAGCCGCACACGCCATGAACTGCAATGGCACCAACAGGATCATCTGCATGGATTTTATCAAAGAACTCAACAGCAACAACAACAAGCACACCTGCTACAGCTCCGATTATGGCAGCACTCGGAAGATTCACAAAAGCACACCCGGCAGTTATTGAAACCAACCCTGCAAGGGCTCCGTTCATAGTCATACTTGCATCAACCTTGCCGTATCTTATAAGTGTGAATATAGCACTTACAAAACCTCCGGCTGCAGCTGCCAGGTTTGTAGTTACAACTATATGGGATATGCTTCCGTCAAGTCCTGTTAATGCACTTCCAGGGTTGAAGCCGAACCAGCCGAACCAGAGGATAAATGCACCCAAAGCTGCTAATGGCAAACTGTGGCCAGGTATAACGTTTATAGAACCATCCTTTTTATACTTTCCAATTCTTGGGCCAAGAACAATAACAGCTGCGAGGGATGCCCATCCACCTACAGAGTGAACTGCAGCCGAACCGGCAAAATCAAGCATGCCCATCTTTGCAAACAATCCTTCAGGATTCCAGACCATATGACCTGCTATAGGATAAATAATTGCTGTTGCAATAAAACTAAAAACCATATATGGCAGGAATTTCATTCTTTCCGATACCGCACCTGATACTATTGTTGCAACTGCCACAGCAAAAGCTGCTTGGAACATCCAGTACACTTCAACAGGCAGCCCAAGGTTCTTTAAAAATGGTAAATTACTCATGTCGCCGGTGGCAAAAAAACCTGTGGTACCAATTATCCCGAATTTATCAAGACCGTACATCAATGCGAAACCTAACACCCAATAACCTAGTAACCCTGAACAGCAATCAATAAAAACCTTCATAATAATATTAAGAGAATTCTTGGCTCTTATAAAACCTGCCTCCAGCATCGCAAAACCTGCTTCCATAAAGAAAACAAGAGCAGCACATAATAAAACCCAGACGGTGTTAATACCGCCACCTAAAATTTGGAGATTGAGATCATTCATTATAATATCACCTTTCTAGCATAATTAATATTAAATTTTCTCCTTCAACCCCATTGTTTCTGGAAATAAAGATTAACCTGAAAAGATTATATGGCGGGATACAGGTCTACCCGGCATAAAGGAGGAATGACAACCATTGTCTTCCTTCTTAAGATATGAAATCACCACAATCCAATAAAGGTAACTAATATGTGGTATTCATAAAAGTAATTGATATCGACGTCTTAGTCGATTTGGAAGTTACATCTGTGTAAAGAAAACATCATTGAATTTTTCATTAATATTATAACGTTTTGCTTAAGGATTTGCAATAAACATTTGCCAATTGGATAAGATAAATCACTTTTTATCTATTCACCTTGTTTTTGTTATGTTATAATAAAAAGCTGGATACAATCAAATGTAAAGATAAATCACTTTGTATTTGGGTGAAAAATCTAGTAATGTACATGAAATAATTATATTTAATATATATTAATGAAACCTTTGGAGGATTCTATTGATGGCAAGTGAAAGACAAAAGAAGATAAGGAATTTTTGTATAATTGCACATATTGATCATGGGAAATCAACCCTTGCAGACAGAATGCTGGAGAAGACCGGGGTTTTAACTTTAAGAGAAATGGAAGACCAGGTCCTTGATAATATGGATATTGAAAGGGAGCGCGGCATTACCATAAAGGCTCAGGCCGTCAGAATGGTATACAAAGCCAGCGATGGAGAAGAATATGTATTCAACCTGATAGATACACCCGGTCATGTAGACTTTAACTATGAGGTTTCAAGGAGTTTGGCGGCATGTGAAGGAGCAATACTGGTTGTAGATGCTGCACAGGGGATTGAGGCACAAACCCTTGCAAACGTTTATCTGGCTTTGGAACATAACCTGGAAATCCTTCCGGTAATTAATAAAATTGATTTGCCTAGTGCCCAGCCTGATGTAGTCAAAAAGGAAATTGAGGATATAATTGGACTTGACGCAAGTGAGGCACCAATGATTTCTGCAAAAAACGGATTGAATGTTGAAGACGTTTTGGAGAGTGTTGTAAAAGGTGTACCTTGTCCCGACAATGATGAAAATGCTCCTTTGAAAGCTCTGATATTTGATTCTTACTATGACAGCTATAAAGGTGTTATTGTATATGTAAGAATAAAGGAAGGCAGAGTAAAAGTTGGTGACCAAATAAAGATGATGTATACCGGTAAAGAGTTTGTTGTTACTGAAGTAGGGTATTTCAGACCGGGATCTCTTTCTTCCTGCGGTGAGCTTTTGGCAGGCGAGGTAGGCTATATTGCTGCCAGCATAAAGAACGTCCGGGATACCAGGGTTGGTGATACTGTAACTTTGTCGGATAATCCTACAAAAGAGCCTTTGCCCGGTTACAAAAAGGTAAATTCAATGGTGTTCTGCGGTATATACCCCGCAGATGGTTCGAAATATGGAGATTTGAGGGATGCACTTGAAAAGCTGCAGCTTAACGATGCTTCATTAAGCTTCGAACCGGAGTCATCTATAGCCCTTGGTTTTGGTTTTAGATGCGGATTTTTAGGGCTTTTGCATATGGAGATTATTCAGGAGCGTCTTGAAAGGGAGTATGACTTAGACCTGGTTACAACGGCTCCAAGTGTTATATATAAAATCAACAGAACTGATGGGACAACTGTATTTATTGACAACCCGTCAAACTTACCGCCGCCTGCAGAGATCGATACAATGGAGGAACCCATGGTTAAATGCTCTATTATGCTTCCGACTGATTATGTGGGCAGTATAATGGATCTCAGCCAAGAAAGACGCGGTGTATATAAGGATATGAAATATATTGATGAGGGAAGAGTAATGCTTTTATATGAAATGCCCCTCAATGAAATAATATATGACTTTTTTGATGCGTTAAAATCCAGGTCAAGAGGCTATGCGTCATTGGATTATGAGCTTATAGGATACAAACCTTCTACTCTTGTAAAGCTGGACATACTTTTAAATGGAGATATTGTTGATGCACTTTCATTCATTGTCCATACTGAAAAGGCATATGCAAGGGGCAGGAGAATAGCTGAAAAGCTTAAAGAATCAATACCCAGACAGCAGTTTGAAATTCCCATACAGGCTTGTATCGGCGGTAAGATAATTGCAAGGGAGACAGTAAAAGCTTATAGAAAAGACGTTCTTTCAAAATGTTACGGCGGAGATATAACAAGAAAAAAGAAGCTTCTTGAAAAGCAAAAAGAAGGTAAGAAAAGAATGCGACAGGTTGGAAGCGTAGAGGTTCCGCAGGAAGCGTTTATGACAGTTTTGAAACTGGATACTTAATGTATCACTTTTAGGAGTTAACATGAAAAAAAGTATTGGGATTTATATTCATATTCCTTTTTGCATATCAAAGTGCTATTATTGTGATTTTAATTCCTTTTCAAATAAGAGCAGTTTGGTAGAAGCTTATTTTGATGCTTTGAAAAAAGAGATTATATTAAATAGTGAAAGAGCAGTGGGATATGATGTAAAGACTATTTTTATTGGCGGCGGAACTCCTTCAAGTATTGATTCACAGCATATTCAAGGTGTATTGGAGCTTTGCTATAAGCATTATAATTTAAGAAGCGATGCAGAAATAAGCATTGAATCAAATCCAGGTACATTGTCAGAATTTAAACTTAAAGCATATAAATATATTGGAATAAACAGGTTGAGTATTGGGCTGCAAGCCTGGCAAAACAAGCTTTTAAAAAGCATCGGAAGGATTCACAGCATTGAAGAGTTTCTTAATAACTTTAAACTTGCAAGAGATATAGGATTTAATAACATAAATGTGGATTTAATTTTTTCTCTTCCGGATCAAACATTGGATGACTGGCATGAGACACTAAACAATGTAATAGGCTTAGGGCCGGAGCATATATCCTGCTATAGCCTCAAAATAGAAGAAAATACTGTGTTTTGGGAAAAGTATAACCATGGAGAGATAAAGGATATAGATGACCAGCTGGATAGAGAAATGTATTATATGGCCAAAAGGCAATTGTCACAACATGGATATAATATGTATGAAATATCCAACTTCTCAAAGAAAAGCTTTGAGTGCAGGCATAACCTTGTATACTGGAATGCGGAAAACTATTTAGGCTTTGGAGCAGGAGCACATTCATATTTTAACGAAAAAAGATATAATAATGTATATAGTATAGAAGATTATATTGAAAACTATATGAAAAATGAGGGTAAATATATAGAAGAAGAAGCCCTTATAGATGAAGCTGAAAGCATGTCCGAGTTTATCATTCTCGGAATGAGGCTTACTCAAGGCATCTCCACAGTGGAGTTCAAAGAAAGATATGGAATTGAAATTGAAGATAGATTTGGTGAACAATTTAATAAATTGATTGCAAGGGGATTAGTGGAGTATAAAGATCAAAGGTTTATGCTTACAGAAACAGGTTTGGATTATGCCAATCAAGTTTTTATGGAGTTTATAGATTAATGATGCTCATTAGTTTGAAAGTATTACCGATGAATATATTATTTGTAATTGTTGGGATTTTAGCATAAAACACTTGACAAATAACTGCCATGGGGATATATTTAAATTATAATTAGCGCTCAATTGAGTAGAGTGCTAACAAAGGGGCTGGAACATGTATTTGGATGATAGAAAACGAAGAATTCTTCAGGCTATTATTGATGACTACATTGACACAGCAGAACCTATTGGTTCAAGGACAATCGCAAGGAAACATGAGCTTGGATTGAGTTCTGCCACTATAAGAAATGAAATGGCGGATCTTGAGGAAATGGGATTTTTAGCACAGCCACATACTTCTGCCGGTAGGATACCCTCTGACAAAGGCTATAGACTTTATGTCAATGAGCTGATGAAAGAAAGGGTTATTTCCACTGAGGAAGCTGATTGTATAAAACAGGCACTTGAAGTACGGATAAATGAAATGAATCAACTTATAAGGCAGGCATCGATGATAATGTCCAAGATTACCAAATATACATCGATTGCAATAGCACCACAGTTGAAAAAAAGCATTATCAAGGCCGTACAGGTTGTGCCTATTCAGCCGGGCAGAGCACTTGTCATAGTAGTTACAAGTGCAAATGTGGTAAGAAACAGCTTAATTAAAATTCAGGAAAATGTTACTGCGGATTTGTTAATTATGCTGTCAAATGTGTTAAACAGTAAGCTAAATGGACTAACTATAGACCAGATAGGCAATAATATTTTGCTGGAAATAGAAAAAGAGCTAGACATAGCGAAAGAAATAATGATACCGATAATTGACGGTATAGTGGATTCCATAAACAATATAGATTATTCCGATGTGTATCTGGAAGGCACTACTAATATACTTAACTTTCCGGAGTTTATGGATATTGTAAAGGCAAAGGAGTTTTTGAACGTTCTGGATGAGAAAGAAAAAATATTCAAGATCCTTAACGATAAAAATGCTTCAGAAAGTATAGGTGTTCATATAGGAACAGAGAATGATATACAACAGATTAAGGATTGCAGCCTTGTTACTGCAACATACAGCATTGGAAATATTGTCCTTGGAACCATAGGCGTTATTGGGCCTACAAGAATGGAATACGCTAAGGTTATTTCTTCAATGAATTTTCTTAAACGAAAGTTGAATGAAGAAATATTAAAATATATAGGTGATATGGATGATAGTTAATAGGGCATAAAAAATATTTTTCAACCAACAATTTATTTTTGTTAATGTCCAGAAAATTTTTATTTTGTTCTAAACTAATGAATAAATGGGGAGGGTGGACTAAGACGATATGGGTATATTTTCAAGCGGTAATGATGTAAAAGATAATCAAAATGATACTCAAAACCCATCGGCAGATAATGGTTGTGCTGAGAAGAATCAGGAAACCGCTGATAATGGCGGCAACAATGATTCTGTAAATGAAGAAGTAAAGGCTATGTTGGAGCAAAAAAGCAAACAGTGCGAGGAATACTTCAGTATGCTTCAGCGTACGGCTGCCGAATTTGATAATTACAAAAAGAGGACAGTTAAAGAAAAAGATGTACTTTATAATGATGCTGTAAGCGAGACTGTACTGTCAATGCTTCCTGTTGTTGACAATTTTGAAAGGGCTATGAAAGCAGCTGAAAACGATTCAACGACTGATTCTTCTTTTAAAGAAGGCATGGAGCTTGTATACAGACAGCTTAAGGATGCATTGAAGAATCTTGGTGTTGAGGAAATTAAATCTGTTGGAGAAACTTTTGATCCTCAACTACATAATGCTGTTATGCATATTGAAGACGACTCGTATGATGCTAATATGGTTGTTGAGGAGTTTCAGAAAGGTTATGTTTTAAAAGATAAAGTAATTCGTCATAGTATGGTTAAGGTAGCCAACTGATTATTTAGAGGAGGATAGATAATATGGCAAAAGTAATAGGAATAGATTTAGGAACAACAAATTCATGTGTATCGGTTATGGAAGGTGGAGAACCTGTTGTAATACCTAATCCAGAGGGAAGCAGGACTACTTCGTCTGTTGTAGCGTTTTCAAAAACAGGCGAAAGATTGGTTGGCCAGGTTGCAAAACGTCAAGCCATAACAAATCCTGACAGAACTGTTATATCAATCAAAAGGGATATGGGAACAGACAGAAAGGTAAAAATTGACGATAACCAGTATACTCCCCAGGAAATATCTGCAATGATACTGCAAAAGCTTAAAGCTGATGCAGAGGCATTCCTTGGAGAAAAAATAACACAGGCAGTTATTACTGTTCCTGCATATTTCAGTGACTCACAGAGGCAGGCAACAAAGGATGCAGGTAAAATAGCAGGTCTTGAGGTATTAAGAATTATCAACGAGCCAACTGCTGCTGCTTTAGCATATGGTCTTGATAAGGAACATGATCAGAAAATACTGGTATTTGACTTGGGTGGAGGAACCTTCGATGTATCCATTCTTGAAATTGGTGATGGAGTTTTCGAAGTTCTTGCAACACATGGTAACAACAGACTTGGTGGGGATGACTTTGACCAGAGGGTTATGGACTTCCTGGCAGACAGCTTTAAAAGAGAAAACGGCATAGACTTAAGAAATGACAAGATGGCGCTACAAAGATTGAAGGAAGCAGCAGAAAAAGCAAAAATCGAGCTTTCCGGTGTTACAACCACAAACATAAATCTTCCTTTTATAACTGCAGATGCAACAGGACCTAAACACCTTGATGTAACACTTACAAGGGCTAAATTCGATGAGATCACTGCAGACTTGGTTGAAAAGACAATGGAGCCAACAAGACAAGCGATGAAGGATGCTGGACTTAGTGTAGATAAGATAGATAAAATACTTCTGGTAGGCGGATCTTCAAGAATTCCTGCTGTTCAGGAAGCTGTTAAGAAGTATCTTGGTAAGGAGGCTTTTAAAGGAATCAACCCTGATGAATGTGTTGCTGTAGGTGCATCAATTCAGGCTGGAGTTCTTACCGGAGAAGTTAAAGATCTTTTGCTTCTTGATGTTACGCCATTATCATTAGGTATTGAAACATTAGGCGGAGTTTGTACAAAGCTTATTGAAAGAAATACTACTATACCTGCTAAGAAGAGCCAGGTGTTTTCAACTGCTGCAGATGGCCAGACTAGTGTTGAGATACATGTATTACAGGGTGAAAGAGAAATGGCTCAGTATAACAAGACCCTTGGAAGATTCCAACTTACTGGAATTCCACCGGCACCAAGAGGCGTACCTCAGATTGAAGTTACATTCGACATAGATGCTAACGGTATAGTTCACGTTTCAGCTAAGGACCTTGGTACAGGGAACGAGCAGAAGGTTACTATTACCGCTTCTACCAACTTATCAGATGATGAGATAGATAAAGCTGTAAAAGAAGCAGAAAAATTTGCGGCTGAGGACAAGAAGAAAAAGGAAGAGGTTGATGTCAGAAATAATGCTGATTCAATGGTATTCCAGTGTGAAAAACAGTTAGGCGAGCTCGGTGATAAATTAAGCTCAGAGGATAAAGCAAAAATACAGGATGAAATAAATAAAGTTAAGGAAGCATTAAAGGGTACCGATACAGAAAATATTAAAAAGGCAACTGAATCTCTGACACAGGCTTTCTATGAAATATCTTCAAAAATGTATCAGAATACAGGAGCAGGAGCTAACGGAGCTGCAGATGCAGGTTTTGATCCTAATGCAGGAGCACAGGGAGAACCTGAAATGGGAGGTTCCGACAACGTATATGACGCTGATTATAAGGTTGTTGACGAGGATAATAAATAATAATTAATTAAAAAATAGGCCAAAGTCATGGGTTAGACACCGGGAAACTTTTATCTAGATTAAATACGTTATTAATCTTACATTTAGCAGAGCAAAATAACGAACGCTTTAACGGAATTTTGCGATAGATTAATGTAAAAGATCAATAGTATTTAATCTCGACAGATTTTAAAGGATACAAAGCTGCTTAGCGGTTTTGAAAGTTATCCCCATGTCACACTAATGGCTTTGGCTATTGTAATATATAAGGTTATAGATTGGAGTTGATAGGATGGCTGATAAGAGAGATTACTATGAAATCCTCGAATTGGGTAAAGGAGCATCCGATGAAGAAATTAAAAAGGCATATAGAAAACTTGCAAAGAAGTATCATCCGGATGTAAACCCTGGTGATAAAAGTGCTGAAGCTAAGTTTAAAGAAATAAATGAAGCGTATGAGGTATTGAGCGACTCGCAAAAGAGAGGACGTTATGATCAGTATGGCCATGCCGGAACCGATCCAAACGGATTTGGAGGATATGGCGGAGGCGGCTTTGGTGACTTTGATTTTGGCGGAATTGGTGACATTTTTGAG
The DNA here is from genome assembly GCA_023430975.1 of Bacillota bacterium. Lineage (GTDB taxonomy): Bacteria > Bacillota > Clostridia > Acetivibrionales > DSM-2933 > Pseudobacteroides. The sequence continues at coordinate 10,241 of JAEYYB010000039.1, read as the reverse complement.
ACTTTCTTTGGAGGTTCAGGCTTCGGAAGATCTTCAAGGAGCAAGGGCGGTCCACAGAAAGGTAATGATTTAAAGTATTCCATTGATGTTACTTTTGAAGAAGCAGCTTTTGGAACTGAAAAAGAGATTTCACTCAATAGGATGGAAAACTGTCCAACATGTAACGGAAGTGGTGCAAAAGCAGGAACAACACCTACAACATGCAAGCACTGTAATGGTACAGGACAGGTACAATATAAGCAAAGCACACCATTTGGACAGTTTGTTAATGTACGGGCTTGTGATGCATGTCGCGGAGAAGGTAAAATCATAAGTGATCCGTGTAATTCATGCAGCGGTAAAGGAAAGACCAGAAAAAATGTCAAGTTAAAAATTAAGATTCCACAGGGTATAGATGATGGTCAAACAATATCCCTGAGAGGAGAGGGAGAACCAGGTTCAAAAGGCGGTCCCAGAGGCGATTTGTATATAGGTGTGAGGGTCAAAGCACATGCATTATTTACCAGACAGGGAAATGATGTTATCTGTGAAATGCCAATTACCTTTGTGCAGGCGGCGTTAGGCTGCGAGCTGGAGGTACCTACCCTTGACGGTAAAGTAAAGTATACTATTCCTGAGGCTACACAGACTGGAACGGTTTTCAGGCTTAAGGGTAAAGGAGTGCCCCATTTAAGGGGAAATGGAAGAGGAGACCAATATGTCAGGGTTAATATTGAGGTTCCAAAGAAGCTTAATGAAAACCAAAAGGCATTACTCAGAGAATTTGCAGAGGTAAGCGAAGAAACCTATGAGCAGAGAAAAAGTTTCTTTGATAAAATGAAGGATGCACTTGGCATGTAGTATAAAAAGCATTAATAAATTTACATTTGACAAAGATAGCATAGGATAAATGTAAAAATTAAGTACTTTTTATTAAAGTATGAATGAGATTGCTGAATAAAGAGCAAGAAAGAGGAAAAGATGAAGTGGTATGAAATAATTATCAATACGACAGAAGAAGCAAATGATGCAATATCTGAGATGCTTACTTCAATTGGGGCGGGAGGAGTTGCTATTGAGGATCCTAATGATATCAGGAGAGAGCTTTTAAAGCCTGGTACATTGGATTATGCAGATCAAGAGTTTTTTGACAATTTAGGCGAAGACGTTAAAATTAAAGCATATTTTTCTGATGATAAAAACGTTAGTGAATTAATAGCTTTAATAAATGAAAAGATAAGCTTTATTGGAAATTTTCTTAATACCGGAAAAGGGTATATGGGGTATAATGAAGTTGATGATGAAGATTGGGCAACCTCATGGAAGAAGTACTACAAGCCGGTTAAAATAGCTGAAAGGGTAGTTATAAAGCCTTCGTGGGAAGACTACAACGCATCAGGTGATGATATTGTTATAGAACTTGATCCGGGAATGGCCTTTGGAACAGGCACACATGAGACTACCATGATGTGTTCACAGCTTTTAGAGAAATATCTAAAAGAAGGTGACAGCACTTTAGATTTGGGATGTGGTACAGGGATACTTGCAATAATAGCACATAAGCTTGGAGCAAAGGATATTACTGCTGTAGATATTGATGAGGTCGCTGTAAAAGTGGCACGTGAGAATTGTAAATTAAATAATGTAAACAGTGGGATTAATGTATTAAAGGGCGTTTTAAAGGACGTGAAACCATTTAGGTATGATGTTGTAATAGCTAATATCATAGCAAGTGTTATTGTTGACATATCTGATTCAATGCCTTATTATGTAAATAAAGAAGGGTATTTTCTTACTTCCGGGATAATTAAGGAGAGAAAGCAAGATGTGCTTGATGCCTATACTTCCAAAGGGTTTAAAGTAGAGGAAATACTAGAAATGGGTGAATGGGTGGCGATTGCATTTAAATGCCAAGGTTCTTTATAAATTCTGAAAAAATAGAAAATGAAAATATAATGATAACAGGAGAGGACTTTAATCATATTAAGAATGTACTGCGATTAAGGCAGGGAGACTCTCTTGTTATAAGCGATGGAAATTGTACTGACTACGATGTTGTTATCGATAGCTATGCATCCAGCCATGTTGTTACGCGTATAGTTGGGAAGTGTAAAAACAATAACGAATCTGATATAGATATAACATTGCTTCAAGGAATTCCTAAGTCAGATAAAATGGATTTGATTATTCAGAAGTCTGTTGAGATGGGAGTAAAAAGGATAATTCCGGTCCTTACAGAGAGGACTGTCGTTAAAATAAATAGCGAAAAGGATTCGAGGAATAAGGTTACACGGTGGCAAAGAATAGCTCAGGAAGCATCTAAACAATGCAACAGGGGTATAATGCCAACCGTGGAGGATCCTGTTACATTTTATGAAGCTGTTGTGAAATTAAAGAGGGCAGATTTGAGCCTGATACCGTACGAAAAGGAGTCAGGAAACAAGCTTAAATCAGTATTAAAGGGAAATGATGCCAAAACAATTTCTGTAATGATTGGCCCTGAGGGTGGATTTGCTAGCAGTGAGGTTGATTTGGCAGTGGAGAACGGTTTTATACCGGTTACATTGGGTCCAAGAATATTAAGAACTGAAACCGCAGGACTATCAGCACTTTCCATAATTATGTACGAATTAGGAGATATAGGATAAATGACTAAAGTGCAGATTCACTCCTTAAGTACTTGAAAAACAGAGTAAATGCGAGAAAATGAGAAAAAATATATGAAAATTCAAAAAAAATCTTTAAAATATTGCAATCTATGTTATAATACATATTAGACTTCAAAAAAGGATGAAATACATATGATAAAGAGTATGACAGGTTTTGGAAGAGGGGAATTCCAGGATGACGGCAAACTGATCCTGGCAGAAATTAAGACAGTAAACCACAGGTATAGTGATATATTTGTAAAGATGCCAAGACAGATTTCATGCTTGGAGGATAAGATAAGGTCAGAAATTTCAAAGGTGGTTTCAAGAGGAAAGATAGACGTATTCATATCTCTAGAGGACCATAATGATGATTCCAAGACCGTTATTATAGATGAGCCGTTGGCAAAGGCATACTTAAATGCGGTAGAATTGCTCAAGGATAAATATGAGTTAATGGATGATATTTCGACTTCACTTATTGCCAAATTTCCTGATGTGCTAAAAATTGAAAAGGTTGAGCAGGACAGTGAAGCTATCTGGAATATACTTAAGGTTTCATTGGCAAATGCACTGAATGAACTGGTAAAAATGAGACAGATAGAAGGGCAAAGCCTTAAAAATGATTTGCTTGATAAACTAATGTTCATTGAGAACGTGCTAAATAATATAAAGCTAAGGGCACCGGAGATCACAAAAGAGTATAAACAAAAACTGGAATCAAGGATAAAAGAACTTACAGAGCAGCAAACTATAGATGAGAACCGTATTGCAACAGAGGTTGCAATTTTTGCAGATAGATGTAGTATTGATGAAGAAATACAAAGGCTAACAAGCCATATAAAGCAGATGCGTGAAACTTTAGATTTAAGCATACCTGTAGGAAGAAAGCTTGACTTTCTTGTTCAGGAAATGAACAGGGAAATAAACACTATAGGCTCAAAGGCGAATGATTTGAGTATTACAAAGAATGTTATTGATCTAAAAAGTGAACTTGAAAAAATACGTGAACAGATTCAAAATATTGAATAAGTCTTAGGAGGCTAAATATGAAGTTAATCAATATAGGATTTGGCAATATTGTGTCAGCAAACAGACTGGTAGCTATTGTAAGTCCTGAGTCAGCACCCATTAAAAGAATTATACAGGAAGCCAGAGACAGAGGTATGCTAATTGACGCCACATATGGAAGAAGAACAAGAGCAGTAATAATTACTGATAGCGATCATATTATATTATCAGCTGTTCAACCGGAAACTGTAGCACATAGGCTGAATGTAAAAGAAACAGATAATGTGGATGATATTATAGAAGAAGAAAAAGATTAAAAAAGTAATGGAAAATTCCGATAAAAAATATGGAATTAATATTTAAATATTATTTACAACCCGGATTTTAATTTATAGGAGGTAGATTATATTATGATATATCCACCAATAAGCTCACTAATGGACAAAGTTGACAGTAGATACACACTTGTTGTCGCAACTGCAAAAAGAGCAAGGCAGATTGCTGACGGTTCTAACAAGCTTACCAAATGCAGCTCGGAAAAGCCTGTAACAATTGCAATTAATGAGATTAATGAAGATAAGATTACATACGTTAGAACAAAAAGCGGTATTAAGTAATTTGTATTATAGGTTAATAACTATAGTGTTGACGTGTTCGAAGTATGTCCATCAAATGTAAAATAGTTGATTTCATAGAAATAAGATGTATGGGTTGAGGTGTTGTTGTTAGGTAGTTACTCAATTCAAGTCTTATTTTTTTGATGTCCAGGGAAATATGTGGTATGTTTTTTGATGTATGGGTAGGAGGAATTTTATGCTTAATGGGATAAATATTGTTCTTGGTGTGTGTGGAGGTATAGCAGCGTATAAGTCTGTTGAAATAGTCAGCAGATTTAAAAAACTTGATGCAGAAGTAGATGTTATCATGACGGAAAGTGCTCAAAAATTTGTTGCACCTCTCACATTCAGATCTATTTCCCACAATCCTGTTGTTACAGATATGTTCCAGGAGCCGGTTAATTATGATATAAAACATATCTCTCTTGCACAAAAAGCAGACTTACTCATAATAGCACCTGCTACTGCCAATATAATTGGAAAGATTGCAAATGGCATTGCTGATGATATGCTTACTACAACTGTTATGGCTACAAAAGCGAAGGTTCTTATAGTACCGGCTATGAATGTAAATATGTATGAAAATGTCCTGGTAAAGGACAATATTGAAAAGTTAAAGAGATTGGGATATATTTTTATGGAACCAGCGACAGGTATGCTCGCATGCGGCGTTAATGCTAAGGGGAGAATGCCCGAACCTGAAGAAATAGTGAAAACGGCAATAGGTCTTATGATTAAAAAAAATGACATGGACAATATAAAGGTGCTTGTCACGGCAGGGCCAACCAGGGAGGCTATAGATCCTGTAAGATACATAACAAACCATTCCTCGGGTAAAATGGGCTATGCCATTGCAAAGGCTGCAAAAAATCGTGGTGCTTGTGTTTCTTTGATTACAGGTCCTGTTAATATTGAAAGACCTGAGCATGTAAATGTTTTTGAGGTAACAACAGCTGATGATATGCTTCAAAAGGTAAATGAGCTATACGAATCAGCTGATATTATAATTATGGCGGCGGCTGTTGCGGACTATAAATGTGCTGTTGTTTCAAACTTAAAAATAAAGAAATCATCCGACGAGTTAACTCTAACTTTGGTAAAGAACCCTGATATTGCATATAGTATAGGTAATAAAAAGGGCGATCGAGTGCTGGTAGGATTTGCTGCAGAAACAAATGATATATATGATAATGCAAAGTCCAAACTTTTAAAAAAGAATATGGATATGATTGTTGCAAATGATGTTACAATGGAAGGTGCAGGTTTTAATCATGATACGAATATTGTATCAATAATTTTAAACAGCTGTGAAATAACAAAGTTGCCTATCATGGCTAAGGAAAAAGTGGCAGATGAGATATTAAATTATGCCGTAAAAATATATGATGAAAAAAGAGCAAATAAATTTAAAGGTTAATACACTTAATAAATAAAATTAATAGCTTTATGGAGAGTATATTTTTAGATGGAATAAAATATGAGGGAGGAATTAAGAGTGGTAGATAAGTCTATGGAGAAAATTGTTGCATTAGCAAAAAACAGAGGATTTGTATATCCTGGCTCAGATATTTATGGAGGTTTGGCAAATGCATGGGATTATGGTCCTTTAGGAGTTGAACTGAAAAACAATGTAAAAAAGGCATGGTGGAAAAAGTTTGTGCAGGAAAGTCCATACAATGTAGGGGTTGACTGTGCATTACTTATGAATCCACAAGTATGGGTTGCATCAGGACATGTTGGTGGATTTAGTGATCCATTAATTGATTGTAAGGAATGTAAAACAAGACATAGAGCTGATAAACTTATTGAAGACTGGAATGAACAAAACAATATCGACCTGAGAATTGATGGGTGGAAAAATGAGCAGTTGCTTGAATATATGAAAGAAAAGAATGTAACATGCCCGAGCTGTGGAAAAAACAATTTTACAGATATAAGAAAGTTCAACTTAATGTTCAAAACTTTCCAAGGTGTAACAGAAGATTCTAAAGCAGAAATCTATTTAAGGCCTGAAACAGCACAAGGTATATTTGTCAATTTTAAGAACATACAAAGGACAACCAGAAGAAAGATGCCTTTTGGTATCGGTCAGATTGGTAAATCATTCAGGAATGAGATAACACCAGGTAATTTTACTTTTAGAACAAGAGAATTCGAGCAGATGGAGCTTGAGTTTTTCTGCCAACCTGGAACAGACCTTGAGTGGTTTAAATATTGGAAGGATTTTTGCTATAACTGGCTTTTAAAGCTTGGGATAAAAGGAGAAAGCCTTAAGTTGAGGGATCATTCTCAAGAAGAATTATCCCATTATAGTAATGCTACAACAGATATTGAGTTCAAATTTCCTTTCGGTTGGGGAGAGCTTTGGGGTATTGCTGATAGAACTGACTTTGACTTAAAGCAGCATATGGAGCACTCCAAAGAAGATTTATCCTATTTTGATCCTGCTACGAATGAAAAGTATGTTCCGTATTGCATAGAACCTTCATTAGGTGCGGATAGAGTTGCATTGGCTTTCCTATGTGATGCTTATGATGAAGAAACAATAGAAGAAGGCGATGTTAGAACTGTTTTAAGATTCCACCCTGCGATTGCACCGGTTAAAGTAGCCGTTTTGCCATTATCCAAGAAATTAGGAGAAGAATCTTACAAGGTTTATGAAAAATTGATAAAGAATTACGTATGTGAATATGATGAAACTGGAAGCATAGGAAAAAGATACAGAAGGCAGGATGAGATTGGAACACCATACTGTATAACTTTCGATTTTGACTCTTTAAATGATGGAAGTGTAACCATAAGAGAAAGAGACTCAATGCAGCAGATCAGGGTTAAAATTGATGAACTTGATGAGTACTTCAAGGAAAAGTTTGAATACTAATCTTTATCACAGATTTACCATGCATTGGCCGACAGACTGGACAGAGTTGCGTAGGATAAACGAAAAATAATCACTTTCACATAAAAATTAATATTAAGTGTTGCTTATACATAATTAAAGTACTAATAATTTATAAAATTTTTTGTATTTTTTATTATAAAGCAACACTTAATTTTTATTTAAGTACGTATATTTTATTTGTAAATTATTATTTTTGCTAATTTATATAGAAATTTTTTGCGAATTGCTGAAACGTCTTTAATATTAAAGAGGATAAGTACAGCGTTTTACATATATATAAGATGGCTAAATTGGTTATTATGTGCCTATGCCAAAAATATTCACTAAATGCCATGATTATCAATTAAAAAGGAAGCTAAAATTTAATATACTATAATTAAAGATTATTATAGGGTAGGTTCTATATTCAAATAGCGTTATATATATGATTAAATTAAATGTTTGTATTTGCAGCTAACATATGGTCTTTGAAAAAATAATATATCAGCTTAGTATTCAAGTATGCTAAAAGAGAGAGAAATATAATTATTTGATTATATTTGATGGAGGAGTATAAAGTGTACATATACAAAGTACTGAACGATTTGTTCGACACTTATCTGTTTTATCGTTTTAAATAGCCTGATATGGCTACCAGTCCTGATTCTACTCCTAAATTCTTGAATCCAGAATCCAACTAATTATAATGCTGATATGTTATGAATTCATTTTTATTGCATTATATATAAGTAATATAAGTACATTTATATAAAAAACAACTATAGTTAACATATGATTACCAGTAAATTTAATGATTAGAATGACAAGCAGTACAAAGCCTCTAGACAGTTGAAATGGCGAAACACTTTGAGCCACTTATTATTATTTAGGTAAAAACATACAATATATTTGTGATAGCGATTTAATTTAAATAAAATTAAAATGCGACAGAAAACAAATGGCTTGTGTGTTTGTATATTTATAGGACAAGGTTAATCATTTTAAGTATTCGCTAAATTTGCTTCATGGTCGCCTTGGTTTCTCTGATTACTTAATAGGGGGTAATTGTTGTTTAAAAGAATTAAACTGAATTGTTTTTTTATAATCCAGACAGTTATAAAGTTCATTTTAAAGAATTTAAATGAACTCTATATAATGTTTAGGTTTAATTCTTTTAGAGAAATTATTACAATTTGGAAATAGGAGGGGGTATATAGCAGATGATTTTGTTAGGTATAGGTAAAGTGATTTTGTAAATATACCTAAGTGTTTTTATTAAACATTAAGCAGTTGATTTAAGATTATATAAGCAGTTGTATTGGCGATTATAAGAAGCGTATAATAATAAGTCTGATAATTTGATGAAACTATTATATAGTGGAGAAAGTAAGTGTCGGGCTGTTAATTATAATTTTAAGGATAGCAGTTTAGAAGCACTGAATTTATCAAATTTTGATTAAGGAGGTTATAAAAAAAGTAAAAGAATAGAAAAGTTATATAATAAATAAGGGGGTTTATAATCGATGAGAACAAAAAGACTTTTGGCAGTTTTGCTAACGACTTTGATGTTGTTTGGAAGTATTTTTACAAATGTGTCGTTAGCTGCAGCAGCACCTTCCATCTCAGTTACTCTTGACAAAACGACAGCATCAGTTGGCGACATCGTAACAGCAACAATTAGTGTAAATGGTATTCCGAACTTTGCAGGATATCAAGCTAATATTAAGTATGATCCTGCAGTATTACAACCCGTTTACTCAGAAAATGAACCATACGATCCTTCATCAGTTCCTGATTATGGAACATTATTACAGAAGAGATACAGCCCAACAGACATGGGAGCAAATGATCTTACAAATGGAACACTTACATTTGGAAGAACATATATGAACTTGTCAGGATACATGAATTCTGGCTCAGCAGAATCAACTGGTACTTTGGCTATAATCAAGTTCAAAGTATTGAAAAAAGTATCAACACAAATTAAGTTGCAGAATGCAGCAAGCCTTACATCACCTGTAGATGGTACTATGGTGTTTGATTGGACAGGTGTGCAGCTTTCAAATTACACAGTTGAACAAGCACCTGCTTTAAATGATGATATCAAACCAACAGTAGCACCAACAACAGCAGTGCCAACTACAGTAAATCCAACAGCAGGTCCAACAGTTCAACCTATCGATTCAGGTGTAACTGTAGAAGTAGATAAGACTGATGCTAAAGTTGGTGACATAATAACAGCTACTATCAGTGTAAAAAATATAAATGGATTTGCAGGATATCAGGCAAATCTTAAGTATAATCCTACAGTATTGCAACCAGTTTACGATGATGGAGCTGCATATGATAATTCATCAACTCCTGAATATGGTAAGCTATTGCAGAAGAGATACAGCCCAACAGACATGGCATCGAATGATGTTACTAAAGGAACACTTACATTTGGTAGAACATACATGTCTTTGGAATCATACAAGAATTCTGGATCAGCAGAAACAACTGGTTCTATAGCTGTTGTCAGATTCAAAGTATTAAAAGTGGAAGCAACAACTATAACTTTAGAAAATGCAGCAAGTTTAACAAATGCAGTTGACGGAACAATGATATTTGATTGGACAGGAGCACAATTAGCAGGATATAAAGTTCAGCAGGCTCCTTCAATTAATGGAGTTGTTGTATCAACACCAGTACCTACAGTTTCTATAGTACCTTCAACATCACCGTTAACAGGTTCAGGTGTAGAAGCAACTGTAGATAAGACAACTGCAGCAGTAGGCGATATCATAACATATACAATCAGTGTTAAGGATATAGCTGGGTTTGCAGGATATCAGGCAAATGTTAAATATGATCCAGCAGTATTGCAGCCAGTTTACGATGATGGAGCTGCATATGACAACGCAGCAGTACCTGAATATGGTAAGTTACTGCAGAAGAGATACAGCCCAACAGACATGGCATCAAATGATATTACTAAAGGAACACTTACATTTGGTAGAACATACATGGCTTTGGAATCATACAAGAATTCTGGATCAGCAGAAACAAGTGGTACAATAGCTGTAATCAGATTCAAAGTATTGAAAACTACAGCTACAACTATTA
>JAEYYB010000087.1 GCA_023430975.1 Bacillota bacterium | reverse complement strand
GCATTAAATACACTTTTTCTTAAATCTTTTGAATATGCTATAGCCATTTTTATTCTCTTTTCTTTAGTATTTGAACTATCTGAGAATAATATCGCTTATTTCCATTGATATGTCAATTATTTCCTTGTATAAAATCAAATTGCTGTAAAAAGCTTTTGTAAGTCCCTCTGATACGGCTTGCCAAGTGTCTTTGCAGTGATTTGCAGAGCCAGAGCAGGAAGGGAATGCGATAAAGATATTATCGTATTCCCTTCCTGTCCCTGATAGTTATTTTAAGGAACTTTGCAGAAAATAAAGTAAATGGCAACTAATATTTTAATGCGACGAAATGTAATTAATTATTGATTATTGTAACATGACATAGACTACAGCACAGAATATTGATATTCTCTGCTGGTTTCAACACTCATTACTGTTATACTATGCACTGAAAATAAACCAATGTATATACAGAATTGCATAGGCTAAATTTAAAACAATCGAAACAATAATATTAATAACAGATATAGCCTTCATAGATATAAAGGTTATAGTTATTATAATTGCAATAACTGACACTAAGCCTGAAAATAAGATCATATAAGTAGGATGAAATATATAACAAACTATATTTAGAAAGTCTTTAATCACTCCAACCATAAAATAGTCGTAAAGATGATACATTAAATAACCAAACAAATTTATAAGACTTAGTATTATCGGTACTTTATAAATAATATTTTTCATTTTACTTTACCCCTAAATCATGTAAAAACAGGTATATCCTCCACCCCTGATATTATCTGCTGGTTTCCAGAACATCGTGGCACTGTTAACAAAGTAAAGTCAATTAATACTATGTTCTATGAATCTTTTGTCATAGGTGCAGAGATAACTTTCAACGAAGGTTGTCCGTTTTTAAAGTTTATATCATAATCAACAATAAGCTTTTTAATATGGGAAAATTCTTTTTCTCTTTTTTTAAAAAGAGATTCAATTATAGTCTCAGTTCCGACTAAACCTTTTCCAAAGTCATTTAAATATAATGCAACTAAGCTGCGAATTGCATTTTTTCTTTCATCTAAAGGTGAAATAGATGAGATATTCCACGTCATCATTAAAAAACCGACAATTTTATCTAGCTCTTGAACATTTTCATTTCCTTTTATCAAGGCAGAGCCAAATTTCAATAAAACATCGGACATTTTTTCTTCATTATTTTGAATAACTGTAACATTCTTATTGAGAAATTCATTATATTGAAGTCTTTCTTCGAGGGGCAAATTCCTATCTCCAAGAAATTTTTGTTTCCAATTATCACTATCCATTTTATATTTATTGTTTTTATCCAAAATTTCCTCCTAATTCAGCCAACTGTTAATGTGACAAGTCCAATTTTTTGAAAATCAAATTACCGATGTTCTATTTGATTTTCAGTTTATAACCTGACAGCCATAATTTTAACAAAAATTTTAGCAGATAAAAAGGGCATTTATAAATTTCACAATTGATTGATATTCCTTTGGACCCTTGATATTCTCTGCTGATTTCCTGAATTATCAACGTATGTATGGCCACATAAATCCATCAGCACTTCCAGTTTTTGACCATACTGTTTCTTCCCATTCTGCATACACCCATTTACCGTTTTGTTTAACAAATCTCAAGATATTTCCTCCTGCCCGATTAATGCCTACATAATAAACTCGAGCAGATGTATCTGAATAGTCTAATACTTTAAGATACTCTTGTTCACCCAACATGTTGGTTTCTTTATAAAGAGTCTCAAATTCCTTCCAATGTTGAAAAGTAAGAACCTCACACTTAACCAGTGATGCAATCCATGTGAGGATAGGACAAGCTACGATTATAAAAATTACAATTAACGGTTTCTTCATAATGACTCCCTGTACGTTTACAATTTGTGCATCTTCTGGGCCCCTGATATTCTCTGCCAGTTTCCATGAATTGACGGATAAAGTTGAAAAGCCAGATTTCTCCAGCTTAATTGTAGCTGAAATATTAAACATTGTAATTTTGGTATCCTGAATTGCTAATTCACTATCATATCATGCCATCTCGTGAATATATCTTTACCATTTATTCTTCGGTATATAATACATCTAACTCAAATGAGGTAAATTCTATAATCAGTTCTTCACCGCTAGGATATAGTATTGAATGCCTAAATATTCCATTTTCCACATAAATTATTTCGTTACACATTATATCACATCTTCTATTAAAATCATTATCAATAAAATTATGAGATGGTTTATTTAAAAATTTAGCATCTTTATAGGTTCCTTTAAGAATATGTTTTTTATCCTCTTCATCAAATAATAAGTAAGTAATATCAATTGTATCTACATCTATTTCCATCTTGCTAATTCTTCCATCATGTAAATCATACCTGATATTGGAATCAAATTCATTTGGCAGCATACCTTTGCAAATTTGCTTAATGCCCATAGGCATGACTTTCCAAATTGACTTGCAATATTCTACATATGCTAAATAGCCTTCTCTATTCTTATACTTTTCATTATTAAGATATCTCATAATTCACCTAGCCTTTTTAATTCTTTCCTTGTTTTCTTGGATATATCTTAGTTCACTTCAAATAAATATTTAGAAAAGAGGCACTTGCACCACTGATATTCCTTAATGGCTTTCCATAATTATATTTTTAATCATGTAGCAGCTTAAGTAATTTTGAAAAGCTTTCACAAACCTTTTCCATAGCTCTTTCTTGAGCATCTTCCAGACTAAAGCTGTTTAAATCCTCTGGAGAATAATCATCTTCATTAACTGCTATCTCATGGTTCCAAAATACAATTGAAGGACTATTTTTATTTTTTCTGAAATCAAAACAAAAATAATTACCAGCAGGATCACATGCAAATGGAATAATACCATTCACAAATCTGTCTTTGTTATTATGATATGCTTTAACAATATTATCTACAGAATCAATAGAAAATGATAATAAATTAGCAAATACTCTTACATTTCCATTTAAATTTACACGGTAGGGTATTACGCTTGCTCCATGATACAGTTGAACACAATTAATGTAATCCTGTGGAAAACAAACATCGAAAAGTTCCTCAACTTTTGAAATATCTTCACGCTGTAGTGGTTTATCTGGTCTTCTCCACTTTAATGGACTCATTTTCTTATTCTTCCTCTCCAAATAATTTATTATATTATATCATTTCCATTATTCTATTGGAATGACTGGTTCCCGGTATTCTGTCTTATCCCGCATCATTTTAAAAATGATATTTACCAGCTTTCTCATGATGCATTTGATTGCCTGCTTTTTTGTTTTTCCATTAGATAGCTTCTTTTTATAATATTCATAAAAGTAAGCATTAGTAGGCTTTTCCTTAGGATTACTCAGCACTGATACAGCTATTTGGAAAAATATTTGATATAGATTCCTGTTACCAAGTTTGTTACTGAAATTCTTGTTTGTTTGACCTGTAGAATATCGCATTGGTGAGATTCCAGCGTAAGCGGATAGGGCATCAGCATTGGGGAACCTAGAGACATCCCCAATTTCTGCAATTATTCCGGAAGCTGTCACAGTGTTTATACCCTTCATACTTTCCAGTTTATAGCCAAACTTGGGAATAAGTCTTTTCAAGTTTTCTTCAATACTTGTTATGATGTTTAAATTATCATTAATTTGCTTTATTGATGAGGTAATTATAAAGTCCCTTAGTTCCTGAAATTCGTTTGTTGTGTCTCCGTCTTTCTCTACATAATCAAGGATTTGACGTGCTTTTTTCTCAGAAGAGTTATGATGGCTCTTTTCAATTAGAAAGGCTGTAAGTTCTTGAAGTGAAACGGATTTTAATTTTGATGGGGACGGATATTCTTTGAAGAATTCCAGTGCTGTTTTGCTATCCAGTGAGAAAAAGAATTTGGAATAGCTTGGGTAATTGTGATTAAGGTAGGTATGGAGCTGATTTTTCAGGATTACATTGTTTTTAACAAGAGTGTTTCTTTTTGTTACAAGCTCATTCAATGTCCAATGCAAATCATTCGGTGCTGCATCTGGAAGGGTATCAAGCTTATTTAAAAGTACATTTGCCACACACTCAGCATCTATAGAATCAGATTTGTTTATAGTTGCTTGGTTTTTCCTCTCGGATTGTGACAATGAAGGATTTACATACTTGACGATATGGTTCTTTTCCAGTAAAAACATTGCTAATTCCCTGCCGTTGCCCAGCACATCTTCAAGAGCGAAAACAGGGGTAATTCCTTGGTGTATGTGCTTTTTAACCAAGTTTAACAACTTGGGAAAGTCCTGCTTCTTATTTAGAAATGTTAATTCTGCCAGCTTTTCACTGAAGCAATTTATAATAACTGCCGTGTGCTGGTGTTTGTGTATATCGCAGCCAATGTAGACATGCCGCATCTTTGGGTGAAACATCATTAAAACATCCCTTCTTTATTCATATTTCAAGGTACATTAATTGACCTTAAGCATCCCTAACTCAGCGTTAGACCTTATTAAAAAAGTCCCGCATCAACTTCTAAGCAAAGGTTTTAAAACTTTTATAAAAGC
>JAEYYB010000171.1 GCA_023430975.1 Bacillota bacterium | reverse complement strand
TTGCTGTTGTTGTTGCTGCTGTTGGTGTTGCTGTTGCTGTTGGTGTTGCTGTTGCTGTTGGTGTTGCTGTTGCTGTCGGTGTTTCTGTCGGTGTTGTTGTCGTTGCTGTTGGTGTCGGTGTTGTTGTCGTTGCTGTTGGTGTTGGTGTTACTGTTGGTGTATTGGTTAACGCCACAACTTCTACTTTTTGTGTAGCTGTACTTGTATTACCGTTGGCATCACTAGCATACCATGTAACAATTGTTATACCCACCAAAAATGCTATAGGAGCATCATTCGTAATTGTTACGTCAAAAATATCTGTTGCATTTGCCCTTCCTATATCAACTAGAGTTTTCTCACCGGTAGCTTTTGTTTCAACATCTGCCGGTACTGTAAGGACCGGTTTTGTTGTATCCACAACAACTATCTTTTGTACTGCTGTACTGACATTTCCGTTTACATCCTTTGCCGTCCAGGTAACATCAGTTGTACCTATGGAATAGCTGTCAGGAGCATTATTTGTTATGGTTACGTCAAACAAATCAGTGGCTGTTGCCTGACCTATGGCAACAGGGGTCTTTATTGCTGTTGCTTCAACAGTTTTATTTGCAGGCACCATAAGTACAGGCTGAACAGTATCTACAATAAACGACCAATTAGCAGTACTGATATTTCCATTTTCGTCATAAACACTTGCTGTAACACTGTGTGTGCCATCACTTACCGGGCTTATTAACACTTTCCATTTATCTGTTCCAATATTCACCAGTTTGTCAGGTGCTATGCATACTTTGTCAATAAATACTTTAATGAAATCAGAACTTATGTTGGATTGATTGTCTGATACCGTAAACACAATCTCATGCGGTTGTTTGTTAATATGTTCTCCATTCTTTGGAGTAACAGGTGTTATAACAGGACCTTCATTGTCTAAACCCGAAATAACTGTAGTATAACTTGAAGTGCTCCTCGTACCTATAGCATTTCTTGATATTATCTCTATGTTATGGTTTTCGCTCGCAAGTTCAAACTTGAAACTAAATTTCTTATCACTGCCAACAAGCACTTTATCAGACAACTCTCCATCGACATATACTTCTGCAAAGCAATCTTCTTGACTTGTTCCCTCTATATAAGCATAATACCTTCCATCATATACTCTTTTTTCAACACTTGATACCTGCGGTCCATTTGGCACTGAGGTCTCAATTATAATGGTTACAGGTATATCAATAGAGTATTCGGAATATTCTTCCGAATATGGGGACCCTTCTCTCCCAGTATACTTCCAGCCATAAACACTATCAGTAACCGACAAATACCTTCCAAAGTCTGGATTCAGATTAATACCTTTGACTGAAACCTTTATCTTACCGTTATATATTCCATCCGGCATGTTTTCACCAAACTCTACCCCGCATTTAACGACAGCAGCCATTCCAGCTGGGATACCTGATTGTATACCGCTAGAGAGATCAGTTCCGTTCATGGCCTTAAAACTGTTTTTTATGATTGGCACATTTTTTCCATTAATGTCTTTGAATTCACCTGTCTGAATCTCGACTTTATCAATTTTGTTTTGATATGAACTTTCAAGTATATTAACAGTAAATTCAGCCTTTTGAGTATTACTTATAATTACCTTCGGCAAGTCCACATCAGGTATGGCTCCTATATTTGCAAGTTCAGTTACTTCCAAGGAATACTCCTCTTCATTTTCCCCTTCAGGTTGTCTTACTACAACCCTATACGGTCCATTGTGTGGATTGCGGATTACTATGGTATCATTGTTATTTCTCATTGAAATAACCTCTGATTCCGGGATGCTGTTCTTATATCCATCGCCTGAAACATATCCCATATGATTTCCTGATTTGTCATACAGATGCAGCTGCATTTTGGACGAATCCTTTGAGGCCATCACAATTTTTATTTCTTGTGCATTGTTTGCTGCAGTATAAAATTCTTCTGCATCTTCACCGCCATCAAGCATTCCGCCAAGAGGCTGAACAACCTTTATATTACTTCTTAGAGCATTAAGCTGCTCTTCAGTGCCTGCATAGAAATGTGATATATAAGGACCTTTGGGATCACCGAGAGACATTGTTCCAGGTTCTGACAAGCTGACAGTAACAAAACTTCTGTATCCAACTATATCAATAAGACTGGAACGCTGTGCTTCAAAAGGTATTTTTATTACAACGGTTTCTCCAGGCTTAATAGATACCGGATCTGATGAATAGCTTCCATATTTCAGTTTGCCTCCATATATATCCATATTCACCAGAGCAGACACATCTCCTGTATGAACATTTTTCAGGACAACTACGGCTTCACCAATGCCTCTCTTCTCACCATCATTAATTGTTATATCCTGTACTGAAATACTTACAGGCTCTACTGGTATTGGAGGGTCAATCTTCCTCCACTTATCAATATTCCTGATGAGGTTGTTTGCTGATTCGGAAATTCCAATCTCCCTGTTAAATGTCAGACCTGTATTTATAACCATATTTGCCAAATCTTCTGATATTATTCCATTTTTACTATTTTCTTCTTTGTAAATACTCATTTCGGCACTATTTACTGCACCTATAGCCTTGCTATAGTAGTATGTTGTAGGCAATGTCAAAAGAGAACCGATTGGGTTCAAACCCATAACATAATTATATGGCTGCAATATGGCATTAACGGAATATAATCCTGCTTTTGTAATATTCAAATTCCACCTGTCAACTATAGTCTCATAACCATCAATACTATCCTTCAAAAGCTTTATATATTGTTCCTTCATTACGGTAAGATCTTTATTTTCAGGATGTACCTCATCTCCCAAGCTGTTAAATACATTAATATTTTTATATTGTCCAAATCCCTCTTTCCGATCTCCCTGTTTTCCTACAATTGATTCAATCTGTTCATTCAAATCATTGAAATACTTGAGTAGTACCTTTGTAGGATAATATGAAGGAGCATCCTCACTGTTATAAATATAATTTTCAACAATCTCTATCGCTTCATTCATCAATGCATCGGAGACATCCTTTATAGAACCGACACTTTTTGTTATATACTCTTTGCTCAACTTGATATCCGGGCTAATATCACTGTAATCCTGTAAATCATCAAAACCTTCATCAATATTGTGATCTTCCTCCAGATATTTGACATAAGCATTATACATATTAGTAGTGGTTAATATCTTGTACTCTTCCAATCCAAGAATGCATTGAATTATATATATGTTCCTTGCATCATTGCCATCCGGCATGCCTTTAATGATTTCATCAAGTTCCTTCTGTACATCAAATGTAGAATTCCCACCGGATTGTTTTTTTGCAGCAGCTATCTGTTCAAGCAATGTTTTAAGCTTTTCCCTGACAGAATCCATATTATTAATATTTAAATCCTTCATGCTGCCTAATGCATTACTTATCCAATTTTTGTAATTACCCATATTTTTAACAAAAACACTGTTTTCCTGACTTTTATTAATGTACTGTGCAATGTCCTTAATATTGATGGTACCGGAGCCAATGAGCTTTCTCACATCCTGCTTCCTAACCATTGTGTCTCCTTCTTTGACCCAGTAATGAGTTACAATTCTAATACCATTGTTAGGAGCAGCATAACCAGAACCTGTGCCCGATTCATCAGGGCTCATCATTAACTGATTTTGAGGCTTGTAAGTCATCTTCAGAATAATTGATGAGTTGTTGGACTTTTCGGATTTATATCTCAAATCAGGATCGTTATAAAAGTTTTTTACAGGACCTAAAAATTCAAAGGCAACCTGATTGGAATCATCAAGGTATACGGTTTCACCTACCATATTACTTCCTGCCACTTCACATTGACCGCTATATCGCGATTTAATATTCTGTTCAAATGTATTATAGGCTGGAGTCGTTACCGTATTGTCAACTTCAGGTATAAATACCTTTCCTGTAACACTAATAGGCCTTCCTGGATTTTGCAGGAACAATCTTTTGTTTAAATAGTTATAATGATCTGAGTCAGGATGCGTTATTACTAGATATTTCAATGAATCAATTGCATCAATTCTGCTGAAATCCGCTGCTTTCAACGGATATATTCCTTTCCCCGAACCACCGTCAATAAGCATTCTATTTCCTCCGGCTTCTACCAAAATACAATCACCCTGGTCTACATCAAACACAGTTACCTTTGCAACCAGTTGATTGGTTAATTCATCATAAATCTCAGTTTCAACTGTACCGTTTTCATCCGTTCTATAAACCTGTGATCCAATGTTTTCAAGCTTTGAAATTGTTGTATCTGCAGGATGATCATACTCATTGTTTTCACCAACCGATATTACTGATTCATCCGGTGTAACTTGCTGTAAAAATGTGCTATCCGTTGAAGATTGGCTTCCATGGTGAGCTACTTTCAATAAGTCACTGTCTAATTTATCAAGGCTGTTTGTTGCAGTGAGACGCTCAAGAAGAGCCATCTCAGATTCAACATGTGCATCTCCTTCAAAAAGCACTGAATACTCACCATATTTTTGTTCTTCTCTTTCTTCTTCCTCTTCATCAGGCTCTGTTTCAAGCTCAGTATTTACTGCAGGATTTTCTGCTCCAAGTGCCTGATTTGCTTCATTTATAAATTGATCCAGATTACGTCTTATAAGCTCAATTTCATCAACAGCCTTATTTAAGTCAACAATGTTCTGACACAAGGATAAAGTACTGTTTATAATACCCAGGGTTTTATCTATTTTTCCTGATACCTCATTGTAAAAAGCTTCATCCTGTACATCCATAGCCCTTTGAATCTCATCAAGGGCAGGTTTTAATTTTGCTTTTGTTTTCTCAAGGGCAGCTTGTGCTTCAGATGTATTATCCGCATCTAAATCCAAATAGTCGCCAAAAATGTACAGCACATTTCCATCCTTATAGGGCTTCTTTACTTCTGTCTCTGCCGGAGTTTTACCATTTTCCAGCTTCCATTTATCTATATATTCCTCTGTAATATATACTACATTTCCATCTTGATAAATTTGCGGATCTGCTTCTGCTTTTGCCACATCTTCAACTATTTCCATCTCCAAATCCAATGCATTATTTCCGTCAGAATAATATTTGGAACATCTTTCAATTAGTTCCTGGGTATACTCATTACTCTTTTTCAGAGTTTCTTCTGTCTCGTTGAGTCTCTTTCTTGCCACATCAATCTGCACAACACTCTTATTATCTGATGTCGGGTCCATACTCTCCAATACTTTGCAGTTTTCTTCTGTCAGGTAAATTTTGCCATCAACCTTATATATCTTACCATTCTCAGTAATATTGGTATAATTCTTGTCTTGCTTCCATTTCTCAACAAAATCTTTTGAGAGGTAGATCACGTTACCATCTTTAACAATCCCGCTTTCCTGTTTTTTGGATTCAACATAATCCTCCAACTCCTGGAGCACAAATCCTGCTTTATCGTCGCTGGTGACATATACTTTAGTATATTTATTTACAACTTTATTGATTTTCTGTACCAGTGATAAATCAAGCTTGCTTTTTGCTTCTGTAAATAGCTTTATAATACCGTCATATGCACTTTTCAAAGCAATAGCTTTATTTACAGCATCAGAAATCTTGTTCACAGTATCCAATGCTTTATTTACCTTTGAAATTACTTTACTGTTTCCTATGGATACCGCTGTCTTGGCACTTTGGGCACTTCCGCTGCCTGATCCATACTTTCCATTAACATACATCTTTGCAATATCTTTGGCACTTAAGAAGAAGTTAATACTGCTGTAAATCATCCCAAATCCGGAATTTAAAATATCCAGCACTGCAGTACCCCTTCTGGCCTCATCCAAAGAATTAACATATTCTAATGATTCATACATAGCCCTTGACAAATCCTCCGTACTCTTGTCAAGAAGCCCGCCCTGTCCGCTAATGTTATTTTTCAACCTGGTAAGCTCATTCCTCAAATGACTAAAGTCAAAGGTTTCTACCTGATTATATGTAAGCGGTGTCAACAGTACCTTACCTGATGAATTCTCGTCCAGCACCTTAAAGCTAATACTTTGAGCAAGGTCAATATCCCCGGAAACCACAAGATGGTAATAACCTGTAGCTGTCTGGTTTGGCCCTATATCTCCAAAATTAAGACATGAAATATTCTTCTCCCATTGTCCTCCTTCAACCTTTCCTTCGAGAAGTACTACATGTTCAGAACTGCTTATCACAGGAGGCAGAAGCTTTAATCCTCTTGCCCTGCCCAATCCTGCATTGGTAGCCTTCACCGTTACTTCATATAAATTATCCTGAGTCTTTTTGAATTCATAACTTAAGTATATCTTTGCAGGAGGTTCAATCTCCACAGCTTTTGATTTTGTATAACCGCTAAATGTTTCATCATCCTTTGTAAAGTTGTACTTTACATAAAGATATGCTTTTTTGTTATAAACATTTTCTTCATCCTCATTATTGGTAACTGATTTTCTTAAAATATTGAAGATAACATTTAACTTGCTTCCAGGAGCGATTGTGTCAATGTTTACAGAGTCTTCATTACATATCTTGGAAGTACTTTTCCCTTCATTATCCTTAATTTTTTGGATCAAACTGATATTGAACTTGTCATTTAAAACCTTTGCACCAACCGGTAGCTGGCCTTCGCTATCGAGTTCCATGTCTGTTATGAGTAGTTCAATATCTGCACCATTTATGTATTGGAAGTCGGATGGATTAAAGAGCGAGAAATCAGCATTAAATGATTCATCCGCTAAAACAGTATCCTGTGAAAAATCAAAGCTTCCAAGTGCAGTACCCAAGGCTTCAGGTGTTTCAACCGAGCTTTTGCCCATTTTTCTCAAGAAATTCTCACTGTATTCATTAACCTTAAGAGACTCCATATCTTTAAATCTTAATGGATTAAATGCTGCTTTTACTCTAATACTTTCCTCATCCCTTGGATCGGTTTCATCTCCGAAAGCAAGATAGGGAACAAAATGCAGTCTGACAGGAATGCTTAACTTAACAGCTTCCTCCATGTTAAACATATTTAATACTTTACCTGTAAGCTCCAGTTCAAAGTCAAAATTAACCCTTTCATAGAATTTGTTTATTTTTGGTGTTGGTGTAACATAAGTACCGTCATTACACGGATTAAGGGTTATTGTATATGTTCCGTCAACAGCATTATAAACTGCACTTGTTACAGCCCTTCCATCATCTTTCCACAAACTATAATCACTGATCCAACCGTTAATCCTTTTCTGTGTCATGCCTTCAGGCGGTATAACAGTATATTTTCCTGGCGTATCGGTCTCTTGGATTTTTACAATGTCACACATTTTGTCATCATTAACATATATAAAGAAGTCCTTTATATCTTTTGCTGAAAAATTGCCCAAATCAAGCGTAGCACTGTCTGACCCTCCTTTAATCAATGAAATGGCATCCTTTGGCAGATATGTGTTACCTGTTTTGAGTTTCGCCTGAACGTCGTATATGATACCACTGTCAGATGAATTTTTAATTGATATCAGTTCAGACATATTTAATGACATATCTGAATCATACATTTCGTAACCCGGGAAACTTGAAATCAATTCAGGCTTTGCACCTTCAGGTTTCATTACCTGATTATATACCGGTTCAGTATTGCCATTCTCAAAGTCCAAATTCATTGTATCAACGATTGATTCCGTAGACAATTCCAGAGTAAACGGCATCTTCTCAAGATAAACCTTCTGAGGTTCGAGTTCTATCAAAGCCTGGACATCGAAATTACATTCAAGCTCCTTGCAGTATGGTGCCATTACTTTAGCTATATAATTTCCCGCCGGAATATTTTCAAATTTGTACATAGCATCACCCTGGAAAGTTCCTCTATATACATTAGAATCCCTTTTGCCTTCCGCTGATATAGGTCCTGACAATTCTAAAACAGCGTCATTAATCGGTGCAGAATCCTCATCGAGAACCTGTATAACAAATGTCCCTACGCTGGAAGCACCCACATTTATCATTACTGGTACCTTTGACTCCCCTGCATTTGAGGTTATGGAAATGTAATCCTCATAAATTCCCGGCTGTACCGCATCCGTCGGTGAAATATGAACTAAAATATTGGCATGTGAGTTGGAATCTCTTATACTGAGACCTTTACTTACAGGTTCAACCAGCTGGGTGCCTGATGTAGTTATTGTTACCCATGGCAGTGTAGCCGGAGGTGTAACTCTTATGTCCCTTATGGGAGCATTTCCGCTGTTCATTATATGTATTACCTGTGTATCTGTACTTCCCTGTCTTAATGAAGACGCTATCTTTTGTTTCTTAAAGGCACCAACAATATAATCAGCCGATGTTAATGCATTTTCATTAATTTCAATTCCTCCACCAATATCGATTCTGCTCTTTGGCTTGGGTTCCTCAATAGTAACTGTAAGCTGTGCCTTATAAGTATAACCTTCCTTACATTTTACATTTAATTCAAGGGTTTTTACACCCGATACAGTTTGTGCTCCTGCTGATATTTTTAGTTTTAATTCTAATAATTTGCCAGTATCCAGGCTTTCAGGTAGTTCACCCTGGAATTCTGCCGTCAAACCATCGCTGCCTTCACCGAACACCTTATTTACTGTTATACCGGTAATCGGCAGGGTTCCTATATTTATTAATGTAACAGAAACAGTGTTAGAATATCCCGCAGTTACTCCTATTGTATTAGTTAAAGTCAACACAGGACCTTCAATATAAAACACCTGGGAATTGCTCATCTTTTGAGCTTCATCATATCTTGCCGAAGCCTTTAATGAGTATGAGCCTCCATATCCCTTCCTCACTTCAAAATTATAGCTGAATTTTCCATTCTCATCTGTTATGGTATCGAATTTCCATTCCTCTTCTCCAACAACTATAACCTTTACATTCACACTCGCTAGCGGTGTTTTTCCATCCGAACCTGTTACCATTCCCGATATCTCAACGGGTTCATTTGCTGCAAATGTTTGTTTTACAGTATCAACAGTAATGATGTAGTCATTAACGAGCTTTAATACCCTGCAAACCTTCTTTTCATGAGAATCGGCTTTTACTTCATATTCAACGGTATATTGCCCCGGCTCTACAATACCTATATTTTCAATATCAACTACAGATGTATATTTTCCTTCTAATTCATTGTATACCATATCCTGGTTATAAACTGCTTCTCCTACCGACTTGCCATCAGCATCAGGCAGCCCTTTGTAGATATATATGCGGGCTTTTACACCTTTATTTGGCGTAAGCGGAACTCCTGGTTCATCAGTTGAATTAACCTTTAACTTAAATTCAGGCATTTCTTTCAAAGTATAAGCACTGTTTAAAGCATCAGGTTCTACAATCACTTCACTTTTTACTTTATAATAAGCAGTCTTTGTTGCGTTGCTGCGGTTTGAAAGAATAAGCTTTGTATATACATCCCCATAAGCTGTTAGCTCGTACTCAGGTGCTGTAGGCAAAATATCTGCAGTCCATGTAACAGTACCGCTTGTGCTCTGTCCAGGTGCAAGGCTTTCTTTAGTTTCAAATTTACCAACCAGCTTTTTATTCACATAAAGAGCAGTTGAAAAAGGAGTCTTTATATATGCTGTTCCTGTATTCCTTAGACTTATTTTTGTTGTTACCTCATCAGCAAACATTGCTGTGCCCGTCGAAGGCTCAGTATTAATGCTCTCAATAACCAAATCAGGCAAATTGATATTCATCGGGGTTGTAACAGTATACTTAAGCTTATTGTTTTCGTCCGATACTTCATGAATATCATTATTATAGTCCACATAAGCTTCAATTGACTTTGTTCCGTTTATCGGCCTGTCCCAGGTATACGATACAAAAGTACTTCCGCCCTTAGGTATAATTCCAACATCCTTTGCCCCTAGATACCTTCCGTCTGCAAAGAAAGCAATCTTGCATTGTTTGCTTGAGGTGCTGTATCCATCATTTGTCAATAATGCATTAATTATGACACTTTGCCCTGCATCAAGCTTTCCATTGTCAGGTGAAATACTAAGACTTTCAACCTTAAGATCAGGGTATCTAAGCTTAACGCTTGATACTTTAATTTCCTTAATATTATCGCTTTTATCCGTCTCAATAACATGTGCCAAAGGTCCATCTGCAACAACTTTGCAGGTATGTGTTCCCTCATCCTTTAAATTCCACGAGAAAGTGACTTTAGATTTATTGGCTCCATTTTTATAATCCAGATCCTGTATTGCTTTAGTTCCTACAAGATAATCATCAACATAGAATGCCACATTGAAGCTTCCCGTACTCGTATTGCCTTCATTGGATATATTGGCAGTAAATTCAATTTTTTGGTTCCAATCCAGTGTATCATCAAATGATACATTGGAAGTAAATTCATCAACTTTAATGTTGGGGAAGAACGCCTGACTTACATTTATAGGTCTGCTCTTCTGGTTATTGTCAAAATCGGCTTCATCAACAGGATGTCCTATATCATTTGCAATGAGGGTAACTATGTGATTGCCTTTTGTATTAGTCCATTCAAATGTTACTTCCTTCATTTCTCCAGGTGCTATATTATCTGTAATCCTCTTATAATTTACATATTTGTTATCTACATAGAAACCAACAATAAACGGTTTTTTTGTGTCAGAGTATCCGGCATTTTCAATAGTGCCGGTTATCTTCACCTTCTCACCTTCCTTAGGTGCCTCCTGATCTATTGTCAACTGCCTTATTCTAAGATCAGCCCTCGTCTCATTTATTGTAACCTGCATCTCCTGTGAGCTCTCTGCATTGTTATTATCAATGACAGTCAGCTTAACCTTATAAGTACCGGAATGGAGGTACTTGTGGCCAGGACGCACACCTACTCCCGACTCACCATCACCAAAATCCCATATGAATGCCTGAATATAACCATCCTTGTCATATGAGCGTGAGCCGTCAAAATATGCCATTGTAAGAACATCTGCAGAAAAATCGGCACAGGTTTCTGCTATAGGTCTGTAGTTGATTGTTGCAGAAGTTTCTCCATAACCGTCCTTTGTATTGCTATCTTTTATTCTTGCAATTAATGTATACTTTCCTCCTTTTTCCGGAGTCCATGTTGTATACACATATTTTGAATTATATGGATGCAATCCGCTAAACGTAGCCTGACCTATTTTTGTTTCGGTTTTTTCGTTTGCTCGCTTGGCAAAGAACTCAACAATGCCGCTTTCAACTGCCTTACCCTTATTAGTCACCTCAGCTCTTACAGAGGTTGTCATACCCTCATCTATGTAATGACCTATGTCATAATAAGCATATTGGGGTTTCATTTCTTCGCTTTCTGTATAATAAATCTGTGCACTTTCCACAGAACTTATAACAGCTCCCGAACTAAAATCAATTGTATAGCTTGAAGGGTAATAATAGCGAGCCTGCACATTAGCAGAATCAGCCGGTTTTTCCTTTGAAACAGGTATTTCATCAACAATATATATATTTCCATAATCCATCCATGAGTTTGCAAGGCTTAGAAGCCTCTTATCCTCTCCTTTAACAAAGGACTCTCTTTCCACCGAACGGATTGTGCTATAGTTTTCAGGAGCCTTGAGCATCAGCACCTGATAACGCGGCATGCCCTGGTCATCCGGGTCACCTTCAATAACAGGGACCTTAAACTTCAATGTACAATCATTTGGGTCAGGCTGTTTTGTCACGTTTAATGTCTGAGGCACATAAATGGGCAGCTTCATACCCGTCTTCAAATTAATGAGATAATTAGGTATTCCTGTATAATCTTTATCTATAAGAGTATAGGATACATCATCATCATTAGTAAGCTTTAAGTTATCCTTTCCGATTATTTCCGTGGTAACTCCAACTATCAATGGATTAAGCTGCACGCCTTTATAGTCTTGGTGATGCAGTGATGCCTTAAAGTCACGGAACTCTCCCTCTAAAGGTTCAGCATCTTCCTTTTCCTCATACATTGACCATTTAATTATCCAGTAGCCTGTAACCTGACTGTGTGGATCTATATCTCCTAAGTTGAGCCTAAAGCTGCTTTCTGTACTGCTTCCAAAGGAAGTACCGAGTATCTCAAACTTGGTCAAAAGCCCTGCCTGATTTGATTTGATGTTTAACTGACCCGAATCTATAACAAGATTCTTTGCAATTCCATCACCTATATTCTCAGCAGTCACTCCAAGCTTGAACGGCTGGTTCGCTACAACCTTGTGTGGTAAATAATAATTGAGCTTTATTTTGGGCTGCGGCACAATGGTTATTTCCTCAGCATTGGTCTGTGTTTCAACATAAAGACCGTTTACAAAGTACGACAACACCGCTTTTGCATAATATTTCTCTCCTTCAGGGTTTGTACCGCCTAAACCGTCACCGGGTATAATCTGCCAATCAGCTGTTATTCTCTTACCCGGCAAAAGCGATGATGAACCGTCAAGATTCTCAATGCCATTCAAACCTGTAGCAATTATGAAGTTATTGCCGGTTACATCCTTACCGTCCTTATCTGTTACAACAACTTTAACAGAGAGGTTTTGAAGTGCATATGCCACATAACCGTTTGAAACCTTAAGAGTAGCATTAAATGCTTGCCTTTCAAGTGTCGCAGTCTGATCAAGGCTCAGAGTTACTATTTCATAAACTCCTTTGCCCGATTGTCCACTCTCAGGCAATGTGGGTCTCCCTCCATTGTCTCTATCGATAAGATAATCAACCTCTTCGATTCCTCCATCACTTGGAAGCCCTATTTCTTCTGTTACTGTTTCACCAGATGGCATAGAAGCTTTGATAGTTACTTTTTGTTCCGAAGGATTATATAACGCAATATTGCCGTTAACCTCTTCAGGAGGATCAACAGGAAGTCCCGTATCCCTGTCAAAGCTAACATAATAACCATGGAGCAATATAGCATTATACGGAATTCCGGTAGCCTTATTCTTACCGGATGTTAAGTTATAGTATCCCGGTTGTATAAGGAGTTTTATTTTAGCACTTCCATGAGCCGGGATTTCTCCTATATAACCACCGCCTACTATGCTTATTCCTGTATCGTTTGACTTTTCCCTCATAACGGATGCAGTAACATCGGTAATAGCTACCAAACCACAGTTCACAACAGTTGCTTCAACTATCATAGGATCTGTAATCTGTTTGGGGATATTTACCCACGGAGGCACATAGCCAAAATATGGTTTTGGTATATTTGCTCCAAATGTCATTTCAAGTTTAATATCATATTTATCCTGTATGGTTGTGGGCTTAACCGTCCACTCAATCTGCACAGGAATCATTTCCATTGTGACATTTACAATGGATGCATCAGTTTTAGGCATTACATATGCAATACCCTTAATACTCTTATGGGCACTTGCCTGAACCGAATAATCATATTCTCCTAAAGGCTTGTTTTCAAATACCACAACTCCGTTGGCATCGGTACGGCCATAGAAATGCTGATAGTATATAACTTCTTTTCCATCCTTTACCTGAACAAAAGGCTGCTTTCCAATCAGATTTACCTCAGCATTTGGCACTCTGACACCTGTATCATCTGAGACTATAAATGATACCGAGCCGCTTTGTGCACTAGAAATTTCCGCAGCAACAGTAACAGTGGAACTATATTTACCGTCTGTTACAATAACCTTATCCTGATACTCACCTAAAGGTATATCTGCTGAAGGATTTATTAATATTTCAAATGTAGCGGATTCACCGGGTGCAAGCTCCGTCTTGCTTAAATTTCCGGCTGTTATCCACGGAAGTCTTGAAGGAGACTCCAGCTTTATTCCCTTCATATTGCCCATACCTTTATTGGTAAGCTTAATTGTCCTTACAATGCTATTTCCGGGGTTGAGTCCTACCTCTATTCCTCTCGGGTCGGTGATTGGCATTGGAACCGCAGGCCTTAAATTCAATTTCACTGCAGCCGAAGCAACAGCACCTTCAGAACTGCTGAAATCAATACGGTATTCGGCAGTATCATCTGCATCTGATGGTGCATTGAAATTAACAACTACACCTGTAGTCTCTCCCGGTGCTAATGTGGATTTTAAATTTGTACTGTCAATTGTTGCAACAACCTTGTTGTTTGGATTCAATGCCACAAGTACCGCATTAATGCCTGTCAGCGTTTTTCCGCCCTCATCGGATGCATTTCTTATATTTACTACCTTGGAGAAGCGTGAATTTTTGGTTGAAGTTATTGAAACACTTGATGGCACAGCAACCATTCCAATTATGTTAAAATCAGTTGAAGCTCCTGCACCAAGACCTCTTTTATATGCAAATACATTTGCATGCCACAAACCTGCCTCTCCAAATGCAGGGTAAAAATCATACGTAAATCTTCCATTATCATCTGTCTCAAGCTGGAGTATATGCTCTCCATGCCATGTAGCAAGGTATCTACCTCCATTCTTGGTAGATACTTCTACAGGTTCCCTGAGTCGTGGCTCCAACTGCAAGTCAAGTACAATTTTTTCTTGTGCAAGAGGAGTACCATCTGCAAGCCTTATGGAACCGTTTATATGTACCGGCTGGCCAAATTGATATTGCTCCTTGTCCGTATCAATTGTTGCTATTGTTTCAGGCATAATTGAAATATTGCATGTGGATGTTAATATTTCTACACCATCACCGGCTTCTAATGTAAGAATGTAATTGCCCACGCCTAAATTTGAAATGGGAATATTAGCCTTAAATGTCCTGCTAACCTTATCAAATCCCAATTCACCCGATACCTTTTCATTTCCTCTCTCAAGAGAATATGTAGCTCTAATACCATCTTCAGTTCCCAGAAGCATTCCATTGCTGCTTGCCTTGGTCACCTTTACGGAAACAGGAATCAGGTTGTCATCTGCAATAAACAAGCTGGACATAAATCCAGAGTCTGCCTCATCATTGTTTGGATGTGCTTCCATCATCAATGAATCGGAAATATTTATACTTCCCTCTTCCACTCTCTTAAGACCTTCTTGAAGCGGTTCAAGAATAAGGGCTTTTTCATTGTCAATAACTATCTTGAAGTTATGGCTTCCAAGTAAATTGGCCTTCCATGTAAGATCAACAATAGCAGTGCTGTGGCCCCTTAACCCATTAACTGTCTTACCTGCCACCTGCTTGCCATCCATATACAGGGATACATTGAAATTCTTAAATATTGAGGTTACACTTTGATTGCTTACTCGTGCAATAAATGTTACCTGATCGCCATATTTGATATTTGTGGGTGACCATGTCACATCGGATATGTAAAGATCCGGATAAATCAGCCTAATTAAAGGTATATCTGCCTCAATTACCGACACGGTTCCCTCTTCAGTCACAATATTGTCACTATCTGCACAAACCTTTATCTTGTGTGCTCCAGGCAAAGCAGTCCATCGAGCTGTAACATCAGCCACTTCACCGGCACCCAGCTTTTCTATTGTCACTGTTTTGAACTTTTGCCCGTCCACAATAAAGTCAACATCAAACTCATGGGTTATATCTGTTGTACTGTCGTTTGAAACTTTAGTAGTAAATGTAAGGGATGTCCCCTCAGTAATTACGGATTCCTGAGGCATCCAGCTTAAACCTGCAAGAGATAATTTGGGGTATGAAACAGTAAACTCAGGTGTTACAATGCTCGATTGATTATTCTCTTTTTGAAGCTCCTTTAGAACAGGTGACGGATCATCTGCCTTAACTGTTATCTCGTGGGAACCTGCAGAAGGCTTTACTATAAATGTAACAAAAGTCTCTGCACCGGGCTTTAATAAATTTATGTTCTGTTTTTCAACCCATTTCTCGTCAATATAAAGGGATACATTGAACTTTTCAGCATTTGCCGTACCGATATTGGATATCTTCGCTCTGTATGCAAAAGGCATTTCACTTATAAGGTTTTCTCCATCTGCAACATATGTTACACTATCTACCGCAACATCCGGGAAGTTAACCTGCTTGGTTGTCATTGCTACAGTTTTTGAATTGTTTGTTTTATCGGTTTCCTTCAAAATATCAAGTATATCATTAGCCACTACCTTCAAAACATGAACGCCTGGTGTTGCAACCCATGTATATGGAACTTTTATTGTTTCACCCACTTCAATATTTTTGTCCACACGGGTATAACCTATATACTGATTGTCAATGTAGAACCCTACCAGAAATCCCATTCTGTTTGCACCTTTACCAGTGTTGGCTATTTCAGCAGTAATATTAACCACATCCTGCTCGGAAGGATCTGATGGATTCCATGTTATATCATTTACACTCAGATCGGGGCGATTGTCCCTTACATCTACTGTAGCCGTCGTACTTGATTCTGCACCGTCATTGTCACATACCGTGAGAGTAATATTATATGTACCGGGCATCTGGTATACATGTGTAACCTGTGCTCCCTCTTTTGATGTACCATCGCCAAGATTCCACCTGTACCATATGATCTTACCGTCACTGTCCTTTGAAAGCTGACCGTTTGTACCAATCGCACCATTTAATATGTAATTGTCGCCTGAATATACCCATTCTTTGCATTCAACAACTGCTGTCGGCGGCTGGTTGATATTAACTTCTACTATTTTTATGTTGTTTTCACCATTGCTTTCTGTGGTAGAGTCTGTAGTTGTAACGACAGCCTTTACCTCTGCAAGTTTATTAATGCTAATTGGAGTCCATTCAAATACCGCCTCATAATGGTTTGCTCCTCTTATTTCCACATTTTTTGTATCTATAAGGCTCCATTCTTTAATGTTGTCTTTTACATAAAGCTCAACCTTGCCTTTTGCACTTGCATAACCCTGGTTTTCTACAACAACGGTAATAATCGCCTTCCTGTCATATGCAGGAGAAGCAGGACTTGGTTTTATATCTTTAATTGAAAGATCAATTATAGCAGATGCTTTTCCGGCTGCTTGTGCAGATGATACGCTTTCATTTCCCGATTGGTCATATGCTTTAACTACATAATAATAAATTTTTCCGTTTTCTACATTTTTATCATTAAATGTAAATCCTTTTGTATTTCCAATTAATTCGTACGGTCCCCCATTTGTTTCTGAACGGAAAACTTTGTATCCGTCAATATCTGCCTCAGTGTTTCTGTTCCAGTGCAAATCCAGCTGTCCTCCAATTTTGGGGTCGGAAACCTGAAGCGAAGTTGGTTTTGCAGGCGGAATACGGTCGACAATATATCTCTTTAGTGCCGAACTTTCCTTGTTGGCAGTATTTATCGCCGTAACACGAACTGCATAAGACCCTGATGCAAGATCTGATGTATCCCACTGGCAGTAGGAAACAAAGCCTGACAAATAATTCTTGTAAGAAGTCAAGTTACCATTAATATAATCCTCTATAAATCCATCATAATTTGAGCTGCGGTATACCGGATTGTCGTCAACACCTATTAACTGCCAGGTTTCTTTTCCTGTTATAACACTTGTTTCCGATTCTCCTAAATATGAGTATTCATACCTTACTTTAACAGAAACCTTTGCATCAACATATGCCTCCAATTTTACACTATTTCCGATATGACTTAATTCCCCAGGTTTTACTTCCCTTACAACAGGAACTGAAGTTTCCTGTAACGAATGTATCTTTATATCATCACTAATATTTGCATCATTGGAATAATCCCTTGTCATTGCACTTTCACGATTCAAATCATTAACTACAGAAACTGCATAATAATATTCTTTTGAAGGATCCAGCATCCTGTCTATATATGCATTTGATGTAGTTGCGTTAAGAATCTTTTCCCAGGTGCCTGTTTTTCCTTCCTTCCTATATAATACATAATGACTAAAGTCCGGTCTTAAAACAGGTGACCAGCTTACAATAAGCTGCCATTCTCCCGCTTCAACATAAATCTTTTCAGGTGGTGAAGGGGGATCATTAGTAATCACATAGGAGTAAACATTTTGGGTATAATTATTCTCGCCGTCGGCTGCTGTCACTTTTATCTGATAGCTTCCGTCAGGATACTTGTAAATATTATTCTCACCTACAGAAGTTGTATCCAACACAAATTTAACATCGTTCGAGCCTTGATTTTCCAGGCTAGATACAAGCTGCCACTCTCCATCACCAACAGGCAGATTGTTTTCATCAACCTTTCTTATCTCAAGTTTATAGCTTTTGACATTGATGTTGTCCTTTGCATGAACTGTAAAACTTACATTTCCTCTTAACGCCGTACCTTCTGCAGGTAAAAACTTATCTATAACAGGAGGAGTTGTATCCTTACCCGGAACACATGATGCAATATTTGAAGCTGAGCTTTCGTTTCCGCTTTTATCTACAGAAGTAACTTTATAAAAATTCTCCACTCCGTAATTGGCTTTTGCATCCACAAATATTGTATCGGATGTACTTCCGATAAGTGTATATTCCGAATTAATCCCACTTGCCCTGTAAACATTGTAATGGTCCAAATCATCTGCAGCTCCTACAGGCTTCCATGTCAGAGAAACCTTCAACTCCTGGGGCTGTGCCGTAATGACGGGAGCATCGGGAGCTGTATTGTCAACTACGTAGGAAGCTTTGAGCTCAGAGGTATTACCCGATGTGTCCTTTGCAACTACCTTTATTTCACATAAGCCATCCTGTACCGTACTTACCGTATCCCAACTTACAGTTCCGCTAACAGCAGACCCTAGGGCAAGCCATGTTTCAACACCGTTGATTTTAGCAGAATACAAGAAATCAACCTTGCTTAATGCTACATTATCGGAAGCTATGGCACTTATATTGACAATGCCTTTTATTCTGCTTCCTGAAGCAGGCATTAAGTTTTTAATCTCTGGAGCGGTAGTGTCCGCAAGTGCGGAAACAACACCGGTTACTGCACCGTCACTTTCATGTCCGTAAGTATCAACAACTGTAACCTTATATTCGTAAGATTTACCTGATGTAACGGCATTATCCTGGAAAGATCTTAAGGTAGTCTCTCTTATGAGTATATATTCTCCCCCATTAACCCTTCTATATAGTCTGTATTTTAGAAAATCATTATCATCAACCTGTGTCCAGTTAATATCTATTCTCAGCTGACCACCGACTGCGTTTATTTCTTGAGGAGGCAATGGCTTTGTATTTTTTATTGTTATACTTACTATTTTATCATCGCTGAAATTACCGGCCTCATCATATGCTACTGCCTTAACCTCATATTTTCCGTCTTCTTTTAATGATGCTGTGTTCCAGTCATATCCTAGACTAACCGACTTGTTCATTTCAGGTATTGTTGTCAAAGTTGCTATCTCTTTCCACTCTCCACTGCTCAACCTGAAGTAAAATTTCATTGAAGCAACACCCATATTATCCTTTGATACTGTCGTGAGTTTCAATGTTTCACCATTTCTTGATGCGTTAAAAATGGATATAGCAGGTTTTGTCGAATCAACCAGTGGAATTGCCTCAACCGAATCGGAAAGGCTTCCTTCATTTCCGTATATATCTACCGATGCAAGCTGGTAATAATATGTTACTCCGCTCTTAACAGGTATGTCTCTTACTGTAGTTCCTTTTATATTGTCCAAAATTCTTACAAGTTCCTCATCACCTGTTTTTCTATAGAGCCTATAAAAGCTTGCATTATCAACCTCTTGCCAACTAAGCACAACCTCACACTCTCCCGCTTTAGCTTCTATTCCCGCAGGAGGATTTAAAAGTGAGAACTCTGCTATAAAGCTTGCAGTAACTTCTGTAAGGCTTTGCTGTCCTTTTAGTTTAATGCTGTGGCTTCCTGGTGAAACATTCTTTAAATATTTCCAGCTAGCCGAAATATTTCCGGTTGAATCGGATCTGGTATTAAACAGGAATGTGCTGTCATCAATATAAATCTCTACAGTTTCTGAGGGTTTAAAACCTTGACCTGTAATTTTTATTTCATCAGCAGGCTTAACTACTTTTGGAGCTATGCTTAAATCAGGTGCAAAATCTCCAGCGGTAATCTGTACTTCTTCTGACCTTATGCTTTCATTTTTTAAGTCATCCGTAGCAGTGATACAGTATATGTATGTTTTCCCCGGATCAACATTATAATCGATATATTCAAATATTGAAGCCTTAACCGTTGTCATAAGGCTATAATTATCGCTTGTTCCTGATATTTTTCTGTATACCGAGTATGATGATACATCCTCTGCCTTTACAGGACTCCACTTTACATGGATTTTACCGGAACTAACTACAGCAGATACATTAGTAGGAGCATCAGGAGCAGTATTATCAATAATAATTCTGCGTGTAAAAGGCTCAGATTCATTTCCTCCCTTGTCTTTAGCAATAGCTCTAACCGTATAGTTTCCGGTTAAGCCTATTGTATTCCATGATAAATCTGTTTGGTATTCTTTTGTGCTTCCATTATATACGGCATAGCTTTCACCGATAGATATCCAATTTTCCCCATCCTCAGCACTATATTCAAATATAAACTTATCAATAGTATAGTTATCAGAACCTGATACCTTTAAAATAATTTTTCCCGAACTTCTATAATTATCTTGAGGTTCAAATGATGATACTGAAGGAGCAATGCTGTCAATTAATGTTGTGCCGCTTATTGCAGCCGATTTAATACTTTCATTTCCCCATTTGTCTACTGAGCTTACCTTGAAGTAAACTGTTGTTCCTCCATTTAATCCGGTGAGCTCAATACTGTTGGAACTACTGTTTGTCCAGAATTTTAAATCCTCTTCACCAGTACCTTTGTAAACCTTATACCCTGTAACATCACTATCCGTGCTGCTCCAGCTTAATACTATGGAATATGGTTTTTCGACTAACTCAAGGTTAGTTGGCTCTGAAGGTAGCTTTGGTGCTGCTCTAAACACATCACTTTCATCTGAAACATTGTTCGATGTATCAAAAGCTTTGACAGTGAATTTGTACTCGGTATCAGGCACCAAGCCTTCAAATTTGTAGCTTGCAGCAACGGTTGTACCTGCTGAAACTCCGTCCTTCAATATCTCATAACCACCTAAAGCCACATTATCAGTTGATGCGTCCCATGCTATGGTAACAGTTGTGTCCGTTTTTGATACCAGCCTCAAATTTTTCGGTGTTGAAGGTTTTTCTGTATCAATTGTCGTTGTTACGGTAATCTCATTGCTTGAATCGGAAATATTGCCCTGAGCATCAAATGCACATACCTTAAATATATATGTCTTATCCGGCACAAGACCGTTTGCCGTGAAGCTATTTGTTGTAGAAGTACCTACTTTTATACCGTCTCTGCAAACTTCATAGCCCACTATTCCTATGGAATCAGTTGATAATTTCCAGGATAATACAACCGATTTCTCGGTCTTATCAATTTCCTTTAACTCAGTGGGTGCAGTTGGCGGTTCATTGTCAAAAGTCACAGCAAGGCTGTCAGCCGAGTAGTTATTTGAAGTATCATAAGCCTTGATCGTATATTTATATATATTGCTTTCTGAGATCACTGCATCGGAATCCAGATAATCATTTTTATCCGTTGTTCCTATGCTAACACCATCTCTATATATTTCATATCCTCCTACTTTTACATTATCTGTAGAAGGTGACCATACAAGTTTAACAGACACTTTTGTTCCTGTATCATTCTGTGACCTAATGACTGATGATATTTTTAATCCAGTAGGTATAGATGGAGCATCAGTGTCCTTTTCTGTCGTTTCTGTTAAAGCATCACTTTCAATTGATAGATTCTTTATATGATCGTATGCTCTCACAGTATAAGTATAGGAAGTTTCAGGATTTAACCCTGTATCATTAAATTCAGTGGATGTTGTATCTTTAATAAGAATACCGTCTCTATATAATTTGTATCCCAAAATGCCAGTATTATCAGTTGCAGAATCCCACTTAAGGCTAATTGACACAGATGATTTCTTAGAAGCAGCAAGCCCGGTTGGAGCTTTTGGCGGCTCATTGTCAAGCTCTGAAACTTTTATTGTATATACCCCTGTACTAAAACTACTCAAATAATTAATTTTTATATAGTACTCAGTATTTGCTTCAAACACTCCTGTTATTGTTAATCTGTCACCAATGCCTTTTCCAGACTCCATCAGTGTACCATCAGCTTTGAATATATTTCCAACAATATCCGTGATCCCTTTTCCTGTTAGTGAATAGTATCCGGCATTTGTTGTAGTAAATTTGAACCAGTCAATATCGCCTCTATAGTTGATTGTACCCGATGCATCTTCACCAATCTCAATATCAGTAGCATCAACCATATCATTGCTGTGATCATCCGACAAAACGATCTCAACAGATGCATCCGCCCAGTTATCTGCAGCATCAAACGCTTTAACCGTATAGATGTATTTTTTGTTTAATTTAAGATCGGAATCTTTATATTCAGTTGAAAGTGTAGAACCTATAAATTCATCATTGCGGTAAATGTCATACCTTGTAACTCCTACGTTATCGGTTGATGCAGTCCAACCGAGATAAACATCAGTGTCTATATAATATGCAGAAAGATTACCGGGCTTTGAAGGCTTTTCCGCATCCGGCAACGTACTAACGGTAATCTCATCACTGAATTCCGATACATTATGTCCCGCATCAACAGCTCTTATCTTATAAATATACTCTTTTCCCGGTGTAAGTCCTATGTCTGTAAATTCAGTATTTTTGACATAGCTTGCCAAAGAGCCGTCACGATATATTTCATATCCTGCAACACCATCATTGTCAGTTGAAGCTGCCCATGAAAGTGTTATTGATATTTCACTGACAGACGTAGTTTTAAGCTCTAATGGTATTGATGGTGCCTCAACATCATATACCAATTGTTTCCATAATGGTGTTTTACTAAATGTATAGCCCGTTTCAATCAGTTTTGTAATCTGAAGAATATTAATAAATGAGTCATTAGGATTCTGGAAGTTAACATTTTGCACATCATTTCCGCTTAACACTACCTTATGACTGCCTCCAGGAGTGAAATTATTTCTTCTGTCATATGTTCCATAACTATAGTATTGGCCTGTCAACTGAATAAAATCACCCTTAACTTCCAATACTCCTGCACTTAACGCAGAAGAGCCGTTTACATCTCCGGACTGTATATAAAAACTTCCGTTTATCAAAACATAGTCATGTGCATTTAGCATTTTCAGCAATCCATAGCCTTTGCCATAAGTTGTAGTGCCGTCAGATGCTTTGCTTTCAGTCTGGATCCTGTAGTCACCGTTAACAATAAGGCTGCCTCCGTTTACGCTTAATACGCCACTGGACTGGATAAATTTTCCATTTATTGTTAGTTTGTGGCCGTTCAAATCGAGAGTGTTTCCTAGCAAGTAAACATCACCATGTATAGCAGCATCTTGGCTAAGCTTCCAATCCATTGAACTTATTGATTTCATAGTAATGTTACAATTGTTACTTATAAAAGACTTAGCATTAAAAGAACTATTAAAAACAATTCCGCCTTTTGAGTAATTCTTAAGTTCCAGAATATTAAAATATGACTCTACAGAATTCTGGAAATTAATATTTTGTACATCAGCACCGCTGAGTATGATTTTATGATTTCCTCCCGGTGCAAAATTGTTTTTTCTGTCATAATATCCATAGCTATAATACAGACCCGTTTTCTGAACAATATCTCCTTTTACCTCTATGACACCTTCTTTTAGTATTTCATTATTAATTGCATTATCGCTTTGTATAAAGAAACTTCCACTAACCCTTATATAATCCGAAGGATTTGTCATTTTCAAATAACCTGAACTTCTACCGTACACTAAAGTGCCGTCCTCACTTGAACTTTCAGACTGTATTCTGTAATCTCCATTAATATAAAGCTGGCCTCCATTAATATTCACAGCACCGCCTGAATGGATTAAATCGCCAATTATAGCGAGCTTATGTCCGTTCAAATCAATGGTTGCACCGCTAAAATACAAACTGCAATCTATTACGGTATCTTCTATAAGGCTCCAATTCATAGAGCTTACTGATAATTTTGATATTTTACTATCATTTCTTATCAATGATTTTGTATTAAGAGACTTTATGAATCTCACTCCGGCTTCAGATGTATTTTTAAGCTCCAATACATTAAAGTATGAATCACCGGAATTTTGAAAATCAACCTTTTGTAAATCAGTACCGCTTAAAATGACCCTATGAACACCTTCCGGTGCAAAGTTGTTCTTTCTGTCATAAGTACCATAATTATAGAATTGCCCTGTCTTCTGTACAAAATCGCCCTTAACTTCTATAATACCTGTATTCAATAAAGCACCTTTATGTTCATTATCGCTCTGGGTATAGAAGCTTCCTGTCACAAGTATATAATCATCATCATTTAACATCTTTAAGCTTCCTGAACTTCTGCCATAAACAATTGTACCGTCTTCACTTATTGATTCCGATTGTATACGGTAGTCTCCCTTTACTGTAAGCACACCACCATTTATATGTAAAACTCCTCCTGAATGAACAAGATTTCCGTTTACAGTCAATTTATACCCATTTAAATCCAGTGTACAGGCCGATAAATACAATGCACTGTCAAAAACTGTATCCTCACTTAATTTTAAATCTTTTGAACTTATTTTTATCGATTGAAGCTTCGCACCGTTAGTATAAAGACATATAACATTTATAGGATTTGCAAACTTAATATTTTCCCCCTGTTTATTCTTTATTTCAAGAATATTAAAGTAAGAGTCTACAGAATTCTGAAACTCTATTTTTTGTACACCTGTGCCTGAAAGTACGACTTTATGTGTGCCTCCCGGAGCAAAATTATTTTTCCTAGCATAAGTTCCATAGTTATAAAACTCTCCTGCTTTCTGTACAAAATCACCCTTTACTTCAATAGTTCCTGCACTTAATAATGTATCGTTTATGGTATTATCACTTTGTACTTGGAAGCTTGCCGTTACCTTTACATAATCATCGGAATTTTGCATCTTTATAATTCCAGTACTTCTTCCGTATGAAAGGGTACCGTCTGCTGCTTTTGTTTCCGATTGAATATAATAATTTCCATTAACTGTGAGCTTTCCTCCGTTTATATTTAATACTCCGGCTTGCTGAATTAAATCACCGTTAACCGTCAAACTATATCCATTTAGATCTAGGGTATTACCGTTTATATACAAACTGCTATCTAGTACCGTATCCTCATAAAGAGTCCAATTCATAGCACCCATAGAAATTTTGGAAATTATGCTATCATTTCTTGTCAATGATTTTACATTGATTGAATTCTCGAATACAATACCTTTTTTTGATGTATTATTAAGCTCCAATATGTTGAAATATGAATCAGCAGGATATTGAAAATAAACCTTTTGCTGTTCCTTGCCGCTTAGTATTACTTTATGTGCACCTCCTGGAGCAAAATTATTCTTCCTAGCAAAAGTTCCATAGTTATAAAACTCGCCGGCTATCTGCACAAAATCGCCCTTTACTTCAAGGGTCCCTGCACTTAATGATGTATCGTTTATGATATTATCGCTCTGTACTTGGAAGCTTCCCAATACCTTCACATAATCATCGGAATTTTGCATCTTTATAATTCCAGTGCTTCTTCCGTATGACAGAGTACCGTCTGCTGCCTTTATTTCTGATCGAATATAATAATTCCCATTAACTACAAGCTGTCCTCCATTTACATAAAGGGTACCGCCTGACTGAATAAGATTACCATTCACAGTCAACTTATATCCATTTAAATCCACTGTACTTCCGGAAATATATAAATTGCTGTCCAATTCCATATCTTCATTTAAAGTCCAGTTCATTGAACCTACTGAACTTTGTGTAATCTTACTATCGTGCCTTATAAGTGAATTCAGACTTATATTGCTTATAAATTGAACGCCTTGCTCTGAAGTGTTTTTGAGCTCTAATATATTAAAATATGAGCTTCCGGGATATTGAAAATCAATTTTTTGAATGTCTGCACCACTTAGCACCACTTTATGAGTACCGCCTGGTACAAAGTTATCCTTTCTAGCATAAGTTCCATAGTTATAATACGTGCCGGCTTTCTGTACAAAATCACCTTTTACTTCTATAGTCCCTGCATTTAAGTAATTATCTCTTATTATATTGTCACTTTGCATTAAAAAGTTTTTATCAACTGATATATAATCAGCATCGTTTATCATCTTCAAATAACCCGAACTTTTAATACTATAATTCCCTGATATCTTGAGCTGTCCTCCATTTACATAAAGAGTTCCGCCTGACTGAATTAAATCACCATCTATTGTAATAGTCTTACCGCTTAAATCCCAGGTTCCTCCAGTTAAATATACAGTTCCATAAAGCTCATCCTGATCTGAAACAGTGTTTGTACTGATAGTAACAGTTGCAGGTGCTGTACTGAAAATCAACGGGTCACTCTCTTCAGAAAAATTCCCCGAAACATCATAAGCCTTTACAGTGTATGCATATGAAGTCAACTGAGTTAAACCGCTATCATCAAATTTTGTTGTATCTGCATTAGTAATATCCTTTATCTTAACTCCATTTCTATACACCTCATAACTGGCAACTTTAAAGTTATCAGTTGAGGGTGACCAGGTAATGGATGATGAAATATCATTTCTTGACACAAGTTTTAAGCCTTGCGGGATTGAAGGTGCTTCATCATCTACCATACTGGTCTCGGTATATATGCTGCTTGCTTCAGATCTGTTATTTGTATCGTCTAAAGCATAAACATAGTAATTATGTGTTTCTCCCGGAAGGAGATTGATATCCTCAAATTCATTTACATCCACAATACCGATCATGGCACCGTCACGGTAAACCTCATAGCAAACCGTTTCCACATTGTCGGTTGATGGGGACCATGTAAATTTTATCGATGTAAATGTTTTTGAAACAAGTCTCAAGTTATTTGGTTTGAATGGTGCCTCGTTATCTGTAATGGCAGCGTTTATACTGCTCGAAAAGTCGGAAAAGAAACTGCTTTCATCCAAAGCCCTTACTTTGTATTTGTAATTTTTATTAAATTCAATAGTATTGTCTACATACTCTGTTGAAAAAGACTCTCCTATTTTTTTATCATCTCTGTATATTTCATAATTTTTAATACCTACATTATCATAGGAAGGAGACCAGGACAGAGAAATGCTAGATACCGTTTTCCTGCTAATTTTAAGATTATCAGGAGCTGTCGGTATCTCGTCATCATATATCTCAAGTTCTTTCCACACAGGTGTTGTATTGAACTTATAGCCATTGTTCACAGATCTAATGATCTTCAATTTATTAAAATAAGATTGTGCAGGAGAATCAAATTTTATATTTTGTATAGAAGTCCCGTTTAGTATAACCAGATGGGTACCTGTTGCATTGAAGTTTGCAGAGTTTCCGGAATATGAGCTATTGACATCCTGTATAAAGTCTCCTTTTACTTCCATTGTTCCTGCTGTCAGCAATCCTTCATGATTGTAATATGAGTGCTGTGTAAAGCTTCCTCCTACCTTTACATAGTCTTCCTCATTTGTCATTTTTAAATTGGCATATGTGTAATAACTTGGATCTTT
The DNA here is from genome assembly GCA_023430975.1 of Bacillota bacterium. Taxonomy (GTDB): domain Bacteria; phylum Bacillota; class Clostridia; order Acetivibrionales; family DSM-2933; genus Pseudobacteroides. The sequence continues at coordinate 57,284 of JAEYYB010000171.1, read as the reverse complement.
TATAACATAATCTCCCGATACTTCTAGCCGTCCTCCATCTATGTACATGGTTCCGCCTGTTTGAGTGAGATTTCCATTCACCTTAAGTACTTTACCATTCAAATCAAGGGTACTGCCACTTATATTCAGATCCCCATATATTACTTCATCACCAGTAAGGGTCCAGTTTGTAGAACCGACATTTGGCCCGGCTAATCCTGATCCGTTATTGATGAATTCTCCGCATACATTAAAAGTTCCACTAAATATAAGCGGGCTTCCAGAAGTATTTTTATTCTCAAGATTAGCAAACCAAGATGATGCAGGACTGTCAAATCTTATTTTTTGCTGGCTTGTACCAGTCAATATTACTTTATGGGTACCTGTCGCATTGAAGTTTGCAGAGTGTCCCCAATATGAGCTGTTGACATCCTGTATAAAGTCTCCTTTTACTTCCATTGCTCCTGCTGTCAGCAATCCTTCATGATTGTAATGTGAGTGCTGTGTAAAGCTTCCTCCTACCTTTACATAGTCTTTCTCATTTGTCATTTTTAAATTGGCATATGTGTAATAACTTGGATTTTTTATAACATAATCTCCCGATACTTCTAGCCTTCCTCCATCTATGTACATGGTTCCGCCTGTTTGAGTGAGGTTTCCTTTTACTCTAAGTACCTTACCGTTCAAATCAATGGTACTTCCACTTATATTTAAATCCCCGTTTATTACTTCATCTCCAGTTAATTTCCAGTTTGTTGATCCTACATTTAATGAAGCACTAAATCCAGATCTGTTGTTTGTGAATTTTCCATTTACACTCAATCCTCCGGTTACTATCAGCGGGCTTCCCGAAGTATTTTTATTTTCAAGATCAGCAAACCAAGACGATCCTGGACTGTCAAATCTTATTTTTTGCTGGCTTGTACCAGTCAATATTACTTTATGGGTACCTGTCGCATTGAAGTTTGCAGAGTGTCCGGAATATGAGCTGTTGACATCCTGTATAAAGTCTCCTTTTACTTCCATTGTTCCTGCTGTCAACAATCCTTCATGACTGTGATATGAGTGTTGTGTAAAGCTTCCTCCTACCTTTACATAGTCAGACTCATTTGTCATTCTTAAATCGGCATATGTGTAATAACTTGGATTTTTTATAACATAATCTCCCGATAATTCCAGCCTTCCCCCATCTATGTACATGGTTCCGCCCGTTTGAGTGTACTTCCCACTTGAATTTGTTTCTGAATTACCCTCTACAAGAAGCGAACCGCCTTTTAAATCAATGGTTCCTCCGCTCTGGTTCAGGTTACCTTTTACCCTCAGCACCTTACCGTTTAAATCTATGGTACTTCCGCTTACATTAAGGTCTCCTTCTATTACTTCATCTCCGGTAAGTGTCCAGTTTGTTGATCCTACATTTAATGAAGCACCAAATCCATATCCGTTGTTTGTGAATTTTCCGCTTATACTTAATCCTCCGGTTACTACCAGTGGGCTTCCTGAAGTATTCTTATTTTCAAGATCAGCAAAACAAGACGATCCTGGACTGTCAAATCTTATTTTTTGCTGGCTTATACCAGTCAATATTACTTTATGGGTACCTGTTGCCTTAAAGCTTGCAGGGTGTCCCCAATATGAGCTGTTGACATCCTGTATAAAGTCTCCTTTTACTTCCATTGTTCCTGCTGTCAGCAAGCCTTCATGACTATAATATGAGTGCTGTGTAAAGCTTCCTCCTACCTTTACATAGTCAGCCTCATTTGTCATAGTTAAAGATGCGTAATGACTTGGATTTTTTATTGCATAGTTACCTGATACTTCCAGTCGTCCCCCATCTATGTACACTGTTCCGCCTGTTTGATTCAAGTTGCCGTATACATACAATGAATGACCTGTTAAATCCAGTTTACCGGAAGTTAAGTTAATACTCTGATAAACTCTGTTTTCGTTTAAAACCACATCACTGTTTATTGTCGTTGTACCAAGAACCAATAACAGGCTGTCACTTACCTCTGATACATTATCTGATATATCACATGTCTTAATATAATAGTTATAGCTTGTCCCGGCTGCCAATGCGGTATCTGTATACTCTGCAACCTCAGCCATACCAATCTTTATACCGTTTCTATATATCTCATACCCTTTCACTTCAGTATCACTCGTTATGGTATTCCAAGATAATTTCACAGAAGAGTTATTAATAATTTCCAAGGATAATCCTTCAGGTTTAGGCAAAACCTTCACAACAGGAGTTTGTGTTGGAATTGTCGTCTGTATTGGAGTTGGTGTCGCTGTTGCTATCGAAGTTTGTGTTGTAATCGGCGTCTCGTTTGAAGCGGAAGTTGGTGTCGCTTCAACTGACGGGTTGGCAGTAGATACTACGATAGGAGTAAAAGAAGACAATATTGTAGGCATAGGGGTTTGAGATACAATATTTGTTGGATTATTTTCTGATTGGTTAGGTGTACTGGTTGGTTTATATTGCGTATAGGTTGGTAATATGGTTACATCCGATACTTTTGGCGTCGATGATGCAGGTATGCTTATTGATGTCTGCATCACTTCTGATGTTGATGTGGGTGTATTTGCCTGTATATTTGTAGGTGTATTTGTAACTGTATTTGTAGCTGTATCCAGCAACATCTGATTCGAAGTCGGTATAGCTTCATTTAGATTCACTGTACCTATTGCTACCGAACCTTGTAAATCCATAGCGGCAAAAACCTGAATCACTTGTTGGAATGTTAAAATAAAAACCAATAAATAAACCAGCAAATTTCTGATACTCTTTTTCAATGTACTTTTCCCCCGATACAAATAAATATTTATATTACTTTTATATAATTAAAATCACAAAGTGATTTTCCATCCATGAAGTTAAGGCATGATTGAAATATTACTACCAGTTTTGAGTGTGTTCACAAGTTAAGTGAACACGAAAGCGAAATTATGCGGGAAGTTATATCTTCAACATAACTAAAGTCAGAAATCAATTTGACATTACATAATTTACCATATAATAAAAAAACTTTATCATTGATAGATAAAGTACTTCCTCAAATAAATAATGATTTTGGCTAAATTATGAAACTACAAACAATCAAAATACCCCAAAGCACCTTAGAGATGTAACTACCCTATCAACTAATTTAACTATTAACTCCCCATTTAATAATAATTAAACAATATTATTATATTTTTACTTAACTTAAATTTTATTTTATCACAAAAATGCAATTTGTAAAAATAATTTTTACCATCTTGAAAAAAATTATTTTTGATAATTTGATAAGGTTAATACTCCATGTCAAACATTTTATAGCAAGCCCTAATAATATTTTTTAATGAATATTTTCAATTTTCCATTAAAGCTTCAGAAACTTTAACCCTAAAGAGGTTTTTAAGTTCAGACTCAACAGTAAATATCTTTCCAACGCAGTTGTTTTCAATATTATTGCTGCTTTTAGTTATTTTAATAACAGCAGAGCTGTTCGTTCCCGTACCATCTATTTCTATGACATCACCGTCTCGAACTTTCAATACCATGCTCTTGCTTGAAAATGCCGCTACTTCGTCTCCATTTATTAACACATTAAGATTCTCATCCTTTTGGATGTTTTGTAGTTCTAGTTCAAGCTCACCCTCAGAATAAAGATTTTCTACCACCCCTATTGGGCTTCCCTCAAATTCAACATCCTTTACAAGGAGTTTTCTTGTACTTGGAGCAGCAAGCAATATTTGTGTAAGGATCAATGAAGCAAACAAAACAAAAAAAGTAATTACAAAGACCTTCTCAGAATTCGATCTAATCCTTTTTTTTTGATTATCTTTTTCTTTTGCTACTTTAAATCCTGTAATCTTCATATCTCATACACTCCATGCAAATTAATAGTTTTCAAACCTTTTAGGTGAGTCTCTCCAACATAAAAAGCCCACCAAGGAAATTTTTGAGATCTCATGCCTTAATTATATGCATATTGGTATGAAAAAATACTATCAGCAATTTGCTCCTGCTAGATATCCTGTTGAAAAAGCTATAGTGAGATTAAAGCCTCCTGTATATGCATCAACATCTATAACTTCTCCTGCAAAAAACAACCCGTTAATTAGCTTTGATTCCATGGTTGACGGATTTATTTCCAGGGTTGATACCCCTCCGGCAGTAACAATTGCTTCAGATATAGGCCTGGCACCGCATATGTTTATTTCCAGATTTTTAAGAAGTTTCACAAGACTCCTTTTTTCTTCCTTTGTAATCTGGTTTACAAACTTTTCCGGCGATATCAAAGATAAATCAATAACAACAGGTATCATCTTACTAGGAAGCAAATCATCAAGGGCATTTTTAAACTGTTTTCTCGAATACTTTTCAAAATCTCTAGTCAATCTGTCATACAGCTTTTCCTCATTTAAGGCAGGCTTTAAGTCGATGGACAGTACAACATCCTTATAATCGTATTCAAGGATATGTCTGCTGGCACTTAGTATAAGCGGTCCTGATACCCCAAAATGGGTAAAAAGCATTTCTCCAAAATCACTGTATATTTTCTTTCCTTTAGAATTTTTAAGTGTAATTTCAACATTTTTTAAAGACAAGCCTTGAAGGTCTTTAACCCACTTTTCCTTCGCCAATAGCGGCACTAAGGATGGCTTTAAATCTATTACCTTGTGCCCTAACTCCTTAGCCATCTTGAAACCGTCACCTGTAGAACCCGTTCCAGGATATGAAACACCTCCGGTTGCTACTATAACACAGTCGCATTCAAGCTTTTTTCCGTCCCTTGTAATTATTCCCTTAACTTTTCCATCTTTGGTAACAACATTATCTACCGGGGAATTCAGCCTGACGCTAACCCCTTTCAATCTTAGGAATTTCCATAAAGCATCCACAACATCTTTTGAGTTGTCCGATACTGGAAAAATCCTCTCACCTCTTTCAACCTTGGTTTCTAACCCTAATCCGTTTAACATTGCAATTAAATCCTGATTTGAAAATGTGTAAAAAGAAGAATATAAAAAATTACCATTGCCAGGAGTGTTTTTTATTAGCCCTTCAACATCAGTATTATTGGTTATGTTGCAGCGTCCTTTACCTGAAATTAAAATCTTTTTCCCAAGTCTATCGTTTTTTTCAAATAATACAACATCATTTCCAAGCTCGCTAGCCTTTCCTGCAGCCATTATTCCTGCAGGACCGCCGCCTATTACAAAAACTTTTTTTTTCATACTCCCGCTCCCAATTAATAATAGGAATTACCAAAATATAACTTACTCTACAAATTTCGCTTGAATACTGACTTAACTCGTCAACACACTAGTAGAAATCGAAAGTAGTATTTAAGTCATTCCCTAAAAAACACAATAATTTCCCAAAAATTAAAAATCAGCCTTTCTGAACTGGTCAACATTATCCGGTTTTTCATAAACCTGATACTCATCCCATATGTTCTCGAGCTTCTCAAAGGTTTTAAACAAGTGTTCCTTCCTTCTCATTCCTACGGCAACAATAAGTGCATTTATTACGCTTAAAGGAGCTACAAGGGAGTCTGCAAAAGAAGCCATGTCACTTCGTGCAATAAGTGAACTGTTGGCAAATTGTGCAACAGGAGAATCATAACTATCAGTAATTGCAACCACAGAAGCACCTTGGTCCTTTGCAAATTGCATAGCTTTAATTGTTCTCTTGGAATACCTTGGAAAGCTTATTCCTATAACTACATCACCGCTTGTTGCATTTATAATCTGTTCAAATATCTCGCTCACACTAGTTGTGTGGACAAGCCTTACATTGTCAAATATAAGGTTGAAATAAAAGCCTAAAAAGCTTGCCAGCGGTGCTGAGCTTCTTACCCCAAGAATATATATTTTTTTTGCATTTAGTATTGTCTCAATAGTATTGTTAAAACTGTTTTGATCTATTTCCTCCATGGTTATTTTAATTTTTTCCATATCAGAGCTTAAAACACTTTTTAAGATATTTTCATCACCTATTCTGTTGGATGAAACCTCCAATCTCTGTACTGCCGTAAGCTTGCTTTTAATTAGTTCCTGTAAAACCTTTTGCAATTTAGGGTATCCATCATATCCTAATTCATTTGCAAACCTTACTACAGTGGATTCACTGACTCCTACATCTTCTCCTAGCTTGGCAGCTGTCATGTATGCAGCTTTTCCATAATGATTTATAATATACCATGCAATTAGTTTTTGTCCCTTGCTAAATTCATTCATATTATCTTGAAGCTTTTTTATCAAATCGTTTGTCTTATCCATATGCCCACTCCATCTTATATAATTAGTATATTAACCTTCCATTATTACTCATTTATTTACTGCTTAATTATTGGAACAAAATCGTTTCATTTTTGGTCTAACCCATTACTGATAATATTACATTTTTATAGCACAAAAATCAATATATTCACAATGAATGCTTATTAATTATTAAGCAATTAATTTTCTTTCATATTATAATTGTTAATAAACTAACATTAATCGCTTTTAGTATAGATTATTTTTTGTTTTATTTATATAATAGAATTTGTAAAGTTTTAAAAATCTAATCCAAACACCGAAAGGAAGAACACATTTGAAAAAAGCACTTTTTGTTATATTTATTTTAATAGTTTCATCAGCAGGTATATTTTTTGCCTACGATTATGCCGTTAACAATCCGGCACAAGGCAAAAACCCCGAAAGCAATTCACCTACGAAAAAACAAATTGCCACACCCATTGTTGCCACACCCATTATTGCAACACCTACTATTGCAAAAACACCCTCAAACAAAAAGGACACCTTGTCGCTTTCCTTTGCCGGAGATGTATTGCTCGATAGGAGCGTAGCCAATGTTATCAGCAACAAAGGGGCAAATTTCATATTATCAGATGTCAAACCGATTCTTTCAGGTGCTGACATTTCAATGATAAACCTTGAATGCCCTATCAGCACAAGAGGTACTAAAGCGAAGGACAAACAATACACCTTCCGTGCCAAGCCCGGGAGTGTGGATGTTCTTAAATCTGCAGGTATAGATATTGTTACCCTTGCTAACAATCATGTTCTTGACTTTGGAAAGGATGCAATGCTTGATACCTTTACCTACCTGGATAAAGCCGGAATAAAATATGTCGGCGCAGGCCATGATATTGATAAGGCAAGCATGGCAAAATACTATAACGTAAATGGATTCAATGTAGCTATCTTAGGTTCAAGCCATGTTATTCCTGTAGTTGAATGGGCCGCCGGAAAAAACAAGCCTGGTGTTGCTACAACCTATAACCCTACAAGGCTTCTTTCTGAAATAAGCAGTGCGAAAAAGAAATCAGATATTGTTGTAGTTTACGTGCACTGGGGTACTGAACGAAACACAAAACCCGATACTTATCAAAGAAACCTTGCAAACAAATACATAGACAGCGGAGCCGACCTGGTTATTGGTTCACACCCTCACGTCCTTCAGGGTTTTGAATATTATAAGGGAAAATTGATTGCGTACAGCCTTGGTAACTTTGTCTTCACAAATGTAAAAAACGATACAATGATCCTAAATGTAGAGTTTAATAAGGACAAAGCATTTACAGCATCAATATCACCATGCTCCATTGATAACTACCGCCCGGTACTTGTTAAGGATAAAAGCAAGCAAAAACAGCTATTTGATAAACTCCAGCAGCTATCGTTCAGCACAAAAATTGACAAAAAAGGTGTCATATCAAAGTGATTTTATAGATAAAAAGGATTATTTTAATTAAAGCGACAAATTAAAGTGATAATTGTAAGATTGTTAACACTTATAATTTAAAACATATATATTAATGCCTGATATCAATATTCTTATGTCGGCATTAATATTTTTTATTTTTTCTAAAAAATTATAAGACTTTTTAAATTTCAATGCGTATATATTTATGAAAGTACTAAAAATGACATATGTGATTCTAATGTATTGTTTTTATAGAAAGTACTTTATAAGTTTTATTAAGGGAGTAACTAAAATTTTTTATTTTTCAGAAGGGATGGATGTTTTTATGAAAAGAAATAACCCCACGTTAGGAATAATATTATTGGTGGTAGGGGGCATCCTGCTTTACAATAACTTTTTCCACACAAACTTTTTTAGCATGACTTATATGTGGCCTATGTTTGTACTTGGACTCGGCCTTGTATTTGAATTCAATTACTTTACCACAAACAAAGCACCTGGCTTATTGGTACCTGGAGGAATCCTTACATCACTCGGTCTTCTGTTCTTCTTTGAAACCTTTACACATTGGAGATTTTCAGATGTGACATGGCCATTTTATCCACTGGCAGTTGCAGTCGGATTGTTCCAACTATATCTTTTTTCAGGAAGACCAAAAGGGCTGCTCGTACCTGTAGGAATCCTTACAGCCATTGGCGGCAGTTCATTTGCAATAATGTTTATTAATAGATTCACATCCTTTGCAGCACGCAATTTATATGTTCCTGTAATTTTAATAATACTTGGAGTGTTTTTCATCTTCGGAAGATCTGAAAAAAAAGGAGAATTTTAGTAGTATTGGCAATACTCCATAAAAAAGACACGGCAATATGGTAAACCACCAAATTGCCGTGTCTTTATCTATATGTTTTGCAATAATTATTTTACATATATTTTTAGAATTTCAAACCCTTATACAGGATGAACCTTGTCTTTATAATCTACCAAATTGCTGTCAATACCATATTTACCGGCTTGACGCAGCTTGAAGAAATTCTCTGCCACTTGTGGGAACAAAGCATATGACAATACATCTTCTTCCTGCTCCAAATATTCCTTCATCTGATCTCTTATTCCGTCAAGTTCAGGTGATAACAAATCAGCAGGCCTACATGTAATTGGCTTCTCGTCTCCCAATATCTTTTGGGTTATTTCCTCCGGTATTGGTGCAGGAGTCTTGCCGTATTCGCCCTTAACCAGTGCTTTTGATTCCTTAGGAACCATCTTGTATCTTTCACCCATAAGTACATTTAAAACAGCCTGTGTTCCAACGATCTGGCTGGTAGGTGTTACAAGCGGAGGATAACCGAAGTCTTCCCTCACTCTAGGCACTTCTTTTAACACTTCCTCATATTTGTCAACAGCATTGGACTGTTTAAGCTGGGATACCAGATTGGAGAGCATTCCTCCGGGAACCTGATAAATAAGTGCATTTACATCTACTCCCATAACCTTGACATCCAGTAGTCCACTTTCCAAATACTTATCCTTTATTGGTCTGAAGTATTCTGCAATTTCACTCAACAAGCCCAAATCAAGGCCTGTATCAAAGGGAGTATTTTTCAAAGTCGCTACAAGAGGTTCTGTTGCAGGTTGTGAAGTACCAAGGGCCATTGGTGATATAGCACAATCAACTACGTCAACACCGGCTTCTATAGCCTTAAGGTATGTCATTGAACCCACTCCGCTTGTATAATGGGTATGAAGCTGCACAGGCACCTTCACATTTTCCTTGATTGCTTTTACCAGCTCAAATGCTGCATATGGAGTCAAAAGGCCTGCCATATCCTTTATGCATATGGAATCGCTTCCCATTTCCACCAACTGCTTTGCATCATTTACAAAATGCTGGAGGCTGTGAACAGGACTTATTGTATAGCAAACAGTTCCCTGTGCATGACCGCCTTCCTTTTTACAAGCCTTTATGGCTGTTTCAATATTTCTCGGATCATTCAATGCATCAAATATTCTAAGTATATCAATACCGTTTGCAATGGACTTCTGTACAAAATATTCAACAACATCATCTGCAAAATTCTTATATGCTAATATGTTCTGGCCTCTCAAAAGCATTTGAAGCTTAGTTTTAGTTTTGCTCCTGATTTTTCTAAGCCTTTCCCATGGATCCTCGTCAAGGAACCTTAAGCAAGCATCGAAAGTTGCTCCTCCCCATGCCTCAAGGGAGTGGTAGCCAACACTATCCAATTTCTCCAATATAGGAAGCATATCATCAATTTTCATTCTGGTTGCTATAAGGGATTGATGAGCATCCCTTAAAACCGTTTCCGTAATACCAACCTTCGGCATATGACACCAACCTTCCTCAAATCTATTTAGGTATAATTCATTCTTTCACAAATGCTATTAGGATATGGAAACCATAACGTCTCCGGCACTTACTGCTGTACCCTTTCCGACATTAACGGAAGCTACTGTTCCGTCCTGTGGTGCTGTAATTTCATTTTCCATTTTCATAGCTTCAAGTATCAAAAGTACCTGACCCTTTTTAACTGTATCCCCTGCATTAACATTCACCTTAAGAATTGTTCCAGGCATTGGAGCGTTTACAGTTGTTGCTCCCTGGGGAACAGCAGTGTCTTTCTTTGGAGCTGCCGCTGCTGGAGTTGCCGCCGGTGCCGCAGCAGGTGCTGCTACAGATGCTGCCTTCACAGGTGCTACTGAAGGAGCTGCTGATTCAACCTTTACTTCTTCTACTTCAACCTCATACTGGTTTCCATTAACCTTTATCATATATTTTTTCATATTATTTATCCTCCCGTCTAATGTTACGTATTAAGCTTTCTAGCTAACCTTTCAGTTCTTCCCATAGTGCTCCAAGCCGGCGATGTGGTCGGAACCCTGGCTATATTTCTTACGACAAGCCTATAGCCTTCTCTTGTATCCATTTGTGCAATAGCAGCAGATATTACCGCCACTATTTCATCATCTATTTTGTTAATTTTCTTATTTGCCATAATCTACTCCTGTTTAATGTCTTACGACAGGTTTCCTTTGTAATGACTAAGAATATAACTTCCGCTATAAATTTTAGTCATTCCTTATTAAAGAGGAATGTTTCCATGCTTTTTGGCAGGTCTGTTCTCACGCTTGCTTGAAAGCATTTCAAGTGCATTTATAAGTCTTATCCTTGTTGTTGCAGGTTCAATAACATCATCAACATATCCCCTTGATGCAGCAACATAAGGGTTTGAGAACTTGCTCCTATATTCTTCAATCTTTGCTGTTCTTGCTTCAACAGGGTTCTCTGCAGATTGAATTTCTTTTCTGAATATTATATTTGCAGCACCATCAGGACCCATAACAGCTATTTCAGCACTTGGCCATGCCAATACCATATCTGCACCCAAATGCTTGCTGTTCATAGCTATATAAGCACCGCCATAAGCTTTTCTCAATATTACATTTATCTTTGGAACTGTAGCTTCGGAGAAGGAGTAAAGAAGCTTTGCACCGTGTCTGATAACACCGTTATGCTCCTGTCCTACTCCTGGAAGATAACCTGGAACATCGGTAAAAGTTATCACAGGAATATTGAAGGCATCGCAGAAACGTACAAAACGTGCTGCCTTATCGGAAGAATTAACATCTAATGCCCCTGCCATGAATTTTGGCTGGTTTGCTACTATACCGACAGTACCGCCGTTCAATCTACCCAATCCTATAATGATGTTTTTTGCAAAATGCTTTTGTATCTCAAGAAAATCTCCGTTATCAACGATCTTTGTTATAACATCCAACATGTCATAAGGCTTGTTGGCTCCTTCAGGAATTATCTCGTTCAATTCTTCGTCAATCCTGTTTAAATCGTCACCTTTTGGCTCATATGGTGTATCGGAAAGGTTATTATCAGGCAGGAATCCTATAAGCCTCTTTATTTCCTCTATACATTCCAATTCGCTGTTGCTCTTAAAGTGAGCAACACCGCTTGTGGAGTTATGTGTATCTGCTCCGCCGAGCTTTTCAAAGCTAACGTCTTCGCCTGTAACAGCTTTTATAACCTGCGGGCCTGTAATAAACATCTGGCTGGTCTTCTCAACCATGAATATAAAATCTGTTATTGCTGGAGAATAAACTGCACCACCTGCACATGGTCCCATAATGACAGATATCTGGGGAATAACTCCAGATGCAAGGGTATTTCTGAAGAAAATATCTCCAAAACCGCTTAGTGAGTCTATACCTTCTTCAATTCTGGCACCACCCGAGTCGTTGATACTTAAAAATGGTGCTCCCATTTTCATTGCCATATCCATAACTTTTGTTATTTTCTTGGCATGCATTTCTCCCAAAGAACCGCCTATAACTGTAAAGTCCTGTGAGGAAACAAACACCAGACGACCGTTAACCGTACCATATCCGGTTACAACCCCATCGCCAGGCACCTTTTTTTTCTGCATACCAAACTCAATGCTTCTAGTCTCAACAAATGCATCAATTTCAACAAAGCTGTTTTCATCAAAAAGTACATTTAATCTTTCTCTTGCAGTCATTTTTCCGCTTTCATGCTGTTTTGCAATCTTGTCGGCACCTCCGCCAAGACTGATACTTTCCTTTTTCGCATGGAGCTCATTTATTTTGTCTATATTTGCCATTAAATTACCACCCCATAATCATTAATTATTATAAACTATTATTACCTGGTACTATTTATAAAATTATATATCAAATAAAACTATAATGCAATAAACTTTTTCCCAAATTCCCAAAATTTTCTTAGCAATTTTCTTAGCAATTTTCTTAGCAATTTTAATTCTAAATGAAAAGCGAATAATCTTTTACATATAAATAAAAGTTTTGTTATTTAAGTTATTTATTATTATTATTGCCAAAAAATAAAAAGCAATTAATCATTTACTTTTCTATATCGCAAATTACACATGTATTAAGTGTTTTTGCTAAGGTATGATTGAAATGTAAAATGAATATTGCTTTTCAAAAACCATTTTTAAAGCTCAAGACATATCATCTTCAAATGCTATTGATACGCAGAAGTCTTGACAAATAGCAGAATTGAACTTTATACTCCTATTATTGAAACTAACTTTCTCCTTTGATGTATCAAGCCCTTTGAAGGCCATCTTCATTCCCAGTTTAAAAACCTTGGAAGCTGCCTCTTTCCTCGTCCAATAAGTCATTGTTTTTTGTGAAAACTCCACTCCTTTAAAGCATTTTAAGTCTTCTTTCTCATTTATGTTGTAAAAATGTTCAATTAGTGACGGATCCGGCTCTTCAATCCTTTCTAGATCCACGCCTATATTGTTTTTTGATACAATTCCAATGCAATACGGAAAGGAATGTGTTATTGAAACACACAATTCCGGATATTGCAGTATGTAAGGGGAAGAATCATCCCCTTTCAACACATCGATACAAGTAGGATCAAAAAGCCTTGATCCTGACATCTTATACTTAAACAAAGCAGATTTGACAGCATATCTTCCTGAAACCCACTGAATTCTATTCTTTTTAATCCTAAGACTGTAAAAATGATCCATCTCCTTATCTGAGAGGACTGAGAGAAGGTTTAAATCCTTCTCTTCCAGTCTTCTTTCAATTTCAATCATATTCACAAGACAGAACTCATACTTATAAGTATCTTTTAATACATCAAGGGAATTTTTAATAATGTATTCTGTTTTAAGAATGTTTGTTATACCGTGCTTGATCATTGTGATATTCTCTTAAACGTTACTTTTTTTGCATAATAACAAACTTTTCTCTTATCATTGTACAGTATGACATCATATGTTTTTTCATTTTCATTGCCGCCGATTTTTTTTGCATATGCCTTAAAAATTCCCGGTTCCTTGGGTGTATTTACAATCCCGAATTCATCTACCTGCCATGGCAAATAAACCCCATTGGTGCCTGCAGAGGCATGAATTCCGCAGGATTGCATCAAAGAATCTGCAAAAGCCGGGTTTATGAGTAAACTATCAAGGTTGTATTTTTTATTGTTAATCTGTTCCTCTGATAATGCAACTGTCAATATTGCTCCTAGTTCATTATATTTGAATGTATTTATTTTTGAGGCCTTTTCATCCATGAACAAAGGTCCTAATATTATTGCATTATTAAGCTTTTTTGACAAATTTTCGAGTGTATCCTTCAAATTGAGCTCTACCATATCATTTGTTTCAATACTTTTAATTTCATGCAAATACTCGTAGTCTTCCACAATCGGTGATACACTCATACTGTTTAGCTCAACAAACTTGCCGTCTCCAATCTTTGGTTTAAAGTAATTGTAAAATGTAGTTTTAATCAGATCACCTGTTGTTATTTCAGGCTTTATTATAATTTCCTGGGGTTTTTCATTAAAAAGCTTTAATGGATTTTCAAACTTCAGATTTTTAAAGCAATAATGCTGATTTTTCCCAAACAAAAGACTATGTGCCTGAGCTCCTATTTCCATAAAACCTACAGCAGGCATAATTGGAGTTTTACCCAACCTATGATGGTTTACAATTGGGTCCCCCTTAACCGAAAGAACCTTATATATATTCTTTATTTCTCCATCTTTCTTACTTACCCAATCTATAAGAGGTGTTTCATTCTTTATTCCATGCCATTTTTTCAGCCCTACAAAGAAACTTAGTCCTTTGCTTATAACAATTTCATCTTGATTTATATTACCAGTCAGTATCTTTAAAAATTCACTGATCCCTCTTTCGGGTTCAATCAAGTGAAGTCCCATCTCCTCAGAATTTTCTTTAACATACTCATTCCTCCAAGCCATTCCTACGTCCTTCCATCCTGACCAGGAAATACTTATTGCCCTGATACCCTTGTTTTTCACTTTAACCATTGACATGAAACTGCTTAAAAAATTGTTGGCAGAGCAGTAATCCAACTGAGCTTCATTCCCAAATCTGCCTGATATGGACGAAAATGCTATCAGAACTTTTAACTCTTTTTTATCTATCAACCTATAAAGATTGCACAATCCATTGGCTTTAACCTCAAAAATTTCTTCAAATTCTTCCTTAGTCTTCTGCTTTATAAGCCTGCTTTTTTCTATTCCTGCACCATGAATTACAACATTTATCGGTCCAAAATCATTAATTGCATCATTAAGTGCTGTTTTCAAACTTTCATGTTCCTTTACATCACAACTGATGTAACGCACCTGACAGCCGTTTTTCCTCACCTCATTTAAAAGATTGTACACCGAAATTGCTTTAGTCAATTTGTTATACTCTTTTTCAACCTCGGCAGGAGTCGCTTTCTTACCTTCCTTTTTAAGTCCGGCATATATTTGAATCTTTTTTTGTTCCAAAGAATTTATATCGAGTTTCGAAATTTCCTCAATATCTTGCGGCAATACAGTTCTTCCAAGTATTGTCAACTTAACATTAACCTTTTTGGAAAGTTCAAGCACAATTCCTGCAGTAATTCCATTACCACCCCCTGTTATCACAAAATGATGGAAAATAAATTTTTCAATTGGAATCAATTCTTTACGATCCACATTATCAAGCTTTAAAGTCATTCTCTCATTATCTATATATCCGATCTCATAACTCTTATAGCCTTCCTCCAATTCACATTTAAGGACACTCAACACATCTTCACCAATTCCATTGTTATTTCCCAAATCAACTATTTTTACTTTGGATTTTTCAATCTCTTTTCTAAGCCCTTTATAAAATCCAGCTAAAGCACCATAATAGGGATCAATATTCAAATCACCGCTGCCTGCAAAACCAAAACATCCATCCATAGAAACTGTACACAGTATCCTTAATTCCGTATCTGCTACTATTTGTAAAAGTCTTTTGTAAAATACAAACCTTGTTAAACTATTTAATTTAAGAATTTCCTTTTCTGTTTCGTAGGTAAGGGTATGAAATTCATAGATTTCACTTAAATGACCGCAGTCAATAATAACCTGTATATTTTTTATTGCATCTTTGCAATCATTTACCTTTTTATCAAGTTCACTTGAATCCATACACTTTTCAAACACAAATTCACTGACACTTGAAGAGATTCTTTTAAAATATTCAGAAATTATTCTTACTGTATGGAAATTATCTCCTATTACCAGGATGTTTTTTTCCTTTAAGTCATAATCCTTGATTCCCATATTCTCTGGAACCACTACTGGATATTGGACACACAACTCCAAATCAACTAAATCTTTATTATCAGTGGTTTGTAAGCTCTCTGATTGCATTGACATATGGCAATCAAAATTTAAAACTATGTTTTCTACCATATTTATAAGTGACCTGATGGTTTTAAGCTCTGACTGATTCATCTTTACATTGTCATCAAGGTTGAATCTATGACTTATCTCAGAAATAATTGTTGCCTGCTTGATGGTATCGATGCCCAAATCAGCTTCAAGCTCCATGTCGTCGTCAAGCATTTCAACAGGATATTGGGTAACATCTGAAATCAAATTTAAAATCTCTGTCCCAATATTGCCACCTGTCTTAAATTCCTGTTGAACCTTTTTATTTTGTATTATATTAATGATACTGCTCTCTTTCTTATTATCCATATCATTATTGTCTTTGAGGGGCTGATATGCATTTATCGAAATTTCTCCATCTAATTTCTTGTTGTATCCTTTAACATAATCAATTAATGCACCAATAGTATTGTAGCTTGAAAGATTGTTGGCACTCTCCTCTGGAATTTGGAATTTGTCCCTTATAATAGATAATATGGTAGCCTGTTTTACCGTATCAATCCCAAGATCCGATTCCATGTCCATTTCCTTGTCAAGAAGTTCTACCGGATATAACGTTATTTCCGAAACAAGCTTTAAAATCTGGGTTTCCAAATCTTCTGGGACCGATTTGATTTCAACCGATTCTATTTTTGTTGATTCTATTTTTGTTGATTCTATTTTTCTTTTCCCTGTTTGATCCTTCACTTGTTTTACTTCTTCAAAACATTCATTTTCTACTGGGTTATCTTTTCCATTTCCTTTAAGTTGTTTTTCCTCAATCGCATTATTCTCTCCCAATTTTCCCAACACAAGATTTATAATATGCCCTATTGTGGGATAATTGGAAAGTGCCTGTCCATCTGAAAGTGCCAGTTTGTACTTATCTGTCAGTATGGAGTAAATTGTAGCCTGCTTGACTGTATCTATACCCAAATCAGCTTCAAGCTCCATTGATGGTTCAAGCATATCTTTAGGATACTTGGTAATTTCCGAATATATTTCCAATATCTCATTCTTGATTTTCTCCTTATCGATTTCAAAATTATCCTCTGCAACACCTGCATCACTTAATATTGGGGTATCAGCAACATTATTGCTGACTTTTATATTACTTGTATTAGCCGATATTTTTACTGTTAAATCAGATGTCTTTTTAATCTCATTATTTGTATTAACAAAATTTTGTTTCTGTATATCCGGCTCATTTGAATCATGCAGCTCATTGTCCGTTTGAACCTCTGCTACAAGGAGTCTTCCAGAAACATTTAACTTGGCATTTTTTGAACATATACCCTCAATCCATTCCTGGTATGCCTTTCTGTTAACAATCCTTTCATCTCCATGTGCTATTTTTTGCAGTAAATGATAATTCCCATTTCCACCAAAAGCAGACACAGTCCTTAGCACGTATTCAAACTCATAGTTACCACCCTTTGATAAATTCAAGCCTTCAAGATCAGGATCAGGCACCTTATAGTTTACTATAGGCGGAATCTTCTGGTACTGCAGCACTTTTGCCGAAACAGCTTCTTCTATAGAAGCTCCCAAAGTATGGCCTGTCATTCCCTTTGTATTGATTACTTTAATTTCCTTAAATTTGTCACCAAAGGTATTTTCCAATGCTACCTTTTCCATGCTTGAGCATCCACCATTCTTATGGGAATATGTCTCATGGGAGCAATAAACCATCTTTGATGCCAATGCATTTCTATTTAAATTATATTCATTTTCCATCTTGGATATAAATCTATCCAACTCAACACAATGCCTTTTTACATCAATTCTTGTTTGATGCCCCGCAGCATTAAACATATGGGTACCCATAATTCGGCATATACCGTTCATGCCTCTTTTTTCCACATCAGAATCCTTTTCAATTACCAGTCCGACAGCACCGGAGCCAAGAATCATACCACTTCTCCGGTTATCAAAAGGAACAGCTGCATCATAAAGACTATCTGAATCAGTTAGTGCACCAATGCTTGAAAATGCAGCTGCAAACCATGGCAGCATATTCTTTCCGCTGGTTATATCAGCACCGATGACAATCATCCTCTTTGCATGCCCTGCCCTTATTAAATCCTCTGCAACAGTCACAGCACTTGCAGTCGATGAGCATGCTGCACTTATGTACATGTTAGGTCCGTTAGCACCGATAAACTGTGCAAGCCTGGTATTTGCCTGGGAAGACAGCAGTGCCAGGAAATCATGATTGAATTCATAGACATCTGATTCGGTTGGATTATTTGAAAGTCTTGAGTAATGGAGTGCAAACCAGTCTGCCATTATCTTCTTGCTTTCATAATCACTTACCTTGGAAATAATATCTTCAAAAAATTTCAAGATATCCTTTCTAAACCTTGTTCCATATTTTGCTGCCGTGTACCTCGAAACTTCCGATATCACCGATTCAACCTGAGAATGGGCACTTGCAAATATAATGCCTGTGCTATCCTGCATCTCTTGCGGTAATACAAGTCTTCCCGGCAGCACCGACCCTGAAGTGGTCTCCCTATACTCCCTTATAAGAGGAATCCCTGCATCTTTTATTGCTTCAAATCCGGCAGCAACTCCTGCACATACACTTGCAGTCATCTCATTTAAAATCTTTTCGTCAATGAGATAATCATTCAGCATATCTATTCTTCCCATTTTCCCTTGAAGATGAATAACTTCATTTATTGCCGTTATCTTTTTAAGTACCGAATCCTTTTCCCTTTTAATAAGCTTTGTAATATTTAATTCCAATATGCTCTCCGCTTCTTCATCTGTAAGGAGTTCAATCATGTTTTTACCGTCAAATAGGTACTGGAAATTGTCATCTGTAAAAGCTTTCTTGAACGTCCCCGGAAGCCCCACCGATACACCGCTGTATACCAGGCTTTCTTTTTTATTCTCACCAACATAGCAGGTATTATTGTGCTGATCATTTGTTATTTTTACAATTGCACTATCTATAGAGGCCACATCTTCATGTTTTGCCTCAGCTTTATACACAATGGTGCTCTGTCCTTCCTCCTGCAATCCAAGAACTGCATTTGAAGGTACATAAGAAATATCAACCCCATGGGCAAAAAGCATGGCAAGTGCCTGTTTAAAACCTTCTACCGGGCATTTGCTCTTATTGTTGACATTTATCACCTTTACATCCTTATCTGGAAGTATGTTCTTAACAAGATTGGTCAATACATTAGAAGGTCCGGCTTCTATAAATACCCTTACCCCCTTGTTATAGAGCTTTAATATGGAATCGGCAAATCTAACCGGTGAGAGTATTTGTTCCCTCAATACATCTGCCATATCTTTGTCGTCAAACTTAAAATTATTATACAAATCAGATAAATGACATGCCATCATTTTAAATTTGGGGGTATTAAACTTGGTATCCTTTATTCTTTCATAAAAGGAATCTGCAGCTTTTGATACCATATTTGTATGGAATGCATGGGATACGTTTAAAACAGTATTTTTGTATCCGTCTTGATTTAAAAACTCTGAAAACCTTTTGATTTCTTCCCTTTCTCCCCCTACAACAGTCTGATCAGATGAATTTATGTTGGCAATGCTGACATTAAAGCCTTTTGATTTTATAATCTCCGCAAGCTTATGAGCTTCTTCCTTAACGCTTAACATTCCTCCTCTTTTATTTTCATCAATACCGTCAAAGGAAAGGCCTCTTTCTCCTACTATTTTTATAGCTGATCTCAAATCAATCATTTCACCGGCATACAATGAAGTAATCTCCCCAAGGCTGTGACCCATCATGTAATCAGCCTTTATACCTGCCTCAATGAGGAGTTGAGATACTCCCAAATTGCTTATGAACATTGCAGGATGGGTATTCTTCGTATTTTTTAGAATATCTTTAAGCTCTTCATCATTTCCAAAAATCAAATCCTTAACAGAGCTATTATACATTGATTTCCAAATGGCATCGGCCTTCATATAAAAAGCCTTTACGCAAGGGTATGTTTCATAAAGCCCCTTTAACATATTGGGATACTGAGAGCCTTGCCCCGGAAACATCAAAGCTATTTCTGATGATGATATTTTTTTATTTTTACCTACATATATGCCCTTAAGATTAAGAACATTGGCCTCATTAATCTTCATTTCCTCTAAGTAAGGCTCAAGCATTTTCCATTTATCCTCAAGCTGGTTTTTGGAATTTGCACATATGGATATCCTTAAATCATGTTGTGAGCAAGCTGATAAATTGTTAAAATAAACTGCCTTTTCAAAGGAACCCTCAAAACCATTATAGATAAAAGACTTGTATGCATTAATTACATCCTCAATGGAATTACCCGAAAACCAAACTGCTTCTTCCTTTCCTTCTTTTTCTTCACCCTGTTTCGTATCCGCCCAAATATAAGAGTTATTCCTGTTTTTCCCTTCGCCACTAAAACTGTATGATTTTTGTAAAAATTCCGGCCTGAATTCCTCAAGGCATACATGGTAATCTGCCCCTCCAAAACCATAGGAGCTTACATTTGCCCTTCTTGGATGCAAAGGGCTTTCCTCCCATTTCTTATTGTCACGTAAAACATAGAAAGGTGACCCTTCCAACTGCAATTTGGGATTTATCTCACTAATATTTGCAGAAGCAGGCAGGACTTTATTTTCAAGTGCCAGCGAAGCCTTTATAAAACCTGCAATTCCGGCTGCATTCTTTAAATGGCCGATGTTTGACTTTATCGAGCCTAAACCACAGTAATTCTCTTTTTTTGCCCCCAATTCCCCAAAGGCTTTTTTCAATGCTGATACCTCAACAACATCTCCCACAATTGTTCCGGTCCCATGGGCTTCAAGCATTTCAATTGTATCTACAGAATAACCTGACATTTTGCATGCACTTTGTATAACCCTTATCTGTCCATCTTCACTTGGTGCTGCGATATATTTACCCTTGCCATCACTTCCCTGTCCATATCCTGAAACAATTGAGTAAATATAGTCTCCATCCCTTAATGCATCAGCCAGTCTTTTTAAAACTACCGTTCCGCCGCCAAGCCCGATTACAAATCCATTTGCCCTCGAGTCAAAAGGATATGAACCATCAGGTGACAAAGCATTTATCCCGCTAAATGAGGTTAAAGGTATTTCGGATAATGTTACTTCTACTCCCCCGGAAATAACAGCATCATATTCATAGTTCAAAAGCCCCGAAACACTTGATGAAATAGCGGTAAGAGCAGATGCACATGCTGCATCAACCACATACGAAGGGCCCCATAAATCAAATATATTTGAAAGCCTGCCTGCAGTAATATTTTGCAAATAACCTGTTGTAGTATCCTCGGTTATTGGCTGAGTATCTTTTAAAAGTTCATTGGAAATATCATTTAGTACATCTTGTATTTGCGGAAAGCTTCCCTTTGATATAAGTTGATGATTTAAGATTTGACTTTTTAAATGGGCAAAAAATGATCTTTTAATTAACTTTTCAAATTTTAATCCCGGAGTTCCGGTACTAAGTATTACCGCTGTACGTTCTTTAGGAAGGCTGCTTCTAAGACTGTTCAAAGTTTGGTCGGCACAATATATTGCTGCCTTCTGATTATTGTCCAGATAAGCTGAAACCGCAGGCGGAATCCTATATTTTTTGCCTAAATCCAAAAAATCAATTTCATCGATAACTGCTGCAATCTTTGTATAGGTTTTATCATCCTTACTTATTTTTCCTTTTATATCCGGACTGTAGAATACCGATTTACTAAAATAATGATCCGGTATTTCCTTAATTGATACTCTCTTTTCCAATATATTGTTCCACAGGGCCCCAATATTCATGGCATCAGGCATGATACACCCCATGGCAACAACTGCAACTCTCTCCTCAGGATAACTATATTTCTTCATTACAACAACCTCCAAATTAGATTAAATACGATTAATCTTTTACATTTATCTATCGCAAAATTCCGTTAAAGTGCTCGTTATTTTGCTCTGCTAAATGTAAGATTAATAACGTATTTAATGTAGATCACGCAAGTAACTTTTACTAAAAATCTGTCATCCTCTGTATGTACATACTTTGACTGGTAGCTTTTTTCTAAAAATACAAAGAAATTTCCGGCAGGTATCATCACACCCTTAGGTTTTGATGTAGAACCGGATGTATAGAGGAGCATTGCAAGCTCATTCTCATCATAGCTGTAAAATTTCTTATCTGCATAAACAAAATCTCTCAATTCATCCCCGAACTCATTTATATTAATTACTTCTGTCATTTCCTTTACAACCGTATCCATATCTGTTGTTTTAAGATGAGTAAATAAACATTTAGCATTTGAATCTTCAATGTAGTAAATTATCTCGTTTGGTTTAAAAAGAGGGTCTATTAGGCAAACAACTCCGCCTATGTATTGAATTGCAAGTAATATAACCGCTGCTTCTATACTGTTATAAAGATGCGTCGCAATTACATCACCATTGGTATATCCCTTTGATTCTATAAGTCCAGCAGTTTTTTTAACTTCCTCCATAAGTTCTCTGTAAGTAAGTCTTCTGCCACTATCTGCATCAATGAGTGCTTCCAGATCCAAATACTTTTCTTTTGTATCAAATAACAATTGGCAATAATTCATTTAACTCTTTCCCCCCATGTAAATAAAATAATCTGCTTGTATCAACTAAAATTTCTATATTTATATTAAATGCGATTAATCTTTTACATTTATCTATCGCAAAATTCCGTTAAAGCGTTCGTTATTTTGTTCTGCTAAATGTAAGATTAATAACGTATTTAATATAATTAAATTTCGCTCCCTAAGTTATCTTAGCTCATCAACAATTGCATAAATAATCAAATAACATTTTGTCATTTCTTAGTATCTAAATATCATCCCACCGCTGCTTGCTCCAGCACCATGTGCCTGCATCATTACAAGATTGCCTCTTTTCAGCCGGCCTGATGATATTAAATCATCCAGATTTAATGGACTCATTGCAGCTACAGTGTTACCATATTTGTAAAACATGCTCTGGCATTTTTCCTTTGGTATTCCATTCTCTTTAAGCTGTGCTTCCCATAACTTTGTTGATTGATCAGATGTAACAAAAAAATCAATATCTTCAATATTAAGGCCTGTAGCAAATAACAACTTATCCGTAACAATTTTGGAATACTCTACAGCACTTTTAAAAAGCAGGTTACCATCAGCTATTTTCATGGTAAAAATACTTGGATCCAGATTCTCCATACCTTCTCGAAGAATGCTGGTACCAAATTCTATTTTCGAATTATCATACATTGTGTGATTTGTAAGAAGATAGGATGCCAGAAAGTTCTTTACATCAGAATATCCAATCAGCATTGCCGCCATTGCATCTCCAAACAGGAAAACCGTCTTGGGGTCAGGATTTTTCCAGTACCTAACAAATTTTGCAATTGCATTGCCGCCCAAAATAAGTACATAATCATCTCCAGAAGCAATATAGCGTATTGCCAAATCCATAACATGCATAAAGCCGCATATTCAGGAAAAAAATAATTTGTATTCCTCATATATCCCCCCAAAATTCAACAACAAATTTAACAACAAAATGTTATAAAATAAAATCATCAATCTCTTTATCGTAATATTGAAATTTTACAATAATCAAAGAACATTATATAAACTAATAATAGTATTCAACGCCTTAAGGGTGTTCTAATAAATAAAAAATGCTTTACTTTCTTGCGATACTTCAACATTTATTGGATTAGTTATTCCGGTCTGACACTTGGGATAGTGCCATAGCTTCACTCATACTCACGTAAAGGCAGTATAAAAAGCTTTTGAAGTTATGTTTAACCAATAACCCCGGATAAGGTTGGTTTTAAGATAATAGATGCCTGATGCAGGCACTTTAAGATAATAGAATAAAACTTCAAAAATTCAATAGGGCCATAATTCAATTTACAATGTTCAAAAAAGTTGGTTATTTGCTCAACTAAGTGTAAATTTGCTAACGATTTTTATATAAATATGATAATACAGAACAAGACAAATGTAAAGTCATTAGTAATAAATTAGCAGATTTTATGCTGCTAATGTACAATAGTTTTAGGTGTACCTTTCACAGTAAAGAATTGCCCAAGGCACCTCAAGATGGTATAATTTAATTAAAATAGATAAATTAAAAGTGACTATCTATTAATTTATTAAATTTTATAAGGAGGTCTGAAAAATATAAATTAAAATTATATTAAAAGTGATAAATCTATTACATTTGTCTGTCGCAAATCTCGTTGAACCGTTCGTTATTTGTTCCGCCAAATGTAAGATTATTAACACTTTTAATATACAAAAAAGATTAAAATTAATTAGGAGGTTAAGATGTTTAGTAAAAAAGGTTTTCTAAAAAAAGTATCAGTGTTATTGTCAGCTACTTTGCTGACATCTGTAGTAGTTATTCCTCAGGCTACTGCAACTTCCAATGCTGCACCAAGCTATAACTACGGCGAAGCATTACAAAAGTCAATAATGTTTTATGAGTTTCAACGCTCTGGAAAACTTCCTGAAGACAAGAGAATGAACTGGCGTGGAGATTCAGGTCTTACAGACGGTGCTGATGTCGGTGTTGATCTGACAGGCGGCTGGTATGATGCAGGTGACCATGTCAAGTTCAATCTCCCTATGGCTTATACCGTTTCAATGCTCTCATGGAGTGTATATGAGGCAAGAGATGCCTACAAAAAAAGCGGACAACTTCCCTATATTTTAGACAACATAAAGTGGGCTACAGACTTTCTTATCAAGTGTCATACTGCTCCGAACGAATTCTATTACCAGGTTGGAAACGGCGATGATGACCACAAATGGTGGGGTCCCTGCGAAGTCATGCAGATGGCCAGACCATCATACAAGCTTACCACTGCAAGCCCCGGTTCCACAGTTGTTGGCGAAGCTGCAGCAGCTTTAGCCGCAGCATCAATTATATTCAAAGAAACTGACCCTACATATTCTGCTACTTGCTTAAAACACGCAAAAGAGCTCTTTACTTTTGCAGACACTACAAAAAGCGATAAGGGCTATACAGCAGCAACCAACTTCTATACATCACACAGCGGATTTATAGATGAATTGACTTGGGCTTCCACCTGGCTATATATGGCAACACAGGATAATACATACCTTACCAAGGCTGAATCCTATGAACCCAGCTGGCAGAGAGAAAATCAGTCCACCGATCTGAAATTCAGATGGGGAATGTGCTGGGATGACAAGCTTATGGGATGTTTCCTGCTCCTTGCCAAGTTAACAGAAAAAGATGTATATAAGGAAGCTATTCAAAGACATTTAGATTGGTGGTCTGTAGGTACAGGCACTTCACGCATAGCTTATACCGCTAAGGGTCTGGCATGGTTAACAACATGGGGTTCCTTAAGGCATGCTTCCACCACAGCATTTTTGGCAAGTGTTTATGCTGACTGGAGTGGTTGCCCGACAGACAAGGCAAAAATATATAACGATTTTGCCAAGCAGCAAATAGACTACTGTCTCGGAAGCACAGGCAAGAGTTTCCTTACAGGGTTTGGAGAAAATCCTCCACAGCATTACCATCACAGAACTGCCCACGGCTCATGGTACGATTCCATGAAAGTGCCTGAAAACCATAGGCATACGCTGATTGGAGCTCTTGTTGGCGGACCGAAGAGTGCAGCTGACAATTCATACTATGACAAAGTTGACGATTATGAGTCAAATGAAGTAGCATGTGACTATAATGCTGGCTTTGTCGGTGCTTGTGCGAAGATGTATGAAGACTATGGCGGTACTCCCATACCGGATTTAAAAGCAATCGAACCAGTTACAGAAGATGAATTCTCTGTAGAAGCTGCTGTCAACAACCAGAGTGCAAGTCATATTGAAATTAGGGCATTCCTCCTGAACAAATCCGCATGGCCTGCAAGGATGGGTGATAAGCTTTCCTTCAGATATTTTGTTGATTTATCCGAAGTTATTGCTGCCGGTGCAAAGCCATCGGACATAAAAGTATCATCAAACTACAGTCAGGGGGGCTCCGCTAAAGGTCTTACACCTTGGGATGAGTCTAAAAACATTTACTATGTAACCCTCGACTTTACAGGAACCAAAATATATCCAGGCGGTCAATCACAACATAAACATGAAATACAGTTTAGAATATCAGCACCTGAGGCAACAACCTACTGGGATAGCAAGAACGACTTCTCATTCAAAGGAATATCAACAGATTCCAATGCTGCTGTGAAGGTAACAAATATGCCTGTATACGATAACGGAGTATTGGTTTATGGAGTAGAGCCAGGAGGAAACCCCTCATCAACTCCTACATCTTCAAAACCGACTCCTACCCCTACTTCACCAAGTTCTCAAACAGGCTATAAGGTATATGGATATGTAAAACCGAACTTTAGTTATACTGCAACTCAGGCTGCAAGTGTATTGCCTGGTTTCAAAGTTGAATTAGAAGGCACTTCATTAAGTGCAGTGTCAGATGAGAATGGCTATTTTGAAATCAAAAATGTGCCTGGCAATAAGGAATATACCCTTGTGATAAGCAAGGAAGGCTATCTTACAAGAAAAGTTTCTTCTATATCAATTAGCAAAGACAAGGAAATTTCCTCCAAGTCTGCACCTATTGATATATGGGCAGGTGACATTCCTGTAAATAATGTTCAGAATAATTCCATCAACATGGCCGATGTTATTGAAATAGCAAAATCCTTCGGTAAGACATCCTCCGATGCAGATTTTAAATCCTATGCAGACCTTAATAAGGATAATACAATAAATATGGCAGATGTTATTATACTGGCAGGAAACTTCAATAAAACACAAACTGATTACCCGGCTTTGTTTTAGGCGATTCTGGTCAAGTTGGAGTGCCTTATATATATTAGAGTAATATATATAAGAACAGTCCGCAGCAATATTTATATAAGGGAGATCGCATATTACTTTTGACAATTATGCGATTCTCCCTTATATTTTTGGTTTTGGTACTTACAAATAATCAATTATCACAAGTAATTTTATTAAAAAACACAAGATTCTTATTTAAAGATTACGATTAATAATATAAAATACGTTTGTATATTTATATATATTAATTATTTATTTTTTAGTAAGGGGGACTCAAAATGTTATCAAAGAAGCTCAACAAATGTATAAGCTTGGCTGTGTCAATTATTATGCTGCTTAGCATGATATTAGCAGTGAACTTAACCTCATTTGCAGCTGGTACTCAAGACATCGTTAACAACGGTGATATGGAAAACAGTACATACTGGTGGCATAGCAACGGCGGTGAACCTGTCGTATCAGTATCGGATGTTAAACACAGCGGTAGTTACAGCATAAAAGCTACAGGCAGAGAAAATCCATGGGAAGGTGTCGCACAAAATCTCACAGGAAACCAAAAAGGCGACCCTGTAGCAGGCACCAAATATCATGGTACGGCATGGGTTATGTTCGATGGTGAAACTGCACCTGACAGCGTAACATTCAAGCTGAGCATTAAAAGAAATACCGGCACTGAAGATAAGTACGAAAATATTAAAACAGCTGCCGTCACTAAAGGACAGTGGACATTGCTTGAAGGTGATTATACTCTTCCTCAAGATACTGTTGTATCAGAAGGAGTACATATCTATCTTGAAACTACAGAATCAGAAACTTTTGTTGATTTCTATGCTGATGATATAAGCTTAACCACTGAAGAGCCTGCATCTACAGCATCACCATCGCCTACTGCAACTTCACCTGTTCCTACACCTTCCGGTAAAGACATAGTAAATAATGGAGACATTGAAAACGGAGCTAACTGGTGGTACAACAGAGGAAGTGCTTCTATTGACGCTTCTTCAGATGTAAAGCATGGCGGAAATTCAAGCCTTATTGTTACAGGTAGGACATCATCATGGCAAGGTCCTGGACAGAACCTTGTAGGAAATGAGAAAGGTGACCCGGTAGCAGGTAAATCGTATAGTGGAGCAGCATGGGTTATGTTTGATGGTGAAACTGCTCCTGAAACTGTGACATTTAAATTGAGCGTTCAATGGAACGATGGTACAGATGACCACTATGACCAGGTAAGCCAGGTGGCAGTATCAAAAGGTCAATGGACAAAGCTTGAAGGCACTTATACCATTCCTTCAGAAGTAGTTTTGGAAAATGGTGTACATCTTTATGTGGAAACTACAGAATCAGAGTCATTTATTGATTTTTATTTAGATGATGTAAGTTTCAGGGAGCCTGGATCTACTGTTTCACTAAACGGAAGTGACAGTATGTACACTGATTTTGAAAATGGTGATGTGAGCGGTTGGACAAATAGAGGTGAAGAAACTGTAGCTGTAACAGATAAAGAATATCATAACGGAAGCTATAGCATTTCGGTAGCAGGCAGGACCCAAAGCTGGAACGGCCCTCAGCACACCTTGATGGGTGTAGTTAACTTCGATAAGTCTTACCAATTCTCGGCTTATGTAATGTATATGGACGGACCCGATACCCAGAGTATCCAAATGAGTATTCAAAAGGACAGCGGATCAGGTACAGATTATATAAATATTGGCTCAGTTACTGCAACAAAAGGAAAATGGACATTAATTGAAGGTGAATATACCGTTACCTATGATCCTACTTTGACTAATATAGCATTATACTTTGAAGCACCCGGCAGCACCCTTGTTGATTTTTACCTTGATGATGTAAAAGTGACCGGCGGTGATTCACTTGATTTTGATCCGAATATTACGTCTTTACATAGTGTCTGGGATCAATACTTCCCACTTGGAGCAGCCATATCACCAGATATGCTTGAATCCCCAATTTACAATGCATACATTAATAAGCATTACTCCAGTTTGACTCCCGGTAACTGTATGAAACCTGATGCAATACAGCCTACAGAAGGTAAATTTACATTTACTGACACAGATAAAATTGCTGCATTTGCTGAGGCAAACAACAAGCTTTTGAGAGGACATACACTTCTTTGGCACAATCAGATTCCAGAATGGTTCTTTACTGATCCTCAGGATTCAACAAAACCTGCAACGAGCGAAATGCTTTTAGGAAGACTGAAAACTCACATCGAAGCAGTTATGACACATTATAAAGGAAAAATACATACATATGACGTAGTAAATGAAGTGCTTTCTGATAAAAGCGGACTTCGTGGAGATGATGAAAACTCCAAGTGGAAATCAATTGTGGGAGATGTAGACAAAGACGGATTAGATGATGACTACATTCTTGCAGCATTCAAATATGCCTTTGAAACAGCAAAGAAAATTGGCGATGACAACGTAAAATTCTGTATTAATGACTACAACCTTGAGTCCAGCACCAATAAACTGGATGAAATGTACAACATTACAAAGCGTATATTGAAAGTTGCCGATGAATCCGGTATTTCCAAAGACAGAATTGTTGTAGGTTTCCAGATGCATATCAGTATCTACAGCCCTTCTCTTGATCAAATCAGATTATCTATAGAAAAAATAGCATCACTTGGTGTAAAAGTTCAGGTCACAGAGCTTGATATGTCCATTTACAAATCTTCCTCAGAGCCTAAGAAAACTGCGACAGAAGACATATTTATGCTTCAGGCAAAGAGATATAAGGATGTTTTTGAAATCTTTAAAGATGAAGCATTAAAGGGTAATTTAGATACTGTTACAATATGGGGAGTAGATGACGGAGAATCGTGGTTAAATGATTTCCCTGTAAAAGGCAGAACAGACCCTGCATTGTTGTTTAACAGGAGACTTCAGGCGAAACTTGCTTACACAGCATTGACTGACCCAGACAAGCTCCCAGTTTACAAGCAGCAGATAAATGCATGCAAAGGTACTCCTTCTACAATCACCGAAATTGACAGCATTTGGGGTGCAATGAAATGGGTTGATGTAAATCAGTATGTCTCTGGTACAAGTGGTGCAACTGCAAAGGTTAAAACTATGTGGGATTCTGATTATCTCTACATTCTGGCACAGATAAATGACACTACTCCAAATGATGAAGACAGCTTTGTAATATTCATCGATAAAAACCCTGATATGTCATCAGACAATGAAAGTCATACAATTTCTAGAAAACTCACTGTTAATGATTCTAACGGTTATTTAATTAAGACATCAATTCCAATTTCATTAATTAACCCTGTTCAAGGTACTAAACTTGGAATTGACTTCAAGGTAATCGATTACAATGCAAACGGAGAAATTTCATCAGAAGCTGTTTGGAACAACATCAAAAATAATTTTGGAACAACAGATACATCTGGTTATGGATATGTGCTACTTGATAAGGAAGTAAAAATTATTAATGTAAATAAGGGCACTCCTGTTATTGACGGAGCTATTGACGGCATATGGAATGATGTACCGGCAAATGAAACCGATACCTGGCTTAACGGCACTTCCGGGTCTACAGCAAAATTCAAGACACTTTGGTCTGACGGCAAGCTTTATGTATTGGCTGAAGTAACCGATAGCCTGCTTTCAAAAGCAAGCTCTGATGCTTACCAGCAGGACTCTGTTGAAATATTCATCGATCAGGATAACGCTAAAAATTCATACTATGAATCAGATGACTATCAAATCAGAATTAATTTTGACAATGAGGTTTCATATAATCCAGGTGAACTTCCAGGATTTAGGTCTGCCACATCAAAGACTGAAACGGGTTATATTGTAGAAGCTGAAATTCCATTGGCTGCAATTACACCAAAAGAGGGCAGCGTAATAGGATTCGACCTCCAGGTTAACAATGATGAAGATGGTGATGGTTCTCGAGATAGCGTAAGTATCTGGTGTGATCCAACAGGATTTTCTTATAAGGATGTATCCAGTCTTGGTAATATAGTCTTAGGAGGCATTGGCACTGAAACAAAGTTAGCAGGATATATAAATCCAGGGTTTAATTTCACAAGCAGCCAGGCAGCAAGCATATTATCCGGCTTTAATGTTGAGCTTGAAGGTACAGGATTAAGTGCATTAACTGACGCTAATGGTTACTTCGAAATCAAAAACATCCAAAGTGGTAAATCATATAACCTACTAATCAGCAAGAAGGGTTATCTTACAAGAAAGATATTCTCCGTAAAAGTTAATGGAAGCAAGATAATCGGATCAAAATCAGCACCAATTGCAATCTGGGCTGGTGATATACCTGTAAATAATGTCCAAGACAATGCTATAAACATGATTGATGCCATGCAAATAGCAAAAGCCTTTGGATTAACAGCATCGGATACAGGCTTCATACCATACGCAGACTTTGATAAGGATAATTCTATCAGCATAGCAGATGTTATTATAATGGCAAAAAACTTCAATAATAACATAACTGATTATCCGAGCATCTAGTGAATTAGTAATTAATATAGGCTAAACCAGTAACATGAGAAATTCCAGAATAGAATATACCATGATTTCCTAGACCTAAAATAAGGGAGGACCGCTTTCTACCTAAGTAGTTTTGCGGCACTCCCTTATTTAATAACTTCATACCACTAAATAAAAAATTACTTCCGCTATCTAAGGTCGTTGGCGAGTTAAGTCAACCCATGAGCGAAATTGTCCTGCGGGATAGTTTTGGTAATAGGCCTATTGGACTGCTATGTGATTAGGAATACATAGACGGTGGCGTTTTTATAACAACAATTATTCTATAAATTGACACTTAATATTTAAAATGATAAAATTGGGCCAAATGTAAGATTATTAACACTTTTAATATAGGAAAGAGATAGAAAATATCAATCATGAATATTATGCTTAAAATATTTTTGTATATTATATTAATATCCATTTCGCTGATTTGTATTTTGCCATTATATTTTATGATTGTCTGTGCTACTCAAAGCAATCTTAACATATCTACTTTACAAGCAATATTTCCCGGAAATGAATTTTTTAATAACTTTGATAGATTGACTCATATTGTGCCTGTTTTTTCAGCTTTTAAAAACAGTGTGGTTGTGACTATTCCAGCGACCTTACTATCAGCATTTTTCGGCAGCTTAACTGCTTATGGGTTTGCAAAATACAAATTTAGAGGAAAGAACTATTTATTTTCGCTGCTTCTCATTTCACTGATAGTACCGCAGCAGATTTGCTTTATAGGTTTCTATAAGGTTTGTGCTTTATTTAACATCACCAATACATTATTACCTTTAATTATCCCTTCTATAGCCAGTCCTCTGTTTGTTTTTTTTCTAAGGTATTATATTCAATATAAAATATCCGATTCCATGATGGCCGCTGCAAGAATAGATGGCTGCTCAGAATTTAAAATATATCATAGTATTGTTCTTCCTAATATAATTCCAGGCATTGCCACAATGTCCATGTTTACCTTTATCTCAGTCTGGAATAGCTATCTTATCCCTATTACAATATTGGAAGATATTAGTTTGTATACAGTCCCGGTAATGACAGCTTTAAGCAAAGCTTTATACGGCAATGATTATGGTGCAATATATGCTGCTATTGCAGTATTTACAGCTCCTGTCATCATTGTATATTTATTATGTTCAAGGATGCTTATTAAAGGGCTTAAATTTAGTTCTGTTAAAGTAATGAACAGGTGAAAACCTGTATTGCTTTGATCTGTATTGCTTTGATCTGTATTGCTTTGATCTGCAACGCAAGACCTTTACTAATAATGTAAAAGGTAAAATCGTATTTTTTAACATTACGATTTTACCTTTTTTCGTTATGGAAATTTTAGAAATTTTAACAATTTTCTTATTTCCACTTGGTAATTATTAATGTAAAATAAATGTTGTACACTTTATGGAAAGGAGCATAGTTAATTATTATTTCAAGTAAGATGCACTAAAAGATTTTAAAAAATACTTAGTAACAAGGGGGAGTTTTTATGATGTCCAAAAGAAGGATCAACAGGTGTATAAGCTTTACTCTTTCATTCATTATGCTTTTTAGTATGCTATTCACATTTAACATGTCAGCATTCGCGGCTGACACGCAAGACATTAATCTCGTAAACAATGGTGATATGGAAAACAGCACAAACTGGTGGCATGCTAATGGCGGTTCCAATTTAGCATCGGTATCAGATGTTAAACACAGTGGAAGTTCCAGTATTAAGACCAACGGAAGAACGAACCCATGGAATGGAATAGCTCAAGTACTTACCGACAACCAAAGGGAAAATCCTGAAGTCGGAAAGAAATACCACGCTTCTGCATGGGTTATGTTTGATTCAGAGACTTCATCTGAAGTAACATTCAAGATCTCAATGAAAAGAAATGACGGTACGGAAGACAAATACGACAATATTGCCCAGGCAAATGTTGTAAAAGGAGAATGGACTCTTATTGAAGGTGACTATACCCTTCCTGAAGGTACCGATATTTCCAAAGGTGTACAAATATATATTGAAACTACAGAGTCCGATTCCTTTGTAGATTTCTATGCAGATGATGTAAGTTTTACATTGGCAGGACCTGCAACTACCGAAAAATTAATTGCATTGACATTTGACGACGGGCCTGACAAAACTCTTACACCTCTTGTGCTGGACAAGCTTGAAAAATATAATGTTCCTGCAACCTTCATGATGGTTGGAAGCAAAATTGGCGAAAACACAAAAGATGTTATAGAAAGAGTTATTGATTTGGGCTGTGAAATAGGTAACCATTCATGGAGCTATGCCGATATGGCAAATATGACTTCAGAAGAGGTTAAAAAGTCGGTTGCCGACACTACTTATGCTATTGAACAGTATTCAGGGACAACACCATTGTTTTTCCGTCCGCCCAACCTCTCAACAAGCGATACCATGTTTGATGCAATTGACATGCCTTTTGTAAGCGGCATTACCGCAAACGACTGGGATCAATCAACATCTGCCGAGCAAAGAGCAAATGCCATATTAAACAATGTAAGAGACGGCTCAATAATACTTCTTCACGATGTTCAGCCTCTGCCCCACCCTACACCTGAAGCTCTTGACCTAATAATTCCTGCACTCCTTAAGCAAGGTTACAAATTTGTAACATTAAATGAACTATTCGAGAGAAAAGGAGTTGCATTAAACCCCGATGATAAAACCATGTATGTAACTGTAGGCGTTGATACTCCTACGATAGTAGGTAAAGATATCGTCAATAACGGTGATTTCGAAAACGGAACAAGCTGGTGGTATGAAAGAGGAGATGCCTCCATAGAAGTTACTACAGATGTGTACAGTAATGGTAGTTCTATTTTAAAAATTACCGGCAGAAAAAACGGATGGCAAGGTGCTGCCCAAAATCTTGTTGGAAATGAAAAGGGTGATCCTGTTCCAGGCAATGAATACACCGGAACTGCATGGGTTATGTATAATGGTGAAAATGCACCCGACACCATGACATTTAAACTCAGTGTTCAATGGAATGACGGTACTGAGACACATTGGGACCAGGTAAATCAACTGTCGGTTAATAAAGGACAATGGACAATGCTTGAGGGCACTTATACAATCCCTTCAAATGCTGTTCTTAGCGAAGGTATTCACCTTTATGCAGAAACCAATGAATCAGAGCCCGCTGAGGGAAAAACATGCATTGATTTCTATCTGGACAATGTAAGCTTCAAATCAAAAGGAACTGCAGAAGAAATTGTATTTGACTTTGACCCCAATGCAATATCGCTTCGCAGTGTATTGGATGAATATTTCCCGATAGGTGCAGCTATAAGGCCCGACATGACCGAAAACCCTGTATATGTTGAATACCTAAAAAAGCATTATACAAGCTTAACTGCCGAAAACGTAATGAAACCCATAGAAATCCAGCCTAATGAAGGCAATTTCACCTTTGAAAATGCAGATAAGATCGTTAGCTTTGCACAGGAAAACAATATGCTTGTAAGAGGACATGCATTTATTTGGCACAGTCAAGTTCCCGATTGGCTCTTCACTGATCCCGATGATTCAAGCAATCCTGCTTCAAGGCAAAAGCTTCTTGAAAGAATGAAGACTCATATGGAAACTTTTATGACAAGATATAAAGGTAAAATTCATACATACGATGTAGTAAATGAAGTAATTTCCGATACTGAAGGACTTCGTGATTCAAAATGGAAATCAATTATAGGTGATATGGACAATGATGGAATTGCTGATGATTATATCATTCAAGCATTCAAATATGCTCAGGAAATAGCCGATAAAATCGGTGATAACGATGTAAAATTCTGTATAAACGATTACAGCCTTGAGTCTAACTCCAGAAAATTGGATGATTTTTATAATACCGTTAAACGCATTTTAGATTCAGGCATTCCAAAAGAAAGACTTGTTGCAGGATTCCAGATGCATATAAGCTCTTATGGACCTTCAATGGAGCAAATTAAAGACTCTATTGAGAAAATTGCTTCCTTAGGTGTAAAGATTCAAGTAACTGAGCTTGATGTTTCTATCTACAAAACCGACACTGAAGAGAAAAAGGCTGCAACAGACGAGATTTTAGCTGCACAGGCAAAAAGATATATGGATTTATTTGATTACTTCAAAAAAGCAGCTAAAAAAGGTGTTATCGACTCGGTTACATTGTGGGGAACGGATGACGGTATGTCATGGAAAAATGACTTCCCCATAGAAGGCAGAACTGATGCCGCACTTATATTTAACAAACGGCTTCAGGTAAAACCTGCATTCACAGCAATAGCCGATCCTGACAGTTTGCCTGTTTACAGAAAGGAGATTGGCACTTACAACGGTTCCCCTTCCACAGGGCCAAATGACATTGACATATTATGGAGCACAATTACTCCTGTTGGTGTGACACAAGCTGTATACGGTACGGAAGGAACAACTGCAAGTATTAAAACAATGTGGGATAATGATAATCTTTACATTCTTGCACAGGTTGCTGATAATACGGTAAGTTCAAAAGACAGTCTTGAGATTTTCATCGACAAAAATGAATCTTCACCGGAAGATAATATGCACTTTACAATAACTCCCGATGATTCAGTAACTAATGACGTGTACAACTTCTATGTAAAAAGAGCTAAAAACGGCTATACAGTTCAGATTGCCGTTCCTATTTCCGCTTTTGCTCCTAAAAAAGGCGACAAACTGGCAATCGATTTCAGGGTAAATGACTTTGCAGAAGACGATACTTTGTCCTCAGTTATTGTATGGAACGACTACAAAAACAGACTGGACACCGATACTTCAGGTTACGGCTATGTTGTATTGGGCAACGAATCAAAACTTATTCAGGTAAAAAAGGGGACTCCTGTTATTGATGGTATCGCAGAAGATCTCTGGGATGGTGTTAATGAGAACAGCACAGACGTTTGGGTAGCAGGTTCATCAGGGTCCACAGCAAAATTCAAGATTCTCTGGGATGACAGTAACCTTTATGTTCTGGCAGATGTAACTGATACACTCCTTAGCAAAGAAAGCTCTGACGCTTATCAGCAAGATTCCATAGAAATATTCATAGATCAGAACAATGCCAAAACCACTGCATATCAGGCAGACGACTATCAAATAAGAATCAACTATGATAATGAAGTAACATTTGACCATGGAAAACCTGATGGTTTCGTATCTGCTACTTCAAAGACATCCAACGGTTATCTGGTAGAAACTCTAATCCCATTGAATGCAATTAAGCCTGAGGCAAGCGGTGTATTAGGTTTCGACCTTCAGGTTAATAATGATGAAGACGGCAATGGATCAAGGGATAGTGTAAGCATCTGGTGCGATGCTTCCGGCAACTCCTGGCAGAACATATCCAGCATAGGTAATATCATACTTGACAGTGAAATTGTAGCAACGCCTACTGTTACTCCTACACCTACAGCAAGCGGTTCGCCAACTGCTACTCCTACAGCAACTGCCACTCCAAAACCTTACAGCGGTAGTTACCAAAACAATGCAACATCAACACCTACATCAACACCAACTCCAACTGCTACTGCAACACCAACTGCAACACCTACAACAAAGGCTTCAGCTACACCAACTGCTTCACCAAAGGCAAGTGCTACAAATGCACCGGTTTCTCCAAAGCCTGCTGCCGGTTTTACCGATATCTCAAAGCACTGGGCTAGAGATTATATCAGTGCTCTGATAACAAAAGGAATTATTAGCGGTTATTCTGACGGAACAATCAAGCCCGATAAAAACATTTCCAGAGCAGAACTTGCAGTTTCTATAATGAAAGCATTGGGCCTCAAGCCTTTGGATAATGCCAAAGTTGATTTTAAAGATGCAAAGAGCATACCATCATGGGCTTTAGGCTATATTGCACTGGCAAAACAAAGTGGAATCATACAAGGAAATGCTGATAATACTTTCAGTCCTAATAAGGAATGCAGCAGGCAGGAAGCAATTACAATGATCATGAGAGCCTTTAAACTAGGCGAATCCACTAAAGAGCTTAAATTCAAAGATGTTAAAGACATTCCCGAATGGTCATATAAATATATTGCTAAAGCTACTGAGTCAGACCTTATCAAAGGCTATACCGACAATACATTTAAACCTGGAAAAAGTATAACAAGAGCAGAATTGTTTACTCTATTGTTTAAATGTACAAATACAGATACAAATAAAAATACAGATGCAAATAAAAAATAATTTGCTTAACACTTAGAAACAGCCAACTGCAGTGAATTTGCAGTTGGCTGTTTTTTGAAATTTTATTTTCTTTCAGATACCAGACTATATAAAAATCTATTAATTTTTTTACATAAAGCACTACTTAAATTCATTATCCCTAGCTACTACAGCAAACTCCTTGGATTTATTATCAAATCCTTTGCCACAAACATCGGAGAATATATCAACAACTCCTAGACCGTTCTCCGCAAATTCTGATCGTATGGATTCCACACTAAAACACTGAAACCAATTATAAATAATCCGTTTACCGCTTTTGTCAATTATTGTGTATTTTTCAAGAATAAGCTTCTCCATCTCATACTTAAAGGTATTAACAAAACAATAGTAATCATCTGGTGACCAGAATTTATTGAGATG
The DNA here is from genome assembly GCA_023430975.1 of Bacillota bacterium. GTDB lineage: Bacteria > Bacillota > Clostridia > Acetivibrionales > DSM-2933 > Pseudobacteroides. The sequence continues at coordinate 19,366 of JAEYYB010000171.1, read as the reverse complement.
ATTGAGCTCATAAATGGAAATCTCTTGACTTTCATCGAAGTAGTTATAAGCGTATACGTCCAGTATGATTGAGCCACCTGGCTTTAACAAGCCTCGAAATATATTGAGTAGCTTTTTCCTTTGCACAGGACTTAACGCAGTATAGTCACACATTATCATTGTAATAAGGTCATACTTTTCATTTAAATGGAGTTTAAGATAGTCACCGAATATGTATTTGATATTTAGATTGTTTCTTGCTGCTTCTTTTTTAGCATATTCAAGAGACCTCTTGGAGAAATCAATCCCTGTAACTTTTGCTCCTGTTTTAGCAAATCGGGAGGTATACAGCCCAGGACCACAGCCAAAATCTATTATGTTTGAACTGCTGTTTATGTTAAAATACTCAATCATCCATTTGACTGATTTATCAATAAAGCATATATTCCTCGAAGCCGCATCAATAGATTCATCGAGATGATATTCCAACATTTTTTGAGATGTATACTCATTGGTCCATAATTCCGGTGCAGTGTAAAACTCAAACTGCTGCGGTCTTTTATTTATTTCATTTAACTCACAAAACATAAAATAGCTTCCTCCTTACTATACATAAAAAACAGTTACAGCTAACAATTAGCCATAACTGTTTAATTACCAAAACTTCCCATGTATCATTAAAATCACTTATTTATAGGCATTCATAATTCAATTAGAACTCAGCGGTGTTAACTGTTCTTGGGAATGACACAACATCTCTTATATTTGACATACCTGTAATATACATGATGGCTCTTTCAAAACCAAGTCCAAACCCGGCATGCTTTGTTCCACCATATTTCCTTAAATCCAGGTACCACCAGTATTCATCCTTGTGTAGTCCCATCTCATCCATTCTCTTTTCAAGATAATCAAGCCTTTCTTCCCTCTGGCTTCCTCCAATTATCTCTCCAACTCCCGGAACAAGAAGGTCCATAGCTGCAACTGTCTTGTTGTCGTCATTCATCCTCATATAGAAAGCTTTGATATCTTTTGGGTAGTCTGTAACAAATACAGGCTTTTTAAAAATCTGCTCAGTAAGATATCTTTCATGTTCCGTCTGAAGGTCTGCTCCCCACTCTACCGGGTATTCAAATTTGTCCTTCTCTTTCTTAAGAAGCTCTACTGCCTCTGTATACGTAACATGTGCAAACTTGGAGTTGACAATATTATTGAGCCTTTCAAACAATGTGTTGTCAACAAAACTATTAAAGAATGCCATTTCTTCCGGTGCGTTTTCCATGCAGTAGTTTATTATAAACTTCAGCATATCTTCTGCAAGCTCCATGTCATCCTGGAGGTCTGAGAAGGCAATTTCCGGCTCAACCATCCAGAACTCTGCTGCATGCCTTGCAGTATTGGAATTTTCAGCCCTGAATGTCGGTCCAAATGTATATATATTTCTAAATGCCATGCAGTATGTTTCGCCTTCTAATTGGCCACTTACCGTAAGGTTTGTTTCCTTTCCGAAGAAATCCTGGCTGAAATCAATTGCACCCTCCTCAGTTCTTGGCAAGTTATTTATGTCAAGGGTAGATACTCTGAACATTTGTCCTGCACCTTCAGCATCACTGCCGGTTATAATCGGCGTATGAACATACACAAATCCTCTCTCCTGAAAGAACTTGTGGATTGCATAAGCCGCTAAAGACCTTATCCTGAAAACTGCAGAAAAAGTATTTGTTCTGGGCCTTAAATGTGCGATGGTCCTCAAATACTCAAATGTATGCCTTTTCTTTTGAAGTGGGTAATCAGGCGTTGAGAGACCTTCTATTTGTATGCTGCTTGCTTTTAACTCAAAAGGCTGTTTTGCATTTGGAGTTTCAACCAGCTTTCCACAAACAGTAATTGATGATCCCACAGGCATCTTTGTTATTTCCTTGAAGTTAGGAATATTGCCCTCTTCAAAAACGATTTGAAGGTTTTTAAAGAAAGACCCGTCGTTCACTTCAATAAATCCGAAAGTCTTGGAATCCCTTAATGTCTTAACCCAACCTGATACGGTTATATCTTTGTTTACATAGTCCTGAGCCTGTCTATACAGACTTTTTATCATTATACTTTTCATATTATCCATTAACCCCTTTGTTAATTGATATTTTAACCTTTATTTGATATTTAATTCATTATAATATTTTTATATTTGCTTCATCACATATTCTAATCATTGAATCCGGCCATATGGATGCCTGTACTTCACCAATATGGGCTTTTTTCATAAAGAACATGCATAGTCTTGATTGGCCGATTCCGCCTCCAACAGTGTAAGGAAGCCTTCCTTCCATTAAGTCCTTATGGAATCCGAGGCGTTTACGGTCTTCACAACCTGCTTCCTTCAGCTGGCTTGCAAGTGAATCCTCATCCACCCTTATTCCCATCGAAGATATTTCAAATGCTCTATTCAAAACAGGATACCATAAAACTATGTCTCCGTTAAGTTCCCAATCATCATAATCAGGTGCCCTTCCGTCATGTTTGATACCGGAATTTAAAAGGCCTCCTATTTTCATTACAAATACAGCCTTCTTTTCCTTTGCTATCATATCTTCCCTTTCCTTAGGTGAAAGTGCTGGGAACATATCTTCAAGTTCCTGAGTAGTGATAAAGCTGATTTCTTCTGGCAATATTTTAGGTATTTCAGGGTGCATTGTACAAACAAAGTCTTCTGTTTTCTTAACTGCACTGTAAATTTTTCTTACAATGCCTTTTAATGTATCAACATTTCTATCTTTCTTTTCAATCACAAGTTCCCAATCCCACTGGTCAACATATATTGAGTGAAGATTATCGAGATCTTCATCTCTTCTTATGGCGTTCATGTCGGTATATAAACCTTCACCAACTTTAAAATCATATTTACCCAGAGCCATACGCTTCCATTTTGCAAGAGAATGTACAACTTCTACAGTATCTCCGCCAATTCCCTTAACATTAAAAGCAACCGGTCTTTCCACCCCATTAAGGTTATCATTCATTCCTGTTTCAGGCTTAATGAACAAAGGTGCAGAAACTCTACTCAAATTAAGTACTTTTGCAAGTTCATTTTCAAAATTGTCTTTTATTTTCTTAATAGCATTCTCTGTTTGCTTTACAGTTAAAATTGGATCATATTTTTCCGGTATAATAAGTCTGTCATTTTTGTCTGCCACAATATTTCCTCCTCAACGAACAAAATAGTCAATTCACATTATATCACCGTTTTAAAAGCATTTCCACAAAAAGGTGAGTTTGCCGTAAATATTTTGTGAATGAATGGTAGTTCTTAAATCATCGCCATAGCTCATATTTTAATAACATATAAAAAAGCTGCATTCATAATATTCTTATGATACAGCCTTTATCATTATCTAGGGAATGATTGAAATATTACTTACCGTTTTGAGTACCTATTTTATTTCTAATTTATAGCCGGATAACCTGCTGATGTCTTATTGAAGTTTTTAGCCAGAATAATAACATCCGACATATTGATGCTGTTATCCCTATTAAAGTCTGCACTGGTTAAAAATCCTGCATCGGTAGAAACTTTATTGAAAGCCTTGGCAAGTTCCACAACATCTGCAATATTAATAGTGCCATCCTGAACATCTTTTACCGGCAAGTCACCTGCCCACATATCCAGCGGAGCAGTTTCCCCTGATATTTCCTTATTAGCGTTTACAGTAATTGATGTTATAGTTCTTTCAAGATATCCTGCCTTGCTTATCTTAACAGTGTATGTTTTTCCAGGAACATTTTTAATCTCAAAATATCCCTTTTCATCCGATACTGCATTTAACGCTGTTCCATCAAGTTCAACCTTGAAACCTGCCATAACACTGCTGTTTGTGTAGCTAAATACAGGTTTTATGTAACCTGACACAGTAAAACCTGAACCATTTTCTGTAGGAGTATGTGTTGGAGTAACCTTTGTAGGTGTAGGCGTAGTTGGTGTTGGCGTAACCTTTGTAGGTGTTCCACCTGATTCAACAAAATCACTTACCGATATACCGTTTTTACCCAATGGCAATTTATGATCCAAACCTACAAACTTGCCCTCACTATTTTTCCACAACGTAGGTAGCAAGTAGTTATCATATTTATTGTCATTCCATTTAAGGTCCCTTCCGCCTTCAAAAGGTGTACCTTCATCACGGGTAAACAATCCGCCTGTATCAGCAGAGTCAATATTTATGCACCAGAAAGTATGATGTAATTTGTATTTATTTTCTATAATATAATCTCTCATAGACCTTAAATATTTCTTATTGACATCAAGAAGCTTATCGCCTCCTTCTGTTAGGCCTCCCCATTCTCCAACCAGTAATGGAGCTATTCCATCCTCCATAATATACGCCCAGTTCTCTTTCCAGCATTCATCATATAATATTTTTTTTGCTGCAGCATCGTTTGCAGTTACAAAATCACCCTTAAACCATTCCTGCTCATATACTAACGGACCATAGTCATGAGGTGAATATACAAGCTGCTTCTGATATTTGCCCAGATTGATAGGATAATCCTTAACACCTCTTAAATTGCCTCCCCACCAGTTGCCATAGTAATCGTTAGTACCTGTCCAGGGACTTGTATCCACCTGTTCATCATCCCATTTTCCGTCTTTAGGATATATTTCCACTCCTTCAACAAAAATCAATACGTTAGGATGTACTTCCAATATTTTTATTGCTGTCTCCTGAGCTACTCTCTTCCAGTTGGTTGCCCTATTGGAATCGTCCCATATTGCACTTTGGGACATTATCTTTAATGTTCCTGTATTTGTATGCGGCTCATTCTTAAGGTCAAAACCTATTACGGTATCATCATTTTTGAAATGATTAGCTGCCCATACCCAGGCAGATTTGAATATTTCTTCTGTTATGGTACCTTTGAACCAAAGTGGGTGCGAATGCCCCATATTGTCTGTCTCTGCACTATGTACATCAAGTATAACCTTGATTCCTACCCTCTTAAAGTTTTCCAGCATGTAATGAAACAATTCATAGCTGTTTAACCCTTCTAAAGCTTCATTATTGTAGCTTGTATCGGTCGATTCTGGATATTGCCCTTTACTCCATGCATATAACAAGTCAGTTGCAATTGGTAATCTTACTACATTGATACCCTTATCTGCAACTATTTCAATATCTTTAACTATATTACTGTGATACGAATCCAAAAGCATTCTTTCCCTGCAATTAAACCCAAACCAGTTGGCACCGGTTAACCATACTTTTTTTCCATCCTTGTCCACAATATTGGTGCCTTCTACGTGGAGCCAGTCATCACCTTGCTCGGTGATATCGCTTTCTTCTGCTGAAGATGTTATACTCCCAGGTATAACTGATGTAATAAGTATCATTACTAATGATAAAATAAAAAACTTTTTCATTTTACTTGTTCCCCCTAAAACTAAATGTTTTAATTGAAAATTAAATTCTTTACAGCATTTCTCTTTATGGAATGTGTATAATGGTTAGATTTGTATATTTCAATGAATAGATTTATATATAAATACAATAGAAAATGGATAGTATTATAAATTGAGTAAATGCATCCTTACAATATTACTATACTGCTAAACCCTGCCCTAAGTCTTAACTGTCACCTCCATAAAATAGTAATTTTTATTTGAATATTATAAATATAAAAATCAAAAGTAAAATTATTAATGCCTTTTTATATATGAAAAGTGTTAATGATCTTACATTTGTCAGAGCAAATAACGAACGGTTTTTACGGAATTTGCGAAAGACAAATGTAAAAGGTTATTCACTTTTCATATAGTAATAATATCATAAAATTTACATAAGCACAATAAACTAATGACTACTAATGACTATACGAATGGCAAACAAGACAATTCCCGGTTCTTTGCAATTTCATTCTGATGCAATTTGCCAACTAATTAAAAAATAATTTTAGAAACGTAATGCAGAACGTGCCAAATGTAAAGACTTAAGGATGTGTAGAAAATAATGGTAACAAAAAGGACCCGTTAATCAATAACCAGTCCTTCTATATTAAAAGTGTTAATAATCTTACATTTGGCGGAGCAAATAACGAACGGTTCAACGGGATTTGCTTAAGATAAATGTAATAGATTTATCACTTTTAATATATAAACATATTAATATATTTTGCAAACCTCTATAACTAAACATTAAGTAACAATCCTGCATTCAATAGACTGCCCACGGCTCACACTGTCATAATCTGACATATATTCAATGTTTTTAATATATGATTCGCTATCAAAATCATAATCACTGTACTCTTCCTGACCTATTCCATAATCAATAAAAGAATCAACTGTTTCTATATCCTGAGATTGATCATTGGATACATCGTATTCATCCCAACTATTGTCCCAATCAGTGTTATTAATTGTTTGGTTTTCTATTTCAAGTTCTAACACTTCAATTTGCCCTATATCATTAAAACCAAGTACATTGTCTCCAGCAGAATATGTTAAGCTTTCATTTTCCTGATAATCCATTTCAAAATTATCATCAGTTACTTCATTAAAATATTGGTCTGTCTCATTGTCATTAGCGTATTTGTCACTAAATAAACCTTCCTGTGTATAACTGTCTTCATAATCATTTTCATAACCATCATCATAGGTATATTCACTATCATTTTTGTAGCCATCTTTATAGCTATCTTCACTATTATTTTCATAGCCATCTTCATAGCTATCTTCACTATCTTTTTTATGTTCATCTTCATAGCTGTCAGCTTCGTCACTGCTGTCTTCATTTACATTCTCATTATCCGATTCGATATTCTCATCTATGGAATCCGTCTCTTTGTCAAAACCCTCATCATCTATATCACTTAAAGTGGACCATGATATCTTCTCAAAATTGCCTTGATTATCTTGTTCATATGAGTTATTGTCATTTGGGCAAATAAATTCCTCATTCAATTTCTCATTTTCATCTCTTTCACCGTAATTGCTCTCTGCACCGTAATTGCTCTCTGACCCAGTGCTGTCATAGTATTCATCTTCTTCATTAGCTTTCTCAATAATCTCCCCATCATAAATCTGGCTACCTAACATATAATCATTTTGCGGGACATTATCATAAGAAATTTCATTACTTACTAATTCTTCATTCTTGCTCTCAACATTGTCATAATGCATATTACTTTCTTTTTTTACCCACTTCTTTCTTCTCTTTTTTTTGTTTGGAGAAGTGCTAAAGTATGTTCCCAGACACCTTTTTAGCATATCCTCATTCCAGTGTATCTTCTTTGAAGTAGAATATGTATTTGTTTTATGTATCTGATTTTCTTTTATTGCATTTTCCATAAATGTTTTCAAATTTATCTCATCGGTACTTTCAGATATGTTATCCTGAAGTTCTTCTGTCATGCTTTCTGATATATCTGGTTCAGGACAACTATTTCTAAGTTTGTCATCAACATTCTCATTTTGCAAAATTTCCTCCGGCACCTTATTTTCTTCAGCTGTTTTAACTTCTTCTACATTATCAGTTTTATTTTTTACGTTTTTTTGGGATACATTATTCCGAGCATATGTCTGCCAGGCTAGACCCAGGCAATTTCTTTCCATCTCTCTATTCCAACGAATATAATTGGTTCTCGTTCTCATTTCAAATGCACATCCTATCAAATTTTAATATATAGAAATCAATTGATCATATATATTTTTCTATGTAATTAGTATATTTTTTTCATAAAATTTTTGTTACTAATGACAACATCAATGTTGCAAAATAATACAGGAACATAATGTAACAAAAATATCAGCTTACGCATACGAATGATAGTGTATATATTCAAAAAAACTTCCTCAAAGAGGATGCAATGGAGGAATTAAAATGGAACAGACTACCAGTCATGTTGTCAGTACTAATTCGTCAGTACTTAACTCAACTACTCTTTTAGCTTCGCCCAGCCAACCAAAGAAAGTTGAAGGCAAGAAGGTTCCTCTTGTGGGTAAAATTCCTGTTGTAATATCTGAAGCTGATGTACAGGTTTATGTTGACGCTACTATACAATTGGAAGAACCCGCATTAGAAATAACCAGAGTAAAAAAGAATGTCTTTCTTACTAGAAGCCAACTACTGTTAACAGATGACAAAAAAAGTGCTAAATTACTTATAAGCGGTTTTGTTAGAAACTGCATAGAATACTCAACTGCTAGACATGTTGGGCAATCAGCCGTAAGCGGAAAAATACGTTTTACAGTTGTTAATGTTCCTTTCAAGTGCTTTACAAAGGTTGACTTCATAACTGAGCCGGAATCTGCCAGCAATCCACAGCCATATACCTCCTCCGCAATGTCTCATGACGGCTTTGGAAGTGATCAATTCGCATTAAGTATTACTAATTCAGAAATTTTGAATGAAAAAATTTACTGCGAACTAATTGAATCCAAGATTAGACAGGTAGATCTCAAGAAAGATATTCAAACTTTAACCCAGGCTTGCGGAAGACATACAAACGAGCGAACTTTCAAAGCATTTTTGGAAAGCATGGTCATTGAACTTAAGTTAAGAGTTATGCAGAACCAAAGTGTATTTATTTCACCTATCTTAGCATCAGGTGATGGAAAATCAGGCGGCGGTAAAGGCGGTAATGACGACGGCAAAGGCGGTAATGACTGCAGCAAAGGCAGTAATAGCGGCGGTAAAGGCGACAATGACGGCGGCAAAGGCGGCAATAGCGGCGGTAAAGGCGGCAATGACGGCGGTAAAGGCGGCAATGACGGCGGCAAAGGCGGCAAAGACCGTAATGACGGCGGCAAAGGCGGCAATGACGGCGGCAAAGACCGTAATGACGGCGGCAAAGACAGCAAAAACGGCAAAAGCGAAGATAATGGCAGTAAAAACCGCAACGACAGCAAAAGCGAAGATAATAGCGGTAACAGTGATAAATCCGATGAAGACAAGGAACAAAAAGAAGATTCTAAAAAAGATGACAGATCTGATGAAAATGATAAAGAAAAAGATAATGATGACAAAGATGATAATAAAGAATCATAGGACCAACAGGATAACAATAAATGGGAAAACTAATTTTAATTCCCCATTCATAAAAAACACTCAAAAAAAGGGAGCTGACAAAAGGTCAGTTCCTTTTATTTTTTATTTTAAGTATTTCTCACTAGGTAACAACTAAAATATTACTTCCGCTATAAATTCTGCTCATGAGTTGACTTAACTCATCAACACCCGCATATATTAAAGTGATAAATCTATTACATTTGTCTTAAGCAAATCCCGTTGAACCGTTCGTTATTTGCTCCGCCAAATGTAAGGTTATTAACACTTCTAATATAGAAAGCGGAAGTAATATTTAGTCATTCTTAAATAAATATTAGATTTACCCAGAAATAAAGCAACGTCAGCGTGAATACTAAAGTAATCGGTATTACAACAATTGTTATTCCAATATAGTCCTTCCATTTTATCTTCATATTGTTCTCCTTTAATATATTCATCCAAATCAGGGATGCAAGGGTACCTATTGGAAGAAGCAAGGATCCTATATCACTGCCTATGATATTTGCCAGATAAACAGTCTTCATGGTAAACACTGGAAGATTCATTGCCTGAAGTGTTATTGTCCCAATCATAAGAGCAGGGTGATTGTTAAATATGTTTGAAAGTACAGATATCAATGTGCCCATAATAAAATTAGCATTAAATATATTGTTATTTACCAATGGTTTGGTTAAATGCACAAGCTCATTGGTTAGCCCGATGTTGTTGAGTCCGAATATTATGACATACATAGAAAAAGCAAAGAGCAAAATATTCCATGGAGTTTTCATGAAAACATCCAAAAAACCGATTTTAAAATAATGCCATCTGACAAGCAATAGTACCAATGACCCTGCTACTGCCACTACTGATATGGGAATACCTAAATATGATGCAACAAACAATGAACATCTGAGGCCAAAAACAAAAATCAGTATTTTAAGCATAAACCTGGTATGATTATCCTTGTTTTGAAAGGATATTTTGCTATCTGTCATTTTTAACTTTTGGCTTATAAAATTATCTTTCAGGTCAGGTTCCATTTCGGGAAGATTCCGAACCAGCCTCTTTTTCAGAAGCACAAACAAACACACTGACATAAATATCAGTCCTAATGTTGCCGGAATAAATATCATTCCTGTATATTCGTATAGCGATATATGAATAATATTCAACGAGATAAGGTTAACAATATTGCTCACACCAATAGGAGCACTAGAAGCTGTAGCAATTAGTGCTCCACTTATGAGATATGGTATCTTTTGATGAGCCATGAGTTTCAAATTGTTTAGTAACAATATCAGAATTGGTGTTGTTATCAGTATACTTCCGTCATTATTAAAAAGAAGGGTCATCAAAAAACACAAAATCTGAATATTCCAGAAAAGTCTATAGCCTGACCCTTTTGAGAGCCGTGCAAGATTTGATGCCGCCCAGTAAAAGATTCCAAAACTTTCCAACACCACTGCCATAACTATAGTTGCAATAATTGTTATGGATGCACCGCCAATCTTATCAACTATATCTACCATGTTTGGGTATGAAACAACTCCCATAATGATAATTATACATGCACCGATAAATGCAGGATACGCTTCATTTAAACCTTTTGGCCTTATAAATATTATCACTATTGTGACTAAAAAGACCATTATAGTAGCCAGCACAGTAAACCCCATTATTATAAATGGCATAACGCTTATTACCTGTATTAATATAATAAGAATTATAATTTTTAACTTTGGGTTAACAAGAAGTTTTGCAATGGCTCCGTTAGTATTATTGAATTCAGTATCTGTAGTTTTTCTCACTTTGCGGAATTTCAGAAGATGCCTGTACTTTAATATTTTTATGTGATGGATAAGAATCTTTTTTTTGTGATACAAAGAGTGTTTTGGTAATGGTGGTCCATCATCAATTAGAAATACGATACTCATTATGAAAATAAGCACCATAATAGAGATTAGAAGAATCAATAGCATAATCTGTCACCTCAAACTTTTCTGCAGCATATATTAAAGAATTGCTAATGCCTTATTTCCAGAACATTTAGTTTGGTAAAATTAATATATATACATAATATTCAGAGAAAGTTCAAAATGTCACATAATGTGTTAACCATAATTTTTTCATAAATTACTTGCGAATTTGCACTGCTATTTGTTGTTGTGTAAAAATAAAAAAGACTGCCTATTTGGACAGTCTTCTTTAAAATAGCAATTTATATTTCACATGAACTGTTCTTAACCAGTTCTGATATATTTGAGAATATGGAAGGTTTGCAGTCTTTGCATACAGAAACCTCTTTAACATCGTACAACTTCTGCACCTGTTTAATAATCTGCTCAAGCCTTTCATCGTTTTTTACCAGGAGGTACATACGGCTGTCTTCACTGTTTCCTATTTGTCCGCAGAGAATACCTTCAAGGTTGAAAGCTCTTCTTGCAAAAAGCCCGGTAATATGTGACATAACTCCAGGGTGATTCTTAACTATTAACTCAATGACGCAGTACTGGCTATTCATATAATTCTCCCCCTATCATTTCATAGTTGGCTTTTCCAGGAGGAACGATAGGTAGAACATTCTCCTCCTGTCTTACCGGAACATCTATAACACACGGTCCCGGTTCACTTATACACTTTCTTATAACTTCAATAGCATTTTCATCCTTGCCTATACGAACACCTTTAATACCAAAGCCTTTAGCTATTGCTGCAAAGTCAGGGTTTGAATCAAACTTTGAAGCAATGTAATGCTTTCCATAGAACATTTCCTGCTGTTGCCTTACAAGACCCAAGTGTCCGTTATTCATAATGATTACCTTTAAATCAAGCTGCAGATCTGCTAAAGTGGCAAATTCCTGGATATTCATCAGAATTGAACCGTCACCGCTGATACAAACAACCTTTTTATCCGTATTTGCCATAGCCGCTCCAATAGCAGTAGGTAACCCAAATCCCATAGTGCCAAGTCCGCCGGATGTTAGGAATGTCCTCGGCTTTCTCACAGGATACCCCTGTGCTGTCCACATCTGATGCTGACCAACATCTGTAGCAACAATATCATCATCTGAAAGAATATTTCCCAATTCCTTTATTATGGTAAGTGGATGTAAAAGGTCAGTTTCAGGCGGCATCACAAAAGGATGCTTTTTCTTCAAATCATTAAGTTTACCAATCCATTCATTGCGGTCATTTTTATTTATGGAAGGAGCAAGCTTATGAAGTATAGGCTTAAGTCCGCCAACTATATTGATATCAGCTCTCTTCACTTTATTTATTTCAGCATTGTCTATATCAAAATGTATTATCGCTGCATTAGGACAAAACATTTCAACTTTACCGGTAGCTCTGTCATCAAACCTTACACCAAGAGCTATAATTAGATCCGCTTCATGCAACAGAAAATTTGTATACCTTGCACCATGCATCCCTAACATACCTAAATATAAGGGGTTCTCAGGCGAAATCGCCCCAAGTCCCATTAATGTACACGCAACAGGAATGCTGCTTTTTTCTGCAATCTCAGTAATAATACTGGATGCATCAGCATTTATTATGCCTCCTCCGATATACAAAACAGGTCTCTTTGACTCATTGATCATCTGTGCTGCTTCTTCAATTGCTTTTAATGTTTCAGTATCATGAATCTCTTCCTCTATAGGTTTAAAGATATCAGGAAGCTCTGATACACTTACAGTTTGCAGCTGCACATCCTTCGGTATATCAACAACCACAGGCCCCGGTCTGCCGCTTACAGCAATTCTGAAGGCTTCAGGAATAACCTCATAAAGCTCCATTACATCCCTTACAAGGAAGTTATGTTTTGTTATCGGAAGGGTCAAGCCATAGGTATCTACCTCCTGAAAAGCATCTGTACCTACAAGGCTGTATGAAACCTGCCCGGTAATACATACAATTGGTATGGAATCCAGCTTGGCATCCGCTATAGCCGTAAGAGCATTTGTAGCACCAGGCCCTGATGTAGCAAAACATACAGCAGCCTTACCGGTTGTTCTTGAAATTCCTTGTGCAAAGAAACCTGCAGCTTGTTCATGTCTTACCAGGATATGCCTGATGGAGCTTTCATATAAAGCATCGTACATCGGAAGATTTGCACCACCCGGTATTCCTGCGATTACGTCTATCCCCTGATGCTCTAAGAGTTTAATCAGGAGCTGAGCTCCGTTGATTTTTTCTGTATGTTTTTTGGTATCAGCCATCTTATCCTCCAATCATTCACTAAGTTTTATTCCATCATAGCATTTTATTCCATCATAGCAGCCTGACGCTTGTATTGGTCAGCAAGCACTATATACGCCATAGCTTCCACTACCGGAACTATTCTAGGGCATATACAAGGGTCATGCCTTCCCTTTGTTATAATCTCGGTCTCATCACCTTTTTTGTCCATTGTTTTTTGCGGAATAGATATGGAAGAAGTTGGTTTTACCGCAATTCTGAAAATAATTTCCTGGCCGGTGCTGATTCCACCTAATATGCCCCCTGCGTTATTGCTGGTAAATCCATCCTTATCCATCCAGTCATTATGCTCGCTTCCAAGCATGGAAACACATTCAAATCCTTTACCGAACTCTATACCTTTTACTGCCCCTAATGAGAGCATTGCCTTTGCAATTTCTGCATCAAGCTTATCAAATACAGGTTCACCAAGTCCTGCCTTAACGCCTGTTATCCGGCACTCGATTATACCGCCGCAGCTGTCACCGATCTCAGCCAATTCCTCTATCCTTTTGGTCATAAGTGCAGCCGCTTCAGGGTCACAAGCCCTTACAACGTTATTCTCAATTACGCTTTCATCAAAAGTCTTACATTTATAACCTGCTGCTTCAAGGGTATATGCAACAACCTTAACTCCCTTTTCTTTCAGCATCTTTTTAGCTACAGCACCAGCAGCAACCCTTGCTGCTGTTTCTCTTCCTGAAGCTCTTCCGCTCCCGCGGTAATCCCTTATGCCGTACTTTTTGTCATATGTGATATCCGCATGGCCGGGCCTGTAAAGGTTCTTAATGCTGTCATATGCCTCAGGCCTTGCATCCTTATTGTATAATACTATAAATAAAGGTGTGCCTGTTGCTTTTCCTTCAAAAATACCCGCCATTATGGAAACTTTATCTTCCTCTTGTCTTGGAGTAGTTACAGAGGATTGTCCCGGCTTCCTTCTGTCCATGTCCTGCTGAATTTCCGATTCAGAAATCTCAAGCCCCGGTGTGACACCGTCTATGACCACACCTACAGCTCCCCCATGGGATTCTCCAAAGGTAGTAATCCTGAATGCTTGCCCAAAGCTATTTCCTGCCATAATCAATCTCCTATCTCTTTATATTTATCTCTGTTTAGGTTTAAAGAACAACTAAAAATTTTAGTTGTTCTTTAATATATTACATAACACATTATCAACTTACATTTTTAGTAACGACTCTTTATATTACTTTATAATAACATAAAAATTAGCTGTTGCGAATCATCTTTTTCACAAAATCAATGCTGCATGATTTTCTCATCGAATAATCTTCCAGTTGATCCTCCCCTAATTTCCCAAGGTCAAAATACTTTGACTCGGGATGTGCAAAATATAGACCGCACACACTGGCTACAGGATCCATCATAAAGCTTTCGGTCAATTCTACATTTATGTTTTTCTTTACATCCAAAAGCTCAAACAACTGACCCTTTTCAGAATGATCCTTTATTGAAGGGTAACCGAAGGCAGGTCTTATTCCCCTATATTTACCCTTAAAAAGTTCGGTGTAACCAAATTTTTCTGAAGGTGAATATCCCCATAATTCTTTTCTTACCTTTTCATGAATCATTTCCGTCAAAGCCTCAGCCAACCTGTCTGCCAATACTTTGAGCATTATGGCATTATACTCGTCGCCCTGTTTTTTAAGCTCATCATGCTTTTTTGCAACTCCAAGACCTGATGTCACTGCAAATGCGCCAATATAGTCCTTTATACCCTTCTCCTTTGAGGCGATAAAATCACTCAATGAAAGATACACACCTGATTTACTTTCCTGCTGCCTCATAAAATTAAACTTAGCTGTTATCTTAGTCCTTGTCTCGTCACTATAAACCTCTACATCATCTCCCACTGAGTTTGCAGGATAAAGACCTATTACTGCCTTAGCCTCAAGCCAGCTTTCCTTTTCTATTCTGTCTAAAAGAATATTGGCATCGTTATAAAGCTTTTTAGCCTCTTCTCCATATTTCGGGTGCTCCATAATTTCAGGATAAGTATGATTCATATCCCAAGCCACAAAGAAATATGTCCAGTCAATATACTTTCTTATATCCGATACCTTGATTTCATCAAAAACCCTGGTCCCTAAAAACTCAGGTTCCCTAATATCTTCAGGATTTATAATCGGTTGAAATGCCTTCTCTCTTGCCTCCTCAATTGATACCAGCTTCCTTGGTATTGCACCGTAGTTATTGCGTATCTCTTCATACTCAGCCTTAATGCTCTTTAAGTAGTCTTCCCTCTCATTTTTATTCATGAGCTTCTTGCAAATCTCAACACCTTTTGCAGCATCAAGGGAATGTATTACCCCATGAGAGTAATTGGGCTCCAGCTTTACTGCCGTGTGAATTTTGGAAGTTGTTGCTCCACCTACTACAAGAGGTATTGTAAAACCCTGTTTTTCCATTTCAGATGCTATATGGCACATTTCTTCAAGAGAAGGTGTTATAAGGCCGCTTAAGCCAATAATGTCCACATTCTCTTCCCTTGCTTTTTTCAGTATGTCTTCAGCCTGAACCATAACACCCATATCAATAACCTCAAAATTGTTACAGGCTAAAACCACTCCAACAATGTTCTTACCTATATCATGAACATCTCCCTTAACTGTGGCCAAAAGAATCTTTCCGGCATTTTTCTGCTTACTGCTGCTTTTTTCATTTTCTATATATGGAAGCAAATAACCAACTGCCTTTTTCATAACCCTGGCACTCTTTACCACCTGCGGAAGGAACATTTTGCCTTCACCAAAAAGCTCTCCAACAGTTTTCATTCCATCCATCAAAGGACCTTCTATAACATCAATAGGTCTTTCAAGCCTATTTCTGGCTTCCTCAACATCCTCTTCAATATAGTCTGTAATGCCCTTTATTAAGGAATATGAAAGCCTTTCTCCATACGGTTTTTCTCTCCACAACACCTTTTTAATTGAGGTATTATCTTCTTTTTCCTTAATGTTTGTCGCAAAGTTAAGCAGTATTTCAGCTGCATCCTCTTTTCTGTTTAAAACAACATCCTCTACTTTTTCCAACAATTCAGGATCAATGTTGTCATATACCTGTATCATTCCAGGGTTTAAAATACCCATATCAAGGCCTGCCTTAATGGCATGGTAGAGAAATACCGAGTGCATAGCCTCTCTTATTATGTTATTTCCCCTGAAGGAGAAGGATATATTGCTTATTCCCCCGCTAACCTTTGCATAGGGAAGGTTTTCCTTTATCCATCTTGCTGCATTTATAAAATCCACCGCATAATTATTGTGCTCCTGTATACCAGTACCGATGGCAAGAACATTTGGATCAAAAATTATATCCTCAGGAGAAAAATTTACTTCATTTACCAAAATGTCATATGCCCTTTTACATATATTTGTTCTTCTTTCAAAAGTGTCCGCCTGTCCCTCTTCATCAAAAGCCATAACCACTACTGCTGCGTTATATTTCTTTATAAGGCCCGCCTGTCTTTTAAATTCCTCTTCCCCAGCCTTTAAGCTTATGGAATTGACAATGGGCTTACCCTGGATGGCCTTTAAGCCTGTTTCTAAGACCTCCCACTTTGATGAATCGATCATAACGGGAACCCTGGCTATCTGAGGTTCACTTGAAAGAAGCTTTAAGAAGAAGTCCATTTCCTTCTTTGCATCAAGCATTCCATCATCGAGGTTAACATCAATGACCTGTGCACCGTTTTCAACCTGCTCCCTCGCAATTGACAATGCTTCCTCGTACTTTTTCTCACGAATTAGTCTTGCAAACTTAAGAGAACCCGCAACATTTGTTCTCTCTCCTATATTTATAAAATTATTTTCCCTGTTTACCTTAACTATCTCAAGTCCGCTGAAGATTGTTTCCTTTACAATCTCAGGTGCAGGCTTGGGTTTTATATCCTTTACCGCCTTGTAGATAGCACCTATATGGGCAGGAGTAGTACCGCAGCAGCCTCCGATTATATTCACCCTGCAATCTTGTAGCATTTCCTTTACAAATTCAGCCATATGCTGGGGAAGTTCATCATATCCTCCAAGGCTGTTTGGGAGTCCTGCATTTGGATGCACGCTAACATACAGGTCCTGCAATTTGGAAAGCTGTTTCACAAATGGTACAAGCTCCCTTGCCCCAAAGGAACAGTTAAGCCCGAAGCTTATTACATCCTGCCCTTTCAATGAGCTTATAAATCCCTCCAAAGTCATACCCGAAAGAATTCTCCCGCTTTTATCAGCTATTGTTCCTGATATCATAATAGGGGTCCTCTTTCCTATGCTGTTTGCAACATTATCTGCCGCAAACAAAGCTGCTTTAGCATTTAGTGCATCAAAAATCGTTTCAATAAGAAGAAGGTCCACTCCACCTTCTATAAGTCCTCTTATTTGTTCTTCGTATGCCTCAACAAGCTCATCAAAGGTTATGTTTCTTAATCCCGGGTTCTCCACATCAGGAGATAATGAAGCCGTTTTATTTGTAGGACCTATGGAACCTGCAACGAATCTTGGCTTTGATGGGTCTTTTAATGTATATTCATCGGCAGCTTCTCTAGCAAGCCTTGCCCCGGTCACGTTTTGCTCATAAACAATTCCTTCCATATCATAATCAGCTTGTGAGATCCTGTTTGCATTAAATGTATTGGTTTCAATAATATCCGCACCGGCTTCAAGATAATCCAAGTGTATTTTTTTTATTATTTCAGGTCTGACCAAAGTCAGCATTTCATTGTTACCCTTTTGTGGTTTTGATATTGCTGCAAAGCGTTCACCTGTATAGTCAGAGGCTTCAAGCTTCAATGTCTGGATGCAGGTTCCCATAGCCCCATCCAAAACCAAAATTCTTTCTTTTAGCAACTCTTTTATATCCTTCTTCATTTATCCGCCTCCTAAGTTCAATGATAATATACTTATTTTAACATTAAATTAAGTTAGAATCAATGGTCGTAAAAATAAAACACCGGCAATCGCCAGTGTTTTTTTAAAATTTTTGTTAAAATTATTCCTTAGTAATTATTTAATCATTCCTTAGTTATGATCAAAAAATAACTTCCGCTATAAATTTCGCTCATGTGTTGACTTAACTCGTCAACACCCGCGAAAAAGCGGAAGTAATTATTTAATCATTCCTTAGCATCAAGCAGTTCCATAATTTTAGGAGTACATCTTTTGCCTCCACAGGGGCCTGAGCCTGCACCAGTGGCTTTCTGAACTTTTTCAAGGGTATCTGCACCCTCCGCTATTACTTTCTTCATAGTAGCTCTGGTAATTACCTTACACAAACAAACCTTGGTCAATTTATCCATTACGTCCTGGCTAATATCTCCCATTACAAATTCCTCCATAGTTTTTTATGAAAATTAATCCTTTCAATTTTTTCAATCATCTTTATATCTCTTCGCAACTGCATCCCAATCCACCACACTCCACCATGCATTTACATAATCTGCACGTCTGTTATTGTATTTCAGATAGTATGCATGTTCCCATACATCAAGTCCTACGAGAGGCTTAAGGCCTTCAGATAACGGAGTATCCTGGTTTGCAGTTGATACTACTGAGAGTTTACCATTATCGTCCTTAACAAGCCATGCCCAGCCACTTCCAAACCTCTGAACAGCAGCCTTTTCAAAAACCTCTTTAAAACTATCGAAGCTCCCGAAGGCTTCATCAAGTTTTTCTCGAAGCTCTCCTTCAGGTTCGCTTCCCTGACTCTGGCCCATTGTATTCCAAAACAGTGTATGATTGTAATGTCCTCCGCCATTATTCCTTACCGCCCAATAAACATCCTGGGGAAGTGAATCGAGAGATGTAAGCAATTCATCAAGTGTTTTTTCCTGAAGTTCAGGATATTTTTCCAAAGCCGCATTTAAGTTGTTAACATATGCAGCATGGTGTTTTGTATGATGTATTGTCATAGTTTCCTTATCTACATATGGTTCTAAAGCATCATATGAATATGGTAATTCCGGTAATGTATGTTTCATAATTATAATCCATTCCTTTCGCTTCACTCAAGGCACAAAACGTAATGAAAACGGTGCTGCTGAGTAATTTTTATTTTATAATCAGTCCATAGGGATTTCGGTAAACTACAAATCACGGGGA
>JAEYYB010000082.1 GCA_023430975.1 Bacillota bacterium | reverse complement strand
ATAAAACCACATTCTTTTACCACAGGAGTTTGCAAAGGTGAAATCTACTCTGAACGTTATCTTGTATTTGCAAAAGTAAATTCCACTTGAACAAAAATTGGGGTGGATTTTACTTTTGCAATTAAGGAACAATAAAATAAAAGTAAAAATTGGTTTTATCATATTGACAAATAGGTCATTACAGATTATAATTTCATTAATTCGTTAGTTTAGTGCTTTAGCGAATTAAAGTGTTAAAGTGAGGGCGATAATATGCGTAAATGGAAAATTTACACTCCGGAAGGGGTACAGGACATACTTTTTAATGAGTGTTATCTTAAAAGAAATCTTGAAGGAAAGCTTAGAAGCATATTTAGGAGTTCAGGATACCAAGAGATAGAAACTCCTACATTTGAGTTTTATGATGTGTTTTCTGAGGATTCGGACATGACTCCCCAGGAAAATATGTTTAAATTTTTTGACCAGCAGGGAAGGATTCTTGTCTTAAGGCCTGAAATGACCATACCTGTTGCAAGGATATCAGCTACGAAGCATAAGGATATCTCGTCACCTGTAAGGTATTCATATATAGGAAATACATTTAATTATAATGAGCTCGGCGGCGGAAAACAGAAGGAGTTTACCCAGGCGGGTATTGAGATGGTGGGTGTTAATACCCCTGAAGCTGATGCGGAGGTTATTGCCACAGCTATAACTGCTGTCAAGGCTATGGGTCTTGAGAGCTTCCAGATAGATATTGGACAAGTGGAGTTTTTTAAGGGACTGATGGAAGAAGCCGGTATAGCCGATAATGACATTGAGCAAATGAGAGTTCTCATAGACAGAAAGGATTTTCTTGGTGTAGAAGAGCTGGTTAAAGGCCAGGATATCAAAGATGATCTTAAAGAGCTTATTTTCAGCCTGCCAAGATTGTTTGGTTCAATTGATGTAATTGAAAAGGTTGAGAAGATTACATTAAACAAGAGGTCTTTAAATGCACTTAATAATTTGAGAAAAGTCCTCCAAATTCTTGATGACTATGGCTACAGTAAATATGTTTCCGTTGATTTGGGAATGGTAAGAAGTCTTAATTACTATACAGGAATCATATTCAGGGGATTTACTTACGGAGCAGGGTTTCCTATTTTAAGCGGCGGAAGGTACGACAGCCTGGTTGGTAAATTTGGAAAGAGTGCACCTGCAACAGGCTTTTCTCTTGGTGTAAACATGATTATGATTGCCCTTGACAGGCAGAAAATAGATGCTGAGAAGCCTAAGATTGACACATTGGTATGCTATTTGGATGAAGGCAGGAAGGCAGCGTTTAAAGTGGCTCAGGAATTGAGAAGGCAGGGTCTTGCTGTTGAGATTGATGTAGCTTGCCAGGGTATGGAGCAATTGAAAAGCTATGCTTCAAGTAAACAAATTGGCGGTATTATTATGATTAAGGATGATGAAAACATAGAGATTCATAATTTAGAGACCGGAGAAGCTTCAAAGGTTACATTTGCGGAGCTGATAAGGAATGGCTAAGCAGCAATAATTGATTAAAAAGATAGAGTGAAGGGATGGTTTTATTATGAGGTACTTGACTATAGCCCTTTCAAAAGGGAGGCTTACCGAGTTATCCATTGAACTTTTTGAAAAGATAGGGATAGATTGTTCAGAGCTCAAAGGCTCTTCTAGAAAGCTTATTTTATGTGATGAAAAGAACAAGATAAAGTTTTTTCTTGCAAAACCAAGCGATGTTCCTACATATGTTGAATACGGTGCGGCAGATTTAGGTATAGTAGGTAAGGATACTCTTATGGAGGAAGGACGTCATCTATACGAGGTTTTAAATCTTGGATTCGCAGCTTGTAAAATGGCTGTAGCCGGACCTGCAGAGCTTCAGGGGAAATTGGATGAGCTTAACAATAAGAGGGTTGCAACAAAATATCCTAGAATTGCAAGGGACTACTTTGAACATAAACGCAAAGAATCCATTGAGGTAATAAAGCTCAACGGATCTGTTGAATTGGCACCATTGGTGGGGCTTGCCGAAGTTATAGTGGACCTGGTGGAAAGCGGCAGGACTTTGAAGGAGAACGGTCTGGTAGTGTTGGATACTATAGCGGATATCAGTGCCAGAATGGTTGTAAACAGGGTGAGCATGAAGATGGAAAGCGAAAGAATAAACAGCATAATTGATGGAATAAGTAACCAGCTTGAAAAGAGGTGAGGGCTTTGATAAGAATTATTGACTCCAGAAAAGAAGATGATAAGGATCTATTGAAAAAACTTTTAGATAGAAGTCAATTGGACGAAAGTGTTGTGCTGCAGCGGGTTGAGGAAATTGTATCTAATGTTAGAAGTAAGGGGAATGCTGCGGTTTTTGAGTATACAAAAATGTTTGACAAGGTTGATATAACAGCTGAAAACATGAAGGTAACCAAAGAGGAGTTGGATGATGCCTACAATAACGTGGATAATGAGATTATAGAGGTTATCAGAAGGGCTAAAGCCAACATTGAGGAGTATCATGTAAAGCAAAAGGAGAAATCCTGGTTTTCCACAGAAAAGGACGGGGTGATATTAGGACAGATATTAAGACCGTTGGAAGTTGTGGGGGTTTATGTACCCGGAGGAACCGCTCCGCTGCCCTCATCGGTTTTAATGAATGTGATACCTGCAAAGGTTGCTGGAGTAGAAAAGATAGTGATGGCAACTCCACCCGGCAAGGATGGGAAAATCAATCCGGTTATATTGGTTGCTGCAAACGAAGCAGGTGCAGATGAGATATATAAAATAGGAGGTGCTCAGGCCATAGCTGCTCTGGCTTTTGGTACGGAGAGTATTCCAAAGGTTGACAAGGTTACCGGCCCTGGCAATATATATGTAAATACTGCAAAGAGGTTGGTTTACGGGTACTGCGACATTGACATGTTTGCCGGACCTAGTGAAATAATGGTTGTTGCAGATAAGACTGCCAATGCTAAATTTGTTGCTGCAGACCTTTTATCACAAGCAGAACATGATGTTCTTTCCGCCTCGGTTTTGGTTACTGACTCGGAAAAGCTTGCTTATGAAGTGAAAAACGAGGTTGAAAGGCAGACAGCCTATCTTGGCAGAAAAGAAATAATAAATAAGTCAATTGGCGATTATGGTGCCATAGTCATAGTAAATGATATGGAAAAAGCCGTTGAATTGGTTAATAAAATAGCTCCCGAGCATCTGGAATTATGCGTGGAAGAACCATTTGGAATGGTTGGGGAGATAAAGAATGCAGGTGCGATTTTCCTTGGAAACTATGCCTCCGAACCTCTTGGAGACTATTTTGCAGGACCTAACCACGTTTTGCCCACAAGCGGCACGGCAAGGTTTTTCTCACCCCTTAATGTAGGTGAATTCATTAAAAAAACCAGCCTTATATCCTATTCGAGAAAGGCTCTCTCCAATGTTAAGGATGATGTGATACTTTTTGCAGAGTCGGAAGGCCTGTCGGCACATGCCAATGCAATACGTGTCAGGTTTGAAAAGGGGGAGTGATTTTCAATGAGTAAATTTTGGAGCACGGCGGCTAAAAATCTGGTTCCTTATGTACCGGGAGAACAGCCAAAGGATAAAAAATATATTAAGCTAAATACCAATGAGAGCCCGTATCCCCCGTCACCAAGGGTGATAGAAGCCATAAAGAATGCTGCAAACAGTGACTTGAGGCTGTATCCTGATCCGGAATTTCATGAATTAAGGGAAACGGTGGCAAAGTATTATGGCCTTACAAAGGAGGAAGTATATGCAGGCAATGGTTCAGACGAACTTTTGGCCTTTGCATTCCAGGCCTTCTTTGATCCGGGTAAAAAGATACTCTTTCCTGATATAACTTATTCCTTTTATCCCGTTTACTGCAAATTATACAATTTAGACTATGAAACAGTGCCTTTAGATGATGAATTCAATGTACCTGTTAATGAGTTCTTAAGAGAAAACGGCGGTATAATAATATCCAACCCAAAAGCACCGACGGCAAAATATATGGGGATTGATGAGATAAAAACTATCATCGAGTATAATAAAGACAATGTAGTTATAATAGATGAAGCATATATTGACTTTGGCGGTGAGTCGGTGGTCAAACTTATAAAGGATTATAAGAACCTTCTTGTCATTCAGACCATGTCCAAATCCAGGTGTCTAGCAGGCTTAAGGCTTGGCCTTGTTATGGGCAGCAGTGAGCTTATTGACGGTATAATCCGCATAAAGAATTCATTTAACTCATACCCAGTTGATCGCCTTGCTTTGGCAGGAGCGGTAGAAGCCATAAGGGATGAGGAATATTTTACTGAAACGGTTGCCAAGATTATAAATACCAGAGAGTGGGTTGCCTTAAGGCTCAAGGAAATGGGATTTGAGGTTTTGGATTCAAAGGCCAATTTTCTTTTCATATGCCACAGCAAAATGAATGCAGAAGTGATATTTAACCACTTAAGGGAAAACGGTATCCTTGTAAGATTCTTTAAAAAGCCCAGGATTGACAATTATCTAAGGGTCAGCATAGGTACCGACAGCGATATGAAAGAGTTTATAAAAGTTTTAGAAATGTTAATTTTATAAAATATTATAGTATTATTATTAATTAATCTGTTATAATAAGTTGGGCCAATATAGAAAAAATAAATTGATCATTATTGTATGAGGTGGTTATTGGTGAGTAGAAAGGCACAGGTTAGCAGGAAGACATTTGAGACTGATATTTCATTGAACATTAATATTGATGGTAAAGGTGAAGGAAAGATAGAAACCGGGATAGGTTTTTTTGACCACATGCTTACTCTATTTACCAGACACGGCCTTTTTGATATGGACTTAAAGGCAGTTGGTGACTTGCATGTTGATTGCCACCACACCATTGAGGATGTAGGTATAGTATTGGGACAGGCAATATCCAAGGCTTTAGGGGATAAAAAGTCAATAAAGCGCTACGGAATGTCCTATGTTCCAATGGATGAGGCATTGGCGATGGTGGTATTAGACCTTGGAGGAAGGCCGTACTTGGTCTTTGATGCTGAATTCGGTTCTGAAAGAGTTGGAAATATGGATACTGAAATGGTGGAGGAATTTTTCAGAGCAGTATCGGTAAATGCGGGAATGAACCTGCATGTGAAAGTGTTATACGGCTCCAATTCTCACCACATTATTGAGGCTATTTTCAAGGCTTTCGGCAGGGCATTGGATGAGGCTGCTAGGATTGACAATAGAATTGAAGGTGTAATGTCAACAAAAGGCACAATATAGGCTGCTTTTCATAATGAAAAAGTACGAGTAACGTATATATGGATTTAGAGATTTAAGGATTTAAAGATTTAAGGAGGAAAATAGAAATGTTAATAAATGATACTGATTTTATAAAACGCCCGCTGCATATAAAGGGCAAGGTTAGAAATGTGTATGATCTCGGAGATAAGCTGCTTATAGTCGTAACAGATAGGATTTCAGCTTTTGATGTTGTTTTTCCAAATCTTATTCCTAATAAGGGAAAGGTTTTGAACAGCATATCGGAATTTTGGTTTGATTACACAAAGGATGTAATAGATAACCATGTTATTACCACTGATGTAAGCCAATATCCTGATGAATTTTCCCAGTTCAAAAATGAGCTTCAGGGAAGATCGATGCTTGTTAAAAAGATAAAAATGGTTGAAGCTGAATGTATAGTAAGAGGCTACCTTGAGGGATCAGGGCTCAAAGATTATCAGAAGACAGGAACAATATGCGGACTTAAATTGCCGGCAGGCTTAAAGCAGGCAGAAAAGCTTCCTGAGCCAATATTTACACCATCAACCAAAGCAGCTGAGGGACATGATGAGAATGTGAGTTTCCAGGTTCTTGAGAATACAATAGGAAGTGAGCTTGCAAATAAGCTTAAGGACATAAGTTTGGCACTTTATATAAAAGCAAGCAAACATGCTGAAAGCAGAGGATTAATCCTTGCAGATACAAAGTTTGAGTTTGGTATTTTAGATGGTAAGCTTGTTATAGGTGATGAAATGTTTACACCGGATTCTTCAAGATTCTGGGCTATGGATGAATATGAAGCGGGAAGACCTCAGAAGAGTTTTGACAAACAGTACCTGAGGGAATATCTTGAGGCATCAAATTGGAACAAACAGCCACCGGCTCCAATGCTTCCTGAAGATGTCGTTAAAAAGACTGAAGCAAAATATATTGAGGCATATGAACGCATTACCGGCAAGAAGCTTGTTTAGGAGTGATATTCTTTGATCGCGATAATTGATTATGGTGTAGGAAATTTAAGAAGTGTTGAAAAAGCTTTTGCTTATATAGGCTGTGAAGCTACTATATCATCAGACCCTGAATTTGTATTAAAGGCTGATGGAATTATTTTGCCTGGAGTTGGTGCATACTCCGATGCCATGGATAATCTTAAAAAGGCAGGAATGGTTGATGTAGTAAAAAGTGTTATTGCTGATAATAGACCGTTTCTGGGTATTTGCCTTGGTATGCAGCTTCTTTTTGATTATAGCGAAGAAGGTGGAAATGTACCGGGCTTGGGCGTATTCAAAGGCACCATTAAACAGCTTCCATTGGATATGAACCTAAAAGTTCCCCATATGGGTTGGAATTCCCTTAAGACTTCCAGGGACTGTCCGTTGTTCAAGGGTTTGCCCGATAATCCGTACGTTTACTTTGTGCATTCATATTATCTGGATGCAGAAAATAAAGATATAGTAAAGGCAACAACAAATTATGGAATAGAGTTTGATGTTGCAGTTGGAAGCGGCAATGTTTTCGCAACCCAGTTTCATCCTGAAAAAAGCGGAGAAGTTGGTTTGACAATTTTAAAAAATTTCAAGGAACTATTATGATGAAAGTGGCTAGCCACTTTTTAACCAGATATTAAAGTTTCGGGAGGAATCCAAATGAAAATTTATCCGGCTATTGATGTAAAAGACGGAAGATGTGTAAGACTGGTGCAGGGAAAATTCAGTGATGTAACAGTGTATGCAGATGACCCTGTAGAGATGGCTTTAAAATGGGAAAAGCTTGGAGCGGAATACCTCCATGTAGTGGATTTGGACGGTGCCAGGGTTGGCGAACCTGTAAACACTGCTGTCATTAGCAAAATGGCAGTTAATCTGGGTATCCCTGTTCAACTCGGAGGAGGAATCCGTTCAATAGAAATGATGGAGATTCTTCTTTGTAAAGGTATACAGCGAGTTATTCTCGGGACCTCTGCAGTTAATGACCAGGAGCTCGTTAAAAAAGCAGTTAATACATTTGACAATAACCTAGTTATAGGCATTGATGCAAAGAATGGGTTTGTAGCTATAGAAGGATGGGCAAAGACAAGCAGCTTTACTGCAATTGAATTTGCAAAAAAGATGGAAGAGCTCGGTGCTAAAACAATAATTTATACCGATATAGACACTGATGGAATGTTGTCCGGTCCCAACCTTAAAGCCATGGAAGAAATGGTTAAGGCAGTGAACATAGAAGTTATCGCTTCCGGTGGGGTAAGCAGTATTGAGGACATAAAGAACCTTAAAAATGTTGGCGTCTCCGGAGCAATTATAGGTAAAGCATTGTATACTGGAAATATTGATTTGGCTGAAGCAATAAAAGTAGCCAAATAAAAAGAGGTTGGTTGATTATGCTGACAAAAAGGATTATACCCTGTCTTGATGTACACGCAGGGAGAGTTGTAAAAGGTGTTAATTTTGTTAATATAAAGGATGCCGGCGATCCTGTTGAAATTGCTGCCATATATGATAAGGCAGGGGCAGACGAGCTTACTTTCCTGGACATAACTGCTTCAAGTGATGCTAGAAGTATTATTCTTGATGTAGTTAGTAGGGTTGCTGAGCAGGTGTTTATTCCTTTTACTGTAGGTGGGGGAATAAGATCTGTGGATGATTTCAAGGAGATTCTCCGTGCAGGTGCAGATAAAATTTCTGTGAATTCTGCCGCATTAAAAAGGCCGGACCTCATATCTGAGGCTGCATGGCGATTTGGAAGCCAATGCGTTGTTGTAGCTATTGATGCCAAGGGAAATGCCGAAAGAAACAGCTGGGATGTATACCTTAACGGCGGCAGGGTAAATACCGGTAAGGATGCAATAGAGTGGGCCGTTGAGGCTGAAAAGCTTGGAGCGGGTGAAATACTTCTTACCAGCATGGACTGTGACGGTACAAAGGCCGGATATGACATAGAGCTCACAAGAAAAATATCTGAAAGTGTAAAAATACCTGTTATTGCTTCCGGTGGTGCAGGCACGATGGAGCACTTTTATGAGGCTTTGACGGATGGCAAGGCTGATGCAGTATTGGCAGCATCATTGTTCCATTTCAGGGAAATGGAGATTTGCGATCTGAAGAGCTACCTAAGGGAAAAAGGTATTGAAGTAAGGCATGAATAAAAAATTAAATAAAGTATTAATAAGTATTAATATATAAATTGTTTTAAGGGGTCGTATAATATGGATTATTTAGCAGCAAACTTAAAGTTTGACAGTAATGGTCTTATTCCTGTAATAACCCAGGATTACAAGACAAATGAGGTCTTAATGCTTGCTTATATGAATAAGGAAGCCTATGAAAAAACAATTGAGACCAAGAAGGTTCACTACTGGAGCAGAAGTAGAAGCAAGTTGTGGCTAAAAGGTGAAACATCCGGTCACTTCCAGCATGTTAAGTCAATAAGCGTTGACTGTGACAATGATACACTGCTCATTAAGGTTGAACAGATTGATGCAGCATGCCATACAGGGCACTACTCATGTTTTTACAGAGATGTGAATGCTGATGGAAGTGTAAAAGAGAGTGCTGAGGAAGCAAAGCCCACTGGTGACAAATCTGCTATTCTACAAGAGGTTTACAATGTAATTGCCGACAGAAGGGTAAATCCTAAGGAAGGCTCTTATACAAACTATCTCTTTGATAAAGGTATAGATAAGATACTTAAGAAGGTTGGAGAAGAATGTGCGGAGGTAATAATTGCTTCCAAGAATAAAGCAGCCAGTGAAATAAGATATGAAATTGCAGATCTTATCTATCATTTATTTGTCCTGATGGTAGAGAGGGACGTAAAGCTGGATGATATTTATGATGAGTTAAAGGGAAGACGCTAAGGAATGAATTAAGGAATGAATTAAGGCATGATTGAAATATTACTTCATAATTAAACTATATTAAAAGTGTTAATAATCTTACATTTGGCACTTTTAATATATATAAAAAAGAATGTCTCAATAAATTTAACGAGGCATTTTTTTATGTCATTTTAAAAATTCATGTAATATCGAGATATTTGGCAAAATATAATGTATTGCAAATATAAATTTAAATAAACCATGATAATTGGTTGAATTTGAACTTATTTCCCGAATGAAATATTTGCTTATAAATTGGATATTATATAATATAATATTAGCACTCATTAATGGTGAGTGCTAATAAAATAACAGCAAGGAGGTTATACCTTTATGAGAATAAAACCTTTAGGTGAAAGAGTAGTTATTAAGATGTTGGAAAGTGAAGAAACAACAAAAAGCGGAATAGTTTTACCAGGAAGTGCTAAGGAAAAACCACAGGTTGCAGAAATTGTTGCTGTAGGACCTGGTGCTATTGTTGAAGGTAAGGAAATTAAGATGGAAGTTAAGGTTGGAGACAAAGTACTTATAAGTAAGTATGCTGGAACCGAAGTTAAATTCGATGGTCAGGAATATACAATATTAAAGCAGAGCGACATATTAGCTGTTGTTGAATAACCTGATAAACTTCATATAATTTATTCAAGATTCAAAAAAGGAGGCTATACTAATGGCGAAAGATATCAAATTCGGTGAAGAAGCTAGACGTGCGTTAGAAAGCGGCGTTAATCAGCTTGCAGATACAGTAAAGATTACACTTGGTCCAAAAGGAAGAAATGTAGTTCTTGATAAAAAATTCGGTGCACCACTCATCACTAATGACGGTGTTACAATTGCCAAAGAGATCGAATTGGAAGATAGATTCGAAAACATGGGAGCACAGCTTGTTAAAGAAGTAGCAACAAAGACAAACGATGTTGCTGGTGACGGAACAACTACTGCTACATTGCTTGCTCAGGCTATTATCAGAGAAGGACTTAAGAACGTTGCAGCTGGTGCAAACCCAATGATCCTTAAAAAGGGTATTTCTAAAGCTGTTGAAGCTGCTGTTGAAGGAATCGTACAAAACAGCCAGAAGATCAAAGGTAAGGAAGATATCGCAAGGGTTGCTTCCATATCAGCTAATGACGATGTAATTGGTACTCTTATTGCAGATGCAATGGAAAAGGTTACTAATGACGGAGTTATAACAGTTGAAGAATCAAAGACAATGGGAACTAACCTCGAAGTTGTTGAAGGCATGCAGTTTGACAGAGGTTATGTATCACCTTACATGGTAACTGATACAGAAAAAATGGAAGCTGTGTTGGATGATCCATATATCCTCATAACTGACAAGAAAATAAGCAATATCCAGGATGTATTACCTCTCTTAGAGCAGATAGTACAGCAGGGTAAAAAGCTTGTTATTATAGCTGAAGATGTTGAAGGCGAAGCTCTTGCAACATTATTGGTAAACAAATTAAGAGGAACATTTACTTGCGTTGCTGTTAAAGCACCAGGTTTTGGTGACAGAAGAAAGGCTATGCTCCAGGATATAGCTATACTCACAGGTGGAGAAGTTATAACTGAAGATTTGGGCCTTGATATAAAAGAAACATCTATTTCACAGTTAGGTAGAGCAAGACAGATTAAGATACAGAAGGAAAATACTATTATCGTTGATGGTGCAGGAAGTCAGGAAGATATCAAAAAGAGGGTTGCTTCAATAAAAGCACAAATCGAAGAAACTACTTCCGACTTTGATAAGGAAAAACTCCAGGAAAGACTTGCGAAATTGGCTGGTGGAGTTGCTGTTATCCAGGTTGGTGCTGCAACTGAAACCGAAATGAAAGAAAAGAAATTAAGAATAGAAGATGCACTTGCTGCAACTAAGGCAGCTGTTGAAGAAGGTATTGTTGCTGGTGGTGGTACTGCACTCATCAACGCTATTCCAAATGTAGCTAAACTTCTTGATGGTAGCGTAGGGGATGAAAAGACAGGTATTCAGATCATATTGAGATCACTCGAAGAGCCTGTAAGACAAATCGCTGCTAATGCAGGACTTGAAGGTTCCGTTATCGTTGATAAGATTAAGAGCAGTAATACAGGCATCGGTTTTGATGCTCTCAATGAAAAGTATGTTAATATGATTGAATCCGGTATAGTTGACCCAGCGAAGGTTACAAGATCTGCATTGCAAAATGCTGCTTCAGTAGCATCAATGGTTCTTACAACTGAAAGCATTGTTGCTGATAAGCCTGAAAAGGAAGCTCCAATGCCAGGTGGAGGAATGCCAGGCGGAATGGGCGGAATGTATTAATAAGTAATTCTTAATCATTACTTAAATATAGCTCTTCCTGAAAATTTTATAATTAGGGGATGCTGCAAAACATTGTTTTGCAGCATCCCCTAATTAAATATATAAGCATAACTATAAATATCAATAGTGATGTATCCTTAAGTACATTTAGTCATTAATTAAACAAGATTAAAGCCGAGCTTTATTACCATTTCGGGGTCTATATAGCCATCCTGATGCATGCAATATACTTTGCTTCTTAATTCATCAGGTATCATATCTTTAAGCTTATTTATAGATAAATGGGCGTTTTTGTCATAATCAATTCCGCATGTATCCTGATACATCATATCAAGACTTCCGTCTTTCAAAAGTGTTAATACTTCACCAGGGATATTATTGGCATCACCGCTGTAGTATATCTTTTTATTATCCATTTCCATAATAAAACCGAATGCCGGGATGGTTTCAACATGTGGAACTTTTATAAACCCAAGCTTTATTTCACCAAGAGAAACATCATTAATGTTTACATTCATATCGCTTATAAGACTGCACATCTCATCTTTTACACCGATTGCATTAAAATAGATTTTCATTAGTTCTCTATCCGGGAAATATACATTAGGCTTAATTTGATTATAGTAATATGGGTAAAAAATGGCTTCTCCCAGGCTTCCGCAGTGGTCAGGATGGGTATGGGTTATGACTATATGAAGACTTTTTAGTCCATTAAAAAGATTAAGCTCCTGGAGTTTGTGAAAAACTGTACCTCCGGCATCGATCAGAAGCATGCTATCGTTTTTCCTTATATAGCAGCTGTTGTTACCAAGCTTTGTGTTAAAGGCACTGCCTTTTCCAATAAAATTTAGCATTATACTCACCTCAAATTAATTTTACGATCTTATTTGGGACTTTTCAAGGAAAACTGGTCTATTTACTCCAATCACATAAAATACAAAAAATGTATTGACTATAAATGGCTATTTATATACAACTTGATATTGTATTAAAAAAAATATTGTTAACATTATTTTATTTGTTTTCTAATTTAAGGGGGAATTTTTGTGAGAATTAAAAAGTTAATTTCAGTCCTGCTTATTTTTGTACTTATGACTGAAATAATATTGGGGGCTTCATCGGCATATGGAATGGATATGCCTTTGAATGAAAAAGTAACAAAAGAAATAGATACTGTTTCTCAAGAAGATGCGGTATCGGAACTTTCAAGAAAGATAAATGAATATATATCTGACGAAAGTTCAATGTTACAATCAGGTGATACCAGTATGGATTTACTTGAAAATAAGGTAGAAGATAATGACCTTAAGGAAGATATTTATATTCCAGTGCAAAATTATGAAAATATGTCAGTATCCAGCTTGTTGAACCTAAATGCACCTTCACAGAATAACAGCGATACACATGAAGAAGAAAATAATGTCGGGACACAAAGTAAATTTACATTGTCAGGTTATATCATGCCGGATTTAATGAGAACAAAGAATATACCAACATTAAGTGAAGCTTCTGCTTACTGGTATGTGGAAAAACAAGCGAGTACTAGCATTATTAAGGCCGGGGAAGTAGAAATTAAGAAGTACTTTGGAATTGACCCAAATGCACCTGGTGAAAATATGGTAGATTTGCTTAAAGTTGATAATGGTGGTAAACTAGTTCCAATAGAGGTAAAAAATCAAAAAACTATAGCTCTTGTTGGAGAAGGTAATAGTGCGGCTAATAAGTTTAGTAATATATCAAAAAAGACTAATATGAATGAAATTACTCATTTTGAGATAATATGCAATGAGACAAGTAAACTGCCGCCTAATTTCATGTCAGATAGTACGGGAAAAATTTATGAGCTAGTTTCGGGATCAAATCCCCCTGAGTGGATTGAGTGGAAATTTGGTAATAAAAATGTATATATAAGAAAAGCAGACTTAGGTGATATTTCTCAATAGGGAAGGTGAATTTATGTCTTGGGAATTAGAAGCGGATGTTGAGTTCTTTGGTAATAATTCTGAATTAATAAAGCCGTTTGTTGATTTTTTTGGTGATGATATTAATCAAGCCCGAATATATGTTCAACAAGGTGATTATCCATCTAGGGAGATTATCGATTTTATTATTGATGCTGATAAAAGGTTAGATTCAAAAATTGTTAATGAAATCAATAAGTATATGGGGGATGATATAAAGATTTCTATAGATTTTTATCTTGGGGTTGAAAAACCGCAGTATCATCCAGTGCCAAAGCTTATCATAAAGGGTAGTAATTTAAAATACTGTTTAAGAAGAAGAACAAATATTATAGTAGGTTTTGGTAACAGAAATGCATGGTATGGAGAAACATATTTGATACGATCAGGAAGAAGAAATGATGAGACCTTAGTCTCATCATTTCTGAAATATTTTTGTCTAGAGATAAAACCTAAATCTCTTTATTTAACAAATGAAGAATCTGTGAGCATACCTTTTAATGATCATTTTGTTTACCACTCTGATATATCTGGGTTTAAAACAGATATCTATGATATAGTAAGACT
The DNA here is from genome assembly GCA_023430975.1 of Bacillota bacterium. Lineage (GTDB taxonomy): Bacteria > Bacillota > Clostridia > Acetivibrionales > DSM-2933 > Pseudobacteroides. Next base: position 32,676 of record JAEYYB010000082.1, on the reverse strand, counting down.
ATGTTTGTATGGTGGAAAAGGTTTCTACAATGATGGTAGGGAGAGTTATGAAGCGGTGCTTTATGAAGAGAAAACTATGTCTTTATGTAAGCGAAAAGGTGAGCACAGAGAGAAATTAAGACACTTTTTACTAGATAGACTGCCAGTACTGGAATTAACGGAAGAAATTAATATTAGCATAGACTTAATTGAGACAGCAGTTTTGAAATATAGTGAAGTATTAGACTTTTTTACTGACTCAACAGGAATTGGCTTTTTTTCAAAGCCCTTATTATATAAATACGTAGAAATGTTTTATGTATCACTAATTGATGATTTAGCAAATATTATTGATGAGAAGTTTTAAAAACGGATATCTTAAATGTAGTGATCAAATTCAAAACCATAAAGAATATTATTTGGAAAACGTCATTATTTGAACAGAATCTCATAAAATGGCGTTACTTTTTGTTGATAAGAGGTGTAGTAATGCGTAGCACAGTGGCAACACTAGGTCAGGTGCATTTTCCAAACCCAAAATTAAGTAGAAGGATTACTTATGAATTTTCTAAACGAAATATTTTAGTTAAACTAAAATAATTTCACTTCACATAACATAAAAATAGGTTTAAAATATATTGATAGCACTTACAAAATACAGATAACTGGGGAGAATATAAATGGATATATTTATAGAGAAGATCATTAGAAAAAGAAGAACAACTCGCGACTATCTTATTGTTGCGACAGTTATTTATTTAGCTTTAGGAGCAAATTTTATAGCAATAATGGTTCCTTTATTAAGGGGAATTACCCTTTTGTTTTCAGGTATATGCATATATTTTGTTGTTAGACGTACCTACATTGAGTATGAGTACTCGCTGACAAACAATGAGCTGGATATTGACATCATTGTTGCAAAAAAGAACAGAAGAAGGTTATTTACTGCAAATTGCAAAGATTTTGAAATGTTTGGAAGGATAGACCACGATAAATACAATGAGGTTAAAACAATAGAAAAAAAGATTATGGCAATAACTTCTAAAGACTCAAAGAATGTTTATTTTGTTGTTCTTCAGTTTGAAGGTACACGGACTTTATTGTTATTTGAACCTGATGAAAGAATGGTTGAACATATCACAAACTGTATTCCAAGAAAAGTGTTCAAGTAGGGAACAAGTAAAATATTACTTGTTCATTTATAATAAAATTGTAACCAATTCTTAATGATTTATTCAAATACACCATGTATAATTTGTCATATGGTGTATTTTTATGTCTGAAAAATTATCTTGATAAATCACTTGTATAATATTCCAATATGTTGATTGGGGGAAATGTATTTTGAATAAAAGGTTAAAAATTATTTCTATAGTTACAATAATGGTATCTATTATTGCAATTATGGCCATTTCTGTTTATATTGTTTATTTTGCACCGAATAACACTATTGTACAGGCATTTGATGAGGGAAAATTGAATCTTGTCATTGGAGACAAGCTAATTGAGGATGGAAGACCTGTTATTAAGAATCAGGAGGTTCTTCTCCCTTTTGATATTATTAAAGAACATTTAGATCCATATATATTTTTGGATGAAAATTTGAAAAAGGTTATTATTACCACCAATGATAAAGTAATACGTATGAATTTAAACAACCCTGAAGCTCTTGTAAATAATAAGCCAATTAGCCTTAAAAGCCCGGTAATTGAAGAAAATAATGTAGTATATGTTCCTGTTGACTTTCTTGATGACTTTTATAAAATTGAGGTTAATTACTTAAAGGATAAAAATGTAATTATAATTGACAAAAACGGGACAAACATTAAAACGGCAGAACCGGTCAGTGGGAAGGCTGTTATAAGAATGGGAGAATCCATTAAATTTCCCATATATAAAAAGTTTAACATGCAGGAAGAGCCACAAAATAAGATGACGGTATTTGGTGACAGCGGGGAATGGCTTAAGGTAAGGTCTCAGGATGGCATAATAGGCTTTATTCAAAAGAAGTATGTAAATGTAACAAATCAACAGTTAGATGCAGTTAAAGATACTGATAAGGCCAAAGATACTGATAACACTAAAGGACTATGGAAACCCCAGCAGGGAAAGATAAATCTGGTATGGGATGCCATTTATAAAACCAATACAAAAGGTTGGGTTGATGAGGATAGGATCCAGGGCCTTGATGTCATCTCACCCACATGGTTTGAAGTAAAGGATGGAAAAGGTACCATGGTTAACAGGGCTAGCTTACCGTATGTTGAATGGGCACACAAGAATAATTACAAAGTTTGGGCACATTTAAGCAATAACCTGGGAGGCCCGAACAATACAGGTGTATTTCTTAATAATACCGACGCCAGAGAAATTGTTATAAATAAAGTATTGGAATATTCAGCACAGTATAAGTTGGATGGGATAAATATTGATTTTGAGGATATTAATCTTAGGGACAAGGATGCACTAACTCAATTTGTAAGGGAGCTTAGCCCCTTATTAAGGGAGAAAGGGCTTGTAGTGTCAATGGATATTACACCTGTAAGCACTAATGAGAATTGGTCATTATGCTATGATAGAAAAGTGCTGGGAGAAACTGTAGATTATATAATGCTTATGGCATATGACCAGCACTGGGCTGAATCCCCTAATGCCGGCTCGGTGGCTCAGCAGAGTTGGGTTGAAAATAGTGTAAAAAGAACACTTGATTTTATACCTAAAGAAAAATTGTTATTGGGCCTTCCCTATTATACAAGGGTTTGGGTAACTGAGAGCGGTAAGAGGTTAAGAAGTGTCGCTACATCAATGGGATATGCAAAAAGCCTGATTAAGGAGTATAATGCACAAGTAAAATGGGATGAAGAAAGCGGTCAGTTCTATGCCGAATATAATAAGGATAATGGTAGCAACAATAAAATATGGCTGGAAAATGAGGAATCCATAGACTTAAAATCCTCTCTCGTACACAAGTATGGGCTTGCAGGTGCAGCAGGTTGGAGAAAGGATTTTGAGGTTTCAGAGGTTTGGAATGTGTTAAATAAGAATCTTAAGGTGCTGGATAGTTATGAGGCATGGCAGTCACAAAACAAAGAGAAAAAATATGTGTATAATGATTAGTATGAAAAAAGGTTCAACTAGAATGAACCTTTTTTCTTTTATTATCCCCTATGTAATAGAGCATTATTTTACCGGTAGAATATTACTTAGCCATTACTATATTAAAAGTGCTATTAATCATACATTTGTCAGAGCAAATAACGAATGGTAATGGCTTAATCCATAAAGGGAAGAAGGGATAAATGCATGGACGAGATTGGGCTGGTTATAAAATGTCAGCAGGGCGATATGGAGGCTTATGAAGTCCTTTTTGGCAGTTATTTTAATAAGGCTGTAAGATACGCCTTTTTAATCACAGGGCGTAATGATTTAGCTGAAGATATAGTCCAGGAAGCTCTCATTGAATGCTATAAGGATATGAATTCGCTTAAAAGTCCTGAGAAGTTTAGGCCCTGGTTTTACAGAATTTTGGTTAGAACAAGCTGGCGTGTTAAAGCGAAGGAAACAGGAAAAGTTTCTATTGAGGAATTTGATGGCTGTGACTATAACAGCGTAAATGAGAATTTGAATGATGATTTTGAAAGACTTGTAGAGATAAGAGAATCTTCCAGGCTTATAAAAGATGCACTTCATAAATTAAGCTTACCCCTTAGGACTACTGTAGTGCTGCATTATTATAATGACTTGTCCATAAAGGAGATAGCCCAAGTGCTTAAGTGTTTTCAAGGCACAGTAAAATCAAGGCTTCATAATGCGAGGAAGATTCTCCACAAGGAGCTTGTGAAAGAAGGATATGTTTGCGATGGAAAGGAGTGTGGCACTAATGCATGATAAAGAAAAATTTGATGATATAATCCGTGGTTTGTTGGAAGAAGAAGCTAAGAATATTGAACCCCGGAAGGAAATAATCGGTGATGTGGGTGACAAAATAAAAAATATAAAGCAGGCGTCACGGCTTAGGAGCACAGCAAAAAATGTATTTCCCATGAAGTTAAACATTAGAGGATATGTGGCTGCGGCCTTGTTGCTTTTTGTTATAGCTCCAGGCCTTACTCTTGTGTTCTCAAAAGAAGCCAGAGTGGCAGCAGCACATGGCATTAATGCTGTAAAGAGCTGGATTTATGTAATGAATAAAACCGAGGATGGATATAAGCCTGTAAAAGTGGAAGTTAATAATGAGTTCGTAGAAATGGATATAGGATATGACTATACCGGTATGACTGATGAAGAACTTACAAGAGAGGCTGGGTTTAATATCCATATACCTTCGGAGCTATTTGGAGGCTATAAGTGTTTTCAGAAAAACAAAGGTGTTAGAAAATCAGACAATGCTACGGTAAGATTGACAGCTATTTATTATAATAAAAGCAATACTATTAGGCTAAGTGTTTCAAAGGATAATTATATTGAATTCCTCGAAAATAAAAAGGTTATTGATGTTAAGGGTATCAAGTTCTACTGGGCTCAAGGGAATGTTAACGGTATATATCCAAATCATGATATGCAGCAAAAGCCTGTGGGTGTAGAGATTACACATATACTTGCTTGGGAGTATGAAGGAGCCTTCTATGAGCTTCACGGTACTGATGAAGATATCACCTATGACGTGGCTCAAAAAATGGCGGAGCATTTTATGAATAACATTACAAAACCTTATGACGTAAATAATGACGCCGGTGTTATCAGGTCTCAGTCCTATCTTCCCAAAAATACAACAACGGCTGAGATAGAAAACATGGTAGGCTTTAAGGCCAAAATTCCTGAAAGCCTACCGGGCAGCTTCAATATAACTTTAAAGATGGTTGGAATGGACCCCATGAATAAGAGCTGTAATATGTTTCATGGAGAGTATGATAATGGTGATAAAACATTGAACCTGATAATAACCGAGGGAAATTGGCCTGTTGTGGAATATGACAGAATCAGAGATGTTAAAGATGACTCCAGAATTGTAGTTGTAGAAGGTATAGAATGTCATTGGTCCTATAGTGAGGAAGCACACTTATTAGGCTGGATGGATAACGGCGTATATTACTGTATCAGCTATGAGAGAGGCGATTTTAAATCAATTGATGAGGCGGTTGCAATAGCAAAATCTATTATTAAGTCATGAATGAAAAATAACTAAGCAAAAAAACAATTCCTTTTGGATTATATTGTATTAATCTACGGCATTTGGACAAAATAAGGAATGACCTAAAATAGTTATTGCAAAACATATAATGCAAAAGGAGAAATGGTATTGGAAATTATAAAGGAGCAGTTTGAAGTTAGGCAATATAATGGCAAGCTGGACTTTAAGGACATTCCGGAATTGAAGCAGGTTGAATCAGAACTCATGAAGGCTATATCAGACACCAACGGCACTGTCAGGAATATGTGTATACACATTTTAGAGGCAGGGGGGAAGAGGATAAGGCCGCTGCTGGTAATTTACAGCGGTCTTATCTTTGGAGAAAATACACCTGAGCTTTTGCAAACTGCAGTAGCAGCGGAGTTAATTCACATGGCATCGCTTATTCATGATGATATTGTGGATAATTCAGTACTACGAAGGAACAGGCCGTCCATAAACAGCATATGGGGTAATAACTTTGCAGTATTAGGCGGAGATTATTTGTTTGCAAAGGCTTTTGGTATTCTTTCTTCAAAGAGATTGAACTGCAGCATGGAGTACATGGTTGAGGCAATACAAAGCATGTGTGTGGGTGAGATTGTTCAGGCGGATGATAGATTTAATTGGGAATGCAGCCTGGAAGAATACTATGATAAAATAGCCTGCAAAACTGCAATTCTATTAAAATGTTGCTGTCAGGCAGGAGCGGCGGCTCAAAACGCCACATCGGAAGAGATAGAGCTAATAGGGGAATATGGATTAAATCTTGGACTGGCCTTTCAAATTACAGATGACATTTTAGATCTCTGCGGCTCAAGCGAATTGACAGGAAAGCCAAAAAGAGAGGATTTGAGGCAGGGAATTATATCAATGCCCATCATATATCTGCTTGGTAATAAGGCTAATCACCAATGGGTTAAAAGTGTTATTGAAGAAAGAAAATTTGATGATGATACCATATCAAAGATCTGTTCGGTAATTGCTAAAACCGGAATAATGGAAAAATGCTATGACAGAGTCAGAGTCCACATAGAAAAGGCTCAAAAGAGCCTGGATAAGCTTCCTGATTCATACCATAAAGAAATCTTGTATAGGTTGGCGGATATGGTCTATGCCAGAATGAATTAATTGTCTAGGAAATTATGGTGCATGCTACACCACAATTTCTCAAGAAAACATCGAGGTGGAAAAATCACTTGTTTTTTTAAATAGCACCTGAAAGCCTTAGCATTTTGCATACTTTATGGTACAGGTATGTGTTATCTCTACCGAAATTTTTAAGGATGGATTTGCTTGTAAACCTGTTAAAACCTTTATATGCTTTTGGATCGGATAAATACATTGCTAAAAGGCCTTTAACTATAGTTGCATGAAATTTGGGGTATTTGAGGTTTGTGCAAGCATCAAACGAGCTGTCTATGAAATACATAAGCCTTTCCTCACATTCCTTTTGGTTGGCATAGTAGCTGGTAAAATTTAATTCATTGGTTTCAATATCCTCAGCATAATCGATATAATAGTCAAGAAGTATGTGGAGCCCGTTTATCCATGGAAAATATGCCATATCATTTTTTCTTACATCTTCTTCTGTTAACTTTAAGTCCCATGCAGAAGCAAAATGAAGGAAAATATTAAGTGTAGAGCCTGTTGCAGCAGAGAATTCCCATGTGCTTATTCTTTTATGGTCATGAAGGTAATCTTTAGACCATGATATAAGTCTCTTTTCCCGTACATCTGTTGCCAGGTGTTTAAGAGACTGAAGATCTGAGTACAATTCAACCTGTTTTATAATAGGCTCTTTTATAAGGTTATAGGATGGAAGCTTGGCTACCTGTTTTCTGCATTGGTCAACTAATGCACAAAGGTAGCCATTATCTTCTCTAAAAGGATAAAACCTATAGTAATCTTTGTTTTCTTCGCCTAAAGTAACAGCATCCCTCATGGCGTAATGAAGCTGACGAAAAGCTTGTTCATCATATATTCCTGCGCTGTCACAAAGGTTATCGAGATAATCGCTTATCGTCTGAAAGCTTACTATGAATTTTACAGTCTCATCCATATGGGCATTTGGGTATAATGCATATACCGATCCACCCTGAGCATGGAATTTTTTTTTCTTAATGCTTCTTAACGCAAGGTCGGAAAGTATTTTGTCTTTTGAATTGCTGCATAGTCCGGATATTTTGTGAAGCTCCTTGTTTACAAGGGGGAAAACCCTACAAACATAACGTGTTATGAGTTTTGTGCCGCTTATATAATTCTGATCCAATTAAAATGCTCCTCTCATGTAAGATTTATATCGCTTTTAATGTATATGTAGCTTGAAAAATTCATTTTAAATAGGTATAGTATTATTATTGGTTATAGGAGACAATATTAAAACAAAATTATTATAAAGATTTATTATAAAAAATTATTATTAAAAAATATTATTAAAAATTACTATAAAAATTATTATAAAAATTTTATATAATCAAAGATAAAATTTTTGCAGGAGGATTATTATGTCTAAAAAAACATACTATATTACCACGCCCATTTATTATCCGAGTGATAAGCTTCATATCGGCCATTCCTATACAACGGTTGCGGCTGATACAACTTCAAGATATAAGAGGCTAAGAGGCTATGACGTGATGTTTCTGACAGGAACAGACGAACATGGTCAGAAAATACAGAGAAAAGCAGAAGAAAAAGGTGTTACGCCAAAGGAATATGTTGACGAAATAGTAAACGGAATAAAGGATTTATGGAAGCTGATGAAAATTACCAATGACAAGTTCATCAGAACCACTGATAAATACCATGAGGAAGTTGTACAAAAGATATTTAAGAAACTTTATGATCAGGGCGACATTTATAAGAGTGAGTATGAGGGCTGGTACTGTACGCCATGCGAATCCTTCTGGACAAAGACTCAATTGGTAGATGGAAAATGTCCCGACTGTGGAAGGGAAGTAGAGCTTACAAAGGAAGAATCCTATTTCTTTAAACTTTCAAAGTATCAGGATAGACTTATAAAGCATATTGAAGAGAACCCAGATTTCATCCAGCCTGTATCAAGAAGGAATGAAATGCTTAATAACTTTTTAAGGCCTGGATTGGAAGACCTTGCAGTATCAAGGACAACATTTACATGGGGTGTACCTGTAACCTTTGATGACAAGCATGTTGTTTATGTTTGGATAGATGCCCTTTCAAACTACATAACTGCACTTGGATATATGTCAGAAAACGATGAAAACTATAAAAACTACTGGCCTGCAGATGTGCACCTTGTAGGTAAGGAAATTGTACGTTTCCATACAATAATATGGCCGGCAATGCTGATGGCACTTGGAGAGCCGCTGCCAAAGCAAATATATGGTCATGGATGGCTCCTGTTGGAAGGCGGAAAGATGTCCAAATCAAAGGGAAATGTTGTGGACCCGGTTATACTAATTGAGAAGTATGGTCTGGACGCTATAAGATATTTTCTCTTAAGAGAAGTGCCATTTGGTTCTGACGGTGTATTCTCAAATGAAGCATTGATAAACAGAATTAATTCCGATTTGGCAAATGATTTAGGTAACCTGGTAAGCAGAACTGTAGCCATGATAGATAAATACTTTGGCGGAGTTATGCCGTCGGAGTATCAGGATGGAGATTTTGATGAAGACCTTAAAGGGACTGTTATGGGTATGCCTGAAAAGGTTGAGGAGCTTTTGGATAAACTTCAGTACAATACAGCACTTGCAGAAATATGGAAAACTATTTCAAGGGTTAACAAGTATATAGACGAAACAATGCCCTGGGTTCTGGCAAAGGACGAGGCTAACAGCAAGAGGCTTGCTGCAGTAATGTACAATCTTGCAGAAAGCTTAAGGATAATTTCAGTACTCATACAGCCGTTTATGCCTGAGACACCTGAAAAGATATGGAATCAGTTGGGTATCGCTGGCAATTCAGGAATATTGGACTGGGATAGCTCGAAGGTTTGGGGCAAGTACCTGGGAGGAACTAAAGTCAATAAGGGAGATGTGATTTTCCCAAGAATAGATATCAAAAAAGAGCTCGAAGAGTTGGAAAAGATGGCAGATAATAATACTGCCTCAAAAAGCGAAGATGCAAAAGCCGATGCTGGAAAGGCCGAAGATAAAAAGGCATCAAAGCCTGATGATAAAAAGGATGCTGGTGAAAGTGGCTATATTACAATAGATGATTTTGCAAAAGTGGACCTCAGAGTGGCCAAGGTTTTAGAAGCTGAAAAGGTTGAGGGAGCAGATAAGCTTCTTAAGCTGAAGCTAGAAATGGGTGATGAAATAAGACAGGTGGTATCAGGTATTGCAAAGCACTATTCACCTGCTGAAATGGTGGGCAAGTATGTAATACTTGTTGCAAATCTTAAGCCTGTTAAACTTAGAGGAATAGAGTCACAGGGAATGATACTTGCAGCCTCCGATGACAAGTCACTGGTTCTTGCAGCACTTGACAAGGAAATCGGCAGTGGCTCCAAGGTTAGATAAGTAAAAGTGATATTAATTGCTTTAATAAATTAATTACTAATAAATATGGTATAATGAGGTAAGTATGCTTTTTGACTCCCACGCACATTATGATGATGAAAAATTCCAGGACGATAGAGACGAGGTTTTATCCAAAGCTAATAAAGATGGAATATCTTATATTTTAAATGCAGCAACAGATATTGACACATCTCTTATGTGTATAGAATTTGCTGAAAAATTTGACTTTGTTTATGCATCGGTAGGCGTCCATCCACATAGTGCAAGCATTTTGGACGACAGTACATTAGAAAAGATTAGTGAGCTGGCCGGAAAGCCAAAAGTTGTTGCCATAGGTGAAATCGGTCTGGATTATTATTATGACTACAGTCCTAAGGATGTACAGAAGTATTGGTTTAAAAGACAGCTGGACCTTGCTGTAGAGCTTTCCATGCCTGCTATAATTCATGACAGGGATGCTCATGAAGATATAATTAATATAATAAAAGAAAGTCAAATATCACAGGTTGGAGGAGTCATGCATTGCTTTTCTGGAAGCGTGGAAATGGCTAAAATACTTCTGGACATGGGATTTTACTTATCTTTTGGTGGCCCTGTTACATTTAAGAATGCAAGGAAAGCGATAGAGGTTTTACAATATGTTCCTATGGATAGAATGCTGATAGAGACTGACAGCCCATATCTCAGTCCTGAGCCGCTTCGTGGAAAAAGGAATGATTCAAGGAATGTGCGGCTTGTTGCTGAGAAGATAGCGGAAATTAAAGGACTTGATTTTGAGGTTGTGGCTTCAGTGACGCTTAATAATGCAAGACGGCTATTTGGTATATGATCCATATAATAAGTGTAAAATGCCGGAGGTGGGCGATGAAAAAATTTATTTTGATTCTGGTTAGCACTCTCATACTTACCATATTTATTTTATTCAATTATTTCCTTTGGGTTAGAGGGGGAGAGGTTGAAAGATATAAGGAACAGGTGGAATCCTTAAAACAAGACCAGGCTAAAAGTAATGATGCCCGAAACGATGATTATACTAACTATAAGAACGTTTTACGGCAGAGGGATGACGAGATTGAAAATCTTAAAAATGAAATGGATGATTTAAAAACAAAATCGACAAAAGCTCAAGATAATATACAGTCACTAATGACAGCTAAGGATGAAAGTGACCGTATAATAAAAAAGCTTCTTCTTCAAAATGATCTGATAGAGCTGAAGAACACTGTTGTGAAGTGGGCAGACTATATTGATACCGGAAGGTATGAAGAAGCATTCAAGCTGCAAACTCCAAAGCTGTTAAACCAGGAAGATGCAAAGAAGAGAAATGATTTTATAGATAATTTTAGAAACGTTGTACAATCATTTAAATTGAAATCGGTTGATTTATATAGAGAAGAATTATCAGCAGATTTAGAAGGCAGTATAATTCTGGAAGCACAAATCGAAGTGAAGAGGGTACCGGGGGCAATAAAGGGTGATTTTTTAGAAGGACTAAATAAGAGGTATTTTAAAATGTCCGTATATGAAAATAGTTGGGTGATTTCAGATATAATGGATTATATTCCGAGTGTTATTGTTCAAAGTTAGATCATCCTGAGAGTATTTATGTATCTTTACATAACAAATCCTCACCAATTTATACATAAGTCATATAATGTTAATGAAGACTTTCATTTATATTATTTGGAGGAGTTATACAATGAGTAAAGATGTGAATAAAGATAAAGACAAGGGTATGGAAAAGGAAGCTGTTTCACCTGATAAGGGCTGCAAAGAATGTATACAAAAACATGAGATGCCACAGGTTGAACAAATGCAAATGCCTGTTCAAATGCCTATGATGTGCTGCCCTTTGTTAATGAATATGCAATGTCCCATGCTTAATAATATAGGTTATATGGGTGAAGAAAACATGGGTATGTATCCAATGGAACAAATGCCAATGGATTTTATGCCGATAGGCAATATGCCAATGGATTATATGCCGATAAGCAATATACCGATGAATCAAATGCCAATAAGCAATATGCCAATCAATCAAATGCCGATAAGCAATATACCGATGAATCAAATGCCGATAAGCAATATGCCAATTAATCAAATGCCGATAAGTAATATGCCAATCAATCAAATGCCGGTGAGCAACATGCCAATCAATCAAATGCCTGTAAGTAACATACCTATGGATCAGATGCCGGTGAGCAACATACCTATGAATCAGATGCCAGTGAGCAACATGCCTATAAATCAAATGCCGGTGGAACAGATTCCTGCAAATAAGCCACGGGTAAGTCCATACTTGAACCCGAATATTAGCCCCATTGTTAATCCTAATATGATGAATTACTGGTCATATTAAGGGATGCGATTATGTATAGGTATTAATCCAATTATATTTAGTCGATGGAACATGCAGGTAAGCACGCCGTTATAATCCATGCAAAATATGCTAATGTAAATGAATAATTTCAGTCTATATGGGTATAATAGTATCAGGCGGTAAGAAATGGACTAAAATTTGACAAAGTCAGCATATTGAATTAAAATATTTAAGTCCCTTATTAATATTTTAACAGGAGGTGATCTCATGTTACCGCTTGCGAGAAATATTAAAAGGTATTTTTCATTAAGGAAAGTTGCAATTGGATTATTAGCTGTTGTGATCTCTGTATTGGCTGGAGTTGGATTATACTTCAATATGAAAAAAGAAGTAATAATTTACGACGATAGCAAAAAAATTGTAGTAAAGACTATGAAATCTACGGTGAGTGATGCGTTAAATCAGGTTGGTATAAAGTTGAGCCCCGACGATTATATCAATATCAAGCCGGAGACAAGATTACAAAAGAAAAGTGCGAATGAAATACATATAAAAAGGGCTGTACCAATTAATGTAGTAATTGAAGGTCGGCAGGATAAAATAATGACAACTGCCGAAACCGTAAAAGATGCTCTTGCTAAGAAGACCATAACATTAAATGCTATGGACAAAATTGTGGGAGCAAAGCTAAATGACAAGATAGAAAAGGATATGAAGTTTAGCATTGTAAGAGTGAAAGAAGAGATCGTAAGTGAGGAAATACCTATACCGTATAAGACAGTCAGTAAGGATAACCCTACACTAAAACACGGGATAAGAAGATCTGTGAGAGAGGGTACCGAAGGCAAAAAAGAAAAGGTTTACAAAGTTGTTACAGAGGATGGAAAGGAAGTTAAAAGAACTCTTATTAAGGAAAATGTAGCGATAAGTCCTGTAGATAGAATTGTTGAAGAGGGAACTATGCTTGGGCACAAGACTTCTAGGGGAGATTTTTTAAGATATGATAAGGTTCTAAATATGAGGGCTACTGCATATACAGCTTCTTATGCAGATACAGGAAAGCATCCTGGCCATCCGGAATTTGGTATTACTTATACGGGAGTAAAAGCAAGAAAAGGCATAATTGCGGTAGATCCCAGGGTTATACCCCTTGGTACAAAGGTATATGTAGAGGTTGCAGGTGATACACCTGATTATGGTTATGCCGTTGCAGCCGATATAGGAAGTGCAATAAAAGGCGACCTCATTGACTTGTATTTTGACAGTCAATCGTATGTTAATAAATGGGGTTGTAAAAGAGTTAAGGTTTATATTTTATCGGAATAGAGTCAAATTTTAGCAGTAAAGAAATGATGACAGATTAAAGCTTTTATTTCGAGATGTTTTAAAGTAAATAGTAAGTTTATCTGTTAATAAATAAGGGACAAAAATTGGACGGTTATTCGGATGCCTGAATGGATTCGGATAACCGTTACTTTTAGATTTAGTGGGGAATATGGCAATGAGACAAGTAACAAAAGAATTAATTCAAAAATATGGTGTTAGATTGACCAAGTCTTTAGGGCAAAATTTTCTTGTTGACGATAATGTAATTGATAAAATCGTAAGTATGGCTGATATTGATAAGAAGGATATTGTTATTGAGGTTGGCCCAGGCATAGGCAATATGACAAGGAGACTTGCAGCTAAAGGAGGTAGGCTTATAGCTGTTGAAATAGACAAGCATCTTATTCCTCCGCTGGAAGAGGTACTTAAAGAGTTTCCAAATTCTTCACTTATCAATAAGGATATCCTGAAGACCTCACTTGAGGAAGTTATAAGGGAGGAAAAAGAAAAGGCACCTGAGACAGAGAATGTTAAGATAGTAGCAAACTTGCCTTATTACATAACAACGCCAATTATTATGAAGTTCCTGGAGGAAAATCCAGGCATAGATACAATGGTTTTTATGATACAGAAAGAAGTTGCTGAAAGGATTGTTGCGTCTCCCGGTGGTAAGGATTATGGGGCATTGTCTGTTGCGGTTCAATACTACTCAAAACCCGAAAGGCTTTTTGATGTTTCGCCCCACTGCTTTGTGCCAAAGCCTGAGGTTGATTCTACAGTAATAAGAATGAAGGTATTTAAGGAACCGGCTGTGAAGCTCATTAATAAGGACTTATTCTTCACAACTGTTAAGGCATCCTTTGGACAAAGGAGAAAAACCCTTTTAAATGCACTATCTAACTCTAATAAATTTGCCAGGAGCAAAGAAGAAATCCGGCAAATTCTTATTGACCTTGGTATTGATGAGAATGCTAGAGGTGAAACCTTGACAATAAATCAATTTGCACAAATTTCAAATAGATTTGCTCAGCCAAAGTAAAATCAACAATGATTTTTATATATGCTGTTTTATTTTCCAAATACCTCTCATATATATAATTAGAATAATAGGAAAATATTGAGAGGCATAACATGGATAAAGAGTACAAGTTTGGGAGAATGTTTTTTATTCTAAAACGTGACGATGAAGGGTTTGGGCTGGGTAAAGATCCTACCGGTTATGTGAAAATTGAGGTTGCAGACGGCAGGGGAAAGCTTTTTGCTCATATCGAGAACTTAAATGATAGACAGGAAAAGGCAGTATATAAATTATATTTAATAAAATGCGTTAAGGAGCAGTTTAACCCCGTATGTGTAGGAATATTGCCTATAAGCCAAGGTAAAGGTGAGTTTACCTGGAGGTTTGATGCATCTAATGTGGATTCTACAGGTATATCTATCGATAAGTTTAATATTATAGCAGTTGTTGGTACTGAGATTCAGAGAAGAAACAATATGGTTTTTCCCCTTGTTTCAAATAAAGGTGCTGAAGCATCCTGGAAAGATAAGCTTAAAGAGACGATTTACCCAAAAGTCTTGCCTGACTATCAAAACAGTGTAAATATCAACAGTATTATAAACGATAATAAGATCCAAAATACAGAGGATATTGGATATAAAGCTGATGCCAAAAACGTTCAAGCTGAAGATGTGCAGATTAAGAATAAACAGCCTGAGAATATACAAGCAAAAGAAAATCAAAAGGCTGAAGAGTTAAAGAAAGAAGAAGCACAGCCGGAAAATCAAAAGGCTAAAGACTTAAAGAAAGAAGAAGCACAACTGAAAAGTCAAAAGGCTGAGGATTTGAAGAAAGAAGAAGCACAGCTGAAAAGTAAAAAGGCTGAGAATTTAAAACAAGAAGAAACACAGGTGGAAAGTCAGAAGGCTGATGGTTTACAGCAAGGAGAAACTCAGATAGAAAATCAACAGGCTGAAGATATGGATGTTAAGGATACTCCTAATGATGATTTAAAAGAAGAAAATATCTATATTGAGGTCGATGAAAATAAGCCTGAAGAAACAGACAATAAATTTACGCAGCAGGAAAACGGTACACAAAAGAACAGCGAATCCTGCAATAAAGTTAATGGCTGTGCCAGCTGCCTCAATAATGAATTTAGCAAATTCAATTTTGAAACAATGAACGGCAGTGTTGATACAAATAAGTTAAAGGAATTGTTTAATAAAAGCTTTGAAGTAGCCAATCCATTTAAAAATGGGTGCAGGATCTATAAGTGGTGGGGGGTCACCAATCCCGTAGTTTTGAATAATATATTCTATCAATGCAATCTAAGAAATCCATTTCTGTTTAATCCAAAGGTTTTGTTTGCATACTACAAACACAGAAATTTAATAGTCGGAATATGCAATGATATTAGCAACGATAAGGAGTATATAGTTTTAGGTGTACCTGGGAATTATTCGGTCGACCAAAGGCCGCTAGGTGTGTTTTGCAGGTGGGCACAGGAAGAAGGTGTTGAGCCTAAAAATGGAGCTTTTGGGTTCTGGCTTGTTTATATTGACGCGAATTCGGGAAAAATAGTTGGATAGATGATACATAATTGTTTGAATTATGGTTCTTGATTGCCTAACGATAGATTAATTATAAAAAGCATTAAGGCGATTTCAAAGATTTCCTTGGTCAATTTTTAATGATGAAAAGTACTAAATTCAATATTTTTGAAATCGCCAGTTGACCAGTTATTTTCTAGGAATCACCTAATCCACAATCAGATATCACATTTAATACTATTTTGGTCAGTGATGTGATAAAATGACATAAGGAATTCCTTTGAAATTACTATGTAATTCTTTAACATATGTATTAAGGATAATGCTTTTTATAAAAATTATGAGGTGATTTATGAAAGCACTTTTTATAGGCGGTACGGGAATAATCAGTGAAGCGGTTTCAAGGCTTGCAATCGAGAAGGGGGCTGACCTATATCTTCTTAACAGAGGAAATAGACCCTTATATATACCAAAAGGTGCAAAGGTGATTAACGGGGATATAAGAGATTATAAGAGTATTAAGGAGGTTTTAAAGCCTTACAGCTTTGATGTTATTGTTGATTGGATTGCTTTTACTCCTGAACATGTCAGGACTGATCTTGAACTATTTGCGGGAAATGCCGGGCAATATATCTTTATAAGTTCTGCTTCAGCATATCAAAAACCTCCGACAGACTATATAATCACAGAATCAACCCCTCTTGCAAATCCATTCTGGCAGTATTCCAGAGACAAGATTGCCTGCGAAGACATTCTAATGGCTGAGTACCGTAGTAATGGGTTTCCTGTTACTATTGTCCGCCCCAGCCTTACCTATGGCTTGCAAATGATACCTGCGGCCCTGAACAGTTGGCAAAAACCGTGGTCTATAGTAGATAGAATGCGAAGGGGTAAAAAAATAATTGTACATGGTGATGGTACTTCTTTGTGGACTATAACCCACAACACAGATTTTGCCAAGGGATTTACCGGACTTATGGGAAATTCACTGGCTATCGGCCATGCTTTTCATATTACTTCGGATGAGGTACTTACATGGAATATGATATATGAGCTGATTGGAAAGGCTGCAGGAGTGAAACCTGATATAATTCATATTGCATCAGATTTTATATCAAAAGTACATCCGGAAAGTCTTGGGAGCCTTTTAGGTGATAAGGCTCTGAGTGCAGTTTTTGATAATAGCAAAATAAAGAGGTATGTACCCGATTTTAAAGCAACAGTGTCCTTTGAAGCTGGTATTAGAAGGTCTGTTGAGTGGTTTTCAGAGCATCCCGAATTATGCGGTGTTGATACCCTATGGGATGCTGAAATGGATATGATTATAGACAAGTATAATACTGGGGTATAATATAATGAAGCTAAATGGTTTGGATTTTAATTTGGGTAAGAAGGAAGCAAAGCGGTTTTTATTTGTTTTTTTATCACTTCTTGTTATTTTATTATTAGCGTGTGTTGTAAAACAGATGGCATCACCAAGTAAAAACAACAAGAACACTTATACGGCTTCCTCTAAGATTTCCGACAGGAATAAGGTATCATCCTCTGCAAGTGAAAATAATAGTGCTTCAAATAATATTGCAGATGATGGAGATAACAAGGCAGCGGAAAACAGTGATGAAAAGCTGCCTGAACAACAGCCGGCAACCGGAGATTTCAATTTTGGTGAAGCATTGCAGAAATCGATATTCTTCTATGAATGCCAGCGTTCAGGAAACCTGGATGAAAAAAATCTTCGCATGAACTGGAGAGGAGACTCCGGTTTGAAGGATGGTTCGGATGTTGGGGTAGATCTTACAGGGGGATGGTATGACGCTGGAGATCATGTGAAATTTGGACTCCCAATGGCTTATAGTGCGGCGGTTCTTGGTTGGGGTGTATATGAATATAAAGATGCTTATGTAAAGAGCGGCCAGCTAAAATACATACTTGACAATATCAGGTGGGCTGCAGATTATCTGATGAAGTGTCATACGAAACCCGATGAGTTTTACTATCAAGTTGGAAACGGTAACACGGACCATGGATGGTGGGGGCCTGCCGAAGCTATGAGCATGGAAAGACCTTCGTATAAGGTGGACAAGTCTAATCCGGGCTCAACGGTCGTTGCAGAGACATCAGCAGCTTTAGCGGTTGCTTCTATTATATTTAAAGATAGTGATCCACAGTATTCAGCAAAATGTTTGAAACATGCCAGGGAACTTTTTAGTTTTGCCGACAGCACTAAAAGTGACAGCGGATATACGGCAGCAGAGGGCTTTTACAAATCATGGAGCGGATTTTATGATGAGCTTTCATGGGCTGGAGCATGGTTGTACCTTGCAACAAAAGATTCATCATATCTTTCCAAGGCAGAAGGGTACGTAGCCAATTGGAAGAGAGAACCCCAAACAGATACCATTGCTTATAAATGGGCATTTTGCTGGGATGATGTTCATAATGGTGCTGAATTGCTGCTTGCAAGGATCACTAAAAAGCCGATTTATAAGGAGGCACTTGAAAACCATCTTGATTACTGGGCAGGTATAGGTTCGGATAAAATAAAGTATACTCCGAAAGGATTGGCATGGCTTGATCAGTGGGGTTCATTGCGGTATTCAACTACAGAAGCATTTTTAGCAAGTATTTATGCTGATTGGGATGGGTGTGGCAATGATAAAAGGGATAAGTACAAGGAATTTGCAAAAAAGCAGATTGAATATGCACTTGGCAGCTCAGGAAGGAGTTTTGTAGTAGGGTATGGAAAGAATCCTCCAGAGCATCCACATCACAGGACGGCACATGGCTCCTGGGCTGACAGCCTAACTATACCCAATCAACATAGGCATATTCTTTATGGTGCCCTTGTTGGAGGCCCAGGCAATGATGATAGTTATAAGGACGAGATTGGAAACTATACGAATAATGAGGTTGCATGCGATTATAATGCAGGATTTACTGGGGCACTTGCAAAAATGTATCTTCTTTATGGAGGCAGTCCTATTGAAGGCTTTAAAGCCTTTGAAAAAGTGGAAGAAGAGTTCTTTGTAGAAGCCTCTGTTAATGCATCAGCCAGTAATTTTGTTGAGATAAAAGCAATATTAAATAACACTTCAGGATGGCCGGCAAGATCCAGCAGAAAATTATCGTTTAAGTACTTTATGGATTTAAGCGAGCTCATTAGAGGAGGTAAAGGACCTGCAAACTTAAAGGTAAGCCTTAATTACAACCAGGGTGGTGCAAAAATTTCCCCTATAAATAAGTTCAATGGCAATATTTATTATGTTACTGTTGATTTTGACGGAACTGAAATAAGGCCTGGAGGACAATCGGCATTTAAGAAGGAGGTACAGTTCAGGATTGCTGCAGAAGGAGGAAACTTTAACCCGGAAAATGATTATTCATACCAGGGATTATCAAATGGTACTGCAGTGAAAACCATGTACATACCTGTATATGATGCTGGTGTTAAAGTGGGTGGGAAGGAGCCTGATGAACCCCCGGGGGCAAAGGTTGAATCGGTAAGTTCCAGGGATGCTGATGAACCTAAAGCAACCAGTATTCCAAGACAAATAAATACTCCTGCAAGGAATAATATAAACAGTTCTGCAAGCATTGCAGGAAAATCAGGTACTTCCGGCAAAATCGACCTCAAGTTTTTCAACTCTGTACCGGCTTCCAGATCCAACACAATCGGCACCAAATTTTTGCTCACTAATACAGGGAGTTCAAGTATAAAACTGATGGATGTAAAGCTAAGATATTACTTTACTTCCGATGATAATAAAAAGAATAACTTTTGGTGCGATTGGTCAACAGTGGGAAATGATGCTGTAATCTGCAAGTTTGTAAAAATGATTCCGGCAAAAAATAAGGCAGATTGCTATGCTGAAATTGGATTTACCAAAAAGGCCAATACTTTAGAACCGGGAAAAAGCATTGAAGTGCAGGTAAGACTTACCAAAGATGGATGGACAGAATATGAGCAATCAGGAGACTACTCATTTACTGCTGCATCAAACAGTTATGCCAAATGGGATAAAGTCACTCTATACCTTGACGGGAAGCTTGTAAGCGGGATTGAACCATAGATGGATGGAAAAGAATTAATCAAACATTAAATTTCATAATAAAGAGGTGGCCATGAGGTCACCTCTTTAAATTCATTTTAAGGTAAGTTTATATTATAATATTAGGAACGAAATTGCCAGAATGCCGTATACCGCTATGAGCTGAAGACCTTCAAGCCAGTTGGATTCACCATCGTTTGATACTTTGTTTGCTATTATTACTGCAACAATTATGGATATAAGCTCAAATTCGTTAAATATCATATCCATAGGCTTGAATAAAAGGCTTAGAAATACTAAGAGCGGTGCAACAAACAGGATAATCTGAAGGCTTGAACCTAGGGCAATTTCAATTGCAACATCCATTTTGTTTTTTGCTGCCATAAGTATCGCAGTACTATGTTCTGCTGCATTTCCGATGATAGGTATCAGTATGATACCTACGAAGAATTCGCTTAGTCCAAGTGAATGGGTTACAGATTCAACTGATCCGACTAAGAATTCACTTTCAAGAGCAATTGCCACTGTTGCAAGTACAAGAACTGAAATTGACTTCTTTAAACTCCACTTTGACTTTACTTCTTCGCTATGATTGGTTCCATAGATATCCTTGTGTGTATAGAATGAAAAGAAAAGGCCACATATATATATTATAAACATAAAGGTTGCAATTCCTATGCTCAGCTTTTCATAGTGGGGTGAGTTTAGGAGCTCGGGTTTTACCGTGTGCAGGAATATAGCCGGTACAACAAGGCCTATAACTGCAAACAGCAGCATACTTGATGTAACCTCATTTGCACTTTTGTTAAATGTCTGGGTTTTGAACTTTAATCCACCTACAAACATACTTGCACCAAGAACTAAAAGGACGTTTCCTATAACAGAACCTGCAATAGAGGCCTTTACAATGTCAAATAATCCTTCCTTCAAGGCAAAGAAAGCGATAATAAGTTCTGTAGCATTACCGAAAGTGGCATTAAGAAAACCGCCTATTCTTGGGCCTGAGTAAACTGATATTTCTTCTGTAGCTTCACCCATAATGCCCGCTAATGGAATAATAGCGGCTGCCGATGTGAAAAACAATGCAACTTCGTTCAGCTTTAAAACCTTACATATGATACTTATTGGTATAAATATCAATAAGAACTTTAAGTATTTCATTGTATTATCTCCTTGTCTAAATAATAAAACATTATAGCATTAGATGATTTTATTGGCAATTTGTATTTATATTAAAAGTTATAAATCTATTACATTTGTCTATCGCAAATCTATTAAAATCAGTTAATCTTGCTATTTGTCTATCACAAAATAACGCTAAAACGTTCGTTATTTTGCTCTGCCAAATGTAAGATTAATACTTATTTTAATTATGTTAAACCGTTCGTTATTTGCTCCGCCAAATGTAAGATTATTAACACTTTTCATATATATGAAAAGTTAATAAGCTATTACATTTGTCTATCGCAAATCCCGTAAAAGCGTTCGTTATTTGCTCTGACAAATGAAAGATTATTAACACTTTTCATATAGGTATGATTGAAAATAATTAGTTAAAATGATAAAATTTAAAATATCGTTGGATAAGTCTTATATAAAATAATAAGTTGATTTTTATAGTGATGTTTCTCAAAACATATAGCTTCTGTGGCAATTATTCTCAGCAACGTCCCTTTTATATAATTTATAGATAAAGTTGTAGTTTTGTTTTCTTAGAATTATGGTGTCTTTAGAAAATTCAGATATAAATGAAACAAGGCACCAAAGTAACATTGCTTTTATTAAGTTATATTTTTCGTAATATGTCAATATAATTCCAAAGTGAAGGGAGGCTTATTTATATATATTACGAAAAATATTTTACAATAAAAAATAAAACTTTAAGAGAGGGAGAAGAAAAATGCTAATAGGGGAAAAAAGTATAAGAAAAAAATCAAAAAGTGTACTATCAATTTTTGTATCGGCGGTAACAGTATCGAGTTTGGTGTTTGTCAATGCACCAACTACTGTAAAGGCGGCAAATGTTTATCAGGATCCGAGCCAACCTGTAGAGGCAAGGGTAAAAGACCTTCTTTCCAGAATGACACTTGATGAGAAGGTTGGTCAGATGATTCAGCCTGAGAGACATACTGCAACTGCTGATGATGTAAAGAATTATTATTTAGGATCCGTTTTCAGCGGCGGTGGAAATGTTCCAATGTCAAACACACCTACCGGATGGTGTGATATGACCGATGACTATCAAAAGGCGGCTATGTCTACAAGGCTCCAAATACCCTTTATATACGGTGTAGATGCTGTGCATGGTCATAATAACCTGTATGGAGCTACCATTTTTCCTCACAATATTGGACTTGGTGCAGCAAATGATGAAGAGCTTGTTTATAAAATAGGGCAAATAACTGCCAAAGAGGTGAGGGCAACAGGTGCCCACTGGACTTTTGCTCCTTGTATAGCTGTTCCCCAGAATGAAAAATGGGGCAGAACCTACGAAGGTTTCAGTGAGAATACCGATATCGTTACAAAATTAGGTGTAGCTGCTACAAAGGGCCTGCAGGGTGATAATTATCTTACAGATCTTACTAACAATGATAAGATTTTAGGGTGTATTAAACATTTTATAGGTGACGGAGCTACAACAAATGGCGTTGATGCAAGTGATTCAGTGCTGACAGAAGCTGAGATCAGAGAAAAATATCTGCCTCCGTACATAGAAGCAATTAAAGCAGGTGCAAGGACTCTAATGGCATCTTTTAGCAGCATCAATGGGTTGGAGTGCCATGGCAATAAGTGGTTGCTTACTAATGTTTTAAAGAATGAATTGAAATTTGACGGTTTCGTGGTATCAGACTATGAAGCAATAAAAGACATAGACAAGACAAACTTTAGAAATTGTGTAAAGGAGTCTGTCAATGCAGGTGTTGATATGTATATGGAACCAAAGATGTGGAAGACTGTTATAACTCATCTTAAGGATCTGGTTGGAAACGGAGAAGTTCCAATGTCCAGAATAGATGATGCTGTTACCAGAATTCTTAGAGTTAAATTCCAGTTAGGGCTTTTTGAAAAACCATATGCCGACAGAAGTCTTATGTCCCAAGTAGGCTCAGCCGACCACAGATCAGTTGCAAGAGAAGCTGTTAGAAAATCCTTGGTCTTATTGAAAAATGACAACAAGATTTTACCTTTGGCAAAAAATGGGAAGAAAATTTTTGTAGCAGGTAAAAATGCAGATGATTTAGGTAATCAATGTGGGGGATGGACAATAACATGGCAGGGAAAAAGCGGTAACATTACACAGGGCACTACCATATTGCAGGGTATAAAAAGTGCAGTAAACCCTGGAACTACTGTAACATACAATCTAAATGGCTATGGAGCACAGGGACATGATGTTGCTGTGGTTGTTGTAGGTGAAACACCTTATGCAGAAGTAAAAGGGGATAGAACTGACTTAGCGTTATCGGCTGAAGATATCCAGACTATTAACAATGTTAAGAGTGCAGGTATTCCAATGGTAGTAGTATTAGTATCGGGAAGACCGATGATTGTAACAGATCAGATAAAGGACTCAGCCGCATTTGTTGCTGCATGGCTTCCAGGTACTGAGGGTAATGGCGTTTCCGATTGTTTATTCGGTGATTATGATTTTACCGGAAAGCTTCCTATGTCATGGCCTTCAAGCAATGCACAGATTCCTGTAAATGAGGGAGATGGAAAAACACCCCTTTACCAATTGGGTTATGGCTTGAAAATGAAAGCTGACGAAGGCTATAAACTTAGTGGATATGTGAGCCCTGACTTTGCAGTTTCGTCTTCCAGTACAGAATTAAGGCAGGGATTCAAGGTGGAGGTTGTTGGAAAACAGCTTAATGTTGTTTCGGATGCAAAGGGATATTTTGAAATTACAGCATTACCATCAAGTACCAGTGGATATTCCTTGAAAATAAGCAAAGCAGGTTATCTGACAAGGACAATCAGCAATATTCCATTGACTGCTGATAAAGAATTGTCCAGTCAGTCTTCACCAGTGGAAATGTGGGTAGGTGATATACCTATAAATGGTGCCCAGGACGATGCCATAAACATGGCTGATGTTATAAGTCTTGCAAAGGTATTTAATGCAGTTAGCAGTGATGCAAAATATGAAAGTCAATATGATTTAAATTTGGACGGTTCAATAAACATGTCGGATATTATCCTTCTGGCAAAGCACTTTAATGCTACTGCAGCAAATTATCCTGCTGTTTAGGTATGTTGAAAATATAACCTCCCGTAATTTGGCTTTCGTGTTCACTTAACTCGTGAACACACGCTTAAAACGGGAGGTAATATTTCAATCATGCCTTAGTCATGTTGAAAATATAACCTCCCGTAATTTCGCTTTCGTGTTCACTTAACTCGTGAACACACGCTTAAAACGGGAGGTAATATTTCAATCATGCCTTAGAACATATGTGCAAACTTTGTAAAAAAATTTTAAACTTTTAAAGAAAAGCTTTTATTTTGTAATTTTATAATTATAATTAATATATAGGGATAAGATATTGGTGTATAAACTTATTTCAATTCTTAGGAAATTATTGTGTATGCCATAATTTCTCACCAAAAAAAATCAAGGTAGAAAAAAGGGGACAGATTTAATGAATGTTTTAGTAAAAAAGGTCAGTATTTTGCTTATTTTGTTTTCACTAGTGTTGACATCATGTAGTTCTTCCAATATCGATATAAGTGAGTTGGAAAAAGTTCAAGAAATTTACAGCCCTTCTGAGACTCCTTACACCAACGTTTCCAATGCGGGAATTGTATTTAAAAGTGGTGATTGGGTTTATTTCTCCAACGATGATTATAAACTGGCAAAATCCAAACCAGATGGAAGTCAAAAATCTGTTTTATCTGATGATACTCCGAGATTTATAAATGTTATAGGTGACTATATATACTACATAAATGTAAATGACAATTTTAAAGTCACTAGAATTAAGACAGATGGAACCGGTAGAGAAATAATTAATAAAGACAATTGCTCTTTTATGACCTATTACAAAGGGTGGCTTTACTATACCGATTCTAGCGAGGGCAATAAAATTTATAGAATGAAACTTGATGGCAGCAAAAAGACTAAGATTAATGACAACGAATCAAAATATGTTACAATATCGGGAGATTGGATTTATTATTCCAATTTTAGCGAAAGGGACAGCTTGTGCAAGATATCTTTAGATGGGTCTAAACAAGAAAAGCTTTATGAATACAGAGCATGGTATATAGCTGTAGATGGAGACTGGATTTATTATTCCGATGGGGGAGATAATGACAGACTCTATAAGATTAAAACAGATGGTACCGAGAGAACAAGAGTAACAAGAGATATATGTGCATTTGTAAATGTTTCAGGAGATTGGATTTATTACCGAAATGATACCGCCTATAAAGCGATGTATAAGATAAAGAAAGATGGTAGCGAAAGGACCAAGCTAAATGAAAAGGTATCAATGTATATCAACATTGCAGGAGATTGGATATATTATTTGGTATTTGACAAGACATATACTGACAAAGATAACAGATATTTTGCCTTCAAAATGAAAAAGGATGGTACTGACAATCAAAAAATTGAATAATTTGTATAAAGAGTATCATCTACTAACGAGCAGCTCCGGTTCAATAAATAGCCGGAGTTGTTTTTTGTCCAGGAAATAAGTAATGCCTTAGAAATAACTTATTATGTATTCTACACCATTCTATTCTAAACCATTCTATTCATCTATCGTTTCTATCCGTTTCTATCGCTGTGAAATTGCAATCATTGTAAAAGTGATATATAATTTATAGTATATAACATTTAGGAGGTAATATTTTGAAGAGAATTATTTCAACAGCAGTAGCTATCATGTTGTGCCTTATGATGGTTACATCTTGTACTCAAAACCCTGCAAAGAAGGAAGTCAGTAGCAATAATCCACCTCCAAATTCAATAAACGTAAAACTAATGATAGGTAATGATAAACAGTGGATTTTTGATAAGGTTCAAAATATACTGGATACAAAGGGAATTAAAGTTGATGGAAAAAGCATTTACATATCTACAGATAAAGCTGGTACTGGGGAGGCAATGGATAAAATAATGCAGCCTGGTGCTGACTATATAGGTTGGATGCCTGCATCAAGTACCCATATACAGTGGGCAAACGATTTATGGTACAAAAAGGGGAATACAAAGCCTATTGTAGATGAAAGCTATGATACTATATTTTTGTCACCAACAGTTATTGCAATGCAGGAGTCACTTGCAAAAATGATGGGGTATCCTGAAAAAGAGATCGGATGGAGCGATATTTTAAAATTATCAACTGATCCTTCCGGCTGGGGGATTTATGGCAAATCAATATTAAATCCCGTAAGGTTTGCACATACTCATCCTGCCAAGTCAAACTCAGGCTTAAACGCACTTATAGCAGCTGAATATGCTTTCAGCGGCAAGCAAAAGGCTTTGGATATCAATGACATAAAGTCCAACAGCGAGAAGCTTAAGCAGTTGGAACAGACTATTGTTCACTATGGTGACAGTACAGCCCTCCTTCAGAAAAAGATTTTGGAGAAGGGACCCAAATTTATTCAATATGCAGTTCTTTACGAATACATGGTCGCTGACATGAACAGTAAAAACAAAGACAAGGAAAAAGTTGTAGCTATATATCCTAAGGAAGGGACCATTTGGGGAGATGTGTGCTTTACCAATGTTTATGCTGTAGAGACAAATGAAAGTCAGAAAAAAGCACTTCAGGAGATCAAAAAAGTTTTGCTGTCGGAAGAAATACAAAAGATGGGTATGGATAGCTATTTCTTCAGGCCTGCAAGTTCAAACATACCTTTATCACAAGCCATATCCAAATCTAATGGTGTTGATCCGCTTAAGCCCCAGACAACTTTGGAACTGCCCAAGATCGAGGTTGTAAATGCAATCCTTGAAGACTGGCAAAAGACTATGAAGAAAAGGGCAAACGTGCTTTTTGTTATGGATAAATCAGGAAGCATGAGCGGTGAACCTTTGGAAAATTCAATTAGTGCATTATCCAATTTATTTAAGGTTGAAGAACAGAAAAAGAACTATACAAGTATCGATAGCGAGGATACAATCAGTCTTATGACTTTCAGCTCCGATATCAGCGATGTTTACACTGTAAAAGGCAAAGATTTAAAGGAGATGGATACAATCTTAAGCAGCATTAATGCAGAAGGTAGTACAGCTTTATACGATGCAATTAGAAAAGCTATTGCAGGTATTGATAATATCAACAAACAGGACTCATCAAAAAAGATAAATATGATAGTAGTACTGACAGACGGGAGAGACAATCACAGCGAACACACATTTAAGAGTCTCATTGCGGATATAGATAAGAACGAAGGGAAAATGCCTATAATAATGACTGTAGGTTATGGTGATGATGTTGACAAGGATCTTCTGGAGGAAATTGCTGATAAGACTGGCGGCAAGTACTATGAGGGTAACCCTGATACAATTTTGAAATTGTTTGAGCAAATAAAAACTTTCTTCTAGGATGTGTGTATGAAAAATAAGAGTTTTTTTGATTCGATATTGAGTTTGAAAACGGCGTTAGCCTTTGGTGTAGCTGTAATTGCCTCTGCAATATCATTAGGTAGATATAATTCTCCTATAGGAGCAGTGCTCGGAGGGCTTGTGTTTCTATTTACAGCTACATATTCTGTATTATTTTCGGAGGATAATGAGCCTCAGATAAAAGAAGTGGATTATAATGATTTTCGGAAGCTTGCATATGAGTCAAGAGACAGGCTGACGCCTATCATTGAAAAACTTGGCATTGTATTAAACAACATCAAATCTTTTGACAAGGGAAAGTATCAGTTTATTACAAGGTTTATGTCTGAGATTGCAAGTTTTGAGGAGTTGATACCCAATCTGGTCTTGAGCTATAGAAAAGGAGCCAGGTTTCTTCAAAACAGGGATGCACAAGCTTCTACCGACATAAAGTCACTGGAGATGAAGCTGAGTTCAGGCATAAGTGAAAGTGCAAGACAAACCTATGAGAAAGCCTTGGCGGAAAAAAAACAGACATTAGCCGAGCTTCAACATATAAGAAACAATCTTGATGATTGTGAATCCAAGCTTTATTATATTTTGAGTACATTGGAAAAGATTGAGACAATTATTTATTCTGATGAATTAAGCGATAACATGTCTGATCAGGTATCAAATAATATAAACCAGCAGTTGGAGATATTTTCCGGAAGCGTAAAAGATATAGCTAAAGTTATGAAATTATAAGGGGGAGAACTATGAACAGGAATAAAGTTGCTTTTTTTATTATAGCATTGGCTTCCATTGCTATTGCTGCTGGAATAATGTTTTACAGCAGCAGAGATAAAAACAGCCCTGTTGACAAGCCGACTGTTGAAGGTGAAAGCGGCAGCAAGGAAAAGATTGTTCTGAATATTATAAGTAAAACAGGCAGTAGCGATGGTTTCTTTGAGGAAGCGAGAAAGGATTTTATCCAGAAGAATAAAAATATTGAAATTAATTATAAAGGTCTGGGCACCTTTGAAGCAGCAGAGTATATAAATAAGGATAATGATGTTGATGCATGGATAAGTGCAGATGAGACAGGTGTGGAGACATTAAGGGAAATATATAAGACTGAGCACAGTGGAAAGGATATAATATTGGAATCTACTTCTATTGTTGCCTCTCCATTGGTTCTTGTGGGTTGGGAAGACAGAATGAACAAGCTTGGTGATATCACCATAAATTCGCTGTACGATATTGTTTCAGGAGGGAAGACGTGGCAGTCCCTTGGCGGCCAAGCGAGTTGGGGTTTTGTTAACTTTTCACACACCGATCCTTTAAAATCAAACTCAGGAGTTCAGTTTATAACACTCCTTGCACACAACTTCTACAGTATGAATAATACTCCCAAAAAGAGCCTCCAGGTTGAAGATATTGCAAATGACAAGCTTGTAGAGTACATAAAGAAATTCGAAAAAAATACTGCCAAACAAGAGGAAGGCTCGGGGAAATTCATAGAGAACGTGGTTCTTTATGGGCCTAGCAGGTATGATATTGGTGCAATATACGAATATTATGCACTTTCAAATATCAAGAACGCAAAGGGGAGATGGGGCAATTTGAAAATTATATACCCCAATCCTACTATTTGGAGCAATAGACCGTTTATCATCCTAAAGGGTAATAATTCCAGTGATAAAAAGATAGAAGCATGTAAAAAGTTCAGGGACTATCTCATGAGCCCGGAGGTACAGCAAAAAGCCATGAAGCAGGGTTATAGACCGTCCGGTGGGGAAGTAGATTTATCGCTGCTTGAAAAAGAGTTTTCTGCATACGGGTTCAAAAAGGATATTCCATCGGCTGTTCCGGCACCTGATATAAAGGTAATAGAACGAATTCAGCAGATGATTAAAATAGCAAGATAAATTAAATGAGGAATGCTGCAATTGCAACATTCCTCATATTAAACACTTATATCTCATAAAAACAAGGTTTTAACTTATAACTTCCCTTGTAATCCTTACTTACCGAAATATCTCTCCAAAAGACCTTTAAATGCCATTCCGTGTCGAGCTTCATCCTTACACATTTCATGAACGGTGTCATGAATTGCATCATAATTAAGCTGTTTTGCTTTTGTTGCGATGTCTTTTTTGCCTTGACAGGCACCATGTTCTGCTTCAACTCTTAACTGCAGGTTCTTTTTTGTATCAGCATAAACAACTTCTCCTAAAAGCTCTGCAAACCTTGCAGCATGATCAGCTTCTTCGAAAGCAATTCTTTTATAAGCTTCGGCAATTTCAGGATAGCCTTCTCTATCTGCCTGACGGCTCATAGCAAGGTACATTCCAACCTCAGTACACTCGCCCATAAAGTTAGCTCTCAAACCTTCAAGTATTTCAGGATCAACGCCCTGTGCAACACCAATTTTATGTTCATCAGCCCATTGTGCCAAACCTTCTAATTTTTCATAGAACTTTTCCTTAGGAGCTTTACATTGTGGGCAATTGTCTGGAGCTTCATCACCTTCATGAACATATCCGCATACTGAACAAACATATTTTTTCATAGCAAAAAAATCCTCCTTAGATTTTGTAATTATTTTGAATTATATTAAATGCCTATAATTATAGACCATATTTATAGCTAAACTACCATAGTATTTGCTCTTACACCTTCAAGGGCATTTAATTCTTCCTGAAAACTTTTAATTTCAGAACCTTCTCCAACTAGCTGGAGCACAATTAGTCCTTCTTCAGAGCAAACATTACCAGCCTCATGCAATCCAAGTCTAACTTTTATCATGCATCCGAATTTGGTTAGTACTTTCTGTACATCTGGTGCGTTTTTTGAACGATGGCTGATCACTATTGCCATAATATTATAATTATCCATGTTCCACCTCTCCTATAAAGCATTTTATTAAAATAATACACTAAAAATATTATAAAGACAAATAATTTACTATATTAACATTTTGGTAATAAGCTTTACGACATGTTCAGGGAATCTAAAGATCTTTGAATCTTTTTATCAATTTTATCGTTACAACAGCTTTCACCCTGGCTTATTTTGGATTCTTGCTTTGAAGCAACAATAACCTTATCCATTATATCAGATTTGATTGCTGATATGGGATCTTCTATATTAAAGGCAACTTTTACTTCTTGAAGAAAGTTTTGATCGGATAATTTTTCAAGATCTGCATCCATACATTTATCATCACTACATAATCTAAAAAGACCTTTGTATTCATAATTATCTTCTGTAATGTTTAGACTGACAACTTTTAGATCCTTTAATTCCAAGTAGAACACTTCCTCTCTGGTTTGTAAAGTTTATTATATTTAATAAATTACATATAATTTATACCCATCAGATAATCGGATAAACAAAATAATATAAATTATTAAATAACATTATTTAGTAATATAAGAAATAAAACTGTAACTTAACTATTAGTAGATTTAAAAGGTTTAGAAGATTTAGAAGGTTTAGAAGGTTTAGAAGGCTTAGTAGGTTTAAGATTAGTGAGAAGTTCTTTGATTCCATTAATTACAAATGATGGATTATCCTTATGGAGATAATGTCCGTTATTTGCATCGATCCTATGGATTGATAGGTTAGACAGGCTGGCAATATAAGCTTGTCTGCCTGCCCACCGTGCTTCAAGGTTCGGCAAGATAGCTGGAAAGTGATGATTTGATCCAGACAATACTTCTATCGGAAGGTTTCGTAGTGGGTCAGTGGCTTGTGCTTTAAGAATTTGATTGTAAGAGTTAAGTAAGTCATTAGTGTCTAACTCAATCGGAATGCCAGTGCCATAGGTTAGGTCTTGAGATATTATTTCAAGCTGTGCCTTGCGATCAAATTCCTTGAAAAGGTATTTTTCCCCATACTCTGTTGACGGTTCGATGAATATAATACCTTTGACCTGATCAGGATAAAGATATTGATACTCTCGGGCGTATAATCCCCCAATGGAATGTGCAGCGAAAACAATGGGTCCGTTTATCTTGGCTTTCTTAAGAAGGGTATGAAGCCTCTGTACTTCACCTGCTGCAGTGTAGTCTACCTTACTTCTAATTGGACAGTCAGATTGCCCGATTCCAATTCTGTCATATGTTACAACACGGGTTATTTTTGCTATTTCTGGAGCAACCTTATCCCAAATTTCCTGGCTGTCACCGTTACCATTTTCAAATACTACAGTAGGCAGCCCATGTTGACGTTGGCCTTTTACATCAATAAACATTGAGTAACTGCCAATATTTACTTTACCACTGAAACTTGTGCAATCATTTGCAGGTTTGTCATATGCATAAGATGGTGAACTAGTGAGGCTAAAGATAAGAACAGTAGAAAATATCGCAGAAATGATTCTATGAAGCATATTATACCTCCTGATTTATTTGGAATCTATATATTTTATATAATTCTATTTTATTACAACTGGTTTACAAAAATAAGTTGGTTTTTACCTCTTATGTCATGTATTTTTATGTATGGTTTAATAAGTATATGACATGTTATATAAATTTTAGGAAATACAATGTGTACCAATTAATAATGCATTCCTTAATACCTTGGATAATCAAATTTGTAATGGTTCATGATGATAAAAGCCTTATGTCCCAATGTTTTGAGATATAAGGCTTTTATGTTATATAAAGTTTTTGTTATCAATTATAAGCATAATTTCTGTCTGCATTTTGCATTTTTTTAGGTCAAGCCCGCTGGTGCTTCGGATTGATTCGCTCACTATCATTTGTTCAAAATCAGCTTTAGATAAATTTAATATTTCCCGTAATAAAGCAGATAATTTAAGCTGGGATGGGTATGAGCTTTTTATATGCAACTCAACAGGAATGGTAAAATCAATAGCAGGGCCTAGTATTTCATATTTGGGAAGGCCAACTTGGGCTCCATTTCTGCGGATTAGATCCATATCCATAGCGTATTTCCTGGCAAGTTCTCTATTATTGCTATGAAACTCCTCTAATATTTCTTGGGCGATACTTTTGGGATTGATGCGTGAGTAAATAGTCATATTCCATGTAGAATCACAATCTGAGCATTTATAGATTAACCATATATCTAAACAATGTCATCAAGCTAACGTTCCATAAAATTACAGGACATCTTTCTTGTTCATGTGAAACCGTTTCTTTCTTGGAAGCTTTCTCTCGATCTTCCTGTCAGGCCGTATTGGTATCCGATTCTTA